>LT629764.1:0-600000 GCA_900105225.1 Paenibacillaceae bacterium GAS479 | reverse complement strand
CCAGCAAACGGTTGATTTAAAGCTGTTGTCCCTTGAGGAGACCCGCAACGCAGTAGCTACGATGCTGTCGAACATTCAATTGAAATATTCAATTATCGTGTTTACGACGCTGCCCGTTATTTTCACCTATCCTTTCTTTCAGAAATATTTCATGAAGGGAGCACTGCTTGGTTCATTAAAAGAATAGACCCGAAAAAATAGAACATAAACAAGGGAGGAATTACCAGTGGTAAAGTGGAAAAATTCATTCACCTGCACTGTTGTTTTGACGTTGGCGCTTGCCGCCGTAAGTGGATGCAGCAACGGAAATACGCCGAAAAATAGCGAGGAACCATCTGCAACGGGAGGGAGCAAAGAGGGGAGCAAGCTTCGGCTGCTCGGTCCAACTAAAGGGAATAAAGTTATCAAATTCGAGGATAGGGAGCAGTATCCGGTTTGGAAGGAACTTGATAAGCTCTTTGACACTGCCGGCTTGGAATTGGAATATGAGAGGGTGCCCACTGAGCAGTATGACGTTGTGATCAAAACAAGAATGGCATCAGGGGGCAGCCTTCCCGACATCGTGAATTTATCCGCTCTGGACGATACGACAGTCCTCAACTTGGCGAAGCAGGGTGTTCTGCTCGATTTGAAGCCGCTTATCGAAAAATACAGCAATGGAAACATTAAAAAGATGTATGATCAAGATTTTCCTTTTGCCGAAAAGACAACGACTTCACCTGACGGGAAACTGTATTGGTTCAGTGATTTACACAAAAAAACATACCAACAGAATAAACCGGCACCTGTAGGCCTAACCATGCTCATCCGCAAAGATTGGCTTGAAAAGCTGAAAATCCCTGTTCCTACAACTGCGGATGAATACCGGCAAGCATTGAAAGCGCTTCAAGATCAAGATGCCAACGGCAACGGGCAGAAGGATGAGGTTTTAGTATACAATCCCGGCAATTTTGCCGGCCCGATCGCGCAGTGGTTCGGGCTTGGCTCGGGAGTAACCGCTGTTGATGTGGAAAACAAGAAGGTAGTTTCACCGTGGTACCAGGACGGTATTAAGGACTACTTCCGCTATATGCAGCAGCTAGTCAAAGAAGGGATCATCGATACGAGTTTAATTAGCGGAAGAAATGAGCTCGTTCAGCAAAAAGTAGCCGACAATAAGGTCGCGTCTTTAGGCGATTACAATTTGGAAATGTGGCTGGAACCTACAATTCTAGGCGGGGGCGAATATCTTCCGCTCATGCCGCTTAAAGCGGTTGACGGCATTACTCCGGCAGCCCAGTTGGAAGATCCCTTCCTAGTCTGGTCGAAGTATGGGATTACGAAGGATGCGAAGAATGTAGAGGCAGCGATCAAATTTTTCGATGTCATCTATTCCGAAAAATATGCGGATCTTCTCTATTGGGGCATCGAAGGTCAAACCTATAAATTTGATGGCGGGGCAAAAGTTTTTATTGATAATGGTAACGATGAGGAAAAAGCAAAATCCAAGCTGGTTACGGGGGGCGCGATATACGGCGATGGCATCTTCCCACGTGTGCAATTTGCCAACTTAGAGTCCGAGCTGACCAATGTGCCAAAGCATAAAGCAGATCATGAGTTAGCGATTATGGAGTATAAGCCATACTACGTCAATATGAATCACAAATATTTGGCAATTCCGAATGATCAACAGCTGGAAGCAAAAACGAAAATCATGAATAATTTGAGTACTTATTCTCTGGAACTTGCAACAAAGCTGGCGCTCGGTCAGAAATCATTGGATGATTGGGATCAATATATCGCTGAGCTGAAGAAACTTGGGCTTGATCAGCTGATCGAAATTGATCAGCAATTGCATGACCGATATAACCAGATCCAATAACTAGATACAGATAGAGCGAAGGAGGGGCGGTCATTGCACAGCAAACACTTCGCCAGCAGTACATTTCGTAGAACATTTATGTCTTATACGGCCATATTAATCATTCCCATTATCGTGTTCAGTGCTTTGAATATGCATAGAAATATACTGGAAGAGCAACGCAAAACAACTGAAAAATATGTTGCCGACTCTAAGCGAATCGCGGATGTTGTAGACAGTAAATTAACTCAATTGAAAAGCTTGAGCAACATGCTGAGCGAGCAATCATGGGTTCAAAAGCTGATGCAGAATACAGATGTATATGATCAGGAATTCGATATAGTTAAGCTGATCGAGATCCGCAAGGACTTAACGAATGCGATCAATAGTCTAGGTATTCTTCCCTTTGGAGCGCTCGTTTTTCCACAAAAAGAGCTCGTTATTTCCTCATGGGGCAAGTTTGCAGAAGATGAATTTTTCACATCCGTAGCCTCATTTGATGAAGCTACACGGAAGCGACTTAATGAGTCCTTTCCGAATTATGAATATTTTAACATTTTACAGCCGACTACAATTAAGCTTGGAGAAGAAAAAAGGCGGGTTATTCCGGTTTTGCAAAGTCTGGAAGTTGTGAATAACCCGCGTGCCTCATTGATTCTATTTGTTGATATCGTTTATTTGACCGATTACATGGAGCGTTTTGGCGGCGGCGAGTCGAGTAAGATTTTAATTAAGGCTAATGATACCCTCGTTTATCAGCATGATTACATTAAAGCCGGCGGTAATCAAGGATCGACGTACGAAGTACGGATGCCATCCCAAGTCAGCGATTGGCAGTATACGTTAACCTACCCTGACAAAAATGTAATTGGTATTCAAAATTTGTTCAGTTCACTTCTAGCTATTTTAATTTCGGTTGTTATCGGTACTGCTTCAGCTTTCCTATTATCCATCATTAGTTATCGGCCCCTGCAAGTATTGTTAAATAAGCTTTCCGGTGTCGTTCGCAAAGACGATCTCGGCTCTGAGTACAAGTTAATTGAGAAGTCCTTCGATCGTCTGATTGACGAAAACCATTCGCTGCAGCAGGCAATAAAGGATTATGAGAGCGCCGCGAAGTCGAATTTGTTGCTTCGCCTTTTGAAAGGCTATTTTACAGAGGACCAGCATAGGAACGGGTTGCAGAAGTTTGGACTTAATTATACGGAAGAGAAGTATTACTGTACGATGTTGGTCAGCTTTCATGCGATGAATGATCCCTCCGATTTGGAGCTGTTTCGAAAAGTAGAGATTGTCACGATTATGGTTGCTGAAAGGATTATGGATCGGCATCAGCTTCATTACGAGCTGTTTGAGGTGACGAATGCGGATAAGGCGATTATCGTATCGTCTCCAGAGCTTCTCGGAGAAAAGAGAATGAAACAGATCTCGTCCGAAATGGCCGAAAGCATCCAGCGAGCCTGTAATATGCTGCCCGAGATGCTGCCTGGAACGGTTGAAAAAGGGCTGCTCGGCATCAGCAAGTCGTATTATGCCGCTAATGAAAATTTGCAAGTTAAGCTCTTTTCGCGTAGAGGCTTCCGGACTGACGCAGTGCAAGAAACGTATATAAATAACCATTATTATTATCCAACCGACTGGGAGATTCAACTGATTAACAATTTAAAAATCGGGAATCTCGAAACGCTAACGCGTATTTTGGACGAAATCCACACAGAGAACGAAAAACGCCAGTTACCTGCTGCTGGCAGAGTTCAGTTGGTTTCACGGCTGATGGAGACGATGCTGCGCGTGCTGTACGAGCTGAATATTGATGCGGGTATTTACGCCAGGCAGTTTGAGATCAAAGCAAGCTTGGAAAACATTGACTCGATGTGGAGTTACGTATTTGAAGTAGGGACGCTGATCTGCGAAAGGATTCGATACTCCAACTCATCGTCGGAGATGGAAGCTGGGAGCAAGCTGTTACTCTATGTGAATCAGCATTATACAAGTGCGGATATGTCGCTAAAAAAACTCGCGGAAATGCTCGAGATGTCTGTACCTAGCGTCTCTAGAATGTTTAAAGAGGTAACCGGTATCAACTTCTATGACTATGTGTGTCGTCTCCGAATGGAGATGGCTAAAGAGTTGCTTCGTGAAAAAACAGGTATTGAAATCGTTGCACAACGAATAGGTTACGAAAACGTGTACTCCTTTAAACGCGCCTTTGTTCGATACGAAGGTATAAAGCCGGATGAATACGTTCAGGTGCTCGCTTAAATTCGTTTTGGATGTACCACAAGAGGAGGTAATAAAATGGGAGCTTTGAAGGTAGCTTTTCATGGCGATATTCATGGACTGGAGCAAGGGATAGGCATTTTGGCGGAGGAACTGGGCTTCCAGTGGGCAGAGGGAGGCTTGCCGATACAGGTTGAAAAAACATCCGGGCAACTGGAAGCTTCGTTGAAGGAAGGAAGCGGCCTTATCCGATTCCAGGAAAACATCCACTTTTTCCGCGCATTAGGGCTGTTTATGGAAGCGCTAGCGGAAGGGGACTCGTTCCAGCTCCGGGAAGAGCCGCAGTTTACGATGAACGGTATTATGATTGATGCCTCCCGAAATGGCGTTATAAAAGTGGACGGAATCAAACGAATGCTGCGGATCATGGCTGTAATGGGTTTGAACGTTATGATGCTTTATACCGAAGATACGTTCGAGGTGAAATCAAGGCCCTATTTTGGTTATATGAGAGGTCGCTATACGCATGATGAGCTGAAGGAATGTGATGATTATGCAGTATTGTTTGGAATCGAGATGATTCCGTGCATGCAAACTCTTGCTCATCTTTCGGAAGCACTTAAATGGAGCTTTGCCGAGCCTATGAAGGACTCGGCCGATATTCTACTCGTGGGCAACGAGGAAACCTACACATTTATTGAAGAAATGGTAGATGCGATTTCAGCGCCTTTCCGCAGCAAGCGGATCCACATTGGCATGGATGAAGCGATGAGTCTGGGGCTGGGCAATTATTTGTCGGTCAACGGCTACCGCAAAAGACATGATATTATGAACGAACATCTTATCCGGGTTAAGGAAATTGTCTCGAGCAAAGGGCTTAAGCCTATGCTGTGGAGCGATATGTATTTCCGGCTTGCTTCTCAATTTGGCGGTTATTATGATACGGAGGCCGTCATAACGGAAGATATGATTAAGGATATGCCGAAGGATGCGCAGCTTGTATATTGGGACTACTACCATCAGCATACGGAAGAGTACGAGACATTCATAAGCAAACATAAGGAATTTGGTTGCGATGTTATTTTTGCAGGTGGCATCTGGACCTGGAGCGGTACGATGGTCAACTATAAAATCAGCTTTAATACGACGAATTCAGGATTGACCGCTTGCAAACGACAAGGCATCAAGGAAGTTTTCGCTACATTATGGGGTGATAACGGGACGGAAACAAATGTATTCTCGGCACTACTCGGCTTGCAATTGTATGCTGAACACGGTTATTCCCGAGAGCTGGATATGGAAAAGCTTTATAAGCGGTTTGCTTTTTGCACAAAGGCCGACGCCGATGCGTTTATGGATTTGACCGCAATGGACGTTACACCGGTTAATCCAGAGGAATTTCATCACTTGCCTCCAAACCCATCGAAGTTTTTACTGTGGCAGGATATTTTGATCGGTTTGTTCGATCGCCAAGTAAATGGAATGAATCTTGGGCCATACTACGAGACGCTTGCCAGTAAGTATGGGGAGTATCGGGATCAAAACGAGTCGTGGGCGTTTATTTTCGATATGCCTCATAAACTTGCGGAAGTGCTGTCGATCAAGGCGGACATTGGCAACCGGATCAAAGAAAGCTATGACAAGGATGATCGTGTTAGCTTACAGCAAATAGTTCAGGACGTGCTTCCTGTATTAGAGGTTAAGGTGAAGGAGCTAAGAAATGCTCATCGTAAACAATGGTTCAGCACCTATAAACCGTTTGGCTGGGAAGTGATCGATTTAAGATATGGCGGATTGCTGGCGAGAATCGACTCGGCGACGCAGCGTCTGCAAGAGTATCTGGATGGAGAGACGGGGACCATTGAGGAATTGGAAGCGGAACGATTATATTTTGACGGACCGCAAAGACCGCATGGCTCTGTCCTGGGATGGTCCAATCAGTATCGTCGTATCATATCCGCTAGTCCACAATGATGATGACATGATAGGATGGGGGAAGAATATCGCTCCCAGCATTTGATTGGGCCTGTCGGTGGAAGAGGTGGAGTAGTGTGTACGAGCCAAAAACAAAAGAAAATGACGCCAGTGTCATTGAGTTTATTGAACAGGTGGATAGCCTGAAAAAACGCGAAGACGCATACAAGCTGCTGGAACTTTTCGAGGAAACGACCGGTTATCCCGCTAAAATGTGGGGGCCAACTATTATTGGATTCGGCGCCTATCACTATAAGTATGCTACAGGCCATGAGGGGGACGCGCCGCTCGTTGGATTCTCGCCGCGAAAAGCGAAGATCAGCCTGTACTTTGCGACAGGTGACACGGAACGTGAACAGTTGCTGCTGGAATTCGGCAAGCATACGTCAGGAAAGTCCTGTGTTTATATCAACAAGCTGGACGACATTCATACGGATGTACTTAAAGCGATCATCCGCCAATCCGTGAAATTCCTTAGGGAAACTTATCCGGAACGTTAAAATCGCTGAAACGACAAAGAGGATCGTTGAGAGACGATCCTCTTTGCTATTTCAGTGAGCGTTCTAAGTGCCAAACCGTTTGCGGTACCCACATTTACGGCATAATTCTTCAACGGCTTCTCTGCGTGAGAATCCGTCATACAACTTATTCGCACGTTCACCTTCAATAATTTCGGCAAAAGGTTTCTGATTAATGTTGCCCAAGTTGATGATGCCTTCGCCATCCAGGCAGCAGGGCACAACAGTGCCGTTGGCGAGAATCGCGGCCTGATTACGCAGCCCATGGCAGAAGCCTTTGCCGTCATCCTCTTCGGCATTCAGATCCGGCCATTCAAATTCATGGTCCTGATTCAAGTACACACGCTCGGCAATTTTGAGGCCGCTTCCGCGCTCGAATTTCTCTTCGATCTGGTAATCGAGATTGAATTCACGCTCTAAAATTTCAAGCACCTGGCGATTTCGATTTCTTTCTTGGTTTGTGGCATTATCGGTATGCAGATTCCATAATCTCAAAGAAAATAGTATATTCGTCGTTTCCAAAGCTTCCTTAATGAACGAAATAATCGTGGTCACATAAGCTTCTTTGTTGGTGGAGCCGATATGGCCATCAAAGCTATGCAACGAGAAATTCATCTGGCGAAGCGCAGGTTTATTCAGCAGCTTGGCTTTATTTTTTGTAATCAGCGTACCGTTTGTCGTGATATTGACTTTAAAACCACGCTCATGGCTCAGATCGAGCAGTTGATCGATTTTGGGATGCAGCAGCGGTTCACCTTTGACATGCAAGTAAATATAATCGGTATGCGGTCTTACTTCATCCAGTCTTTTTGTGAAATCATCAACTTTGATAAAGCTGGCTTCCCGCTTGGTTGGCGGGCAGAATGTGCAAGCCAAGTTGCACACACTCGTAACTTCTATATAGAATTTTTTGAATTTCTTCATGTATTCAGGCCTCGATTCTGTAAGTGCAGGTACATTAGTACTCATTTGAACATGTTATTCATCATACCATCTTTTCAGTAGAAAAAAAGCGCTTAGCCCCTTTGAAGCATTCGTTATTTACACCTGCTGTATCGTATAGGATGATAAATGTATGGGATTGAATCAAAGTGATTGAGGGGAGAAACTAGAGATGGAAGTCAACTTTTGTTCCGCTTGCGGCAAGCCGATGGAAACGCGGGATATTGACGGCACAGAGAGAAAAGCCTGCACCTCCTGCAGCTTTGTGCACTGGGGCAATTATAGCATTGGCGTTGGCGCTCTGGTCGAGAGAGAGGGCAAGCTGCTGCTTGTGCGCCGAGCACAGGAGCCTGGGCGGGGTTTTTGGACGAATCCAGGAGGATACGCGGAACAGCTTGAGCAGTTGCATGAAACAGTACGCCGTGAAGTTATCGAGGAAACGGGTATTGAAGCTGTTGTCACCGGCGTCGCAGCACTGCGAGACGAGCCACGTTTAATCCATAACTTATATGTCGCATACTCCATGGAGTATGTGGCAGGCGAGCCGGTTCCAGACGGACTGGAAGTGGATGCGGCAGGCTTCTTCAGCAGGGAGGAGATGGAATCGATGAACGTAGCTTCTTTCACTCGCTGGCTCGCTGACGTTGCTTTGAGCAGCCATTCGGAGGGGCTTCGATTAGACGATAATCCAATCGTTCCTTTGAATGGAATCGGGCTATTTCGCGTAGTGAAGGACGCAGAAGAACGGAATTTTTTTAGTTGAGAATATTCAAATGATTGAGCCTGTCAAAGACGGGTTCTTTTTTTGCCAAAATGGGCTTTACATTTTTTTCTAGGTGTAATATATTTGTATGCGCAAGCAATTTATGTAAAAGGATGCAGGTATTATGCTGGATACTTATTTGAAGGAATGTTTGTATTTTTCGGTAAATAGACTAGGTAGAATTATTACCCGAATGGCTGAAGATGAGTTTGCTGCAAGCGGTTTGTCGCCGACATCGGCTTTTTTAATGATGTCTGTCTTCGAAAAGGAAGGGATTTCGCAAAAGGAGCTAGGAGAAATTCTCCATCTTCAACCTTCAACGGTAACAAGGCTGATTGAAAAGCTTATCCTCAAAGGGCTGATCACGAGCCGTGTCGAGGGGCGATTATCGCTTATTTCCGCTACGGAAAGAGGCAAGGCGTTGGAGGAGAGGATCAACGCATGCTGGATGAATCTTCGTAAACGATATGCCACCGTATTGGGTGACAAGGAAGGCGATGAATTATCGATTCATCTTTGTGAGGTAAGTGACCGGCTTGAACATATAGAATGATTCATTCTTATAACTGGAAAATTATTTGCTTGTGCAAACAAACTAACTGACCTCGAGATAAGTGACTTTCACTTTAACGCTCGGGATGCCGCCGCTACAAAAAATTGAGGAGGTTCCATTATGATGGATCGAATTGTTCAATTTTTAACGTTATTTTCTTCGTTAGGCGCCGGTTTGATGGCCGGACTTTTCTTTACCTTCTCGGCGTTCATGATGAGTGTTCTCGCCAAGCTGCCTTCAGCGCAAGGAATCGCCACGATGCAATCGATTAATATTTCTATACTGACTCCATTGTTTGGCTTCATATTTTCCGGGACGGCATTGGCTTGCGTCATTCTGGCAATTTACTCCTTCATCAAGTGGGGAGGAGCAGGAATGGGTTATCTGCTTACGGGCAGCCTGCTTTATTTGATCGGTTGTGTTCTGGTAACAGCTGTGTTCAATATTCCATTGAACGACTCATTGGCAGCAGCCAACCCTAATAATGCCGAAGGAGTCGAGCTTTGGAATCGTTATGTCGTTAGTTGGACGGCGTGGAACCATGTTCGGACCTTTTTGACTCTGGCGTCACTGGCTTCATTTGTTCTCGCGTTCCGCAAGTTGTTTTAATGCCGAATTAGGCAGCTTTCTTATACGAAGTTATTCTAGTCATCATATAGATATAGTAGCTGTATGAGCTTCGGAGAAGCAGCGTATTCGCCCTTGTCACAAGGGTAAGGAGGCGCCATAATGTTCGGCAACAAGACGTATTTTGATGGATTTACCTGGAACATGTTCCCCAAGGCAAACCAGATTAGTAACACGTTTACGTATGAATTTTGGGTGAAAGCGGAAGAGGAGCAACTTCTGGATGCGGAAAGAAGCCTTGGGAACGATGGTTTAATCGGGAAAAGGTATTTGGTCGGGCCGAATTTTTATCCTTATGGTGCCGCTGGCTGCGGCATTTCAGTAGGAACAAATGGGATTTCGGTCTACGAGCATTCCGTTAATCATATTCCGGCAAGGCTTGTTTATCCTTATGATTTCTCGAGCTGGCAGCATGTGGCGATCGTTTCGGACAATCGGAAACTTCGTCTCTATATTAACGGACAACATAGAAAGGATGAAGGCGCCGATTGCGTCGTTGATCATCTTTTTCCGTCTCTTTGCCTTGGAGGGCACCAATACGGAGCTTTCAAAGGAGAAGTTAGCGAGTTCCGCTTATGGTCCACCACTCGGACGGAAGCTGAGCTGAAAGCGAATATGCGTAGGAAGTTGAATGGGATGGAAAAGGGGATTTATTTTTATCGCGATGTAGAAAGAGGCATTGTGGTACAAAATGAGGTCGTTAAAAATATCGCCGTTAGCATGATCATGCCTTCCCATAACCGCTGTCCATTAAACTACTTCTCTCTTCTTTGTTTAGATAAACAACAATTTCCGCTCGATCAAATGGAAGTTGTTTTTTTGGACGACAATTCATCCGATGCAACTGCAACTCTGTATGAGTTGATAAATCCGGGTTATTCATTCATTTATGTACAATCGCGTAAGAACATGGGGCGATCCAAAATTCGTAATATGGGTGCGCGAATTGCTGCAGGCTCCACATTTATATTTATAGATGCTGAAATGATATGCTCTCCTGATTTTGTAGGTAACCACGTCGAGCATCACTTGTCAGGGGATCGCAAGGTTATTTCGGGAGCCTTAAAGTTGAAGCGTATTTTTACCATCATTGATCCGGAATTTTCCTTACAGCAGATAGATCAGTTAAAAGAATGTTATTCTAACCATCCTGTTGCCGGTAAACTCATAGATCGATTTATAGAAGGTGATCGAACCGAAGTACAGCTTCTGCCTTTTGACATGATGTTTGATTCTACCCATCTGAAAAAATGGAACTACAGTACTCCTTTTTATGAGAACATTCTGATGAACTATGGAGATAAATTTGAAAATTTTCACTTTCCGTGGATGAATTTGATTACGAATAATGCTTCTATGACGAGAAGGCTTTTTGAGGAGATTGGCGGATTTGACGAGAACTTTTTGGGATTTGGCTGGGAGGATTGGGAACTTGGATACCGGGCCGCCCAAAATGGAGCGATATTTATTCACGATGATTCTGTAATTAATTTCCATCAGGACCATTCAATTCCTTCAGACAATATTTCTCAAGCCAGACAGAACTACCTGAAATTTTGTGAAAAATATCCTGAAGATAAGGCAGTCAAATTACTAGCGCTTACTATGCTGCCAGGACCGGATCCTTTTAACGATCTTAGTGAATATTTAACGGAGTATAACAGGCTTAAAGCCCAATATCCGCAGCGCTTTAAGGCATTTTATAAATATGTAGACTTGGCAATAAATCTGCTGCCTCAACGTTTACTTGCAGATGATAAGGAGTTTACTATGGATAAATTCATAAGCAAGGAAGAGAAAGCGGCTGTTCAAAAAGAGGTATCCATTATTCGCAAGATGTCCACTTCCCCGAAACTGATCGAGCTGTATAAGCGACTCTCCAAGTAGTTCATCGATAGAGCCTCATCCTACCTATCCCCACCCGTTAAACTTCCTGCAGCTTGGACATAATGGGAGGGGAGGGACATTAACTTATGGCCTACACAGAAATATTAATGCGTTCGATATTAACCGTTGCATTACTGCTGCTCATTCCTAGAATACTCGGCAAACAGACGGTCACCAATATGACCTTCCATGATTTTGTGGCGACCATTACTCTGGGATCCATAGCGGCAAATCTAACGTTTAATATCAGTTTGAAATTTACTTATGAACTCATGGCTCTTGTCTTGATTACAAGCCTTTCTTTTTTGCTGTCTATTGCCGCTTTGAAAAGCCGTAAAATGAGAAGCTGGATCTCGGGCTCTCCGACGGTACTTATCGAAGGCGGAAAAGTTCTTGAAGATAATATGGGAAAAATTCGATATACAATGGATTCGCTGGACCAGTCCTTACGGCAAGAAGGGGTATTTAATTTAGAAGAAGTGGAGTATGCCGTTTTGGAAAATAACGGAAAGGTATCCATCCTAAAAAAAGAAGGCTACCAGTTGGCCACAAAGCAGGATATCGGCCTTGTTGGACGAGCTCAGACTTTTCCCATAGAGCTAATTATGGATGGTGAAATTGTAGATGATAATCTGGATCGACATGGACTGACTCGCAAATGGCTTGAGCATGAGCTAAGTCAGCGGGGGAAAAAGCTGTCTGATGTGTTCTATGCGGTAAGAGGTACGCAGCAGCAGCTCGTGTTTGATTACTATAAAGATGATATTCATAATCCAATGGATAAGGAATAACGATAGAATCCATGGTATAATCTTCAGATGAATAGGAAAAAAGGACGTGAGCAACTTTGATAACAATCACTATTCCGAAACTGGAAGTGAGCATTACTAAACAGAAGAACCCCGAAGGAAGCCATATTTTCGGGTTTACCGATTTCCACCTGATTACGAGAGAAAAAGGTGGCATTTTTATGTTTTACAATGCCAAGGACGAGCTGTTGTTTGTCGGCAAGGCAAGAAAGCTGCGCCCAAGAATCAAAAAGCATTTCGAGGATTCTGTATCACCGATGAAAAAACACCGCGATGAAGTGGCAAAAATCGAGGTTTACATCGTAGACGATCCGATGGAACGTGATATCTATGAAACTTACGTCATTAATCGGATGAAATCAAAGTATAATATCGACAAACAGTTTTCTTTTTAATAGAATTTCAAGTTTTAACGCAGCCTTCATGAGGCTGCGTTTTTTTTATTGGCTGCAAAGAAACAAAAAAATGAACCTAAAAACAAAATGCTGCTATTTCAGGCGTTCTGCTCCTTTATTACAATATAGAAAACGCTATCATAAAGGAGTCCACCCATGTACAAAAAATTTATAGGGCAGTTAGAAATTCAAAGCATGGTGTGGCCGGGAATTGTTTTTTTGCTTATCTTCTCCTACTTTCCTATGTACGGTATTCTGATTGCCTTTAAAGATTACGACATTTTGCAAGGCATAACGAGCTCGGATTGGGTTGGTTTGGAGCATTTCAGGGAGTTTTTCAACGACCCCAACTTTATGCAAGTATTACAAAACACGCTGACGATCAATATGCTTGCATTGGCCATAGCTTTCCCGGCTCCGATTATTTTCGCCTTGTTGTTGAACGAGATAACAAACAACAAGTTTAGAAGACTTGTTCAATCGATTTCGTATTTGCCGCATTTTGTATCCTGGGTTATTTTTGGCGGATTAATTATTAACATTCTTTCTCCCTCGAACGGTATTCTTAACGAAATCCTCCTTACGATCGGCGTGATAAAGGAACCCCTGAATTTCATGTCAGAGCCGCAATATTTCAAATACATTCTTGTCCTCGGCGAAACGCTTAAGGGGCTGGGATGGGGAGCAATCATTTATATCGCCGCTATAGCAGGCGTAGACGCCGAACTATATGAAGCCGCCAAAATAGACGGCGCGGGTCGATTCCAGAAGATGTGGCATATTACGCTGCCAAGCATAATGGGGACAATCGTCATCATGCTCATCTTTGCAATCAGTTCCCTGCTGAATAGCGGGTTCGAGCAAATTCTCGTGCTGCAAAATGTGCTGAACAGGGAATCAAGCGAAACGATTGATACTTATGTATATAAGCTTGGTTTCGAATCGATGAGATACTCCTATTCAACGGCTGTCGGACTCGCCAAATCGATTATTGCCGTCATTCTTTTGTTAGCTGCCAACCATGTCTCCAAAAGAATTACGAATAAAGGTTTGTTCTAAGGAAGGAGGAATGAAGATGAGCAGCAGTAGTCAATTACGATCCAAAGCCTTTGACATCTTAAATGTATTCTTCATGATTGCAATCATCGTGGTCACGCTAGGACCGTTCTGGTTCACCATTGTCGGCTCATTCAATAGCGGCCTGGATTACTTGCGCGGAGGCGTTTACTTCTGGCCTCGGGAATTCACAATCGCCAACTACAGCGCCGTACTATCCGATGAAACGATCTATCAGGCGTTTTTTGTTACCGGCTTTCGGACGATTGTAGGCACATTTATCCATGTGTTGTTCACCGCATTAATTGCTTACGGGCTGTCGAGACCGTATCTGGTCGGGCGAAATGTATATATGATCATTATCATGATTACGATGTTTTTCAGCGGCGGCCTCATCCCAACGTACTTGCTCTACAAGGAGCTTGGATTGCTCAACAATATGCTGGTGTACATCATCCCAAATATGTTTAGCGTCTGGGATTTGATCATCATCATGTCATTCATGCGCACCATTCCAGATGCGATTCTTGAATCCGCGAGAATGGACGGAGCTAGTGAATACAGAATATTCTTCGGTTTTATTCTGTCACTTTCCAAACCGGTTCTTGCTGCGATCACCTTGTTCAACGGGGTTTACCATTGGAATTCTTATTTTGACTCGATGATGTTCACGTCGAGCGATTCTCTTCAGACCGTGCAGCTGTTTCTGATGCGGATGGTCACGAGTGCGGACTTTGCTAATGGAGTTAGCAAGGCTGCGCTAGCGAACATTCCGACTCAGGCGCTGAAGGTGAGTCCTGAGACGATGAAGCTGGCGATGATGATGGTTGTCAGCATACCAATTATTGTGATTTATCCATTCTTGCAAAAGTATTTCGTTAAAGGGATCATGATTGGCTCTATCAAAGGTTAATCGTAGCGGCTACTCCGGCGCGAAATTAGCATAGCATTTTCATTATAAATGGAGGGGATCAACAATGAAGCTTGTTGGTAGAAGATTCACGCTCTTGTTATTCGCGCTCATTCTGGTGGGGTCCGTATTATCCGCTTGTTCATCTTCCGGCAACAATGGGACAAATGCCGCGAATGAACCACCGCAAACTTCCCCAAAAACGTCGCCGCAGGCATCCCAGCAGCCGGCAGGGGAGGATAAAACACCGATCAAATTGAATTGGTTCGTAGCTATGGACTGGTACAAAAGAGATTGGAACCCAGAGCTTAATCTGATGGATAAAAAGCTGTTTGATGATTTGGGCATCGAAATCAATTTCACATCAGGCAGCCCAGAAAAGCTGTCCGCTATGATTGCAGCAGGCGACATTCCAGATATGATCACGATGGAAAGTACAACTCCGCAGCGAGGTGTGCTGGAGAAGTCCGGTTATGTTTTCCCGATGAATGAACTGCTTGCCAAGTATACGCCAGAACTTAAAGTGCCTGAAACGGTTCAAAACTGGTTCAAAACAAGTGACGGCAACTACTATGGCTTGCCTAACTACTTCTATGCACCGGAAGAGATGAAACCGAACAACTTTTATCCTACTCATCAGACGCTGCGGGCAAGGCAGGATATAATGACGCAGCTGAATATCGACCCAGCCGCCTTCGAGACAAAAGAAGGAACATTGGAAGCGCTGCGTAAAGTGAAAGCGGCTAAATTGAAATATAATGGATTCGAAGTTAAACCGGCCTATATTTTCTATGAGCATCTTGTCCAATACTTCGGTGCAAAGCGGGAAGACGAAAAAGGCAATTATGTAGACAGCTTCAGGGAGCCTGAGTCGCTGGAAACATTCAAGTTCTTGAATCAGCTGTACCGGGAAGGTCTGCTGCCGCAAGACAGCATGACGCTGACGAGACCGCAAATCACGGAAAAAGTGAACGCTGGTGGAGTATTCGCCTACCTTCCATGGCAGGTCAAGTGGAATGCGCTCGTTAATGCGGATCCCAAAGCCTACTATGTCGCGGTTGGCCCGATCAAAGGGGATGGGGGCAAAACGCCTATTCTTAATCCTAGCCCAGTGACCGGATGGACCATGACTATGGTTGGCAAAAAAACGAAGCATGAAGCGAGAATCGCCAAGCTTATCGAATATTTGATGCAAGACGAAATGTCGATTAATGTTACCTACGGCCCTAAAGGGATCGCGTGGGATTATGATGCCAACGGTCTCATTAAGTTTACCGATCAAAGGAATAAAGATTTTGCCGCGGATGCAGATGCAGCGACTTTAAAATACGGAGGATTCGACTGGTTCACGGACTGGCTTCCGATCCAATCCGCATTCCCGGCTCCGGAATCGGAGTTCGAGAAACGGGAAGGCGAGACCGAGAAGTATTTCGCGAAATACAGCTACAATTCGATGGCTTTTGAAGCGATCAAACCGGATGGCGGAACCGATATCGCTGCCATCGACATCAAGATCGCCGATTACAGAAAGAGCATGGAAGCTAAGATGGTCCTTGCTAAATCGGAAGCAGAAGTAGTGAAGATGTTCAATGACATGATCGAGCAAGAAAAGAAGCTGGGCTATGACAAATTATTTGCTTACTGGAATGAGAAATTCCTGGAGACTAAGAAAAAGCTTGGAATCGAGTTTGCTTGGCCGGGCAACCAAAAATAATGGAAACGAAAACAAGGGGATGCGTTTCGCGCAACCCCTTGTTTTTCACAAGGAGACGACGATGACTATACAATGCGGATTGCAATCGGAAAGCTTTAAGCTGAAAGAGGGCGTACCGAATTCTTTTGATAGAGTGATGACGGGGAATGATCCATTATTTGCGCAGAAGACGATCCGTTTGGCGACGGGCAGACGGGACTGGGCGGCGTTTCAGGTGCTGCTGCAAGCGAAGGAACCTCATACACTATCCGTTGGACGCAGGCCGGCGTTCTCTCCTTACGGAGCACTTCCTAACTACCGGTTAGCGTTCGAAATGGACGATATGGACGGGCTGACCTACAGTATGAACCCAATTGGAATGGTGGAAGATGACGACGGAATCCACAAAGCGGATATTCTTCTGCACGATGAAGTGATTCATGTGATGGATCGGTTGAAGCGATCGGTATGGTGTGAGCTGCGGATTCCGGAAGAGGCTCCCCCTGGGATTTATAAAGGAAATGTTCATATTTTTGAGCAGACGATGTTCGAGGATGAAAGAAAGGTAGCTTCGCTTACGGTGGAGCTTGAGGTGATCAACGTTGTTGTTCCCGAACCAGCGGAGTATTCGTTCCAGCTAGAGCTGTGGCAGCACAATGCCAATATAGCTAGAAAGCATGAAGTCACGCTGTGGAGCGATGAACATTTTGCTATATTGGAGAACTATGTAGCCAGTCTGGGCGGATTGGGACAGAAATCAGTTACCGTAATCGCCTCGGAAATTCCGTGGTCTGGCCAAGGCTGCTTCAGAATAACGAATTACTATTCGGACTTGTTTGAGTATAGTATGATTGGAGTAGAAAAATCCAAATCAGGAACATTTTTGTATGATTTCAATCCGATGGAACGTTATATTCAGCTATGCGCCAAGCATGGCATTTCAAGCATTATTGATCTATTCGGTTTGTCTGGCATATGGCAATACCAGCCCGAAGGATACGGCAAGCTCGCGGATGATTACCCGGATGGTATCCGGGTGCGTTATCTGGATCGTAACGACGGCTGTTATAAATATATGCGATCCGCTGCTGACATCAAGGAGTATATCGCAGCTCTGCATGACTATTTTGAGACTACAGGCCGGCTCAATGAGGTCAGAATCATGACAGACGAGCCGAGTGATCCTGAGGCATATCGGGCCGTGCGCGAACTGTTTGCCGTAGTCGCTCCTGGATTCCAGTTCAAAACTTGTTATGGCCATATGGAGCCGATTCTTGAAGCGCCCGAACAAGCCCGGAACTCGGTTGTATCAGCGGGCTGCCTATTCAAGCATTTGGATGATTTTAAGGAGCTCAAGGTAGATAATCCGATGTGGTATGTCGCTTGCGATATTGCTTATCCCAATACGTTCATTCACTCTCATCTGTTAGAGAGTCGCTTGATTCCACATTTGACAGCCTTTATGGGATTCGACGGGTTTCTACGCTGGAATTACACGGTTTGGCCGGATAATCCGCGTGAGAGGATTCGGTATAAATATCCGTTTTTCAGCGCTGGAGACACCAATTTTGTTTATCCCGGTAATGATGGCAGGCCGTTGCTTACTTTGCGTTATATGAATTTGCGAAGAGGCATACAGGAGTTTGAGCTGACGGCTCAGGTCAAACAACGTTGCCACGATGCCGAAGGGCGGCTTGTCGAGCTATGGAGCAAAATTATTAAAGCTGAAAAGCTGCAAGGTTTGTACTCTCCCGGTGACAGCTTCTCTACATGGTTCAGCGATGAACATGAAGATTACGAAGCGGTCAGAAAAGCACTGTTAGAAATGCTCGTTAACGCTTAAGTTCACCCTAACGCTTTCGGCTGGAGGCTTTTTATGATGAAGAGGCAGCTGAGCATCAAAGCAAAAGTCACCTACGCCTTCATATTTCTGATCCTTCTGCCGACAGCGCTGCTGTGCGGGTACTTCTTTGATCAGACTCAGAAGCATCTTACGCAGCAGACGATCAACACTTCTAAGATGGTTTTATCCCAAATTCAATCTAATGTTACGAGTAAAATTAAGATCGTTGAGAGTGTCAGTGATAGTATAGCGTACAACTCAAAGCTGCAATCCTTTCTTGCCGAACCGTTTCAACCGGGCGGTGATTCAATCAACGCTTATGCGCGAGAAATCGTCCCCCTCGTTAAATACGGAACGTATTACAACACAGTGTTGATTCAATACATTAGACTTGATATCAGTTTGTATTTGACCAATTATACGATTCCAGAAGGTTTTGACTCGATCTGGCATGACACTTATATTCAAAAAGAAAAGTGGTACCAGGATTTTCTGCATTCAGGAAAAAACAGCTTATGGTATCAGAGCGAAGGCAACATTAAACAAGGTTCGTCAGCTGTGACGTATACCTATATCCAGAAAATTCATAACACGAATGGCCAATATTTAGGCTTGATCAGTATTAATGTCCTGCAGAAAGACCTGTATTCCTTCTTGAACCAGTCCCCGGATGGAACGGATGCTTTTGTGTTTGATCCGGCGCTAGGCGTATTGTTGCAACAAAAAAAAGGGGACGATAGGATCGCGCAGGAACGGATGGCGAACATCCGCAGCGATGGGGGCGGTTCTTTTCAGAAGAACGGAGAGGTTGTTGTATATGAGCCGCTAGCTTCTATTGGTACGGTCATCGGCATTGCAGTGCCCAAAGCTTCGGTAACGAGTTCACACCTGCTAGGCACAACGATGGCGATTATCGGCATTAGCGCCCTCTCTCTGCTGTTGTTTTATAACGTTATTAAGCAGGTATTTCGGCTGATCAAGCGGAATATTTTGACGATGACCGAATCGATCGAGAGCGGCTTCCAGCCGCTGCCTTCCTCTAACCGCCAGGATGAATTCGGCGTCATTACGGAGAAATTCAATATTTTGCTCGCCAAAATCAATCTATTAATGAAAGAAGGCATCCAACGAGAAGTCGTTCACAAGGATGTTCAATTGAAGGCTTTGCAATATCAGATCAATCCTCATTTTATTTACAATACGATCGATATTTTCAGCGCTAGAATGGAATTGGCTGGTCAGTACGAAGTGTCGGAGGCATTCTCCGATTTCGGCAAAATCCTGCGTTACAAAATCGAAGGAAATTCCAAATTCGCGATGCTCGGGTATGAAATCGATCATTTGAAACGTTACGTAAACTTGCAGCAGATGAAGTACGGAGACCGCTTGCAGATGAATATTCAAGTGCCTCCTTCACTAAATTCTTATCGAATGATTAAGTTTATTTTGCAGCCGCTCGTCGAAAACAGCGTCAAACATGGCTTTGAAGGTCGCGATACGTTGACGATCGTCATTGAGGCGTCCCTCTTAGAAAACTCCATTCTACAGATCGTCGTATGGGACGACGGGATCGGAATTCCTGTTGACCGGTTGGCGGAGATGAATCGGATGTTCGAACAACAGCAGCAGAGCGACACATGGGAGCATTCTGAACATATTGGATTGAAAAATATTAACGAGCGTTTATGCTTGTTTTATGGTGCACAGTATCGCTTAATTATGGAAAGCACAGCGGGTCGATATACGAAAGCAACGGTAACGATTCCCATTCAGGAGGAGGAGCTGAGCGATGTATAATTTATTGATCGTAGATGACGAACCCCTGATCTGTGAAGGAATTCGATCCAAGATTATACGAATGAACCGTTCGGATATTCGGGGAATTCGGATTGCACATGATGGGCGAGAAGCGATGGATCTCGTGACGGCGGCTGTACCAGATATTATTATCACCGATATCAAAATGCCCAAAATGGACGGTATCGCGCTGCTTAAAAGCCTTACTAAAGAACGCCCCTCAATCAAGTTCATCATTTTAAGCGGCTATGGAGACTATGAGTATGTCAGGGAGGCGTTTAAGTATGGCGCATCTGATTATTTGCTCAAGCCGGTTAGCTTCCTCGATCTGAGCGATCAGTTGCAGCTTGTTATGGACAATTTTCACAGTGAAGAATCAGAGGAATCAGCACCAGCAGCCATGATAGAGGAGACTGCTCCAGTCAAGCAGGCGATGCGACATAAGGGTGAAGAAGGCCGCTCGGTTATCGATCTTGCTAAAGGCTATATACGGCAAAATTACCGAAACAATCTACAGCTGGCGGAAGTGGCTAACCGATATTCCATGAATTACTCTTACTTTAGCTCCTTGTTCAAAAAAGAAACCGGTATGACGTTTACATCGTTTTTGACGAAAATTCGTATGGAAGAGGCTTGCCGATTGCTGCGTGACCCTACGCAACGGGTGAAGGAAATCGCCGAGAGCGTCGGTTATGACAACGCTCATCACTTCTCGCGAGCCTTCAAAAACGTGTATCGCTTTTCGCCTAATCAATTCCGCAGCGGACTATACGTTGATTAGCTCTAACCATACTAGGGACGACGCAGTGTAACATCTCTGCATCGTCCTTTTTTGCTTTCATCATCCACAAAATAGAACAATTTTGTATTCTAGAAAAACCGAAAAAAAAGGAATCAAAATGAATTTTGCATCATTTTGATTCCTTTCCTCCCCCTGTATGCTAAACATATTCGCTGCAATTAATGCTGCGCAACATGTTTTTGGATAAGGGGAGAAGGTATTATGCAGAAATGGTCGCTCGCGAAGAAAGAGCATCTGGTATGGGCAGCGTTTATCGCGCCAGCATTCCTGATCTATACGATCATATTTCTGGGGCCGGTCATTACTAGCTTCTACTACAGTATGACGAACTGGAACGGCTTGTACAAAACGATGGACTTTATCGGTTTGCGAAATTTTGTTGAACTTACATCGGACGAGGACTTCCTCAATGCGCTGCGCAATACGTTCTGGTTTACTTTGTTTATCGTCATTTTCCAAAATGGCTTGGCCATTCCTTTGGCGCTTGCGCTTGATTCCAAAATCAAGACGAAATCAATGCTGCGCGCCGCCTTTTTTGTTCCAGCCATTCTTAGTCCGCTCGTCGTGGGCTACACCTGGTCGTACATTTTCCAACCAGCTGGACTCCTCAATGTATTACTAGACAAACTAGGGCTTACCGCCTGGCAGCAGTCTTGGTTAGGCGACCCTAAGTATGCGCTGTACTCTCTCGTTGTCATCGTGTTATGGCAGTACGTCGGTTACTCTATGGTCATTTTTGTCGCCAATCTCCAAACGATTCCAGCAGATTATTATGAAGCTGCAGATATCGACGGCGCCGGCGGCTGGCGTAAATTTACGGCCATTACGTTCCCGCTTATGGCTCCGTCCCTAACGATTAACGTAGTGCTGGCCAGCATTGGCTCGCTGAAAGCTTTCGACATCATCTATGTAACGACGAAGGGCGGGCCGTTCCATGCAACGGAAACCGTTACGACGCTGCTGTATCAAAAGGCATTCAGTGAAAGCAGCTTCGGTTACGGCACAGCGATTGGAGTCGTTATGTTCTTCATTATTTTGATCATCTCGTTCTTACAGATTGTTGTACTTCGCAGAAGAGAGGTAGGGGCATAAATGAGAGAGAGGACTGGTCGCCAGGTTTTAATGGAAGTAATCATGATTGCGCTTGCCGTTTTATTCATAATTCCGCTTTACTTTGTCGTTTCCATGACATTCAAAACACCGGAGGAAATGGCAGGTTTCCCGCTTTCGCTGCCCGGTAGCTTGAACTTCCAAAATTATGCGGATACATGGAAGATGATGCGCTTCCCGCTCGTGCTCGCGAATACGCTGTTCATTACCGTTAGCTCTGTTCTTGTTCTAATTATATTAGGCTCGCTGGCGGCTTACCCGCTTGCTAGAAAAACAGGCAAAACGTATAATTTTTTGTATATTTATTTTACTGCTGGCATTATGGTGCCATTCCAGCTTGCGATGATCCCTTTGTATCGGTTCGTCAATACACTTCATTTGGTCAATACTTACCATGGCGCAATTTTGATCTACACGGCGATCAATTTACCGCTTACGGTGTTTCTGTTCACCGGCTTTTTGAAAACGACGTCTAAAGAGCTGGAGGAAGCAGCTTGGATCGACGGATGCTCCAAGTTCCGGGCGTACTGGGTTGCTGTGTTCCCGATTATTAAGCCGGCTACGGCCACGGTTGCGGTGCTCTGCTCGCTAAGTACATGGAATGAATTCCTCATTCCATTGCTGTTTCTTTCCGATAAAAGTATGCGGACGATTACGATTGAGCTGTACACCTTTGTTGGTGAACATGTGACGAACTGGTCTCTGCTTTTCCCTGGTATGGTGTTATCCGTTATCCCGCTTCTTCTTGTCTATCTATTCCTGCAAAAATATATTATCAAAGGTATTGCCGCAGGCTCTGTGAAAGGTTAGGCAGCCGCGGCCGCAACTTATTTACCTATCGTATTCGTATTGCTCCAGGCTCAGGAGGGCTGCTAAGTTGAAGCTGAGAACCTTTTGGTTTCGGGAATGGAATCTCAATGCCAAGCTGATTTCGGCTTATTCGATTACGATCATTATCCCGGTTATAGCGCTTACGCTGCTGGGGTACCAGCATTATAATGAGAATTTGCAGAAAAAGGTCGGAGAATACGGACTTAGCCTGTCCGAGCAGGTCAGCAAAAATTTAGATACGTACATCCAGCAAATCGACCGGATGGCTTCTACGTTTTATCTGGATGTTCAGGACGATATTGGCGGACAATTCGAGCCGCGTACTCCATCTGATACGTTCCGCGAGAAAGTGATGATCGATCGTGCACTGCGCAATATTGTACTTGCTATTCCATTTTCCGACTTGGATGGCGCCTACTGGATCGCCGATGGTGAAGTGTTATATTCACAATATGGAACAGGCAATTGGATTGATCACTCAGAGTTCGCGCAAGAGGATTGGTATAAACGTGTCCTGCAAATGGACGGAGAAGGTATGCTCATTCCATCTTACAAACTGGCGTCGAAGCCGAAGGATGAGTATGTATTCTCCTATGCCAGAAGCATTGTGAATGTGAGCAACCGCAAGTCTTACGGCGTGCTGTTGCTCGATTTTTCACTTAAAGGACTAGCAGAAATGACGGACAACTCCAAAAGCCCATCCGCCGGCACACTGTTCATTCTTGATGAGCAAGGCAGGATCGTTTATCACCCGGATAAGGAGCGGATACTGGAGAAATTCCCGTTAAAGTCAGGGCCGTCTTATGGGTATTACACAGACGAGGTTTACGGCACGCAAACGATGGTTCATTACGTCCGATCCTCGCTATCCAACTGGACTATAGTCAACACGATTGAAGTGAGCAAGCTTTCCAATGAGCTTGAGCTGCTGCGTAATTTACTTTGGATTTCAGCTGCTGTTTTGCTGCTCCTGTCGATTACGTTGTCAGCACTGCTGACAACTACGATCATCCGCCCGCTTAAGGAGCTGAAAAGGCTGATGTTTCGTGTGGAGCTTGGCGACTACAATGTGATGTTTCAGGCTCGCTCCAACGACGAGATGAACCAGCTTGGTCGCTCCTTCAATGCGATGGTGGCCAAGATCAACGAGTTGGTCAACAACGTCCTGCATATGAAGATTTACCGGCAGCAGGCGCAGGTTCAAGTGTTAAGAAGTCAAATCAACCCTCATTTCCTGTACAATACGCTGGCCTCAATCAATATGAGAGCGGAGATGAACGGCGATTACGAAGTAGCGGATATGGTGACGCTGCTCGGCAAGCTGTTCCGACTGTCACTGCGCTCTGAGGCGGAGAGCGTTCCGATGTTCCGCGAGATGGAATATGTCAACGTGTACATGCGGCTGCAGATGATCCGATTCCCGCATTTATCTATCCAGATCGAGATCCCCGAACCGCTTATGCTGACCGAAATTCCACAGTGGATTATCCAGCCGTTGATCGAAAATTCGATTGTACACGGGCGAGTGACGGCCAAGCAGGATGGTTGGATTCGTATCCGAGCCACGGTTGATAGAGAAGAGAATTTGACCCTTTACGTGGAGGACAACGGGACCGGTATTACCGAAGAACGTCTGGTTTGGTTGCGCCAACGGCTCAGAAATACAGCGATGGAGGAACTGGAGGACGGCGATCATATCGGCTTACTAAATGTTCATCGGCGCATCATGTTTTTGTGTGGCGACAGTTATGGCCTGAACATTGAGAATCTTGCAGGCGGTGGCACCCAGGTAGCTATCCACTTGAACGCAATCACAAAGGAGCATGGAGCTAATGCCTAGAGTTCTGATTGTGGATGACGAGGAAATGATCCGAGCGGGGTTATCCGAAATGGTCCCTCGACTGCTCCCCGAGTGGGAAGTTGCAGGCGCTTGCCCGGATGCGGAGAGCGCTTGGGAGGCAATTCAGGTGCTGGATCCTGATCTTGTTCTTCTTGATATTGGAATGCCCGGCGAGAGCGGATTGGTGCTGGCAAGTAAGCTGGCTAAACAGAAGCCTGATACGGAGATCATCATGTTGACCGGCTACGATCGTTTTGAGTATATACAATCCGCCCTGCGAAGCGGAGTGAGCGAATATTTGCTCAAGCCTGTTCAACGTGATGAACTGAAGGAATCAATCGTTAAGGTTGGCGAGAAAATCGCCAAACGGAATTGGCAAAGCGGCCGTCTGCTCGTTCAAGCTTTGTCGGAATGGGTAGTGGCTGGGGAGGAGCAAGCGCTGCAAACGCTGCTTGATCTTTTGGCCAGTGAGGGCCATCTAGGGCATGGACTTAGCTATCAACTGAGAATGATGATGTACATCAAAAATGACATAGAGAGCAAAGGACGGGATCTGGAAGAGCGTCATGTCCGCGCCAGCGAAAATGTGGATGAACTGAAACGTTCTGGAGCTGAGATTCGCAAATGGGCTATTGTGCCGCTGGCCAAGGCATGCGACCTGCTGTTCCTCGTTGGTGAACGTCTGGAAGGGCCCATTCCATCCGCTGAAGGGTTGACGGGAGACGGTTTGTTGATCGCCTGCTCTGATCCAGTGACCGATCCTTCCGAATTGCCGTTAATGTTCCGCAAAGCTCAGAAACGATTGCTGCGGAGTATTTTAGATGGAGAGAGCATGTCTGGAGAAGAAATGGATCGTTTGTCCCGGCTGACGGTAGCGCTGGAGATGAACGATCTGGCAGGGACTGTTGCTGTGCTTCGCCAAGGCATGGAGGTCTGGAAAGGGATGGAGCCGTTCCAAAGCTTACGCGGCATTTTTCGGCTGATCGCATTTTTTGCCGGACCGCAAGCTCATCGATTGAAGTCAAAGCTGTTAAAGCAAATGCAACCAGCTACCGACGAACTGACGAGCAGATTGGTTTTTGCCTATGATCCTATCATCCTGCCCCAGGAAATGGAGAAATTCATTGAACGGATTGCTCAGCTTCAGCCACACGCCCCAGAGGATCGTAAAATCATTGGGAAAGTAAAAGAGATCATTAGAAACGAATTTGCCAATCCTGATTTTACACTGGAACAGGTCGCTTCAAGTGTATATTTGAACGCAACTTATCTGAGCGAACTGTTTAAAGAATCGACGGGTCAAAAGTTTATCGATTACGTCACGGAGATTCGGCTTAGTGAAGCCAGGCGCATGTTACTGGAGACGGATATGAAGATGGGCGAGGTATGTGCTTCGGTTGGATATACGAGCTCCAAGTATTTCAGTACGCTTTTCCGCAAACGGTTCGATGTGACTCCAACGCAATATCGGGAGAGCGGTACCTATGAAAAGGCGGAGAATTTGACGTAATACCAAATAAAACGAAGTCGCCATGCAAGCTGATTAGCCTGCATGGCGACTTCGTTTTTTGTCTAATTGGATTTGGTTGTAAAACGGTATTGCCCTGAACCGAAGCGGATAATGACGGCTTCTGGCAACCGTTCTCCGCCGAGCAAGCTGGTATGATCGAGGTTTTGAATGGCATCATGGGACCATATAAGCACTTCCGCCCCACCTTCACCTTCATAAATGCACAAGCCTTCAATCGGGCGTCCTTGAGTGAGCGGGGTCAGCCATAATTCAGCTTTCGCTCCTGCCGGAACGTCAATGTTTATCGTAAGGCCGTCTTGCTGCTGCTCCCATTTGGCGCGTGTCATTCCAAATGGGGTTGGCACGGACGCTTCGGTGTAGAGAAGCTCTTCCGGGCAATAGGGTTGGAAACGAATAGTAGCCAAGCCCGGAGCTGCGGATTGAATGCCAACGATATATTCAGAGAGCATGCGAGCGGGGTAGCCGTTCCATGCATGGCTATGCGATTCCTTGTCATCCCATCCTTCCCATAGGGTAGGTGAGCCTTGGGCAATCATATAACCCCAGCCAGGATACTCCGTCCTATGCATCAATGAATAAGCTTTGTCCGGAAAGCCTTCTTCAAATAGCAGCCGTAAAAGCGGCAAGGAGAGCACCGTTCTAGCTTCCCACTGCTGTTCAGAGATTTGCTTCAGCAGTGCGGGATGATCGGCCGAAGCTGGTGTGAGCCCAGCTAGATAAGCCAATGCATTAACACCTTGATGTCGAGCTTGCGAATCCAGACTGTCCATGAATCCGTTGGATTCGAGATCGAACAGAGAAGCGCCGATGCTAACAGAGAGCTTATCGGCTGCTGCCCTCCAGTGAGCGCTGTCTTCTGGAGAACCTGCAAGGGTGGACATTTGTTCCAATAGACGAAGAGCTTGATAAAACTTGGTGTTCTGTACGGTCAGCACCGAGCCGCTCTCGTCAACGATTGGATAAGGCCAATCGCTTATATGCCACCATTCGCTTTTTGGCAGCAATCCATCTGTTTGTGCCAGGGAGAGCCACAGCTCAGCCGAACGCTTAGCGGCGGAATAATGCCGAGTGATCAGGCTGGTATCACCGGAGATTTGGTACACTTTCCAGAGCAGACTGATAAAGTGCAGATCCCATTCGGGAATTCGGATGGCAAACCCGGGATCATCATCATTGGTCGGTGCTACAAAAGGAAAAGCTCCATCCGGCTTTTGTGCATTCGTGAAGTCGGTTAACGTCTTCTCTAACATCTCGGCGGCAAATCCGAAATGATAGAGCAGCAGCTCGGCTTGTAAATCGGTGTCGGCCAAATATTGAGCTTGCTCGCGATGAGGACAGTCTACAACTTGGCCGAGAATATTGTTTTTCTGAGTTCGAATGCTCGCTTCATGGAGAGCATTGAGGAATGGATCAGAGCTGCGGAAAGATCCCAACTCTGGCAGTCCCGTCCGGGCAGCGATAACGGTGAGCTCACCATTTTGCAGAACGTCAGGATATCCGGTCAACTCCACGAAACGGAATGCTTTATAAGTAAAGGCAGGTGCCCACTCCTCCCAAGCATCGCCTCGCATCGTGTATTCATCATAGTAGTTCTCGGATTTTTCGTTGCATACTTTGCGTTCCACATTGCCATTCTCATCGAGCTGTTCGGCATAACGCATGCGAACTTTGACATCGCGAACTCCACGTAACGATAGGCGAACCCAGCCGGAGATAATGCGTCCCGTATCGAAAATCTGACAGAGGCCCTCATCTGTGCGCACGGAATGAACAAGCTTAGGCATGATGGTGTCGTCGATGACACCTTCGGGAATACGCTGCGGTGTTAGGCGCCAACCGGCATCGGCAGCTGAGGATAGGGTAACAGGGAAGGATTTTTGCTCCTTAAAGCCGAATTTCGTCCAGGAAGATGACAGAACACGCGCGTCGACTTCTTCAATAGGGGATATTCTCCGACTTTGCTGGAAAGCCGTACCCGAACGGTGGGCGCCGCTTGAGAGATGCTGCCAATCCGTTCCGGAAGTCCAACGTTGTTTGCTACCGTCCTGCAGCGTAATATCCCCTTGAACAATGAGGCCGGGGAAGCCATCCACTGTGTTTTGGCCTTTGTCGCCCAAGTAGAGGGCCATCACTGCCAAGCAATTGTTGCCGTCCGGGGCAAGGAATGATGTGATGTCATACGTTACGTAAAGCTTGCCGTCCAGCGGATCGGATGGAGCAGGGCTGACATAGCCGCCGACCCGGGTTCCGTTAATGAAGAGCTGGAAGTAGTGATGGGCGGATATAGACAAATAAGCTGTGGTAGCGGGTTGCTCCAATACGTATTCTTTGCGGAAGTATGCAAACTGGTTGGATTGCAGCGAATCATCCTTCCAGATCCAGTCTGCATTCCAGCTATGGGGTGATAACCCTGAGACAAACGCAGCTTCTGCTTCGGCCGGTTCAGAGGCATTTTCTTCCCAAACACGTAACTTCCATCCATAGGCTTGATGGGATTGAAGCTGGGGCCCGTCGTAGTTGAAAAAAGGCATCGAAGTAGCTGAGACCCCGCTGTTCCACAGCTCAGGGCCGTGACTTCCATCGGACTCTAGTGGAAAAAGTGATATTTGGCAACTCTTCTGTGTGACTCCGCGCCGTTCACATACAAGCTGCCACCTGAATTGCATAGCTTCTGGATCGACGCCGATCGGTTTTTCCCATCCGTCGATGGACAGAGGGGCGAGCGACAGCGCTTGGTTGCTATTCACGAGAAGATCGTCTCCTTGGTTGATGAATTATTTGTTAGGATTGTTAGGATTGCAAGATGAATCTTATACCATTATAGGGATTTGTAAGCGATTGCCTATAGAACAAAATTGGGAAATCGTTCTTTATTTTCTGCTGTTTTTGCAAGCGGCTCTTTAGGGGAAGAAGGGAGTCAGAACGTTCCGAAAATAAAAGAATAAACATGAATTTTACGTCATGTTTTTTTTCTCTTGTTTTTTCTAACATAGAACTTGAGTCACAACTGTCCAACGAGGGGGATATCAACATGAATAAAATGAGAAAAAAAAGTATGGTAACCGCTTTATCCGTGACATTAGCAATGTCTTTGGCCGCTTGCAGCAGCGGAAACTCAACGAATACGAATAATTCCGCAGCAAGCCCGGCACCATCTGCGCCAGTGACAAGCACGAAACCAGCTTCCAAGGAGCCAGTGGAGCTGAAAATTACAGGTTTTAAATCCGGTGCCGAGCTAGGTGCACTTCCTGAGCTAAACGAAAAGTTCATGAAGGAGAACCCGGACATCAAAGTTGAGTATGAAGGAATGCCTGGTGGACAGTTCAAAGAGTTCATCAAGACTCGCTTTGCTTCCAACGATGCATCGGATGTCATCATGGTGCACCCAGGTTTAGCATATGCCATCACTTACGGCAATGCGGGTTACTTGTATGATCTTGCCAAAGAGCCGTGGATCTCTAATTTCACGGAGGCATCTCTTAAGGCCAGCTCAGCGGACGGCAAGGTATACGCAATTCCGAATGACATGAACGTTCTTGGTGTGTATTACAATAAAAAAATGTTTGCTGATCTGTCGATCACACCACCGCAAAATTGGGATGAGTTCTTGGCTGCCTCTGAGAAACTGAAAGCAGCCGGCAAGCTTCCGATCTCAATCGGCAACAATGATGGTTGGATGACGCTGGCCGCTCTGTATACGATGGCTCCTTCACTCGTTTACTCGGGAAATCCAGACTTTGACAACCAATTGAATGCTGGAACCGCTACATTTGCGCAAAGCTGGTCAGAAATGAATAAAAACTGGTTCTCCCTTGATGAAAAGGGCTATCTAACTCCTAAAAGCACCGGCGTCAGCCTGGATCAGGCGCAACAGGCCTTCGCTAAAGGCGAGGCGGCGATGTACATCGATGGCAGCTGGTCGCTTACAGGTATCAAAAAGACGAACCCGGATCTAGAAGTCGGCATGTTCGCGATGCCGTCCAATGCGGCTGGTAAAGATGTGATGGCTTCTGCAGCAGTAGGCACAGCATTTGCTATCAATAAGGATACAAAAGTGTTGGATGCAGCGAAGAAATATCTTGAGTTCTGGAGCCGCGCCGAAAATCAAAAGGTATGGACAGCTAGCCAACAAGCGTTTATGACGATTAAAGGCGAAACCGGCGACCTGGATCCAGCGTTTAGCGAAGTTGCTGCTATCGTTGCAGCCGGTAAAAGCTATCCGTTCCTTGATCAAGGCTGGGCAAACGGCGGTGCAGCTACGGCGGAGATGATGACTTCAGCACAAGGCGTTTATCTGAAGGCGATCACACCGCAAGAGATGCTGGAGAATATGGACAAGGCTTGGAAGCAAGCTGCTAGTCAAACAAAATAATAGAATAAGTGTATCTACTAGAGCCGTCCTACATTCATAGTTGAATATAGGACGGCTCTTTCCTACCCCTCACCACTTAAAAGCCGGCTGAAAAGAGAAGCGGAGCCAAAGGTCGAGCTCGGAGAAGCGTCAGCGTTCGCCTTTGACGTCGGATTTCTACCGCTATAGCGGTTAAATTCAAAGAAATCTGAGGTCAACAACGATCGGAGGGCCGACCTTTGGTGCAGCGGACGATTTTTCACTGAACTTTTCCCATCTTCCCAAATAAAAGAGACATAAACCGAATTTTATGTCCTTTTCGATAGACTGAAAGCACTTACAATGGAGCTTGTACCATAACTTAATCGGTTCAATTATGAGGAGGGATCATGATGAAAAGAAGAGGTGTGCTTTCCATGCTCTTGACGGTAGCGCTAGTGTTCGGCGCCGTCTCCCCATTCGGGACGTCCAGGGCGGCAGCGAACGAGCCGTCTGGCGCCGCGGAGGGTCAAACAAATCTTGCGCTCGGCAAGAGCGTAACCGCGTCCAGTAGTTATATCGGCTCGGGCTGGAGTCCTGCGCTGGCCGTTGACGGCAAAAGGACCGGCATCAACACGGCAAGCGGTGACAAAGGCTGGACGAGTAATCCCGTTAACAGCAATACCGGCACGGAATGGCTTTCTGTTGATCTTGGAGCAGCCTACAACATCGATAAAGTTGTGCTCTGGCCACGCGACGACGAGGGAAAGAATGTTGGAGTCGGCTTCCCAGTCGGCTTCGACATCAAAATTTCGGTCGACAATACAGAGTGGACGACGGTCACCAGTAAGACTTATTACCCGGCGCCGGTTAGTGGCGGCGCACAGACATTCGAATTCAGCGCCGCAAACGCTCGTTATGTCAAAGTAGAAGGCACCGATCTGGCCAAGGATGACTACCAAAAGTATGTCATGCAGCTAGCGGAGGTAGAGGTATATGAGGCCCCTGCCCCGGTAGTGGAGCAGCCAAATCTCGCATTGAACAAAACGATTGAGGCGTCTTCCAGCTATGTCGGTTCAGGCTGGAGACCGGAGCTGGCCGTAGATGGAGCAACAATCGGCTCCAATGCGCCAACGGGGAACAAAGGCTGGACGAGTCAGCCAAAATCCACTGCTCCTGCCTCAGAGTGGATTATGGTTGACCTTGGCTATATGGACCGAACCGATAAAGTTGTCTTATGGCCGCGCAACGACGAAGGTCATAATGTCGGTGCCGGTTTTCCGATTGATTTTACGCTGCAAATCTCCACGGACAAAACAACTTGGACGACGGTTGCGACCAAAACGGACTATCCGGCTCCGTCGCAAGGCGGCGCGCAGGTGTTCAGTTTCAATTCTGCATACGCCCGTTATATCAAAATCGAGGCAACGAAGCTGTCTAAAGACAACTTCAACACCTATGTCATGCAGCTCGCCGAAATCGAGGTGCTGCAAGCGATTAGTCAGCTGACCGATCAGGAGGCGGTTAATATTGGCCATGAATGGTTAACGCTGTCGGGTACGACCAATGTGTATACGAATATGACTCTGCCGACATCCAGCATGGAGAATACGCAGGTCACTTGGGAAAGTTCCCAACCTGCCTATCTGCAAGGCAATGGGAAGCTGATGAAACGCCCGGCTTGGAACGAAGGGCCGCTTGAGGTGACGCTGACCGCTACGGTGAAAAAGGGAACCGCGAGCAAAACGAAGGATTTTACCGTAACGCTGAAGCCGTATCCAAAAGTGGCTCCGGAAGCTCCGAACACGTTCAAGGTCGCCGTTTTCTGGCCGCCAACTAAAGATTACGTGAACGCCCAGCAGTACGACTATCTGCAGGAAGCGAATGTGAACTTCGTTGAAGTGGTGGAAACGGGAGATCTTACCTCGGTTGAAGTTAATGATAGAATGCTTGACCTAGCCGGAGAAAGAGGCATGAAGGTCAGCGTGACGAACACCGAAGATCTTTCCAGCGTGTCCGATCAAGAGGTAGAGGAATTTGTTAATCACTTTAAGCCGCATCCGGCAACCGGCGGATATTTTGTACGGGATGAGCCAGTCTCGTTTAAGGATTTCCACGACGCAGCACGGCTTTACAAAAAAATCAAAGAGATGGACCCAGCTCGCCTTGCGCATCTGAATCTGTTACCAGGCAGCGACCACTGGGCCACTTGGACCGGACTTGTTGGTGCTGAAAATATCGAATATTTAACGTTTGACTCCTATCCGTTCGGCATTAATGGCATGGGCCAAGACTTCTATTATTTGCTGGACCGCATTCGCAAATTGGGCTTGAAAAACGATTACAACACGGCGGGATACCTGCAAAGTGTTGGCATCGACAACAGACTTATTCGGCCGACACCAGAAATTATCCGTTACGAAGTATATTTGAACTTAGCTTACGGTCTAAAAAAACTGACCTGGTTCACCTGGTGGACGCCGACGAATCGCGGCGAGCCGTTCACAACGGCGATCATTACAGCGGACGGGCAAAAAACCGATCTGTTCGAGCCGGTTAAACAGATGAACAGTGTTATGCTGAAGCTTGGCACGACGCTGCTGAATCTGGACGCAAAGGACGTGTACCACTACGGCCAGCTCCCTCCCAACACGGAGCAGCTTCCAGCCGACTTCTACTTCCAGCCAGTATCCGCTCCGAACTCCGGCGACGATATGGTCATTACAAACTTTGTGCATAAAGATAACGGCAGACGTTATGTGATGGTCGTGAACAAATCGATGACCGAGAGCAAAAACTTCACGTTTGCGATCGATTCCAGCACGGGCATCAAATCGGTTACCGAGGTGTCCAATGAAACAGGCGAAGAAATCGCCACAAACTTCAATCCGGCGACTTCTCAGCTGTCGGCAAGCTTCCTCCCTGGTGAAGGCAGACTGTACGCTATGCCGGAAACGTTCATCCGCCATTATCCGGTGCAAGCGGATGTATCACCACTGAGCAACCCTTCACCGGACAATCTGGCCTATAGTAAAAAGGTGTCTGGAAGCAGCGATATTGGCGTTGAATGGGGCTGGAACGCACCGTTTGCGGTCGATGGCCAGCGTAACTCAACACCGACTTCCAATGGGTGGAGTAATACGCTTGACACCGGTGTAAATCATACGGAATGGATTACGATTGACCTGGGCTCAACGCAGGAAGTTGGGGCCGTCAGCTTGTTTCCGAGAACGGATCAAGGCAATGCAGGCGCAGGCTTCCCGGTTGATTACAACATTCAGGTATCGGAGGATAATGTAAACTGGACGACCGTCCATACCATCCAGGATTACACGGAAAAACCGGCGATGAGGCAGAACATCTCTTTCCCTGCGGTTAACGCTAGATATGTCAAAGTCGAAGCGACCAAACTAGGTAAGGATAATGGCGGTAATTTCCGTGTACAGTTTGCCGAAGTTGAAGTCTATAAAGACTCTTCGGCGTTCTCCAACTTGCGCGCGAAACAGCTTCCGTCCAATCTATATGTTGGCGCTCAAAGCGCACTCAGTCTTGGACGTTTACAGCTGGACGGCTCCCTGCAAGCGATCAGCGGCCAAGCGAGCTTCAGCAGTAGCAATCCGTCGATTGCCACAGTTAACGCGGATGGTGTTGTGACAGGCATCGCTGTAGGCACGACGGCAATTGCCGTTACAGTTCCGGGCGAAGGCGGCGGCACCGAGACGAAAAACTTCCCGGTTACGGTGGGATCAATTCCAGCGCCTTGGAGTGTTAATTTTATCGGAGGAGCCGACGGTGGGGTAGATTTGCAACCAAACGGAAGTTATCGCATCCAAGCTTCCGGTAGCGGAGCTGGACCGTTGAACGAGCCATTCGTTTTTGTGAACAAATCCGTGGTTAATACTTCCCCGGTGACGCTGACATCACAAGTGGAGTCGCTCCGCTATGCTGGTAAAGGAACGGCTGGTTTGAATGGCAGAACAGGCATTATGCTGAGCTCCGCTCCGACCGAGGCAAACAGCCCTGCGTACGCTTATTTATCCGTGAATCCGGAAGGGAGAACGGAATTATCCGTTCGAGACAAAAATGGAGCCGTGACAAGCATTAAGGGCGATTATATTGACTATCCAATTGAGCTGAAACTAGCAAGAAGCGGCAATCAAGTAATCGGCTATTACAAACAAGCGAACGACTGGATTCCAATCAACGGAACTTCCGAGGCCTCTACACTGGCCGTATCCAGCGAGACTGCTTTGAACTTTGGCGGCATTGCCGCAACGTCGAATACGGCAAGGGATTATAGCTATTCCGTTGTAACAGCACCTGTTATTTCGGAGCCAGGAACACCGACACCAACGCCAACACCGACATCAACGCCAACACCAACAACAACGCCAACACCAACAACGACGCCAACACCGACAACAACGCCAACACCAACAACGACGCCAACACCAACAACGACGCCAACACCAACAACGACGCCAACACCAACAACGACGCCAGCACCAACGTCGACGCCAACACCAACTCCGACGCTGTGGACGGACTTGGATGCCGGGCATTGGGCAGCGAAGGACATTCAAAAAGCAGTTGAGCTAAATATCGTCAAGGGGTTTGCAGACGGTTCATTCAAGCCGGGGCTGGAAGCAACGCGGGGAGAATTTGCAACGATGCTTGGGCGCGCTCTTAAACTTGAAAGCGGGCCAAGCGACGTTCCTGCATTTGCCGATCAAGCCAGCATACCGGCATGGGCCAAACCATTTGTCTCCCAATTGGTCAATAAAGGTATCATTAGTGGATTCCAGGACAACACCTTCCGTACCGGGAAATCAATGACACGGGTCGAAATGATTGTCATGATTACGAGGGCGCTTGGGATCAAGGTTGAACCAGGTGCAGGGCTAACGATGTTTACCGATGCAAAAGAAATACCGGAATGGGCTAGGCCTTATGTCGCAGCAGCTTATAAGGCGGGTATTGTGCAAGGAAAAGAAAATGGGCAATTTGCTCCTGACGCAATCGCCACCCGGGCTGAGGCAGTCACAATGATTATGAGAATGCTGGAATCGATGAAAAAATAAACAAAATGAACGGTAGGCGAAAGGGAGGGGACTGAGCCAAGCTCAGTCCCCTCCCTTCTTCATTTATTGGCCATAAAGGCTGAGGGCGGGCAGCGATCAAAGAACCGGCCTTTAGCAAACGATCGATTATTCACTGAATTTTGCCACCTTCCAAATAAAAGAGACATAAACCGAAGTTTCTGTCCTTTTCACAATTTTGAAAGCGATTACAATAGAGTTCGTAGCATTGCTACAACAATTTAAAGGAGGGATCATTAATGAGAAGAAGAGCAATCCTCGCGATGCTCTTGGCGGTCGCATTGGTAGTTGGCGCCGTCTCCCCAATTGGGGTTGCAACTGTTCAAGCAGAAGAGACCACAGTTGCCATGGCAGGGCAAACAAATGTTGCACTGGGCAAAAGCGTGGAAACCTCTAGTAGTTATGTCGGCTCTGGTTGGAGGGCGGAACTCGCGGTTGACGGGAAAACAACGGGTATTAATACGGCCAGTGGGGAAAAAGGCTGGACTAGCACGCCGGTAGCAAGTAACCCGACCCCGCAATGGATGATCGTCGACTTAGCTTCGGCGAGTAAGATTAACAAAGTAGTTTTATGGCCTAGAAACGAAGAGGGAACGCATATAGGAACGGGATTCCCGGTCGATTTCAACATTCAAGTGTCGAGCGATAAAACGAATTGGACGACGGTATCGAACCAAGTTAACTACCCGAATCCAGCTAGCGGCGGAGCGCAATCGTTCAGCTTTAACGCCGTCTCTGCTCGGTACATCAAAGTGGAAGGAACGGTTCTTTCCAAGGATGATTTTCAGGCGTATGTCATGCAGCTGGCTGAGGTAGAAGTGTACGAGGTCCCTGTTGTTCAAGACAACCTCGCGCTTAACAAAGCGGTAGAAGCATCGACCAGCTACATTGGGTCTGGCTGGAGACCTGAACTAGCTGTAGACGGAATTAAAGTAGGCTCGAACACTCCAACCGGAGACAAAGGCTGGACGAGTCAGCCGGTGTCTACTATGCCTGCTTCTGAATGGATTATGATCGACTTGGGTTACGTCGATAGCACTGACAAAGTTGTTCTGTGGCCGAGAAATGATGGAGGTACAAACGTCGGTAGCGGCTTCCCGATTGATTTTACAGTCAAAACATCCACCGATAAAGTAAATTGGACTACGGTCGCGACAAAAACGAATTATGCTGCTCCTACTCAAGGAGGAGCGCAGAGCATCGCATTAACATCTTCCTACGCGAGGTATGTAAAGGTTGAAGCAACTAAGCTATCCAAAGATGATTTCCAGAAGTTTGTTATGCAATTCGCTGAAATCGAAGTGTTGCAAGCTATAAGCCAATTGACCGATCAGGAAGCGGTCAATGTAGGACATCAGTGGCTGACGTTGTCGGGTACGACCAATATTTATACGAATATGAACTTGCCAACTTTCAGCTTGGAGAATACACAGGTAACCTGGGCAAGCTCCTATCCTGCTTACTTGCGTGGAGACGGCAAGGTGATGAAGCGTCCAGCCTGGAACGAGGGCAGCTTAACGGTCACTTTGACCGCGACGGTGAAGAGAGGAGCCGCCAGCAAAACTAAGGAATTCCCTGTCACCCTCAAGCCGTATCCGAACGTGGCCCCGGAAGCTCCGAACACGTTTAAGGTTGCTGCTTTCTGGCCGCCGACCAAAGATTATGTGAACGCGCAGCAATATGATTACTTGCAGGAAGCAAACGTCAATTTCATTGAAGTAGTAGAAACGGGAGACCTCACCTCCGTCGAAATCAACGACAGAATGCTTGATTTGGCTGGAGAAAGAGGCATGAAGGTCAGTGTTACAAATTCAGAGGATCTTTCCAGTGTATCCGACCATGAGGTTGAGGAATTTGTGAATCACTTCAAGCCGCATCCGGCGACCGGTGGTTATTTCATAAGGGATGAACCTGTTGCGCTTAAGGATTTCCACGATTCAGCACGGCTTTACAAAAAAGTCAAAGAGATGGATCCAGCACGCCTTGCGCATCTGAATTTGCTGCCAGGCAGCGACCACTGGGCAACCTGGACCGGGCTTGTCGGTGCGTCTAATATTGAGTACCTGACCTTTGATTCCTATCCGTTCGGCATTAACGGCATGGGACAAGACTTCTATTACTTGCTGGATCGTATTCGCAAAATCGGTTTGAAAAATAATTACAAAACGGCGGGATACCTGCAAAGTGTCGGAATCGACAACAGGCTGATCCGGCCGACCCCAGAGATTATCCGTTATGAAGTATACTTAAATCTAGCTTATGGCCTCAAAAAGCTGACCTGGTTCACCTGGTGGACACCAACTGGCCGCGGCGAGCCGTTCACAAACGCCATTATTACGGCAGACGGCCAAAAAACGGATCTGTTCGAGCCGGTTAAAGCGATGAACAAGGTCATGCTGAAGCTCGGCACAACGCTGCTGAACCTGGATGCAAAGGACGTTTACCACTACGGCCAGATCCCGGAAAATACCGAGCAGCTTCCATCCAGCTTCTACTTCCAGCCTGTGTCCGCTCCTAACGCGGGGGACGATATGGTGGTTACAAACTTTGTGCACAAGGATACCGGAAGACGTTACGTGATGGTCGTGAACAAATCGATGACGACGAGTAAAAACTTCACGTTTGCAATCAATTCCAACACCGGTATCAATACCGTTACCGAGGTATCCAAAGAAACGGGAGCTGAAGTTGCAACGAACTTCAATCCGGCAACATCTCAGCTGTCGGCGAGCTTCCTTCCGGGCGAGGGCAGGCTTTACGCTATGCCGGAAACATTCATCCGCTACTATCCTGTACAAGCAGAAGTGTCGCTTCTTAACAATCCTACACCGGACAACCTGGCTTTTGGCAAAAAGGCATTTGGAAGCAGTGATACGGGCGTTGAGTGGGGCTGGAACGCACCGTTTGCCATTGATGGCAAACGCAACTCGACGCCGGCTTCCTATGGCTGGAGCAACTCGCTGGATCTTGGTGTTAATCACACGGAATGGATTACGATCGATCTTGGCTCAACACAGGAAGTAGGAGCCGTCAGCTTGTTCCCAAGAGCGGATCAAGGAAGTGCAGGCACCGGTTTCCCGGTTGATTACAACATCCAGGTATCCAATGACAATGTGAACTGGACAACTGTGCATTCGACCCAGGATTACACGGAAAAACCGGCGACGAGGCGGAATATTACATTCCCTGCCGTCAACGCCAGATATGTCAAAGTCGAAGCAACCGAATTGGGCAAAGACAATTACAATTACTTCCGTATACAGTTAGCCGAAGTCGAAGTGTACAAAGATTCTTCGGCATTTACCAATCTGCGCGCTAAACAGCTGCCGTCCGACTTGTATGTTGGATCGCAAAGTGCGCTTAGCCTCGGACGTCTGCAGCCCGACGGCTCTCTGCAAGCGATTAGCGGCCAAGCGACCTTCAGCAGCAGCAATCCGTCTGTGGCAACGGTCAACGCACAAGGTGTTGTGACGGGAGTTGCCGCAGGTACGGCGACAATTGCCGTTACGGTACCGGGAGTAAGCGGAGGCACCGAAACGAAAAACTTCCCGGTTGCAGTGAGGCAATCGGCAGCGCCGTGGAGTGTAGCCTATATCGGGGGAGCCGATGGCAAAGTCGATTTGCAGCCAAACGGGAGTTATCGCATTGGGGCTTCCGGCAGCGGAATTCAGCAGGCTAGCGAGCAATTCGTGTATGTGAACAAAACTGTGAGCAACTCAACTCCGATAACGCTGACGTCTCAAATCCAGTCGCTGCGTTATGCAGGTTCAGGCGCGGCGGGTCTAAACGGAAAAACAGGAATTATGATTCGCAGCGCCAGCACCACTCCTCAACCGGCAAGCGTGTTGTTATCCGTCAACGCCGAAGGCAGAACGGAGCTTTCGTACCGCAATGCTTCCGGCACCATTACGACAATCGCCGGAGATTATGTAAATTTGCCGGTTGAACTTAAGCTGGAGAAACAAGGGAATACAGTTACCGGCTATTATAAAAAAGGAACGGCATGGGTTCCGATCAAAACAAATGCCGCACAATCTTCCGTCACAGTTAGCTTTACAGGCACGCTGACGGGCGGCATCGCTTCATATTCCAGCGTTGCAGGCGCGTTCAACGACGCGATTGCATCCATATCGTAAAGTTAGCCATCCGGCGCCGGGAAACCAGGCGCCGGATTTTTTGTATCGAAATGGGCCTAACAGAGCAAAATTTTGTTAATATCAATCCCGAGCAGCAGGTTTTTGTCCTTATAATGGGTTCATGACTTCAATCACACAATTTCCCACAATCTTTTGATATTTTGGCTGGATTCGTTTGTTAGACTAAGCCCAGGGAATGAAAAGGAGCTACATCCTCATGTATACCATCTATCTTGTTGAAGACGATTTGAACCTGAATCAAATCCTTGCTTATTATTTGCAGCAAGAGGGTTGGGACATCGTCACCTTTATGAATGGCGAAGATGCCAAACAGGTCATTGGCGATCATCCGCAGCTTTGGATTCTCGATATTATGATGCCGGGAATGGACGGTTATCAATTGCTCAAGGAAATCAAAAATCACAACAGCAGCACACCAATTATCTTCATATCGGCTCGGGATGCCGACTTGGACCGCATTGTCGGACTAGAGCTAGGCAGTGACGATTATTTGGCCAAGCCGTTTCTGCCGCGCGAGCTTGTTATTCGGACCCGCAAGCTGTTGGAACGAATATACGGCCAGCCTGACCGGGAAAACGCGACGTTTAAAACGTTTAAGATTGCGACCTATTTAATTGAAGGGCGGGCAAGGAGCGTCAAAAGCGAGCTAGGAGCAAATATTGACCTGACAGCAAGAGAATTCGACCTGCTTATGTATTTTGTGCTTCATCCCGGGCAGCTAATTCAGCGGGAGCAGGTTTTAAGGCAAATTTGGGGGGAGGACTTCTACGGAACGGACCGAGTCGTCGATGACCTTATCCGGCGATTACGCAAAAAGATGCCGGATCTTAGGCTAGAAACGGTATACGGCTCCGGTTACAGGCTGGTGAAGACATGAAAAATTGGCCAATGGCAGTCAAGATCTGGGCGGTTTTTGCAGCGGTGCTGTTATGTCTGTTCATAGCCGTATCCTCGGTGCTTCCAACGATGTTAAGAGACTTTTTCACCGGCCAGATTTACGGCATGATTGAAGATTCGCAGCAGCCTTTTGAAAATTCGACCTTTGATCCGGACAATGGGATTTTATTGACAAAAACTGAGGATAACGGAAGTGCTTCCATTGTTGCGGCGGTTCCGAGAGTTCCCACGGAGGATTCCAGCTCCCCAAACGCCGCTCCGACCAGTCCCGGACGGAGCACAACTAACGTCGCAGCGACTAGAATAACTGGGCCAGATATACGGCATCTCTATTATAAGGATAGATCTATCTATCTTTTGTTTTCGACTACAGCCGAGCTGCCTCAATCGATGTACAATCAGATATCACAGCAAACCTTGGCGCAAAAGGAGACTGTGGCAACCTATGAAGGCAAAGTAGCAGGGCAGACGCTTTTTTACATCATTAATAAAAGCAATGGAAACAGTGAGGAATCGCTGATTTCTTACACATGGGGGAGCTACCGGAACGAGCAGGCAGGAGCCCTGTTCAAAAATCTGATTTGGCTGCTCATTGCGCTCATGTTGTTATGCTGGCTGCCATGCCTTTGGCTGTCCCGCTATTTGTCCAAGCCGATTAACGAAATGGAAAAACAGATGACACGCATTTCGGAGCGCGACTGGCATGAGCCGTTTGAGCTTGAGCGAAGGGACGAAATCGGACGGCTGGCCAAAGCGTTTGAAACGATGCGTCAGCGGCTCGTGCAGCAGGATCAGGCGCAGCAATCGTATTTGCAGCATACTTCCCACGAGCTGAAAACGCCCGTGATGGTCATCCACAGCTATGCTCATTCCATTAAAGAAGGGATCTATCCGAAGGGCTCCCTGGAAAGCAGTATTGAAACGATCATTTCGGAATCGGATCGGCTAGATGAACAGATTCACAGCCTACTGCGGCTTAACCGGCTGCAATATGTCACGTCGACGACCCGCAAATCTGAGATGAAGCCACTGGAAATCAAGGAAGTGCTGGAGGACGTCGTGCAGCGTCTCCGTTATAAAAGGGCGAATCTGGAGTGGACGGTCGATTTGCCGGCATGGACCATTCAGGGCAGCAGAGAGCAGTGGAAGGTTGTTTTTGAGAACATTATCGATAATGCCATCCGTTATGCTTCTAAGGAAATTAGAATTACTGCGGAAAAAGGAAGCGGCCCCCGGTCGATGACGGTTGAAATATACAATGACGGTCCGCAGGTGGAAGAGTCGATGCTGACCAATATGTTCAACACTTTCCGCACAGGGCCGTACGGCAAATTCGGGCTTGGATTGGCCATTGTCAAACAAATACTGAACAGCATCGGCGCGCAAATTGAAGTCGTGAATAAACAGACCGGGGTTGCTTTCAGGATAGCGCTGCCGGAGGAGGAACCATCCGATGGAAAAAACTAATTTCGGCCGCCGTTTCCTGCGGATATTCCGCTCTGACGGATTGTATGCCGCCTTGTTTTTAATTCCGAGCTTGGCAGGAGTAGCGTTGTTTTTTTTCCTGCCTTTCGGGATTGGCTTTTACTACTCGCTTGTGGATACGCCGATCGACGGAAAGTTGGTCGGCATCCGCAACTACATTGATCTGCTGAGCAACAATTCCTTTAAAAGAGCGCTTTGGAATTCATTCCTGTTCACCGCTCTATGCGTTCCGATTAACATGATCCTGTCCTTGACGCTGGCCAGCATGCTGAACGGAAAAGTATACGGGCAGCGCTGGTTCCGCTTATCCTTCATTTCGCCGCTCGTCATACCGGTCGCATCCGTCGTACTGATCTGGCAAATTTTCTTCGAACGGAATGGGACGCTGAACGGCTGGCTGGAAGCATGGGGCATGGCGCCGGTGGATTGGCTGGACAGCGGTTCGGCGCTGTATATTGCAATTCTGATCTATATTTGGAAAAACGTCGGATACAATATGCTGCTCTTTTTGGCCGGATTGCAAAACGTGCCGGAACATCTCTATGAAGCGGCTCGGATCGACGGAGCGGGAAAATGGCGTCAATGGCGCTCGATTACGATCATTTATTTGACCCCCACCACGTTTTTTGTGTTCATCATGTCCATTATTAATTCCTTCAAAGTATTCCGCGAAACTTACATGCTTGCAGGGCCTTACCCGCATCAGAGCTTGTACATGCTCCAGCATTTTATGAACAATATGTTCCAGCAACTTGATTATCAGAAAATGACTTCCGCGGCGTTTTTAATGGCAAGCGCAATTGTTGTTATGGTTCTTGTCCTGTTTAGTGTAGAACGCCGTTTCAATCGTTGGTTATAAACGGGCTATTCGAAGCAGAGGAAAGGAGAGTGGATCCCAATGGAATCCGGCAACTTGATTATCAGAAAATGACTTCCGCGGCGTTTTTAATGGCAAGCGCAATTGTTGTTATGGTTCTTGTCCTGTTTAGCGTAGAACGCCGTTTCAATCGTTGGTTATAAACGGGCTATTCGAAGCAGAGGAAAGGAGAGTGGATCCCAATGGAATCCGGTAGAGGAATGCTGCGTGGTAAATTTGGCAGCAAACTATATAAAGGAGTGCTAACAGCGTTTTTAGCTCTTCTTGTCGTCATCTTTGTTTTTCCGATCGCGATGACAACGATCCATTCATTCAAAACGCCCGATGAAATAAAAACCGAATTGAAGCCGGTTATTAAAAGCTCTGACGAAGAAGACCAAGAAAAAAAGGATCAAATCGGGGAAGAGAGCAAGTATGTCGAGTTAAAGCTAATTCCGTCCAAAGCGACGTTAAACGCCTACTATGACATTTTGCTTGCACAGCCGCAATTTCTGCTCTTGTTTTGGAATTCAATGAAGCTGACGGTACCCATTGTAGCCGGGCAGGTCGTCGTATCGGTGCTTGCGGCCTACGCCTTTTCCCAGCTCCGATTCCGCTTGCGAGAGCCGCTATTTTTCGCTTATATCGTCGTCATGCTGATGCCGTTTCAAGTTACGCTGGTGCCTAACTACATTATGGCGAATTCGCTCGGTCTGCTTAACACGGACTGGTCGATCATTTTACCCGGCATATTCAGCGCATTCGGCGTGTTCCTCATGCGGCAGTTTATGCAGGTCGTCCCCTACAGCTATATTGAAGCGGCCCGCATGGACGGTGCGGGACATATAAAAATCTTGCTTATGATCGTGCTCCCCATGTGCCGCTCCGGCATGGCCGCACTTGCGGTGCTGGCTTTCATCGACAACTGGAACATGGTCGAGCAGCCGCTGATCTTTCTGAAGGATGCCATCAAACAGCCTTTATCCGTATATCTCGCTTATATTAGCGAGGATGATATCGGATTGGCTTTTGCAGCATCGGTCATCTACATGCTGCCTGCGATACTGCTTATGCTCCACGCGGAGAAAGAGCTAGTCGAGGGCGTACAGCTATCAGGCGTTAAAGGATAGAAAGGAGAATCGATATGGAAGCAGCAGTCCCAACTGAAGAGAGATCCTCCGGCAAGTCAAAAAAGAGAAAAACAGGCGGAATGATAATCGCCTTCATTTTGATGATGATCGTGCTGACGCTATTTTCAAATACCATTCTTGAATACTCTCTGCCTAGAGTTTCGGCCGAAAGGCCGTCCTTCGGCGGCTTGACCTTTAAAGTTAACGGTTCCGGCACGGTGGAAACGGCGGAAGAGGTCAAAGTGATGTCGGAGCATGGCTCATGGCCAGTGGAAGAAGTGGAAGTGAAAGTCGGCGACAAAGTCAAAAAGGGCCAGGTGCTCGTCCGCTTCGATACATCGGATACGGAAGAGCAGATTGAGGCGGAGGAGTTGAACTACGAGAAGCAGCAGATTGCTCTGGAAAAGCTGCAAACGAGCTACAAGGAAGCAAAACTGATTTATGATGACAAGCTGGCAGCCGGATTTCGGCGCGATATGGAGAGCGCTCAGCTTGATCTCGACGCTCAAAAACGCAAAATCGACCGGCTCCGCGAAGAAATCAGCAAGTATTCGGTGCTGACCTCTACAGAGGAAGGCGTTGTTACGGAAGTTCTCGCTGCAGTAGGCGCGACTGTCGCCCCCGGCACTGCCGTTGCCAGTCTCAAAAAAGCGGCGACAAGCTTGGAATACAAGGCGAATGTAACCAATGAACAAGCGAAATATTTGAAAGCCGGAGACATCATTAAAATTAAGTTTCCAAGTCTGGACGATGCTGTAATCGAGGTTAAAATCAAGTCCATTGATACGAAAAAGCCTGACAAGCAGGGGGATGGGCAGAACTCTCCAGGCGGAGGGCAGCAGGAAAATACCGACGGAAAAGAGATAGGCGCAGTCATTAAAGACAAGAGGCTTCAAGGAGGTGAGGCAGGGGACTTCGAATGGTCAAAAAAGGCAGGTTCGGAGGAAGAAGCAAAGATCCTCGTTCCAAACAGCGCCATTCGGGAAAGCAATGAAGACGGAAAATTTGTCTACGTTGTTTCCGAAAAAGAAGGCTCACTTGGCAAGGAATACTATATTCGTAAAGTAAAGCTGACCGTTGAGAAATCTGATGCTGAATTTACGGAGGTCAAAGAAGGGGTCAGCCCGGCCGACTTTGTCGTCACTTCTAGCAACAAACCGGTCGCAGAGGGCAAGAGGGTACTGGTATCCAACGAAGAGGACAATGGATCGGAGTGAGGACAATGCGCTTAGCTACCTTTTTGGTGGCCATCGGCATGCTGCTGATGAGCTTCAGCAGCGTGTTTTCCGAAGCCGCCGTCATGGCATGGCAGCAGTCGGGCGGAACGGTCGGCTCCGAACGATTTACTCTTAAGGCGGACTCTGTTCCTAGCCCAAGCGGGACTGCCGGTTTTACCGACCAAGAAGCGAACAAGCTGATTGAGGCCTGGAAAGGAAGCGCGGCTTATTCCATGAAAGGTAGACTTTCCTTAAAGGCGGGCAATCGCCAAAGGGAGGTCGAGGCTGCCGGAATCGGGGGTGAGTATACCGATTTCACGTCCATTTTGCTGGAAAAAGGCAACATGATTTCGCAAGGTTCGATGGAAAGAAGAGATCAGGTCGTTGTCATAAGCGACAGGCTGGCCGACTACCTGTTCGGTTCGACGGATGTATTAGGCAAAGAAATATCCATTCTGAACAAGAAGCTTCGAATCATCGGCATTTATCGTTCCGAGAATAACCTGATGGAATGGATGACCAATGGCGCCAAACCGGAGGTTCTCCTACCCTCTAGCATGTTTGCCGATTTAAATCCGGAGTCGCGGGTAGGGACGATTTTGCTCGAGGCGTCCAGCGATGCGCTGTTAAACGGTGAGCTGGAAGTGAATAAAACGCTGATGGATCTTAAACTGCCTCTACAAGTATATAAAGTCGGCATAGGCGAGAAAAGCTTCCGGCTGATCCAACAACTCCCGCGCTTGCTTCCGGCACTCATGGGGTTAATCGTTCTTGTGCTGGGCTTGATCTGGATGCGCAGGGTAGCCGGCAGCACTTACGGTCGGATGAAGTCGGCGCTGCAGGTCGGGGATTCCGAAGAGGTCATGAAACGAGAAAGGCTTTATATGCTGAAGCAAGTGTTGGTATTAATTGCGATTGGCGTCAGCGCGGGCGGTCTGGTTCTGCTCGCCCGGTTCTCACCTTTCATCCCGGCTGAATTTATTCCTGACCGGTGGATTGATTTAAGCTTTTTTAGAAAGAAGTTGTTCCAGCATTGGCAGGAGCAGCCGCCTTTCTTCTCGCAAATTCTTCCTTATCAATTAATGGAGAACAGGCTTAATTCATATATTCCAATCGTTACTGCGTCTGGCCTGCTGCTCGGTCTGCCCTTATTCTTGCTCGGAATTCGCGAATGGCGCATCACTGCACTCCCGCTGAAGGACCGCTTTATCCGTTTGTTCTTCTGTATCACCGTTTGTTATTTGGCGCTTGGTTTGGCGCTGCTGCTTTTTGGTCTGCCGCAGTTTATTTCTCCAGGCTTGTGGATCGCGATATTCGGATTTTGTTTGTTCGTAGTGGCTTATCAACAACCAACTCGAAAGGATGATTATTTTGAACATTAAAGCGAATAGAAAAAAAGGATTGGCCCTCTGTTTTATGGCGAGTGCGATTGCTTTGTCGGCTTGCAGCTCTGGGGCAAACACCCCGGCTTCCGGCTCCTCGAACAATGGAACAAGCGGAGAGCAGAACTCTGGCGGAAATGAATCGGGTTCAAAAGTCATTACCGTATCGGTCGTCACTTCCAACCGTTTTTTGGAGCTAGCGAAAGAGAAGTATGAGGCAGCCAATCCAGGCGTTAAAATCGAGCTGAAACAATCCTACGTTCCCCCGCAACAAGAGGGTACGATGACGATGTACGCATTCGGCTATGATCCGGCAGCGGTTGAGAAGCATGTGGCGACGGTCAATGCGGAGCTGATGAACGGGAACGCCTCCGACCTCATCATGGTGGACACGCTCGCATATGCCAAGTATGCGGATAAAAAGCTGCTCGCCAATTTGCAGGCTTACATGAATAAAGAAAAAGGTTTTAATGAAGAAGACTATTACATGAATATTTTTGATGCGCTCAAATACAAGGACGGCCTTTATGCCATTGCTCCAAACGTAGTGACGAACCAATGGTTTGGCAATACGGATCGCATTAAGGATTTAAAGCTTGATCCGAATTCATGGACCTGGGCGCAATTTTCCGAAAAGCTGGGCGAGCTTGCCAAACAAGGCGGTGATCCTATCGTGGGGTACACTCCGCCGGAGATGCTGCTGGGCGATCGAATCGGGGAAAACCTGGAGCAGTATATTAATTGGGACGAAAAGAAAGCCGGCTTCGACAGTCCTGAATTCATCGCTTTGCTGAATGAAATCAAGGCTTATTATGACGACAAAATTATTCAAGAGCCCGAGCAAAACAAATCAGGCGTGGGCAGAGCTATCAAAATGGGCGAAAGCATGAAGATGAAAGAAGCCTTTATTAATTTGAAGCTTCAGAGGTTTGATTCGCTTAACTTTGGACAGATGGTGTTTGAAAAGCCGGAACTTTTTGCTCCGCCTAGCGAGGACGGCAGCAAGGGCGGCTCGTTTACAGCCGGCATGTTGCTTGCGATGAACGAAAAGTCGAAAAATAAAGATGGAGCCTGGGATTTCCTGCAATTCCTTCTGTCGGAGGAAATGCAGACCGCACCGGATCTTGGAGGGCTGCCGGTCAATAAAAAAGCGGCGGAGTCCCAAATCGATGCTTCGACAAAGGCGAAGGAGAATGCGTTAACACCGGAGCTAGCTGAAAAAGCGAAGGGAATTTTGTCGAAGCTGCAACGTTTTGGCGGCATCGAGCCTAAAATCAACGATATTGTGAGAGAAGAAACGGCACTGTTCTTTAAAGGCGAAAAGTCAGCCGAGGAAGTTGCCAAATCGCTGCAAAACAAAGTTACGCTGTATATGGAAGAATAGATGTTTGAAAAGGGCCGATTCGTGAGATCCATTCACGGATCGGCTTTTTATCGTCTAGTTCGCGCCACAATTTCCCACAATGCTTTCATTTTTGTACCGCAATCATTCGCTAGAATATCTCCAGGAACTCAATTGAACTATATAGTTAGATAATGAAAGGATGGGGTATGTATGAACGCAAAATCCTGGAGCAAAAGAGGTATATTCGTATGTTCAAGCGCGGCGTTACTTGCGCTTTCGGCATGTTCATCCGGCGGAGGAGCGAACGGAGGGAACACGGCTGCCAATATTGAGCAAAAAAACATGTCTGGTTCCGGCTCCGGCGGGAAACAGGCCATTACGATGTCGGTCGTCTCAACGAACCGTTTCTTGCAACAGGCCGAAGAGAAGTTTGAGGCGGCCAATCCGGACATCGATATTCAAATTAAAGAGTCACATACCGTCCCTCAGGATGGTACGGGTAGATCGTCCATTCGCGGCGGCTACGATCCTGCGACCATTGAGAAGCATGTAACAACCGTTAACGCGGAGTTAATGAACGGAAACGCCTCCGATATTATCGCGGTGGATACACTGGCCTATAGCAAATACGCGGATAAGGGCCTGCTGACTGACTTAACTCAATATATGAGTAAGCTTAACGCAGAGGATTATTACATGAATGTATTCGACAGTCTGAAATATAAGGATAAGCTGTACACAATTACGCCTGCCGTTTCCACCGGTCTTTGGTTCGGCAATAAAGAGCGGATTGAAGGGATGAATCTTGATCCAAAAGCATGGACATGGGAGCAGTTCGCGGAAAAAATGGGCGAGCTTGCGAAGGCGGGTGGAGACCCAGCAGTGCAGTGGATGCCTACTGATATGCTTCTGATCGACCGCGTCAGTGCCGAAGCGGAGAAATTCATTAATTTGAGCGACAAAAAAGCAAGCTTCGATGACAAAACGTTTATTGATCTGCTAAATCAAATCAAATCTTTCTATGACCAGAAAATATTCCAGGAGCCCCAGATGACAGGGGGCGTCTCTAAGGCTGTGAAAATCGGCGAGAAATTGAGCCGTAAGGAAGCTTTCCTCCCCTCTGTTTTTATGAATATTTCTTCGGTTACGTTCGGACAGATGGTGTTTGATCAGCCGCAAATTTTCTCCCCGCCCAAAAGTGGCTCAGCCGAAGGGAATTCTTTTAAGTCAACTATTCTGCTTTCCATTAATAATAAGTCCGAAAAGAAAGAGGCAGCTTGGAAGTTCCTCCAATTCTTGCTTTCGGAAGAAATGCAGTCGTCGCGAGAGCTAGGCGGGCTGCCAGTCAACAAAAAAGCGATTGACGGGCAAGTCAAAGAGATGGAGCAAATGGAAGGCGCGCCCAAACCGACTCCTGAGGATGTTGAGATGACAAAAGGACTTTTGGCGGATCTAAAACGCTCCGGCACTATCGATCCTAAAATCGAAACCATTATTAAGGATGAAACTGCACCGTTTTTTGAAGGCCAGAAATCGGCTGAGGATGCCGCTAAATCCATTCAAAATAAAGTGGCGCTTTACCTGGAAGAATAGAATCCATATTAATACCGGAGAGGTATGCCTCACACAGTATGCCTCACACAGTTTCCCATGAAGTTCTCATTTTTTTGCCGGATTTATTGGTTACACTTCTATTGATCCGAATTCACTCAACAATCTGTCCGAAGTCCAATAATATGATCGTGAAAGAAAGGACGACTGCAGTGAAAATACAGGTTTTGAACAAGTGCAGCCTTTTCATTTTGATGTCGATTATGCTGCTCGTCGTGTCAGCATGCAGCTCAGCTGGAAATTCGGCCATAAATCACAATCCGGCGTTGGATCCTCCTGCAAATACCGGGGAAAACGGCAATGCGGTCATCACGATTTCAGTCGTTTCAACGAATTATTTTTTGAACGAGGCCAAAAGGAAGTTCGAAGCGGCGAATCCGGGCATCCGGATTGAAATTAAAGAGTCGTTTTCGCTTGATATGAAAGGAGGCGGAAGAGCTTCCTTTGACGGATATCCACCCGCTGCCGTAGAAAAATATACCACTCAAGTTAATGCGGAGCTGATGAACGGCAACGCGTCCGATCTGATCGCGGTTGATATTCTTGCTTATAACAAATATGCGGATAAGAACCTGCTCGTTAATTTGAACGAGTATATGAATGAAGCCGCGGGCTTTAAACCGGAAAGCTATTATATGAACATTTTTAAAGCGATGAATTACAATGATGGACTTTATGCTTTGCCGCTGAGCGTCACGACAGATTTATGGTTTGCGAATAAGGATCGGATTAAGGATGCCGGTTTGAATCCCGAGTCCTGGACATGGGAGCAGTTCGACCGCGCCATTGAGGACGGCAAGTCGAAAGGTGAGCCTGTTGTCGCCGTTGAGCGTCCGGAGCTGTTTTTCCTGGACCGTGTCAAAGGAGAGCTTGAGCGTTATTTAAATGTCGCTGAGAAAAAGGCGAATTTTGACAGTTCTGAATTTATTCAACTGCTGGAGCAGGTTAAATCGTATCCAAAGGGCCAATATCCATCTGGAAAAATCAAGGAGACCTTTTACCCTTATTTAAAATTAACTGCTCCTGAAATGATTACGTTTGGACATGAGATTTTGGACAACCCGCAAATTATGGCGCCGCCTGCTGCCGAAGCTGGAGACGGAAGTGCCTTTAATACCGATCTGCTGCTTGCGATGAATAATAAATCGAAGGTTAAAAAGGAAGCCTGGGCGTTTCTGCAGTTCCTGCTATCGGATGAGATGCAAGGATTGAAAGGCCCGGACGGACTCCCCGGCCTCCCTGTGAATAAACAGGTCGTGGAAGCGAGGCTGGCAGCGCTTGAAGAAGGCAAGGAAGACACCGGTTATAAAAAACCGACTGCCGAGGAAGCTCAACTGTTGTTGGACTTGCTCCCTCAGTTAAAACGATACGGAGGGGTGAACTCCAAAATTGAAGCGATCTTAACGGACGAGGCGCTGGCGTTTTTTAACGGAGAGCAGTCCGCGGAGGATACTGCCAAATCGATTCAAAACAAGATGACTTTATTTTTGGAGGAATAGCAGCGCTGGGAATTTGTTTCCTTTTGCCCGCCTTCGCCGGTTTTTACCGGATGGAGGCGGGTTTATTTGCGCGATTCGAAAGGGAACGGCGGGCTTAATGTTTAACTTATTGGCAGCATCGGCGAATCAGTTCAGGAAACGGTTGGTTCAAATGACGAATTCTCAACTTATAACAGCCAAGCTTTATATTCCGCCGCCTCGTGTTAATGCAGTTGTCCGTCCTCGTTACGCCTATAATGGAGCCAAGGTGACAGCCGTATTCAGCGGGGGCTAACGCTGGACTGGTTCGGTCGCTAGGCGCAGTGAGCGCGATCGATTACACCAAAGAGGATTTTGCGGAACGGACGGAGCGCTACGATATCGTTTTTATGCGGTTGGAAAATGCCCGTCGTTCAGCTCTCGCAAAGCGCTCGCTCCAAATAGCGCATTTGCGACTGTGGAAGGGCAGGCATGGAGCAAATTCGCGAGGCGCAGATGTGGAGTCGGGCAGGAAAAAAGGGAATGTTGTCGTTGTTGTTTCCAAAGAGTAGCGGCTATACGGACTGCTTTAAAACAAGTAATAAAACTGACGAAAAAACGCACGAAATGAAAGTAAATGAAAAATAAAAAAAGTAATTGACAATTTGCGAAAAAGAAAATAAATTAAAGATAAGAACTGATTGTGGTTCGACGATAAACGATTAGAAAGCGAAGGAGAGTGACGCAAAATGAAAATCGGAATCGGAGCGGATCATAACGGATTCGAAATGAAAGAGCGATTAAAGCATTACCTGCTTGAGCTAGGCCATGAGGTGAGCGACTATGGCTGCAATGCCTGCGAATCAGTTGATTACCCCGACGTTGCCTTCCAGGTTGCCCAGCATATCTTGGAATGCCGGCTGGAGCGAGGGTTGCTCATATGCGGCACTGGCATCGGCGTAGCTATCGCAGCAGGTAAGTATCCTGGCATACGCGCAGCGCTTTGCCATGACACTTATTCGGCGGAGCGCTCGCAAAAAAGCAACAATGCGCAGATTATTACGATGGGGGCCCAGATTATTGGAATCGAGGCGGCTAAAAAAGTTGTAGCAGCGTGGGCATCGTCCTTCTTTGAAGATGGCCGCTCCACCGTCAAAATTCAAAAAATTACGGATAAGGAACGGGAAATATTGATGAGCGGTTTCCCGGAAGCAAAAGCGGACTCTGAATAAGAGGAGTGAACCTGCGTATGGAGTCAGTTCTTTACGATTTTGCCGGGGTTACGGAGGCTGCGGCGCTCGCTTCGTATCCATGGATCGGTCGAGGCAAAAAAATCAAGGCGGATGACGCGGCCACCTGCGCTATGCGTGAACGCTTGAACCGAATGAGCATTAAGGGCAGCATTGTTATCGGAGAAGGAGAAATGGACGAGGCTCCAATGCTCTATATCGGTGAAGCCGTTGGTCAGGGAGGCGGACCGGAACTCGATATCGCCGTCGATCCGTTGGAAGGAACGAATCTGACGGTTACCGGTAGCTCGCATTCAATAGCCGTGATCGCTGCCGCGCCAAAGGGCATGCTGCTGCAGGCGCCGGATATGTATATGGACAAAATTGCAGTTGGCCCGAAGGCTGCCGGTCAAATCGATATTGAAGCACCTCTGCCGGTCAACATGCGCGCCGTTGCCGCCGCGACCGGCAAAAGAGTGGATGAGCTGTGTGTGATGATTCAGAATCGCGAGCGTCATAAAGAGCTGGTTCGCACGGTCCTGGATCAGGGAGCACGCGTAAGGTTGTTCGATGACGGCGATGTGAGCTTTTCGATCGCAGCGGCGCTGGATCTAGGCTTGGCGGATTTATTCGTCGGCATCGGCGGCTCGCCGGAAGGGGTCATTTCTGCGGTAGCATTGAGATGCCTTGGTGGCGAGATGCAGGCGAGATTGCTTCCGGCTAATGCAACGGAATTCGAACGTTGTGTCGGCATGGGCTTGAGCCATCCTGGGAGACCACTCGGAATGGAGCAGCTGACTGGCTCTGGAGACTGCCTGTTCGCGGCAACTGGCATTACGGAGGGGCTGTTTTTACGGGGAGTCCGCGAGTCGCCTGGCGGCAGATCTACCCATACGCTGCTTCTGCACAGTAAAGGCAGAACGAAACGATTCATTGAAACCCATCACTCATCCTCTCTAAAGAATTGAAGTAAAAAAATACCAACCGAATAATATTGAAAGCAAAGACAAAAAAATAATAAATAAATAATTGAACAAAGACAAATAGGAGTGTAGAATCTAACCAATAAGGAGAGACAAAACCTATTCGTGTAAACGCTATCAAGAAAAGAGGTGCGACATGCGGGCTAGCGAAACGAAAGTAATTCCACGCAAACGGATTCGTTTTCACATCTTCGTGTTTTTGTTCCCGGCACTGATCATCTACACCTTATTCATGATGTTCCCGATTTTCGACTCGCTCCGCATCAGTTTTTACGCGATGGACTCCGAACGGATTCCACGGTTCGCCGGACTGGACAATTACGTCGAGCTGCTGAGCACGCCGAAGTGGCGCGAGGATCTGCTTAATGCGCTTCGCAACAGCTCCGTTTTTTTCTTCATTAACTTTTGTGTCCAGAACCCGGTCGCATTGTTTCTGGCGGCGCTGCTCGCCACAAAGACAAAAGGCGGGGCCGCGTATCGCGCTTTATTGTATGCGCCTACAACGCTTTCGCTTGTCGTAGTCGGCTTTGTCTGGCAAATGCTGCTCAGCCCGATCTGGGGCATCGTAAAAACGCCGCTTGAAGCGATGGGGCTGCCGTATCATCCTTGGCTGGGACTGGAAAGCACGGCGCTGATCGCCATGGCGCTCATTTCTTCCTGGCAGTACATCGGCGTTCCGATTCTGCTTTATTACACGGCGCTAATTGCCATCCCCGAGCAATTAATTGAAGCGGCTCATATTGACGGCGCGAGCGGCTGGAAGATTTTCTGGACAATCAAGTTTCCGCTCATTCTGCCTGTGGCTGGCGTCATTTCCATCATGACCTACATTTTCAACTTCAACGCATTTGACATCATTTACGCTCTAAAAGGGCCGCTAGCCGGACCGAACATGTCAACCGACACGATGATGTCGTTTTTTTACCGCACGTTTTTCGGCCATGAGTTCCAGCAGCCGAACCCCGAAATGGGCGCGGCCATTGCCGGCCTGATCCTCTGCATTTTGCTCATCGGCGTTCTGATCTATTATTTTTGGCAAAAGAAAATTGAAAATTACGAATTATAAGAAGTTACCGAATCGGGGTGAAAACCGTGGTAGCAAACAGATGGGCTTCCGCCGGCAAACATGCCGTCCTGATCGCATTCAGCTTTGTGGCGATCTTTCCCGTGTTCATCATTATTATGAACTCCTTTAAGAGCAGAGCGGCGATTTTCGCCAATCCGTACAAGCTGCCTGGAGCGGGCACGTTCAGCTTCGCCGGTTATGAAGCCGTACAAGGTCAATCGGACTTTTTGATGTATTACAAAAACAGCCTCATTATTACAATCGTTTCCATTATCCTCATCACGCTGTTCGCTTCAATGGTTGCCTTCTGCCTTTCGGAATACAAGTTCAGAGCCAACGGCTTCTTCTACATCTTCTTCATTCTCGGCCTGCTCATTCCAATTCGTCTCGGTTCAGTCAGCTTGCTTGACATGATGGTATCCATGCAGCTTGTCGGTACGCTGCTGGCGCTCATTCTGGTGTATATTGCCCAAGGCCTGTCGCTGGCCGTTCTGGTGCTGACTCAATTCATGCGCAGCATTCCCAAAAGCATTAAAGAAGCGGCGCGCATTGAAGGCGCGGGCGAATACAAGATTTATTTATTGACGGTGCCGCTCATTAAACCGGCGCTTGCCACCGTAGCCGTATTTACGGTTATTCCGATTTGGAATGACATATGGTTCCCACTCATACTGGCGCCCGGCGAAGCGACGCGTACTGTTACTTTGGGCGCCCAACAGTTTCTGGGTCAATTCTCCAGCGATTGGAACGCTGTACTGGCGGCGCTTTCGATGTCGATTGTACCGATTTTTATTCTGTTTTTCATTTTCTCCAAACAGATTATGAGCGGCCTCACATCCGGCAGCACTAAGTGATGGAGCAGGAGAAAGGGGATGCTGCATGCATAGCATACGGCTGACGGAACGAAAAATCGCGCCACTTATTACGGAACTGGAAGATTGGGCTCGTACGCAGTCACTGCCTCTTGGGCCTTTCAGAGTGCATTACGGAACGGAACGGCTTGCCGGTGTTGAAGTGGATGACTCGAGATGGGATGTACTGGTGCCAGGGCAGTATTGGGGGGGAAAGGGAAAGCCGTTCACGATGCGGACGAAATTCGCTGTGCCGGAGGGCTGGAACGGACGCGTCGAGCTGCTGCTGCCGCTCGGCTGCAGCAAAAGCTTGGAAGCGCTATCGTTTTTGTACGGGCCTGAAGCGCTAGTGTTCCTTGACGGGGAACTATTCATCGGACTGGCTCCGAACCGCACCCTAATCTCCCTGCCGGATCGCTACCTTGACGGACGTGAGCATCAAATTGCACTGTATGGGTGGACCGGCATACGCGACGAACGGTACGAGATGGGGCAGCCCGCACTTGTTCAAATTCACGATCAGGCGGCGCGATTGGCAGCACGGCTTCATTTGCTGAATGAGGCTATGCGGCTAACGGCGGAAGAACAGCCGTCCCGAACCAGAATGCTGGATCTGCTCGACAAAGTGCTGCATCAGCTGGACTGGACAGGCGGGCAGCAAGCATTTCTCAAAAGCGCCGCCCGTGCCGAGCGCTTGCTGGAGCAGGGGCTGCCGGCATGCGGCGAGCCGCTGCAGGTGAAGGCGGCAGCGGTCGGCCACGGACATCTCGATTTGGCCTGGCTTTGGACGCTGGAGCAGACGAAGGAAAAAGGAGCACGCACCTTCGCCAATGTGCTGAGGCTGATGGAGGAGAACAAAAGCTTCATATTTGCGCAAAGCCAGCCACAGCTATACCGGTATGTGCACGAAGGATACCCGGAGCTGACCGCAGAGATAGACCGAAGGGTAAAGGAAGGCCGCTGGGAGGCACTGGGCGGCATGTGGGTCGAGGCGGATTGCAACCTGTCCGGCGGCGAAGCGCTTGTCAGGCAGTTCATGCTCGGACGCGCTTATTATATGGAACGGTTCGGACACCCTGGCTCTCCGGTCGTCTGGCTGCCGGATGTGTTTGGCTTTAATGCCCAGCTGCCGCAGCTCATGAAGCTTGCGGGCATGGACTATTTTTTCACCGCCAAGCTTACCTGGAATCAATATACAAAATTCCCGTACGACAGCTTTTGGTGGAAAGGGCTAGACGGCAGCTCCATTCTTTCACATCTGATCGGAACCTCCAAGCCGGGATGGTGGGGAGCCACCTATAGCGCTGATCTGACGCCGGAAGAGCTGATCTCCACCTGGCGGGGCCGTCACCATAAAGAGCTGGCGGAAGAAACGCTCATCGCGTTCGGTTTTGGAGACGGCGGCGGCGGCCCGACAAGAGAGATGGCAGATCGGGCGGATCTGCTGCAGAGCCACCCCGGTTTGCCGCAGGTGCGGAACAGTACGGCGGCTGAATTTTTTGCCAGACTGGAGAGCAGCGTTGGCGACCGACTTCCCGTTTGGGAAGGGGAGCTGTACTTCGAACTTCATCGCGGCACCTATACAACGCAAGCGAGAAACAAGCTGCATAACCGGAAAAACGAATTTCTGCTGCATGACGCCGAGTTCCTCGCTTCCTGGGCCGCGTTGTCCGGTCCGTACGAGTATCCGCGAGAAAGGCTGCGAGAGGCGTGGGAGCTGCTTTGTCTCAATCAGTTTCACGACATCATACCCGGTTCATCTATTAAGGAAGTATACGAGCAGAGCGAGCTTGATTACGCACAAATCCGCGCCGCAGCGGAGGGAATCGTTGCGGAGGCTGCGGATGCTCTCGGGGCGGACCTGCCGGTCGACGCCGTCTGTGTTGTCTATAATCCAAGCCCGTTCCGCCGCAGCGGAGAGTTAATTGAACTCCCGGCCAAGCTGATCGGGGCAGGAGAAGCGCTTCGATCGGCAGGCGGCCAGCTGCCTGTGCAGCGAATCGGCGGGGCAGAAACGTTGATCGCAGAGCTGCCGGGCATACCGCCGTACGGACAAGTAGTGCTGAGAAAAGCGGCCTATAACGGACAAAACGCGGAGCAGCTTCTGTACGCCGGACAGGCGCAAGGAGCGGCGGCGGACGCATCGGCGCATCGTGACTGTTACATGGTGCTGGAGAATGCCCGGCTGCGCGCCGAGTTGGATCGTTCCGGCGACATCGTCCGACTGTTTGACAGGAGAGCCGCGCGCGAAGTCATTGCGGAAGGCGCCAAAGCCAATAAGTGGCAGGCGTTCGAGGATAAACCGCTTGACTGGGATGCCTGGGATATCGACCTGTACTATCAAGACAAAATGTGGACGGCGGAGCCGGCAAGCCGCATCGAGGTCATCGAGTCGGGAGCGCTGCGCGCCACAATTGAGATTGAAAGACGAATTCGGAACAGCGTCATCGTCCAGCGCGTTAGCTTGACCCGTTCGGGAGCATCTCTGGAGTTCCAGACAAAAATCAGCTGGAATGAAACCCATGTGCTGCTCAAGGTGGCCTTCCCGGTTCGTGTGAGCAGCACGGTTGCAACGTATGACATCCAATGGGGGAACGTGGAGCGGCCGACGCATCGCAATACGCTGGAGGATTGGGCCCGATTTGAAAGCTGCGCGCAGAAATGGGTCGATCTGAGCGAAGGCGATTACGGCGTTAGCCTGCTGAACGACTGCAAATACGGCTATGACGTATCGGGAAGCACAATCCGAATGACGGCGCTGCGCAGCCCTATCTTCCCCGATCCGACGGCAGACCGTGGAAATCATGAATTTGCATACCGGCTGCTGCCGCATGATGGAGACTGGAGGACGGCGACACCGGCGGAGGCGTATGCGCTGAACGATCCGCTGATCGTTCGACCGTCAGGACAATGCCGAAGCGGACGGGGGGCAGAGCAGACGCAGGATGAAGCCGATGGGAGAGAGCCAGCACGGCCTAACCCGGCATCGGCCGCCGACGCAGCCTCTGCCGCGCCAAATAAAGCTTCTGCCGGCTTTGCGGGCGCCGGTAATGAATCGTCCTTGGCAAGCACGGATAAACGCCAGCTTATTATCGAAACGGTGAAGCTGGCCGAGGACGGTGCCGGAATCGTATGCCGCTTGTATGAGAATGAACGCACTCGCGGATCGGCGCAGCTGACAGCCGCTTTCCCGATTGATAGAGCTTATCTATGCGATTTGTACGAAACGCCAATTGCCGAAATTCCGGTTAAAGGCTGTGTTGTCGGTTTGGACTACCGCCCTTACGAGATTTTGACTTTAAAACTGCTGCCTGTCCGCATTGCTGGCGGAGCCGCAGGCGGCGAAACGGAGGGAATGGAATGAACGCGCTGATTGCGGTAAGCCATGACAATCTGGAGTACGGCGAAACCGGGGAGCCAAAGCTGGAGCTGGGACATGTGCTGATCCGGGTAGCCGGCTGCGGCATATGCGGCACGGACATGCATGTGTACAAAGGAATGGCTTCGACCTGGCCAACTCCGGGCATTCGCGGCCATGAATTTGCGGGCACGGTTCAAGCCTGCGCCGAAGATGTGGAAGGGTTCGCTCCCGGCGACCGCGTTGTCGTTCAGCCGCTGCTGTTCTGCGGCGTATGCCGCTCATGTGTTGCCGGACGGCGCAATCTGTGCAGCGACATCAATCTGATCGGCGGCGAGAAGCCGGGAGGCTTCGCGGAGTATGCCGCCATTCCGGCCTCCAATCTGTTCCGCATTCCCGATACGCTGCCGCTGTCGCATGCCGCATTGGTGGAGCCGCTTGCAACGGCCGTCCATGCGCTGGAGCGCAACTGGTCGCCTGAGATGGAAAGCATGGTCATATTCGGAGCGGGAGCGCAAGGGTTGATGCTGCTCCAGGTGGCGCTGTTTCTTGGCATCAAACGCGTGGCGGTCACCGACGTTGTCGAAAGCCGTTTGGAGCTGGCGCTGGAGCTTGGAGCGACGCGGGCCATTCATTCGATGAAGGAGGACGCGCTCGCGGCGGCTTTGGAAATGAACGGCGGCGCGGAAGTGGATTTGACCGTTGACGCCGCGGGCATTACGTCGACGAGACAGCAAGCGCTCGCCTGCCTTCGCCCGGGAGGAACGGCGATATTCCTGGCGCTAGGCGCCGCGCCGACGCCGGTGGATTTTATGGGCGTGGTCGGCAAAGAGCTGAAGCTGACCGGCACGCAATGTTATACGGAGCGGGATTTTGCGAAGGCGATTCAGTATTTGGCGCATGGCTGCGTGTCGGCTGAAAAGCTTATCTCCGAGGTGCCGCTCAGCGAAGGAGCGCAGGCGTTCCGCAGACTGGCCGCCGATCCCGGCCGAATGATTAAAGTGGTGCTTGTCCCTTAATTCGGCAGATGAATTAGGCCGCTGCGCCAAAGGCCGGTTCTCCAATCGCTGTTGACCTTGGGGAGGTAGAGGATTTGAGCAAACATATTGTTGTCATCGGCACGCTGGACACAAAAGGGCCGGAGGTGGAATACATCTGCAGGCTGATTCGCGACCGGGGTCATATTCCGCTCATTGTGGACAGCGGAATCAAGGGGGAGCCGGCTATAACGCCCGATCTTTCCAGGCATGAAGTGGCGGATGCGGCAGGGGCGGACATTGCCGGGCTGCTTGCCGCCGGGGACAAAAACGCCGCCATCGAGACGATGACCCGAGGGCTGGAGCGTGTGGCCCTCCGCTTGTACGGAGAAGGGCGCCTTCACGGATTGCTGTCGATAGGCGGCGTTCAGGGCACGATGATGGCTACGGCCGCGATGAGGACACTCCCGGTCGGCGTGCCAAAGCTGATGGTATCGGCGGTAGCCAACGGGCAGGCGGCATTTGGTCCCTTTGTCGGCACGAAGGACGTAACGATTATGCATTCTGTAGCGGATATTACCGGCTTGAACGCGATTACGCGAGCGGTATTCCGGCAAGCGGTAGGAGCCATTGCCGGCATGGCGGAAATGGGGCCGGATCCCGGGGCGTACGATCGGCCGCTCATCGGCATAACGATGGCTGGCGTCACGACTGCCGGAGTCATGAGAGCAGTGCCGCTGCTGGAAGCGCTTGGCTACGATACGGTTGTTTTTCACTGCAACGGCATCGGAGCCAAAGCAATGGAGGAGCTGGCGGCGGAAGGGCGGCTGGCCGGCATTCTCGACTACAGTCCGCATGATGTGTCCGACCTGCTGCACGGCGGCATCATGCCGGCGCATGCGGGACGGTTCGAGGCAAGCGGGCAGCGCGGCATTCCGCAGGTTGTCGCTCCGGGCTGCGCGGACATCGTATTGTACGGGGCGATGCCAACGGTGCCGGAAGAAGCGAAGGGACGCAGGCTGGTGCGGCATAATCCCATTCATACCCACGTCAAGGCGGACTGGGAGAAGATGCGGGCGACCGGCGCGTTTATTGCGCAGCGGCTCGCGGCGTCAAGCGGACCGGCTGTTATGCTTGTTCCGCTGCGCGGCTTCAGCGAGTTGAACGCGGCGGGAGGCCCGCTCTACGAGCCGGAATCGGATGCGGGCTTTGCGGAAGGCGCGGAGGAAGAGCTGGCCGCCGCCGGGGGCCGTTCACGGACATCGCTGCTACGTATCGACGCACATATCAACGATCCCGAATTCGCCGCCGCCGCCGTGCGGGAGCTTGACCGGATGATTCGGAAACAACAAAAGGCATAGGGAGGCGAAGCGGTATGTACACGCTGATGGAAGAAGCAAAAGACGGAGACTATGTCATCGCGACCTATTATATGGCGCTCCGCTCCGGCGACGATATTGTCAAAAAAGCGGCCGCGCTTGCCGTAGGACAGACGCTTGGCACCTGGCTGCCCGTGCCCGGCATAGACGAGGCGATGCGACAGCGGCATATGGGGCGTGTCGTGAACATTTATGATGTGCCGCCTAAAGAACTAACCTCTCCGCAGGACGCGGACGAGCAACAAGCCTATCTGGTGCAGCTGGCGTTTCCTTCAATTAACTTCGGAGCACAGTTTCCGATGATGCTGACGACGCTGCTTGGCAACGATGCCTCAACGTCTTCTCAGGCGAAGCTGGTCGATCTGCAGCTGCCGAAGGGGCTGGCGTTGGAGTTCGGAGGTCCGCGTTTTGGCATCGAGGGAATCCGCGACATGACCGGTGTGCACGGCCGGCCGCTGATCATGAACATGATCAAGCCCTGCACCGGCCTGACACCGGAAGCGGGAGCTGCGATTTTTCGTGAAACGGCGCTTGGCGGCGTCGATATCATCAAGGATGACGAGCTGCTCGGCAACCCGCCGTTCAGCCCGATAGAAAAACGCGTCAAGGCTTATATTCAAGCGGCGGAAAGCGCCTATGGCGTTACTGGTCAGCGCACTCGATATATCGTCAACATTACCGACAGCCCGGAACGGATTGCGGATAATGCCAGACGGGCCGAGGAAGCGGGCGCAGACGCGGTGATGGTTAACTTCGCGGCGGCGGGCTATGGCGCGGTCCGCCAGGCGGCGGATGCCGTCAACATTCCGGTGCTGGGCCATTATGCGGCGGCGGGCATGTTTTACGAGGGCGCGGCATCCGGCATGAGCTCGCCGCTTGCAGTTGGCAGGCTGCCCAGGCTGGCGGGGGCCGACATGGTTGTCATCAATACGCCGTACGGCAATTATCCGCTGCGTTCTGACAAATACTTCCGCACGGCTCATCAGCTGACGCTGCCGTTTTACGGCCTGAAGCCGGCGATGCCGGCGGTTGGCGGCGGTTTGCACCCCGGCATGGTAGAGCGTTACATCGCTGATCTGGGAACGGATATCGTGCTGGCAACGGGCGGCGCGATTCAAGGACATCCCGGTGGGGCGGCGGCGGGCGGCAGGGCGATGAGGCAAGCGGTCGATGCGGCGATGAACGGCATTTCCGCGGGGGAGCATGCGAAGACTCATCCAGAGCTGCAGACGGCGCTTGATCTGTGGCATCGGCCGTCCGGATCAGGGAGGTGAGCGGGTTGAAGCCGATGATTTTAGGCTCAGGCTGGAAAATGTTTCTGACCGACAGCGAGGCGCTGGCGCATGCCGAAGCGATTGCCGCATTCGGAACGGAGTCGCAAGGCGTGGAGCTGTTTGTGCTCCCGTCCTTCACGGCGCTGCACCGGGTAACGGAGCGGTTAGCGGGCTGCGGCATTCATGTCGGAGCGCAAAATCTAGCCTGGGCGGAAAAGGGAGCTTTTACCGGCGAGGTATCGGTTTTGTCGCTCAAGGAACTAGGCGTTACCCATGCGGAAATAGGCCACACGGAACGGCGGGAGCTGTTCGGAGAAACGGTGGAGACAATTGCCCGGAAGCTGCACACCGCGCTTGAGCACGGCATGACGCCGGTTTACTGTTTTGGCGAAAATGCCGCCGAGAAGCGGGACGGGCGTACGGAACGCGTGCTGGCGGACGAGTTCCGAAAGACGCTTCGCGGCATTTGTTTTGAAGAGGCGCAGCGCATTATTTTTGCCTATGAACCCGTATGGGCGATCGGAGTAGCGGAGTCGGCGGAGCCCGCAGACGTGAATCCAATCATCGGCTCCTTGCGCAGCGTGCTGGCAGAGCTGTACCCAACGTCCAAGGACGGTGCGGAATTCCGCATCGTTTATGGCGGAAGCGTCAATCTGGACAATTTTCCGAAGCTGCTGGAGCAGCCTCATATCGACGGTTTGTTCGTCGGACGAGCCAGCCTTGTGCCGGAAAGTTACGCGGAAATGGTCCGGCAGATGACAAGAAGGGCGGCGGAGCGGCAATGAACACCGGTTTGGCACAGCTGAAAAAAGACTTTATAACCGCTGCCTCCCGTGCCTACAACAAGAGCATCCAGCTTGGCAACGGCGGCAACATTAGTGCGAGGGTGCCTGGCCAGCCCCATATGCTGATCAAAGCAAGGGAGGTTTCCCTGATCGACTGCACGCCGGACAATCTGATCGTGACGGACTTTCAAGGCAATCTCATCGAGGGAAACGGACAGCCGACAAAGGAGGCGTACCTGCACGGCATGCTGTACAAGCTGCTTCCAGACATCGGCGGCATCGTTCACTGCCATTCGCCTTGGGCCGTCGCTTGGTCGCTGGACGAGCAGGACATCCCGCTGCTGACGCAGCATGCGCGCCTTAAGCTAAGCTCGCCGATTCCGGTGCTGTCAATCGATTCGCCGGTTGTCGGACCGGAGCATTTCCCGGAAATCGAGCAAAGATTGAGGCTGGACACACGGCTGGAGGCGTTTGTGCTCGCCGCGCACGGCAGCGTCGCCTGGGGGCGCAACGTCATCGCCGCCGAGCACAACGCGCAGCTGGTCGAGGAATGCGCGCAGATCGCTTGTTTAAGGCGAATGATGCGATAAGGCAGCCCGATTGGGCAACCGGCGTCAGCGCCATGGACGCTGATTCATCGGACACCGAATGCAGCTAACTTGAAAGGAGGTGATTACGGTGAAACTCGCTATTAACGGTGCGACAACGATGCCCCATTCGCTGGAGGCAGACATAACGGCTGCGGCTGCAGCGGGCTTTTCCGGCATCGAGCTTTGGTGGGATAAGGTCAAGCAGTGCCTGGAGACGCAGGCTCCGGAGTATGTGCGGCTGCTGCTGGACCGAAGCGGGCTGGAGGCAGTGGCGATCTGCCCGTTTCTCGTCTCTCCGTTCCGTAACCAAGAGGCTTTGCGCAAGGATTTTGAGCTGGCGGTGCGTGTTGCGGAGGAAATCGAATGCGGCATGCTCGTTGTTTGCCCCGACTTTCAGCCGGCTTCGCTGGGCAAGGAGGAAGCGCTTAAACGCCATGCGGAGGAGCTGGCCTGGTATGCGGAACGCGCCGCTTCCGCAGGCATCAAGCTTGCCATTGAACCAATCGGCGGCCATACGCTGGTGCCGGGGCCTTTAGAGGGCTTGGCTTTGATCCGGCGTGCAGGCTCTCCGGCCAACGTCGGCGTACTGTTTGATACTTTTCATAACTTGCGCTCCGGCATCGGCGACGATCAGCTGGAACAGATTCCGCTTGACAAGCTTTATATCGTCCATATTAACGATTCTCCCGATTTGCCGTTGAACGAACTGAAGGACGCCGACCGGGTGTACCCGGGTTGCGGCATCATTCCGCTGCATGATGTTGTTGGCCTTTTGCGCAGGCGGGGGTATGCAGGTTATTTATCCGTCGAAATTTTCCGGCCCGGCTATTGGGAACGCCCCATCGACGACAACGTGCGGGACGCCTTCCATTACACCGGCCAGCTGCTGAACGGCTGACGGCAGCCCGCTTGCTGCCAATAGAAGATAGGAGGAGACCATATGTATCTTGGAGTGCCGACATGGGTATTTAGCTGGGGAGCGCCGTACGATGATGCAATTCGGCGCATTGCCAGACTGGGAGGCTTCAAAAGTGTTGAGCTTACCGTATGGAACGAAGAGCTGCTGAACGGATACTACACGCCTTCGACGAACCGACAGCTGCGCCAGCTCATTGCCGACGAGGGGCTGAAGCTGTCCGAGCTGTTCTGCATTCCGCTTGGAATGGCCAGCGAAGATGCGAAGCAGCGGGCCGCATCCGTTGAATATTTGAAACGTGTGCTCGACGTAGCGCACCAGCTCGGAGCCGACACCGTGTTGACGGTAACTTCATGCCCGTTTGAGCTGGACTTTCCATTTGAGCAGCTGAAGCCGACCTCGCAGGAATGGACGATTGAGCTGCCTAAAGGGCTGGACTGGAAACGCAACTGGTCCGACTTCGTGGACACGATGCACCAATACGAGGTTCTGCTGGAGGACGCCAATATGCGCATGGCAATCGAGCCGCATCCGAACCGGATGATTCATAACAGCGCGGGAATGCTGCGGTTGATGGATCAACTGTCGACGAACCGGATCGGCCTGAATCTTGATCCGAGCCATCTGTTCCCGATGGGCGAAATGGCGCAAGTGGTAGCGTATGAGGTTGGCGACCGCATTTTCCACACCCATTTCTCCGACAACGACGGCCAATCCAACGCCCACTGGCGTCCCGGCAAAGGCAAAATCGACTGGGGCGCCACAATCCGCGCGCTCGACGATATCGGCTACAACGGCCCATTGTCGCTTGAGCTTGAAGATGTGCCCGGAGCAGCCGGCTATCCAGGCTTCAACCGTTCCCCGCACAGCCAGCCGGAGCTGCTGGAGCGCGAATACCGTCTAGCGCGCGATTACATCATCCGTGCCGCGGAAGAGCAAGGCGTCCAAATCGAGCAATAATCCATTCCTATACTACAATCCAGGAGGACATTATGAACTATACGATCAAACCGATTCTCACAGGCTACCAGTTGCTGGACAAAGGAAACTATGCGACATTCCGCCAAGGAAACGGAGAAATTGTGGAATTCCCGGTTTTCTGCTTCCTCGTTGAAGGCGGCGACAAAAAGATTCTCGTTGATACAGGCATGAGCGATACGGAGCACTCGATTAAATATCATCATGACGGCAGGCAGGATCCAGGCCAGGCCATTCATGAACAGCTCGCTTCCATGGGCATCTCCACAGATGAAATCGAGCTGATTATTTTCACTCATCTGCACTGGGACCATTGCTTCAACCTGCATCACTTCCCTAACGCCAAGCTGGTGGCAAGCCGGATCGAGCATGAGTTTGCGGTCAATCCGATTCCGTTCTACTGGAATTCCTACGAATACCCGGAAGCGACGGGCCTGACACCTCCGTTCGCAGGCCGCGACTTCGATCTGGTGGAAGGCGACGCCGACATTATTGAAGGAATCAGCGTGTTTCCGACGCCGGGGCACAGCCCGGGCCATATGGCGGTGTCCGTGCAGACCGAAAAAGGCAAGTACGTCATCGTTGGCGACCTGATGTTCGTTCGCGAAAATATGGAGCCAGACAAAAAACATGGATGGCCCTTGACGCCTCCGGGGCGCTTCGCCAATGTAATTGAGCTGTGGCACAGCATGGAGGAGGCGATCAAACGCTCGGATTATATTCTGATGTCGCATGATCCGGAGCAAATGGGCGTTAAGCAGTATCCCTGAAATTAGGAAGTAAAGAAGACAACTCAAACGAGGGGGATTGTCGACATGAGAAAGAGCTGGCTGGTTAGCACTGTACTTGTAATGGCATTGGCGGCTGCAGGCTGCAGCGGAGGTGCGAAGACGCAAGGAGCGGACAACAACGCGGGTTCGGATAACGGTGGGGAGAAAGTGAAGCTGACGATTGAAAGCTGGCGCACGGACGATATGAAAGTTTGGAACGAGGTCATTTTGCCGGCATTCGAGGTAAAGTATCCCCAGATTCAAGTTGAGTTCAAGCCTACGCAAAATACCGAATACGGCACTTCGCTATCGACCAAATTATCGGCTGGCACAGCAGGGGATCTGATCATGGTGGAGCCCTATGACTTCCGGATTGATATGGCCAAAAACGGCTCCTTTGCCAAGTTGGACGATCTGGAAGGCCTGAACAAGGACAACTTCCCGGAGATGGCTCTTGACGCATGGAAACTTGACGACGGCACGCAATTCGCGGTTCCCCTCGCGTCCGTATTGCATGGTTACATTTACAACAAGGCCATATTCGACGAGCTTAAGCTGCAGGTCCCGACGACCCGTGAGCAGTTTTTCCAGGTGCTGGACGCGGTTAAAAAGGACGGCAAATATACGCCGTTTGCGATGGGTACGGCCGACCAGTTCGTGCCGGGGCTGCTCGGCTTCAATCTTAACGTGCCGGGCTTTAATAAAGGCGAGGAAGGAAGGCTCGCGCTGATCGAGGGCAAGCAGAAGTTTACCGATGCTCCTTATGTGCAGACTTGGGAATTTCTCCGCAAGCTCGCCGATTATATGCCGGAAGGTTACGAATCGATTACGTATGCCGACATGCAGAACCTGTTTATGTCCGGACAAGCGGCCGTTTACCCGGCCGGTTCGTGGGAAATCTCGATCTTCAAGAGCAAAATCGCCGACCAGTTCGAATACGGGGCTTTCCCGCTGCCCGTCGAAAAAGAAGGGGATGCGGGTTATATCAACAACCATCCCGACAGCGGCATGGCGCTGAACGCCGCCTCCAAACATCCGGAAGAGGCGAAGCAGTTCCTGCAATGGCTGATGACGCCGGAGTTCGCCGAGCTGTGGAACAATGCGCTGCCGGGTTTCTTCTCGCTTTCGAGCCACAAGGTCGAGCTGAAGGACCCGCTAGCCCAGCAGTTCATGAGCTGGGTGAAGGACGGCAATTCCTCGCCAAGAATTGCTTACCAGCTGCTGTCGCGCGGCGAGCCTAACACGGACGCCGAGTTGGGACGGATTACGGCGCTTGTCATGAACAAAAAGATGGAGCCGGCCGAAGCGGCCAAAACGATCCAGAGCGGTCTGGACGGCTGGTTCAAGCCTCAGGCCAAATAATAGAAAAAGCGGCAGGCGCGTTGATGCGCTTGCCGCTTTTTTAAGCTTACCCTACAGGCTGACCGTTGGTGAGGCTGCCGTTAGGTTACCAAATCCGAAGTCTGTCCTCCGGGGCAATGTACATCGCATCGCCTTTTTTGACTCCAAATGTGGAGTAGAACTCATCGGTGTTGGCAATAACCGTGTTTACCCTCACCTTATGGGGCGAATGCCGTGAGGTGATAAAAAACATCTCTTCAAATTCCGGGCGAGTTTCCCTTCTCCACACGGTCGCCCAGGATTGATAAAGCTCTTTCAGATTGGCATCCGGCAGCTGTTTCACCGCTTCGAGCGCGCCGGTGAGTCCGCCTATATCGCCAATATTTTCGGATACGGTCATTTGTCCGTTGATCTTTCGGCCAAAGTATTCCTGTTTCAAACATCGAGTCCTGCCCCAGCATCTCATTGACGAAAATAAAACCTTATTCGAGAACTGGCAAACGAATGGAAGGCGGATGCCATTATATCTTCTTTTCACGGCAATACGTACGAGGATCAAGAGGTTTCCGGAACCGAGACCTTGTATGAACAGGAACATAGCATAGCTCTTGCTACAGCGCTGCAGAATCAGGTTTCAAAGGTATTGGGAACTCGGAATCGCGGCGTAAAGCAGGATGAGTATATTACTTTGACAACAGCAGAAGTCCCGGCTGTTATCGTGGAATCGGGATATTTAACGAATCCGGATGAGGAAGAAATGCTGTTAAGCAGCCAGGGGCAGCAGACGGTCGCCGACGCCATTCATAAAGCGCTGAAGAAGTTTTATAAAGGCAAACAGCCTTATCATTTAACCGCGATTTCGGAATCGTCATGAGTGCGCGGGTAAATTGCTGCATCCATAAACGTTGTCCCGTTTAGTGTTGGCAAACTAACGTGACGCGTCTACAATTATTAACTGCGTTCTATTGGTAGATAAATTGTAGGTTAATTGCAATGGTAAAATAATATTACTAATACTAGCAAGTGGTCTGGAACTAAAAGAAACACAATTTAATCTAAATTTAGCCAACGTTAAAAAGAAAGGGGAATAATAGGACTGAGTGGATTGAATTACCTCATTTGGCACAATCGGTAACTCAAAATGCTGAAAACCATCCCGGGCAGCCAAAATATCAGTAGGGGTTGGAAAAGGACGACGTGTACCAACGGAACTGAGCCACCTTAATTCATAACTCGAATTGTTAATGATGTCAAATCCTTGATAATCTACTATGCCGCTCATACCCTCGTTCTGAGAGTTAAGGCTGTCCATAGACGGGAAGCATTGAACAATGAGAACGAGAAGAATAAATAAAACCAATATAAAACTCATGTTGCTTTTTTGGCAATTGTTAATATTCATTTTAATTACTCCTTTCAGCTTCAATTACGAGGTTCATAAAATCGAGAGATTATGTCTAAGCGAAACAGAATTTCCTTCCACATTATTTCTAATATCGATCCCTCAAGTTCACCTTATATCAAACACTATATGCGTAATAAAAGAATACGCTTGGACTCTAAAGTAAAAAGCGGAGTGTTTTCCGGAAGAACAGGCTTTTGGATCGTCTAAACGGAGTTATACAGAAAAAAGTGGGGGAAAGAAGGAAATTTAATAAATACAGGTACAGAATCAAACAGCAGTATAAGTAGTCCCTCCGCGCCAAAAAGCCCTTGCAGTTTGCAAGAGCTTTTTGGCGCGGAGGAAGCAAACGAAGATCGAGTGTCAGTTGCTCAAGGAACGATGACGTTGATTCCTTGGCCGCGGATCTCATCGACAATTTTGCGGGGAGTAGCGCTGTCCGTGATTATCGTATGGATTTCATTCGCGGCGGCAAAGGTGGAAATGGAGTTCCTGCCGATTTTGCTATGGTCGAGCAGCGCGACGATGCGCGTGGAAGCAGCGGCCATTTCTTTTTTGAGCTCGACTTCGTACACATTAAAATCAGTCAGCCCCTCTTCGGCTGTGAAGCCGCTGGCGGAGGTAAACATCGTGTCTACATTGATTTTTTCCAAAATATTTTTGCCGAGCGTGCCTTCCAGCGCGCTGCTGCCGACCCGGAGCACGCCGCCGATCAGTATAACGGTCAGGCCGGGATTTTCGCTGAGCTCCAATGCCGTATACATTCCGTTCGTAATGACGGTCAGACGGACTTTCATTTTTTTGAGCCCTCGCGCCATCTCCAGCACAGTAGAGCTTCCATCCAGCACGATGCACTGACCGTCCTCTACAAGCTCCAGAGCGTTCTGACCTATGGCCGATTTTTCGTTATGATTTTTCTTCTCCCGGACGGAGAAGTTTTGCTCGTTACGAGGCTCCTCCTGCAAAATAACGCCCCCGTGGTTGCGCTGAATGACCCCGTCCTTGTCCAACAGACGCAAATCGGAGCGGAGTGTAACCTCGGACACGCCGAGCAGCTCCGACAGCTCCTTCACCGTCGCTCGTTTCTGCTGAAACAGATAGTCAAGAATTTTGTTTCGCCGCTCCGCCGCCAAAAAAGAAGCCAAAGTCTCATCCCCCGAAAAAGTTATGGAAGCATTCAAATAGGATCGATCACATATAGTTCTGTATGAAATTGAAAATAAAATAAATAAAAAAATAAACATACGAAAGTATAATGAAATTATAGTTAACAGGGAGAGTCTTTGTCAACAAGGGTTTACAATCCGAAAAGGCGGAGTTTATCGGCATATTCCGCTTCGCTAATAGGAGTTTTGGTCATCTTGCCATCGATCCATTGCGTAAAAGACTGCGGGCTCAGCGACATGCTTCCGTTTTCCGTAAGCTTGGCGGCAAGCGGTTTTTTGTTAAACGGAGATTCCGGGTGCCGTTCGATGATTTCCTGCACCTCGCGCGGTTCGTCCAAGCTGGTTAGCGCAAGCGTGGAATCAAACGCATAACCAATCCGCCAGCTTTCGACCCGTCCGCTTAACATCATTTCATACACATAATCGCCGTAAGGAGTTGTTTCGCGCCGCAACCGGAAGGACCCATTGCGGGATTCTGCCGTTTTGCCGGCAAGCGGTAGCGGACGGAGGGCATGATTGATGCCAAAACCTGTATCCAAAAGGTAGCGCTCGCCCTGCTCGGTTAATATAACGGCGATATGCGTTCTCCCTGCGGCAGGCCAATGCTGCAGCTCGTGATTATAAACAATGCCTCTTGTCATTGTGACATCGAAGCCGTTATTGGCCAGGAATAGATAGAGCAACGTATTCAACTCGTAGCATAAGCCGCCTTCACCCCGCACCAACAGCTTTTCAATCAGCGACTCTTCGCTCATGGGAGTGGAGGAGCCGGAGGTTATACTCAGATTTTCAAAAGGAAACGCAAGCGCAGCCGCTTCAAGAAAAGGCCCGAGCTGCGAAAATTCCAGCTTGCCTTCCTCCGTCCAACCGATCCGTTTCCGAAATAGCTGGTTTAAAAAGTTTTGATTGGTCATATCGATTCAGCGCCTTTCGCTTGGGTATTGTTTTTAACTGCATGTAGAATGATGGGTGCGTATGCGAACCAGGGATTTTGGAGAGTTTTCAACAAAGATTCCTTCTTTCCGGTCTTGGATATTCGCTAGCGAAGCGGCTCTGTTACCAGAATAAGGCAGCGCAAGCATAACGAACAGAACCAAATGAGCGAACTGTACCGATACAGTTTGAATTCCGATGATGCCTAGAGCCGCATCCAGGTATAATGAAGAAAAGAGGCTGAATCGGAATCGGAGCGTGTAAGCTATTAGCAAATACGGGAAAATTCTCACCGACTTAGAAAGGCGGCTGGCAGACGGCAGCATCCGTCAGGGAGAGAAGCTGAATTCGGTACGAAGCACTGCGGCTCAGCAAGGCTGCAGCATCAGCACGGTGCTGCGCGCTTATGCCGAGCTGGAGAAAAGGCATCTGATCTATTCGATTCCGCAGAGCGGATATTTTGCGGTTGGCCGCACCAGAACCAGCAAGGAGGAGCATACGGGCGATTTGATCGACTTCTCGTCCGTGCTGCCGGATACGGAGCTGTTTCCTTATCGGGATTTTCAGCATTGCCTCAACAAAGCGATTGACGCCTACAAACATGAGCTGTTTCAGTACGGATCGATCAAAGGAATGGATTCGCTGCGGAGGACGCTTGCGTCACATTTGGCAGCGAATGGAGTGTATGCATCTCCGGATTCGATTGTCGTGACTGCAGGAGTAAAGCCGGCCCTCGACTTGCTGTCCCGCATGCTCTTTCCCAACGGCAAAAGTGTCGTCATCGTGGAGCAGCCATCTTTTGACCTTCATCTGAAATTTTTAGAGGCGGAGGGCGTTCCGGTCCGCGGGGTTCCGCGCGGCGATTCCGGGCTTGACCTGGAGGAGCTGGAAAGGCAGTTTAAGCAAGGAGACGTCAAGCTGTTTTACACGATGTCCCGTTACCATAATCCGCTCGGCGATTCGCTACGCGAGGAGCAGAAGCACAAGATCGCCAAGCTGGCGGCTAAGTACGACGTGTATATTGCGGAAGACGACTATATGGCGGATCTCGGCGAGGAGCGCGGCTTCAAGCCGATTCACGGTTATGACAGAACGAGAGTGATTTATTTAAAAAGCTTCTCCAAAGCGATTTTCCCCGGCCTCCGCATCGGGCTTGCGGTGCTGCCGGATCAGCTGGAGTCCATGTTTGTGGAACGGCTTGCTTATTCCAGCAGCTCGCTGCTGTCTCAAGCTGCGCTGGATATTTATATCCGCAGCGGCATGTACGACCGCCATAAAAACAAAATTGGCAGCCAATACGCAGCCCGGATGGCTGAAATGAACGAAGCGGTCCGCAGCTTGCAGCAATCCGGCGCGCTGAAGCTTGCGAGCAGCGGATCCGGCATCTACATCGCGCTTAGGCTACCGCAAACGGTAAATATGGACCGGCTGGAGGGAAGGCTTGCAGCTCAGGGAGTCAAGATCCGCAACGGGCGCGATTTTTATTTGGCCGGCTGGCTGAAACGGGACAAGTTTTTGCGGTTAAGCATTTCCAGAACCGGTACGGAGCAAATCCATGCTGGAATGAAAGCAATCGCCGAAGCGGTTGCGGCAAAAGACTTGTAATCGCTGGATCGTCTTTTGAGACGCGGAAACGCAAGATTTGTTAATCGCAGCGAGTAGCCGCAATGGAGTGAGGCATTGAATCAGCCGAGAAATTTTTTGATAAACTTCATTTTCGCTTCGGTATAAGGAGGGAACATGATGCTGTTGCTGAGCTTGAAGCTGCGGATCACGACGCTCTTTCGGTGTGAAAACAGCTCATAGCTGTGGCGGCCATGGTAGGCGCCAATGCCGGAGTTGCCGACACCGCCAAAGGGCAGATTCGTATTGACGAGATGGGATAAGGTGTCATTGATGGAGCCGCCGCCGAAGGAGCAGCTTTCCAGTACTTTGTCCGATACATCCTTGTTATCCGTGAATAAATAGAGCGCGAGCGGCTTCGGTCGGCTATTCACGAGCCTAATCGCTTCGTCGATATTGTCCACCCCGATAATGGGCAGCAACGGCCCGAACAGCTCATCTTCCATCGCGGCTGAGGAGTGGAAGTCAGAATCCAGCAGTGTAGGCTCGATGTAAAGCCCTTCACGATCCCTTTTGCCGCCGAAAACGATTTGCTCCTCATCACGGCGAAGAATGTCAGCGAGACGATCGAATTGACGCTCGTTCACGATCCGACCAAATTCGGCCTTGGAGGGATCTGTACCGTAAAAAGCGGTTATCGCATCTCTGAGATGGCGGATTAACTCTTGCTTAACGCTATTCTCCACGAGCACATAGTCTGGCGCGATGCAGGTTTGTCCAGCATTGATGAGCTTGCCCCAAATCATTCTTTGCGCGGTAATTTTCAGATCAGCCGAGCGTTCAACGATAGCCGGACTTTTCCCGCCCAGCTCAAGTGTGACTGGAACAAGATTTTTGGCCGCGGCCCCCATGACAATGCGCCCAACCGGTACGCTGCCAGTGAAGAAAATATAATCAAAGTTGGACTCAATCAACGCCGTGACGGTTTCCTTTTCACCTTCAACAACCCGAATATAGCTGGGCTCAAACGTATCCGTGATCATATCCCGCACGACGGCGGACACATGAGGTGTGTTCTCAGAAGGCTTCAGCACCGCACAATTGCCGGCGGCGATTGCACCGACGAGCGGCTCAATGAGCAGATGAAACGGATAATTGAACGGGCCGATAATAAGCACCGTGCCATATGGCTCGCGGTAAATACGGCTTTTGGCCGGAAGATGGAAGAGGGATGAGCGCACCCGTTCAGGCTTTGCCCAGCTGCGCAGCTTTTTAGTCATTTCCTTGATGCTGCCCATCGTAAGACCAATTTCGGACATATAGGCTTCAGCCGGAGCCTTGTGCAAATCCTTGTACACCGCCTCGAGCAGAGGCTGTTCATACTTGCGAATGGCGTCGCCCAGTCGGTTCAGCTGAGTAATGCGGAAGTCGATGGAGCGGGTGCTGCCAGTTTCAAAATAGCTTCGATGCTCGGCAAGCATCTTGTCGACATCGGCATGGGTAATTTGGTTCATCACTTGGCCTCCATAGGTGAAATTGAATCCGATTGCGGCAGGCATTGTGCCTCGACTACGGACAATAGCTCCCTTACAAGAGCTATTGGCTCCTCCAGGCTGAGGGAATAGAACCTCATCTTGCCCAGGTGCTCACAGGTAATGAGTCCTGCTTGAAGCAGTAACTTGAGATGATGAGATACGGCGGGACGACTGATGCTGAGCCGAGCGGTCAGCTCATTGACCGGCATAGCGCCGTTCTCGTGAAGCAGCAGGACAATATCTTGGCGATGCGGATCGGAAAGGGTTTGGAATACCGGCAGACATTCCCGAAACAGCTCCATTGCTACTTTGCTCATATCGGTTCTCCTTAATTGGATCTAAGGTCCACGAGTTTAAAAACTTGAACGCGTTATTTATGAACTGATTATAATGAATAATCGTCAGAAATGCAAAAGCATCCCGCCTCCAATATTAGGAAGTGCGGGATGCCATATGATTTTATGATCTGAACAGCTGATCAACTGTCTCGCGGTCAAGCTTGCGAACGAGTGCAGTGAGCAGCTCGGCAGCCTTATCAAAATCGCTGCGTGACATGACAGCGTTGTGGCTATGAATATAACGAGTGGCGAAGCCGATGGCTAATGTCGGGCAGCCGATGCCGCTTGTATGGAACTTGCCGCCGTCGGTTCCACCGCCTGTCATGGCGTCAAATTGGATTTTGATGCCAAGCTCTTCGGCTGTATCAACCGCGAGGCGACGCAGGCCGCCATGCGAAATCATGCTGGAGTCCATCAGCAAAATGAGCGGTCCATCGCCGACATTACAGGTCATTGAACCCGATTCGCTGCCCGGGGTGTCATAGGCGATACCGACATCCAGAGCAAACGCGATATCAGGCTGGACCAAATTGGCCGCTGTTCCGGCGCCGCGCAAGCCGACCTCTTCTTGGACGGTTGCGCCGGCGTAAACGATATTTGGATGCGATCCATCCTGCAGGCGCGAAAGCACCTCTACAGCCAATGAGCAGCCGGCGCGGTTGTCGAGCGCTTTGCCTGCCCATAGATCCCCGCCGCGCATCGTGAAGAAATCGCTGACCGGCACGATCCAGTCGCCGGGCCGCACGCCCATTTCACGGGCATCCTCTTCATTTTTAGCGCCGATGTCTATGTACAGATCTTTGAGCTGGAGCACTTTACTCCGCTCGTTCGGCGTAAGCACATGGGGCGGTTTGGAGCCAATCAGGCCAATGTGGTCGCCTTTGCGAGTCTTGACGAGAACCCGGTGAGACAACAGATTATGCGGCCACCAGCCCCCGAGCTGAGTGAAGCGCAGGAAGCCCTTAGAGGTAATTTGCGTAACCATGAAGCCGATCTCGTCCAGATGGCCGGCGAGCATGATTTTTGGCCCTGCCTCAGCACCGGTCTTGATGCCAAACACACTTCCCAATCGATCTGTTACAATTTGCTCGCTCAGGGGCTCTAAATAACTTTTCATCAGCTCCCGAACTGCGCCCTCATGCCCCGGTACTCCATGGCATTCCGTTAGTTCTTTTAGCCTTTGTTCCATTTGGTCCATAACTTTGCCCCATTCCTTTCTTCCTGCCAAGTCTAGTCTATTTCGATGAGTTCGTTTCTATCCTATGGATGTCCTGCCCATTGCTACTACCTTAACATATCCAGCGCAGCTCAATCCAAGTATGGACAACCCTGCAGGTTCTCGCTCGGAAGAAAAGGGCCCTCACGGGCCCTTGCATGCAAGGGAGCTGCACTAGGCCTAAGCTGTCCGCCTGAGCAGCAGGTAAACGAAATAGGGTGCGCCGATAAAGGCGGCGACAACTCCGGCGGGAACGCCGCTCGGGTCGGCCAAATTGCGACCGATTGTGTCCGCTGCGAGCAGTAGCCAGCCGCCGATCAGCATCGCAATCGGCAGTGACAGCTGATTGCGAGGTCCGACGAGCGACTTAGCGATATGCGGCGCCATCAATCCGATGAAGCTGATACCGCCGGTAACAGCTACTGAAGAAGCGGCCAGCGCTACGGCGGTAATGAGCAGCCAGACGCGTTCTTTTTGCACCGGCAGGCCAATACCTACCGCGACCGGTTCGCTCAGCTCCAGCAGGTTCAGCTGGTTGGCTTTGTACAGAGTAAAAGGGATAAGAATCAGCAGCCATGGCAGCAGGGCCCAGATAAAGATCCAGTCTGTTCCCCAGATACTGCCGGCCAGCCATTTGGCGATGAAATCGACCTTTTCCCGCTCCGCGACCGAGGAGATGATAACCGTCATGATGCCGGAGATTGATAGGGAGAATCCGATGCCGATTAGTACGAGCCGTACTGGATTAACCCCTTCTCCTCTGCGGAAGGAGAATAAGTATATGAAAAACGCGGTGAGCATTGCGCCTACGAAAGCAACTGCTGTAAGTAAAAAGACGAAATTACCGGGTTCGATCGGCATGTACAGGAAGAAAACGGCGACCCCAAGGCCAGCGCCAGCATTAATGCCGATGATGCCCGGATCTGCCAAATCATTGCGAGTGATGCGCTGTAAAATAGCACCCGAAAGAGCGAGACCCACACCGGCTAGCACCGTGATGAAAATTCGGGGAAGGCGGATCGAGAACAGTATAAAATCCTCTTTGCGCGAACCGTCCCCGAATAATACGGGCAAAAGTCGTTTATAACCGAGCGAGGAATAGCCCCATCCTGCGCTGATGAACATGGTCAGGAGGATGAGCAGGAACAGGACGACGAGTGCGATGCGCTGCTTGCGACGTACGGAAGGGACCATTATTAAAGCGCACCTCCTTTGCGGTTGACGATCCAGAGGAAAAATGGCAAGCCGAGCATAGCGACAATCGCGGTCAGGGAAGTTTCATAAGGCGCATTAATCGTGCGTCCGAGTGTATCGGCGATCAGCATCAATGCTGCACCAGCTACGGCGGATACCGGCAGGACGAATCGGTAATCCGGTCCAGTCACGGTCCGTGCGATATGAGGGATCAACAGCCCGACGAAAGCCATATTGCCAACTAATGCCACTGAGGCTCCGGCTAGCAGAATAACAACGATGAACAGCATTGTTTTGGCGCGTGCGGTATTCTGGCCGAGGCCAGCGGAAACCTCTTCGCTCATGCTCAGCACAGTCAGTTGTCGCGACAGCAGCAGAGCGGCGATGATGCCGAGTCCGATGAAAGGCGTAATGATAGCGAGTTGCTTCCAGGTCGTACCGATGACTCCACCGGCGTTCCACATATTAATCTGCTGCGAAATTTTAAAATGAAGACCGATCGCCTCAGCTGCTGCAAAGAGCAGAGCTGATATGGCCGCACCGGCCAGCACGATGCGCAGAGGAGAGAAGCGGTTCTGCTTGGAGGCGCTCACACCGAAGACGAGTAAAGCCGCTGCGCCTGCTCCGACAAAACATGCCGCCATTATGCCCATATAACCGGCTCCAGGGAAGAAGGCGATAGTGACGGCGAGCATCAAATTCGCGCCGGCGGTCAAGCCGAGCAGGCCGGGATCGGCCAGCGGATTGCGAGTCATGCCTTGCATGACAGCTCCAGATACGGCAAGCCCAGCGCCAACGGCCATCGCTGCTAGCTCACGCGGCAGCCGCAGCTCGCGGATTGTCAGCACGGCTTTTTCGGAAGAGTTGGAGAGCAGGGCGAGCCAAACATCCCGGAAAGTTGTATCTGCCGCTCCGAAAGTAAGCGAGATCAAGAAGCAAAGGGCCAAAATGGCGAGCGAAGCCGCCAGTTTCCAGCCAAAATATTGTCCGCGACGCTTGCTAGTCGCCTCATGCATGGCATTCATCACCCTATCCGTCGTCATTTGAATAGTGAAAAGGAACTCTTGAGGGTCTCAAGAGTTCCTCTTCCCTATACTTGCCTTAGTTACCGAGGAATTTCTCTTTGAAGAATTCCAATTGGAAGTCAAGTGTAATCGGGTCGTTAAAGTAGAATTCTTTGGCGTCCGCTTCAAACACTTGGCCGTTCTTGACAGCTGGCATGTTTTTGTAGGAATCAGTTTGCTGGAAGCTGTTCTCTTGGTCGAAATACTTGCTAATAATCAAGTAGTCGCCGGCATATTGGGATAAAACCTCGGTGGACAGGGCGTAGTAACCGTCCTTAAGCGCCATTTCTTTGACTTTCTCCGGCATGGTCAGCTTCATCTCTTGATAAAGGATTTCTGTACCGCGGCCCCAGTTGTCGCCGAACACATACATTTGATTATCAAAGCTTTCCACGACGGATACCGTTTTGTCTCCGATTTTAGCGCGGATCTGTTCGCCTGCAGCAGCGGCGCGCTTTTTAAAGTCATCAATCCACGTTTGGGCTTCCTTTTCCTTATTCAGCAGTTTGCCGATTTCCAGATGCTGCGTCAAGTAATCAACCTTGCCGTAAGTATAGGTCACTGTAGGTGCAATCTCTTGCAGCTTGTCTAAATTTTTAACGGTAGACAAGCCGATGATGAGATCTGGATTAAGCTCGATGATTTTCTCGATGTTCTCTTCGCTAACTTCCTCGACGGAAGCAACTTTGTCCTGGTAGCGCGGATTCGCTTTGGACCAGCTGTCTACACCAACGAGCGGTACATCCAGTGCCATAACGTTACCGGCATATGAGGATACAACTACGACGCGCTGCGGATTGGCAGGCACCTCGATCGGTCCATTCTCGGACTGGTAAGTAATCGTGCCGCTTGCTGCTTCGCCGGAAGCGGCATTATTCACCGCTGCATTGGAGGCAGCAGTATTCTCAGAGCCGGCACTTGCTGTGTTGCTGCTATTGTTTACATTGCCTTTGCTTCCGCAAGCGGATAGCACGAGCATGAAAATCAAAACAAGGGGAAACCAAATCTTTCTCATGATGACAGCTCCTCAGAAGTGATAATGATTATCAATACCGTTAATCACTATATAAGGACCCGGCGGATCTGTCAACCTGTTATTTGCTCTAACCTATAGTAACAGTAGGAAAGATGGGTACCCGGAATGAAGCCGAAGAGCGAATAAGCAAATCTGTCCAACTGTGTTCGGTGTAAGAGATCTGTTATTCAAGTCAAGCGTTAAAGGGACGGATTGCCAAAGCAGCAGAAAACAGGTAAAGTAATTGAGAATGATAATCATTGATTGTGGGGGTGCCAAATATGAGTGAAGCATCACAGAAACTCGAGCCTGGTGAGAACCTGGAGCAAGAAGAGATATTCGAGACAACGATTATCGGAGGCGGCCCGGCAGGGCTGTACTCCGCTTTTTATAGTGGACTACGGGGCATGAAAACGAAAATCATTGAGTACCAGCCGATCCTTGGAGGCAAAATTCACGTTTATCCCGAGAAGATCATCTGGGATGTAGGCGGACTTACTCCGGTGCCTGGCGCGCAGCTGATTGAGCAACTCGTCAAGCAAGGACTGACCTTTAACCCGGACGTCGTGCTCGGCGAGAAAGTAGAGCAGATTGTTAAAGGGGAAGACGGAATCTTCCTGCTGAAAGGCTCCTCCGGCCGCATTCATCGTTCCCGCACGGTAATTGCCGCAGTCGGCGGAGGCATTCTGAACCCGCAGCGGTTGGACATCGAAGGCGCTGAGCGCTTTGAGGTGGCCAATCTCAACTATACGGTAAAATCGCTCAAGCAATTCAAGGACAAAATTGTGCTTGTATCCGGTGGGGGTAACTCTGCGGTCGATTGGGCCAACGAGTTGGTCGCTGTCGCCAAGCAAGTCTATGTGGCCTACCGCAAGGAATCGCTTGCCGGTCATGAGGCCAGTGTGGACCAACTGCTTGCCAGCTCGGCACAATGTCTTTTCCAAACTTCCATTACACGGCTTATCGCCGTGCCTGGCGGTGAGCGGATTGGTAAAGTAGAGCTGACCCATGCCGGCACGGGCGAAAAGACGGAGCTTGAAATTGACGAGGTTGTTATTAACCACGGTTATGAGCGGGAATCTTCGTTGTTAGACGACAGTCCTTTGGAGCTGGAACGAGTAGATGATTACTATATCAAAGGCAACGGCTCCGGCGAGTCTTCAGTGCCCGGGTTTTATGCGGCTGGAGACATCCTTATGCAGGAGGGCAAGCTGCATCTGATTGCTGGCACATTCCAGGATGCGGCCAATGCCGTCAACAGAGCAAAACTGTATATTCAGCCACAAGCAGATCAGGTGGGCATGGTGTCCTCCCACAATGATATGTTCAAAGAGCGCAATCGTGAGATTGTAAAACAGCTAATTAGCAATTAATGAGCATAGGTTTTCAGTCCACTCGGAATTTCCGGGTGGGCTTTTTGTGCTTGAGACAGTCGCTTTAGCGATAGCTCATTCCTGCCTTTACTAGCATTTTACGTTCTGTTAATAGTTTAAGACGCTGCTGTTAACCATGCTTTTATACACTTGAAGAGATCGAGTTCGGGTTATGAAGCTTATAAGCTATTGAAGCTTACCAAGGGGGAATGGCAATTGCGGATCAGGGATAGAGGCGGATGGGGCGGCATGAAGTGGCGGCTGATCGCGAGCTTTGCCGCGATAGCTCTGCTTTTCTTGGGTTCAGCCTTTTTTCAGTACGGTAAGATTGGTGAAGTCCGGCAGTCGATGAACTTGCAGAAGCAGGGGATGGAGAAGCGGATCGCTGCCGTCAAAATCAATCAATTCCTCCAGGAACTGAGCAGCATTGAGGATGAACTGGAACGGGAAAATGATGCGGAGCAGATAAAGCCGTTCCGGCAGATACACGCTGCATTGACAAAGGAACTGGCCAAGCTTGATTTCAGTGACAGCTCGGCTGCTCAGGAAGATCTGCAGGCTCTGCGCACCAAATCGACAGATTACGGCGCTGATGTTGAGGAAATGACAGCTCAACTGCAGGATAAAAACGCTGATCCGCTAATAGTGAAGGCACGGCTGGATGAGCTACATACATTGGTCACAGCGGATAATCAGAATATGCAGGACATAAGCAATCGACTGAGCGTGGCAGCTGACCGCAAAGCTTCTGGGGCTCAAGTCGGCTCGTTCAAGCTGCTTCAGGAAACGCTTGCCGTCTCGGAAATTGCGGCTGTTCTTGTGTTGCTCATCACAGTAGCAGTAGCGTTTGTTCTTGTCCGCTCTTTTGCAGCCAGCATTGGGCGGTTGCAGCAAGCGGTTGGAGCATTGGCCCAAGGCGATCTTCGCGACCGGATCGGTTCGGATCGTAAAGACGAGCTTGGCCGCCTAAGTCAGCAATTCGATCTCATGGTCGACAAGGTTCACGGCATGTTGGAGCGAAGTAAGGGAATCGCTGTTTCGTTACTGGACAACTCTGGCGAATTCAGGGCAGCAGCGACGGTTACGGCTCGGGCGAATGAAGAGATTATCAAGTCCATTCACGGTATTGCTGATGGGGCCGAGAAACAGAATGAGCTGTCGGATGAAACTCGGGAACTGATTGAAGGACTTGTAGCAGAGGTTGATGGGATTGGTCTACTGGCGGGCGATATGATGGAATTGCGGCAACTGGCGGAGCAGAAAACTGGCCGTGGATTGGAAGCTGTAAGGGAGCTTCAGCAAGTATCTCGGGCAACGAGCGGCAAGGTGGACGTCATGTACCGGGAGTTGGACAATCTGAGCAGCCACACTCAGAAAATCTCCGGCATTACAAAGTCCATGATCGAAGTTTCCTCACAGACTCAAATATTGGCGCTCAATGCCTCTATTGAAGCTGCACAAGCGGGAGCTTCGGGCAGGGGCTTTGCGGTCATCGCCGAAGAGGTGCGTAAGCTGTCCATCCAGTCGAAGGAATCCTCTGCCGTCATTGCGATGCTGATCAAGCAGCTGCAAGATGGAATGGAGGGGTTCAGAGCAGCAATGGAGGACAACCGCAGGCTTTTGCATGCCCAGAACGAGCAGACCGGATTGACCATAGGCAGCTTCGAAGCGATAGGAGCTTCCATGGTGAGGATCAGCAGTGGAATCGAAACGCTGTATGGACAGGTGGACCGTACCCGCAGCAGCTGTGGCCAGTTGAGGGATTCTGCCGTGCAGGTGTCGGATATAGCGGAAAGCACCGCCGCGGCCGCGCAGCAAGTGCTTGCGTCTGGAACGCTGCAAGATGAAGAGATCCGGAAAATTGCCGGGCAAGCTCTGCAAATCCATGATATGTCGCGAAGTCTCTCCGGCGAGATTAGTCTGTTTCTTCTCCAAGAAGCAACCGATAACTCGTCAGAGCAGAAACAAGAAGGGACAACCGGCAAAGCTGCCTAAAATAGGAGTTTTCCCAAAAAAACCTTAAAGCTAGCTGTCGGCCAAAAATTCAAACGGGACAACCAAAGGGGCTGTCCCAAAAGTCATCGCTAGATGACTAAGGACGCCCCTTCTCTAAATTGTAAAACAAAAAGAAACCGTTTCTTGGTAAAATGGAAGTACGACCCACCATTTACGAAAGGAACGGTTTCTTTGTACATCCAATATACCATGGACCAACTTCATCTGCCAATGGACTTGGAGGACGACATTCCTCCTCATCACCTCGTTCGTGTTGTCAACGAGACGGTCAATCGCCTGGACGACAAAACCTTTAAGGAGGCTTACCCAGGCGGAGGTCGAGACAGCTACCACCCTAAAATGCTCACCAAAGTTATCATTTACGCTTACACACAGCGGATTTACTCCTCTCGCCAGATCGCCAAAGCGGTCCGGGAAAACGTCATGTTTATGTGGATTGCTGGTAGACAACGTCCAGACTTCCGCACCATTAATCGCTTTCGTTCCGAGCGAATGAAAGACGTTTTGGAGACCATCTTCACAGGTGTGCTTCAATTTCTTACCGAGGAAAAGTATGTCAAGCTCGAGCATTACTTCGTCGATGGCACCAAGATCGAAGCGAACGCGAATCGGTACACATTCGTCTGGGGCAAGGCCGTCGTGAAGCACAAGGCGAGACTACAGGAAAAAGTACATACATTGTTCGCCACGATCGAGGCGGCGGAGAACCAAGAAGACCAAGAACAGGTTGGACAAGACCTTGTTGAACTCGGCGAAGCGTCCGCGCTAACCAGCGAGAAGCTGGAATCAGCCGTTCAACAATTGGAAACAAAACTACAATCTCGGCCGAAGGACAAACCGCTTAAAAAAGCGGTACGTGCCCTTCGTAAAGACCTTCTGCCGCGTTTGCAGAAATACGAGATCCAACAAGAAATGCTCGGAGATCGAAACAGCTTCAGTAAGACCGATCATGACGCGACATTCATGCGAATGAAAGAAGATCATATGCGTAATGGCCAACTGAAGCCAGGTTACAATGTGCAAATCGGAACAGAGAACCAATTCATTATCGGATACAGTTTACATCAACGCCCAACCGACACGCGTTGCCTAAAGCCCCACTTAGAGAAGGTTAAGACAGCGCTTGGAAGGTTGCCCAGAACCATCATAGCGGATGCCGGATACGGCGGAGAAGAAAACTACGCTTACTTGGAGAGCGAACAACGAGAAGCATTGGTGAAATACAGCACCTACCACAAAGAAAAATCAAAGAAGTGGCAGCAAGACATTAGCAAGCTGGACAACTGGCAGTACGACGAAGGGGAAGATACGTGGACGTGTACAGCAGGCCGGAAGCTGCTATTTCGTTATGAAAGCAAAGACAAAACAGAAAGTGGCTACGAGATACGGAAGCGCCACTACCGAAGCGAGAGCTGCGAAGGGTGTCCACTGAAGCCAAGTTGTACGAAAGCTCAAGGAAATCGTGAAATCAGCGTGAGTATGAAGTATTTGCGCTACAAACAGCAAGCTCGTGAAAAACTTAGAAGTGAGGAAGGATATACACTATCGGTTCGAAGGATGATTGAGCCGGAGAGTGTATTTGGGCAAATTAAAAACAACCGGGGATTCCGGCGTTTTCTGCTTCGAGGCCTGCCGAAGGTAAGCCTAGAGGTCGGATGGCTTTCGCTCGCCCACAATTTATTGAAGAAGGCGGCCATGGATCAAAAGCCAAAAATGACGGTGCAAGGATAGCTCCTTCGCACCGTCATTTCGTTTTTTTGAAAGTCTCATTGATTAGGCGAGCCGTTTATCTAGTGAGCCAAACTACTTTTGAGACAGCCCCATGTGTTTTCTCCAACAGTCTCTTTTTTGCCGATTATTTTTTTAATAGAGGTTTTCCATCCTGGTCAACCAATACGGTAAGTCCTGAACCTACATTGGGGTAAATAGCCAACAGATATTGTACCCCTGTTTCTTTATCCGTAATGACATTAGCCATTGTTGCACCTTTAGCTGTCATACTTTCTACTTCAAATCTGATTTCTTTTGACATAATAAGTCCCTCCATATCTCGTTTTCCGGTACTACTTAGGTACCTAATATAGGTAAATGAAAAACGTTCGAATAATCCTGCGCTTGTACGATTTATCGTATAAAATTCGGTGTAAAGCCGCCTTCTTTTCAACACTTTGTGTGATAAAACATACAAAGCCCAGCTTTCGTCGCCTATGCCCAGCCATTTTGAGTGATTTATCGAACAATATCCAAAATATCAGCACGGCCCGAATGCATGTTGAGTGAGAAATCATACAAATTGTGCATGACCACATCAATACTAGACTGACTTGGTCATCCGAATAGTGCGCCCTAGCTCAATTTAGAGGTACCTAAGTAGCAACCGTTTTTCAAATCAAAGGATCGAGGCAATCAAAACAGAAAGATTTGAACCTGGAATATTTGCCAAGTTTTATTGGCATGCTCTTAGTGTATGCTTGCCAAGTTTTATTGTCAATATTTGTGAGTGAATTGTGTGCATAGGCATTCCTATAATGAACTCATGTAAACAACCATGCGAACGGCTTCTTTTTGTTTGTAAAAACAAAGAAAAGGCCGCCCATAGTCATTTTCATGACGTATGGGACGGCCCCTTGTGCACTTTAAACGTTATATATTCAAAACTCAGCACAATGTAGGTTTACCTGGTTTAACGTGCCGTAGGGATTTCAACCTGAGGATCGGTATCCCGCTCGTAGTCGACACCGCTCGTCTCAAAACCGAACAGCTGGAAAAATTCCTTGCGGTAGCCTTCCAAGTCGGTCAAGCTCTCGATGTTATCGGTGTTAACCTCGCTCCAGATGCGAGCGACTTCTTGCTGCACATCATCGCGAAGCTCCCAATCATCGATGCGGATGCGGCCCTTTTCGTCGATCGGGGTTCCGGTTTCCAGGTACAGCTTTTCAAAAAGACGCTGTGATTGCTGAATCGTGTTTTCATGCAGTCCTTTTTCTTTCATGGCCTTGTAAAGAGCCGATACATAGAGCGGAACAACGGGAATAGCTGAGCTGGACTGTGTCACAAGCGCTTTGCTAACGGTGACATAAGCCCGTCCACCGAGCGGGGACAGCTGTTGCTGAAGCTGCAGCGCGGTATCCTCCAAGTCATCCTTTGCCTGGCCAATCGTTCCTTCGCGGTAAATGGCTTGCGTAATTGAGGAACCGATATACGAATAAGCGATAGTAACCGCTCCTTCGGCAAGTACGCCAGCTTCTTGCAGACGCGTCATCCAGCGTTTCCAGTCGGCTCCGCCCATGACGGCCACCGTCTGAGCGATATCATCGCCTTCCGCGGGTTCAAGCGTGATGTCGCTTACTTCGCCGGAGTGGAAGTTGACGGTTTTGTTCGTATAAGGAGCTCCAATCGGCTTGAGTACCGAATTGTACGTCTCGCCGGTGTCCGGGTCGACGCGGCGGGGAGCAGCCACGCTATAGACGACCAGATCAACCTGGCCGAGCTCTTCGAGAATCGCCCCGATAACGCGGTCTTTAGTCTCGTCAGTGAAGGCATCGCCGGTGACGCTAAGCGATTTTAAGCCGGCATCGGCTGCTTTGCGCTCAAAAGCAGCGGAATTGTACCAGCCGGCAGAAGCGGTCCGCTTCTCCGTCGCGCTGCCGGGACGGAAGACACCTATCGTCGATGCTCCAGCGCCGAAGGCGAGAGCGATGCGGGCCGACAGGCCGTATCCCGTAGATGCGCCAAGGATGAGGGCTCTTTTTGGTCCATGCCATTTGGGTTGGGCTTGTATGTAATCGATCTGCTCCTGGACTTGTTTGGCGCAACCCTCCGGGTGAGCCGTCGTGCAGATGAAGCCGCGTGTTCTCGGTTTAATGATCATGATCAGGCGTCCTTTCTCCAACTATAGATTAGGAATGGATGGTAAGTTTCTTGGTGCTGCTGCTTTCATTTTACGGGATTATTGGCAAAAGGGAAACCAGACCCCATCTGCGCCTGATGGAGAGGCAGCCGAATGGACAAGCTAACGGGGCTGTTTCTCAGCCAAGCCGACGGTAAGGTCGGCGGCAATTCGCGGAAGCGCATGGAGGTGAGCGGAATATGGCAAAGGGCGGTAAACACTCCTTCGAACATAAACAAGCGGGCATGGCACAGCGATCCAAGGAAGCAGAAAATCGCACAGCGGCGAGCACCAATGAGAACCGGAACCAAAAGGGACATGTGCCGAACAGCCCTTCAACAGGTTAGCGATTAGGTACAGCCTGTAGCATATTGAAACATAATCTAGGCAAGTCTTGAAGGAGCAGTTCGAAGCCCGCGTGACGAGGCGACGAGCTGCTTTTGCTCTTTATGAGGTTGAAGTACGTTCTACATAGGGTATAGGGTAGAATAATAATTCCCCAATTGTCTTTAGCAAGACATATGGTGAGAAAGCGAGGACATTAATTAGAATGGATACTGCAACAAGCAAAGAAATTGTTGTTATTACAGGAGCCGGGTCCGGTATCGGCAGAGGATTGGCGCTGGCCTATGCGGGCAAGGGAGACAAAGTGATTCTCGCCGACGTCAGCATAGAAGGGTTGGCCCAGACGCTTGAGCTTATCCGCAAAGCAGGCGGAGAAGCGTATCCATATGAAATCGACCTGAGCCGCCCAGAAGACATACAAGAACTTTTCAAACGTGTACGTGAAGAGCATGGTGAAGCCAGCGTGCTGATCAACAATGCCGGCATCAGCCCCTTCAAGTCGCTCTGGGAGCTGAAGGTGGAGGAATGGGACCAAGTACTGAACACAAACCTGAGAGGAGCTTTCCTCTGTAGCCGTGAGGCGGCAACGGGGATGAAGGAGCGTGGTATCCGGGGCAGGATCGTTAATATTGCCTCGACCCGGGCTTTCATGTCTGAGCCCAATTCGGAGGCGTATGCCGCTTCTAAAGGTGGAATGATCGCACTGACCCACGCGATGGCGATGTCGCTTGCTCCTTACGGCATTCGCGTCAACTCCGTCAGCCCAGGCTGGATCGCAACCGGCGATACCGGCTCGCTTAGTCAAGAGGAACATGAGCAGCATCCGGCGGGAAGAGTCGGAAAACCGGACGATATATCCCGGGCCTGCTTCTACTTGACCGATGCGGCCAACGATTTTGTAACCGGTCAGAACATTACGGTTGACGGCGGCATGACCCGAAAAATGATTTACGCGGAATAATCGACAGCGGAAAGTAGCAGAGCGATAAAATATGTTTATGCAAAATAGGGTCATCCAGCGTTGTCTGGTTGGCTCTATTTGTATTTACTTTTTGGCATTGGATTGGATAATGCTTCCGGTGCAGGGATATTCTAAGCTCGAAAGAGGTGAGCCCTGTGAATTCAAAGTCCTCCTTCGGCAGGCTTCCTGCCGTATTCATGCTGATTTTATCTGTCGGGCTGGTGAACCATGTTTTGATTGTTCCTGTCATCTTGAATGTGGCCGGAAGGGACAGCTGGTTGAGTCCGCTGTTAACCTGCCTGATCGGAATCCTCTGGATCAGCTTTCCCCTCTATGGCACGTTGAAACGGCTGAAGGAACCCTTCTGGACGATGGTCGAGCGGAAGCTCGGAAGGGCGGGCGCATGGCTCATCAAATTGCCTATGCTTATCATTTTGCTGGGCATAGCCTTTACTGCGTTAATTGATTCCATCTCCTGGTCCCAAACGACCTACCTTCCTTATACCCCTAGTTATGCCCTCGCCCTGGCTTTACTTGGTGTGTCGCTGTTTGCCGTCAAAAAGGGCTTGCGAACTATTGCATTCACGTCTGGCATTTTGCTGCCCTTTGTCGTCATTCTCGGCGATTTTGTCATGTCGGCGAATATGCCGCATAAGGACTATGATTACTTGAAGCCTTTTCTGGAAAATGGCTACTCGCCGGTTGTTTCAGGTGCTTTGCTGGCAGCCTGCTCCATGGTAGAAATTTTTGTGTTGGTCCTCTACCAGCATCATATTAAGAAGAAATTTACTTACTGGCAGCTCATTCTGCTGATGTTTATTCTGGTTTTGCTCTCAATGGGACCGCTGATGGGGGCAATTGTTCAGTTTGGTCCGACGGAAGCAACTAAAATGCGCTATCCTGCCTACTCGCAATGGAGGCTTGTGCAGATCGGCAAATATGTGGAGCATCTTGATTTCTTTGCGATATATCAATGGTTATCCGGATCGATGGTGCGAATCGCGCTCAGCCTCTATTTGGTTAAGGAACTGCTCGGAGTCCGCAAGCCCAAAGGCATGGCAGTGTACGGGTGGGTGACGCTGGCCGTTCTGACAGTGCTTGCGCAGATTGTGACGAATCACATGATTTCCTATCGTGCTCTGATGAGCGTTTATTTCTATGTATCTGGCGCGCTTATATTGATCGTAAGTTTGGCGGGGTGGCTGGCCGCAGTGCTCTCCTTGCGTGACAGAACGGAGAGAATTCCTGTTTTGAAGGAGGAGGGCTAGCATGACGCAAAAAGGAAACCAGAGCGGCCACTCCACTCTGCAAAACGGGCGCTCGCGCGGACCTGGAGAGGAGTCGCCCGATAGCAGTACAGCCCAAAAAAACGTGAATTGGAACCGGGCTACAATCGTGAATGAGCTGAAAGGCTGCAATGACGTGGAGGTGTTGGAATCCAGGCTCGTACTGGCAGGCAAACCGGATACACTCGTCACGCTCCTTTACTGTCCGAACTTGATCGATTCAACTCTATTTCAGCTATCGGTGTTGCGCGAGCTGCGCAAAAACGGCAGTCGTTTGGAGGAAGGCTGGGATACCGAGCTGCTTCATTTTGAGCCTGTCGACGATGGCGGGAATTTATACGAGTCGTTGTTCAGTGGCGCCGTGCTGATTTTGGTCGGAGAAGAGGATGGAGAGCGGATATACCTTTCAGATATAGCTAGCATGCCGGTTCGGCAGCCGGATGAGTCTGTTATGGAAGTATCGCTCAAGGGCCCGCGAGACGGCTTTGTGGAAAATGTTCAGCAAAATATAAGCCTTGTGAGGCGCAGGCTCAAAACGCCAGATTTGCAGATTGAGCTTATGACGCTCGGTTCCCAGTCCAAAACTCAAGTTGCGCTGTTATTCATGGCCAGCTTGGCCGATGAAGAAACCGTCAACATGGCTAGGGAAAGGCTGAGTGACGTTCGCTCCACGGTAGTGTCCGTCGAGAGCAGCACTCAGATCGAATCGCTCATCTCGGACGTGAAAAGCAGTATTTTTCCGCTGGTCCACTATAGCGGCCGTCCGGATTTTGCCGCTTCTTCCTTGATGTCGGGCAGGATCGTCATCCTTGTGGACGGTAACCCGGCTGTCATTATTGCTCCCGCTAATCTTTCATTTCTAGTCAAGTCGCCGGAAGATCTGCATATGCCGTTTTTCTACGTGTCCTTGGAGCGGATTCTGCGCTTTTTAGGTCTATTTATGAGCGTCTTCGCTCCGGGTTTCTGGATCGCCTTATGTTCGTTTAATACGGATCAGATTCCGTTCACCCTGCTCGCGACCGTCTCCACCTCCCGCAATGGACTTCCTCTGTCTACGACGATGGAAATGTTTCTTATGCTGACGATGTTTGAGCTGTTCCGCGAGGCGGGGGTACGACTGCCGAGGGCCGTTGGCCAGACAGTATCCGTCGTTGGCGGCTTAATTGTCGGCAATGCGGCTATTGACGCTGGTCTGACTTCCCCAACAATGCTCGTTGTTGCTGCGGTTACAGCGGTTTCGACGTTTGCGCTGGTCAACCAGACGCTGAACGGAACGGTTTCCGTGCTGCGCTATTTCGTGCTCACCGCTTCCTCCGTGCTGGGCATGTTCGGTTTTTTCATCAGCATGTTCGCTATTGTTGTGCATGTTTGCTCGCTAGAAACATTCGGTCAGTCGTATATGGCTCCACTAGCGAATTTTGATATCAAAAACATGCTCCAGAGCTTCCTGCAGCTTCCATGGAAAAAGCGGCGTTTGCAAGGGGGAGGCAAAAGCCATGAATAGGCATGCTCGTTCTGCATTTCAACATCCTCTGAATCGCTTGCCGTTGGCACTTGTGCTGACTCTCCTGTCAATGAGCTTCCTTTTATCGGGATGCTGGGATGAAATCGACATGACCGAGCAGGGGTATGTGTCGGCATTAGGCGTGGATTATGTGGACAAAAGCTTTGTTGTTTACGCACAGTTTATTCAATTTAGTTCCGTAGCCAAGTCTGATTCCAGAACACCAGACGAGCCTAAAGTTTGGGTTGGAACAGCAAAGGGCAAAACACTGCTGACCGCTATCGGTAATTTGCAGAAGACAGCTCAGTTTGTGCTTAATCTGGAGCATATGAAGGTTCTGATTGTCCATGAGCGGGGTTTGCCCCATATGGAAGATATTTTGGATGCGAATAACCGGCAGAGAGCTTCGCGTTATACAAGCCTCGTCTTTGGAACTCGGGAGCCGATTCAAGAGCTGTTTCGCTCCAGCACGTTTTTCGGGTTTTCCCATTTGTTGAGCATTATGTACAATCCCAAGGGCCAATATGAGCAAAGCAGCTATTTACGCCCGCTTACGATGCAGGAGTTTGTGCGGAATATGGAAGAGAAGGCTTTCACAGCGCTGCTTCCGTCTATTGGCCTGGTCAAGGGGGATTGGACAAAATCGGAGGAGCAACTGAACGTTCAGTATTACGACGGACTATTTGCCTTTAATCGGAAAAGTTTCGACTTGTTCATGCCTGTCGGACTGACTTCCGGTTTTCGCTGGATTGATCCTAGATTTAGGCAGTATATTTTGGAAACCGAGGATGTGGATGGAGGGGGGGAAAGCCAGAACGATAACGAGGAACGGATGACTGCAACGGTCAATATCGAGCGTTCGCTTCCTCATTATGAGGCTATTGTTGACGGCGACAAGCCGCGGTTTAACCTGACCGTCAAAGTTAAAGGTCATGTTGTTGAACTGAGCGGACCGATAAACGAACAGGAAATCCAGACGCGAGTGGAAGAAAAGATTAAGCAAGAGATGGAAGCCACCTACAAGTACGCATGCAAGGAGAAAGTGGATCTATTTTTGCTGGAAGAAGTGTTGTATCGCGACCATAATGCCTATTGGAAACAGTTGCTGCAAAGCGGGAGATGGACGCCTCAGGAAGGTGATCTGCAAATCAAGGTTGAGTTCGACCTGACCCACAGCGGGAAATTTAATCTAACTTAATAGTTAAGGATGCTGAAAGAGCAGGCGGACAAACAGTCAAGCCTGATTCGGAGAGCATACGATACTCTATCCTAATTGGTAGAGGAGGCAGATGCGGTGAAGGAAAATATCGCTGTATCCTTGTTCGCCGTAATCGGCTCGATCGTAAGCTTCTCATTCGGCATTTGGCAGGAATCGCTGACGCTGCTTTTAGTATGCATGATGGTGGATTATATTTCCGGAGTTGCGGCATCCTTGAAAGAAGGGCGCGGACTTAGTAGTACGATCGGATCCTGGGGGATTGCTCGAAAAGGGCTGACCTTGCTCGTCATATTAATTGCTCACCGCATCGATGAGCTTCTAGGCGGCGGGAGAGCGATCATGAGTGCGGCTATCTATTTTTATACCGGCAACGAGCTGTTGTCGATTACAGAAAACTATGCGCGGATTGGCCTGGCACTCCCTGCAAAGCTGAAGGAATTCATTGAAGTTTTCAAACGCAAAGATAACTGACAGACACGAAATGTTCATGAATTTGCCATAAACGAGACTTAATCTTACGAATGCAAGCGGTTAAAGCTTGTGAATTCCCCCTATATTTCGGTATATTAGCAATAGCTTTGGACAAAACTGGGTAATTATCAATGCACAAAGGGGAGCAATAACCTCATGAAATGGATTATGTCTATTATGCTTATTCTCGCGGCTGCGCTGGGCATCTACATGTTGACGATCGGCATGCCGAAACCTCCTCAGGATGAGACGGCCGGGCTTCCAGAAGGTGTAGAGCTACTCAAAATTGTTGGAACCGGTGAATTCAAATTTGACAAGCCAGAGTATGTTGTTAAGGCCGGACAGAAGTACAAAATGGTGCTGACTAACAAAGGCGGCATCCATGGCGTAGGCATCAAAGAGTTCGGAATTGACCTGAAAGACGATAAGATGGAGCAGGAAGTTGTTTTCGACAAGCCTGGACGTTACGAGCTCCATTGCTCTGTTATGTGCGGCGTTGGTCACGCGGATATGAAGTCGGTTCTCGTCGTTGAATAGAAGGTGCAGAGGGCGTTCCCGCCAGGGGACGCTCTTTTTAGCACAGAAAACCCGGTCGAGTCAGCGGTATCCGTACGGGATGGCGCTGCTTGAGCCGGGCTTTGTCATGCCTTATCTGGTTATTGCTTGTCCTCAGGCGCGTCTGCGCTTGCGATCTGCGGCAATCAATCGATCGCATACGTAGCCGATTACGGCATAACAAACGATCGTCAGCGCATACATGACCACGATCGGCGTAGCATGGATGTCGTAGAAGACGTCGGAAATCCAGGCCGGTGGGCTGAACATGAAAAAGAACAAATTATGCGGATCATAGCCTGTTGAGTTGAACAGGCACAGGATAATGCTGAGGGCTACTGCTGCAATTGTAACAGGATAACGCATCGGTGAAGCTCCCTTCTGCCGGCATTGCCGAAACGTACGGCTTGCGTTATTATGGGTCAAAAGGGCGCCGGACATGCAAAAAGCCGGACAAGCATGGGGCGCCCTGCAGCCCGACGAAGGGCATTGATCCGATTGGGGGAGCGTTTACAGCATGCTGACACATATCGTCTTTTTCCGTTTGAAGGACCGTACTCCGGAAAGTGTGGAGCGTACGGCAGCCGTGTTGCGCAACATGAAGGGCAAAATCGAAGTATTGCGTCATCTGGAAGTCGGCAAGGATATCGTTCACTCAGAGCGTTCTTATGATATTGCTCTGGTGACCAAGTTTGATTCTTTGGAAGCGCTTGGAGAATATCAGGTTCATCCCGTTCATCAGGAAGTTATCCGCCATATGAATGAAGCTCGCGAATCGTCGATCGCCGTGGATTACGAGGCCTAGTCGGGCAAGGGAGGAGCAGGCAGGCCATGGAGGAGCAATCGCTCGGAGAAGATTTTTACATGATGATTACGTATTTATTCGTTGTTGTACTCAGCGGCATCATTATGATTGCTTGGCTGAAGCGTCGCGGCAAAAAAAAGAATAAGCGATAACGGAGGCGGCTCATGTATTATGTGAACGTGCAGGATATCCGCCTGCGTCTGGATGCCATCCCGGAGCTTTTGCAAGCGCTGGATCAGCTGAATTCGGAATGGAATGGCACGCTGCTGCAAGGGCTGGCGCAGGAACGATTGCTGCATTTGGCGATTGAAACCGTTACCGATGTAGGCAGCTGTCTGATCGATGGTTATCTGATGCGGGATGCCAGCAGTTACAGCGATATCATTGAGATCATCGGCGGAGAAGAAGTGATTGACGGCGAGCTGACTCGTCAGCTGTGCCGATTGGCGGAGCTTAGACGACCGCTCGTGCAGGAATATTACAGCTGGCCCCGCGAGCAGCTCCATCCTGACACTGTCCACCTTGCGACATGGCTGAGTAGCTTCAAGCTGCAAGTGGAGCAGTATTTGAAAAAAGAGCAGTAGAAGAGCCGTTCAAATGTTATGCACTTGGTTGTGCGCGTGAAACGGCTTTACCTTGAATTGAATGATTAGATCAGCCGGATTGATCGGCTGGTTATGGCAGGTCAACCAGAATGCTCTGGTTGGCCTTTTTTTTGTTTTTAGCCGATTGTTGGGTAATCTGTGTCAAGCCAAGCCCATGCTGCTTATACTGTCACCATGAAGTGGGCGCCCGCCCGGTTCCAGAACAGCAAAAGACGTGGAGGTGAGAAGCATGGAATGGTGGATTGCGGTTTGTGCTGTTGTGCTGAGCGCATCTGCAGCATGGACATCGTGGCAGGCAGCGCGCCTGATGCGGCGGCTCGGCAGCCTCGTTACTGAGCTTGAATCAGGCTCAACGGCGGCACTTAAGGAGATCACAGGCCTTGCCGCGGATGCAAGAGGTGCGCTTGAGCCGATGCAGGACGCAGCTCTGCAGGCAAAGCGGCAGCTGGATGGGCTGGCATCGCTGGCGGAGGCGGCTGGTTCGCTGCGGGCTGCGGCGGACACGGCTGGAGTGACAGCGCGCCGGATTATCGATGGGGCTGCAGGTACGGCTGATGCCGCGGCAGAACGGATGCGCCAGGCCGCTGGTAAGTACCGTCCGCAGCTTGAGGAAGCGATCGGCATTGCCGATGCGGCTCTTGAGGGCTGGATGTACATTCGCAGTGCAGCCGCCAAGCTTAGAACGTCTGCATGTTCTGACCGTGAGATTGGGAACCCTATAGCTGAAAGGAGAGAACAAACATGATTAAATCAAGATCGAAGAAAAGCGGTGGCTTTTTGCTGGGAGCATTAGCGGGGGGCATCATCGGTTCGGTAACGGCGCTGTTGTTTGCTCCGAAGGCAGGCAGTGAGCTGCGTGCAGATATTGGCGATCGTGCTGCCAGAGCGGCTGATGGAGCTAGTCAATTGGGCGAAAAAATCGGCAGCACAGCGACACATGCTGCCAGACAAACGGTTGAAGGTGCAGCTGCGCTGAAGGAAAAAGCGCTTAATACAGCCGACAGTCTAGCTTCCGGAATAAAATTTTGGGAACGCAAAGCGGATGCTGGATTGGAAGTTGTTGTGTCATCCAGCGTCTCTGCGACCGGCGAAGCAGTAGAGTCTTTCGAAGAGCTCGCTGGAAGTTTGCCAGATCTGGATATTAGCAATGATGAGCCAGAGCTTAGCATTAGTGAAGATACTCGGGAAGAAAAATTCTAGGAGCGAGAGTACGGCGCGGACAGCGGGTCCGCTCTGTAACGTCTGATTCGCTCCAGATCAGCTCATTCATCCGGCATGTAACGGGCAAGCCGGATGAGAGGGCTGAACCGGGCTCTTTTTCCGGCAGTAACAAGTAAGTCGGATGAAAAGGCCTGAGCCGGGGGCGAGCAGCTCATTCATGCCGGCTGGCATAATGCGAAGGCGGCATCCCGAATGAGCGCCTGAAAATGCGCTGAAAATAAGAAACTTCCCCATAGCCGAGATAATCGGCTATTTCTTCTATGGTAAGAAGAGATTCGGTTAACATATATACGGCGGTTTTCATCCGCTGCGTATGTACATATCCGCTGATCGTCTGGCCGGTTCCCTGACGAAAAAGTGTAGCAGCGTAGTTGGGAGTACGGCCGATGCAGCGCCCAAGATCCTCTTTGGTTACCTTTTCCCGATACCGATCCTGGATAAATTCCTTCATGCGCTCCAGATGACGAGCTGTCGCTGGTGCAGCGGCTCCAGTGCTATTCTCGCGGCTCCAAAGTGCCAGTAGCTCAAGTACGATGCCCCAGCCTCTAATCGTTGAATTGGACAACCGCTCCTTGTTTTCCTCAGTCAACGTCCGGAATCGCTCCAGCATCCAGTCGTAACGAATCGTTTTAAAGGATTGAGGAGATGCAGGCAGCTCCAACTGCCTGATTTCATCGCGCTCCACCGTGAAACCTAGTACATATAGCTCATATACTTTGCCTTCCTGTTGAATGACCGAGGGATCGGAGCCAGGAGGCAGATACGCAAGCTCTCCACGGCGCAGGGAGATGGGCTCGTCCTTACCCGTCAGCTTCAACTGGATGCCGCCGTAGGTCATGAGCAGGAGCATTGCTGGATGATTTTGCAACATCGGCCTCACTGCTACGGAGTGCATGACTGGATGCCTACCTTGAAATCGGCTTATTGTCCATTGCATCTATCTTTTACCTCCTTCCGTGTTAGCATCTATCCCAAAATCGTACTATAGGTTTTTAATTATACTATAGCATGTCGAATCCTGGCGAATGCGGAGGTACAATAGAGGCAGTATGTATAGGAGGCTATAACTGTGACTATTAGAAAAACAAAAATCGTCTGTACGCTGGGACCTGCAAGCGAATCGCTGCCCGTCCTGATTCAAATGATCGAGGCTGGCATGAATGTAGCCCGTATCAATATGGCTCACGGAGAGCTGGAAGATCATGCAGGACGCATTCGCATCGTGCGCGAAGCTGCGGCAGCAGCTGGAGCTGTTGTACCTGTACTGATGGACATCAAGGGACCGGAAGTTCGCATCGGTAAACTTCGTGAGCCTTATGTCACGCTCGTTCCTGGCGAAGAGCTTATTCTGACGACCGAGGAGTTGGAAGGAGACGCTTCCCGTATCGGAGTCAACTATCCTGGCCTGCCTGAGGATGTGTCGGAAGGCAGCACGATTTTGATCGATGACGGTCTTATCGAGCTGCAAGTGCTGCAATCCGGCGGCACGGAAATTCGCTGCCGTATTTTGAGCGGTGGCTTGCTCAAGCCTCGCAAAGGCGTCAATCTGCCAGGCGTGCGCACTCGCCTTCCTGGCGTGACGGAGCGCGACGTCAAACATATTCATTTTGGCATCAAGGAACAGGTTGACATCATCGCAGCTTCCTTCGTTCGTAAAGCAGAGGACATTATCGAGATCCGCCAGATTCTGGAGGAGAACGGTGCTGGACATATCCAAATCATCTCTAAAATCGAGAATGACGAGGGTGTAGAAAACTTGGACGCGATTATCGAAGCGTCTGACGGCATCATGGTCGCAAGGGGCGATCTCGGCGTAGAAATTCCGGTCGAAGATGTACCGGCGCTGCAAGAGCAAATGATTCATAAATGTAATCTGGCTGGCAAGCCGGTTATCGTTGCAACACATATGCTGGAATCGATGCAGGTTAACCCACGTCCAACTCGTGCTGAAGTGAGCGACGTTGCTAATGCTGTTATTCAAGGCACGGACTGCATTATGCTGTCCGGAGAAACGGCTGCAGGCAAGTATCCTGTTGAATCGGTGCGCCGTATGGCCACGATTGCAGCCAAAACGGAATCGCTAGCGGACTATCGCCTGCAATTCCGCACTCGCCAAGTGCTGCATGCAACGACGACTACGGAAGTAATCAGTCAAGCAGCTGTAGGTTCCTCGCTGGATTTGGACGCTAAAGCGATTCTGACGCCGACGGAATCCGGTTTCACGGCGCGCATGGTCTCGAAGTACCGTCCTAAAGCTCCGATTATTGCAATCACGCCAGAGCCTAAGACGATCGCTAAGCTTTGCTTGCTGCGCGGTGTCATTCCGGTGCATGGCGAGAGAGCTAGCTCGACGGACGAGCTGTTGCAATCGGCAATTGTAGACGCTGGCAAAACCGGGCTGCTGAATGAAGGAGATTATGTTGTCATCTCCTCCGGTGTGCCAAGCGGCAAGTCTGGAGCGACCAACCTGATTAAGATTCAGCAGGTTTAAGACTTTAGGCTGCAGCGTATAAGCAAAATGATTAAGGGGGGCCAAAGGCCCTTAAAACCGAAGTTTATAAAGCTGTACCAGCAAAAGGGAGGAGACTGAGCCAAGCTCAGCTTCCTCCCTTTTTGCTGAAATAAGGCTTCTCAGTTTCGTTACACATGGAGGGAGGGGGTTTAATTCATACACGTGCGAGACTCAGAGCGCGCCATAGCCCGATTCGAAACTTATTCAGCGCCACCAACCAATATTGGACGAGCCGATCAAAATAACTATGGGGCTGTCCCAAGGTCATCTAACGACGACTCTTGGGACAGCCCCATAGTTGGCATTCAATATACATGATTATGATCTATCATCTGATCAACATGATCATGCGTTTACTTAGGAGCCAAGCTCTGCGGCGATCTTCTGCCGATAGGCCGTAGGCGACAGGCCGGAGTTGCTCCGGAAATGCCGGGAGAAATAAAGCGGATCAGCATAACCGCAAGAGGAGGCGACCTGCTCGATCGTCAAATCAGTAGCAGCAAGCAGGTCGGTCGCTCTTTTCATTCGAAGCTGCTGCAAGTATTGCATCGGAGAGAGCCCGGTAAAACGGCGGAAGAGCTTGGAAAGATGCGTTCGGTGATAGCCGAGAGAGTGCGCAAGCTCCTGAATGGACACCGGCTCCGCAATATGCGTCTGCAGCCAGCGCGCTGCCTGGTCCACCTGCCGCTTCGCCGCCGCAGAGGAATGGGGCGCGGGTTTTGTATGATGCGGCTGCAGCCGTGCGAATTCGCCCAGAAGCAGCCTCAGCCAGCCGCTTGCCTCCATATCTGTTACGGCGGCGCTGCCTTCTCCGACGAGCGCTCCCTGGAGTCGATCGTAAAAAATAAGTGCGCTATTCCCGTTAACTCCGGTTATTATCGGGTGCTCGGGGGTCAGACCGACCTCCGACATGAGCTGCAGCGCGGCATAACCGCGAAACGCGACCCATTTATATGTCCAGGGCTCTATGCGATCCGCCTCATAAAGGAAAAGTTGACCTGGAAAAATGACGAATGTATCTCCAGCCGCTAAAGCATGTTGGGCGCCATCGCAGTTAAACATGCCTCGTCCGCTTATGATGGTATGAACGAGGACGTAATCATGGATTCCAGGTCCAGTGCGTTGGCCGATTACCGGGCTTCCTACTCCGCTGAACAACACGGTCAGCTCACTGGCTTCTGCAGGCTCACGGTTATCGCTGACTTTAAAAAAATAGTGATCCGGTAGCGTGGAGGTTTCCATCCCCGTTCCTTTCTCTGGCAGAAAGCCAGCTAGGATTTTTCCTTCAACGATATAGGAACAAACGACAAATGTCCATCCATAAGCTTCAAACTTCCATTGTGCCGAAACCCCGCTTCTTTTATAGTCTAATTGTGGATTATGGCTTTGCAGAAGCTTTCAATCAGTCGATTGAAAGCGATTCCCTATGAAGCTTGATGAACGACATTAGTCACGGTGAATGAGGAGGATTTAAGTGAATAAAATTACGTTTTTAGGTGCAGGCAGCACGGTTTTCGCTCGCAACGTTTTGGGAGATGTGCTTTTGACCCCGGCACTCCAATCGTATGAGATCGCATTATTCGACATTAATCCAAACCGCGTTAAGGAATCAGAGCAACTGCTGAATGCCATCAAGAGGAATAGCGGCAGCACCTGTGCTATTAATGTATATGAGGACCGCAAGGAAGCGCTGCGTGGGGCTAAGTTTGTCATCAATGCCATTCAGGTCGGAGGTTACGAGCCTTGTACGGTGACTGATTTCGAGATTCCAAAGAAATACGGTCTCCGTCAGACGATTGCGGATACGCTTGGCATTGGCGGCATTTTCCGCAATTTGCGAACGATTCCGGTTATGGAAGGCTTCGCACAGGATATTCGTGAGGTATGTCCCGATGCGTTGTTCCTGAACTACACGAATCCGATGGCCGTTTTGACGAATTATATGAACACCTACGGCGGCGTGAATACGATAGGTTTATGCCATAGCGTTCAAAGCTGTGTGCCGCATCTATTCCATGATCTTGGCTTGGATCACAGCGGAGTTAAGACTAAAATCGCTGGAATCAATCATATGGCTTGGCTGCTTGAGGCGACTCGGGACGGAGAGGATTTATATCCGGAGATCAAGCGCCGCGCCGCTGAGAAGCAGAAGGAAAAACATCATGACATGGTAAGATACGAGCTGATGTTCAAGTTCGGTTATTATGTCACAGAGTCCTCCGAGCATAGCGCCGAGTATCATCCTTATTTTATAAAGCGCAATTACCCGGAGCTCATCGAACGCTTCAATATTCCACTGGATGAATATCCGAGGCGCTGTGTGCATCAAATCGACAGCTGGAACAGTCTTCGTGACGAGCTGCTCGGCAATGCCGATCTCAGTCATACGCGTTCTGAGGAATATGCCTCCTACATTATGGAAGCGATGGAGACTGACGTTCCGTTCAAAATCGGCGGTAATGTGATGAACACGGGTGGATTGATCACGAACCTGCCCCGTGAGGCTTGTGTTGAGGTGCCTTGCCTCGTTGATCGTGGTGGCATTCAGCCGATTCATGTTGGTGCACTCCCGCCGCAGCTTGCAGCTCTCAATCGGACGAACATCAATACCCAACTGCTAACGTTGGAAGCGGCCGTTACACGTCGCAAGGAACATATTTACCAAGCGGCTATGCTAGACCCGCACACCGCTGCAGAACTGTCCATGGACGACATCATCTCCCTATGCGACGATCTGATCGAAGCACATGGCGATTGGCTGCCGGAATATCGTTAATAGTTTGTTATCGAAGATGCTTACGGGAGGAGACTGAGCCAAGCTCAGTTTCCTCCCGTCTTTGTTTTTTTGCCAACGGTACTTCACGCAATCCTTTGAATCGATCTAAGCAGTTGCTAACGAAATCACCATTTGAATTAATGGGCGAGTGAAACTCAGAGCGCTTAGCTTGACCATTCTTTCATATTCTTCTTGGGCATTTCTGCCTCTTACGTTCAAGCCTGTGCGATCTCCGGTGATTATGCTAAACTCCCTTGTAAAATCTATTATGCCGAACGGTAAAGGCGGTGGACGTTATGCTAACAATGCTTATCGTCGACGACGACAAATTCGAACGAGAAGGTGTCCGTTACTTAGTCGATAAATTCGGTTTTGATCTGGAAATACACGAGGCAGCGAGCGGATGGTCGATCCGAAGGGTGACTGGCATCTAGAGGCGGACGGACCAGGGCGGTGGAAGCTGTATCCGGTGCATATTCCCAAACCGTTTGTATGCAGTCCGACAGAGCTGCAGCCCGGCCAGCCGGGTGGCTCGGACTGGGCGATATTCAATAAATATGAGGCGCAGCCGCTGCGCTTCACGATGCGTGTCCGCCCGGTTTACGGCAACGAGGACGCTTCAGTGAAACGCCCCACCTTTTACACCGACGGCTCTTATATGACCTTTGATACGGAAATTACAGCCAACGAGTACTTGGTCTGCGACGGCGACCGGACCGGTCATGTTTACGACATTAACTGGAACCTGCTGCGCACCGTTGAAGCGACGGCGGACGCGCCAACTGTTCGTCACGGCGGACAGAACCTGTCGTTCAGCTGCAGATTCGAGGGCGATCCGAAGCCGGAAGTCAATGTGAAAGTGTTCCTGCGCGGCACCCCGGAAACGGCAGGCCGGGGGGAGGAATAAGCGCGGAGAGTTCAGCAGCAAAAAAGCAACAGGCCCTTGCGTCAGCGCAGGGGTCTGTTGCTTTTTCGGTGTTCCACCCTGGAAAAGAGTTATTTTGGCTTTGTTTGATTTGCGATTATATTTTGTTCAAAATTAGCACAACCTTCCAAGGATTGGAAACGTATAAAGTAACATCATAGACAGGGAGCGATGGAATATGGCTGAAAAGGGATGTATCAAATGCGGAAGCAAGGACGCTAAAACAAAAGAAGTAGCCATGACCGGCACGGGTCTTTCCAAAATGTTTGATGTTCAGCATAATCAATTTGTCGTCGTGTATTGCGAGAGCTGCGGGTATTCTGAGTTTTACAACAAACAATCGTCTGCCGGTTCAAACATCATTGATCTCTTTTTTGGTTGAGGATGGTAATGATGCGAAAACCACGATGGCTTTGGAAAACATCGATAGCAACATTGTGTATTGTATTAATAGGATTTATCGTGTTCGTTTGGTTATTTCCGATGAAACTGACAAATCCGGCCACTGACCCAGGCATCGATCAGACTTTGAGAGGAATCATTACAGAAAGATATCAAACCTTAAACATTCCAGATTTTGAGATGGATGATATCGTTCATAAAGAATGGACGAACGATGGTGTGATTGTATTTTATACAAAGAATTACGGTCAATTAGCTGAAAAATATGCTGATTTGAATTTGGAATATTGGAAGAAGACCGTGTTAGGCTGGAAATGGGTTACAGGTGGGAGTTATCAGTACAGCAGCTTTAACAAATTGAAGCAGGATAAGGGTTTGATTATTGAATATGTACCAGGAACTGGAACGGACAGATATGGGAAACTGCCGATCGTCTATGGGGAATCATTTGATCCGGATGTTGTAAATATTGAATTGACTGATAAACAGACACTAAATAAGCAGGTTGCAAAAATGATCCCAATTCAAGATGGTCGTACGATCTGGTTTGCCCGATTTTCAATTTCTAATGAGACTAATATAGAAATTAAAGGCAAGGATGAAACCGGAAAAACCGCAGTATTAAGTATGCTCGAAGCTTAAGTGATGATCGATCCAGTACTCGAAGAAAAAGAAGAAGCACAGTCTCTAAGCGGACTGTGCTTCTTTTATTATGTTCCAACCGGCTCAACATCACTTCAAGACATATTCGGTTCACATTGATGGGATATGATGGTTCCATTCAGCCGCGAGCAGTGCGGGCGAGCGCTCTCGCAGGCTTCAGAAAACAAGGAGGCACAACAAATGGAATCTGTCATTGAAGTGAATCAATTAGTCAAAAAATATCGCAAAGCCGAAAAGCCGGCAGTAGACGGGATTAGTTTTGAAGTCGGAAAAGGTGAGTTTTTCGCACTTCTTGGGCCGAATGGAGCCGGGAAAACGACGACGATCAGCATTCTCACAACTACCCTCACCAAATCCGCAGGAAGCGTGCGCATAGCGGGTTGGGACATTGAGAAGGATGCGGCGCAGGTGCGACGGAATGTTGGCATTATTTTTCAGAACCCCAGTCTGGATCTCGATCTGACCGCTGAGGAGAACATTCGGCTGCATGCCAGCATATATGGCGTGTTTCCGTATCGACCGTTGTACCGGATGATGCCGGCGGCATACCGCAAAAGGGTAGAAGAGCTGGCGGAGGTCGTTGGCCTGAAGGATAATCTATTCCGCAAAACGAGAGGGTTTTCCGGCGGCATGAAGCGCAAGCTGGAAATTATGCGCAGTCTGATTCATAAACCGCAAATTCTGTTCCTGGACGAACCGACCCAAGGGCTTGATGCATCAGCGCGTCAATCGATATGGACTTATCTGAAGCAGCTTCGCCAAGAGGAAAATCTGACCGTGTTTCTGACTACGCACTATTTGGAGGAAGCGGAAGAAGCGGATCGCGTCTGCATGGTGACCGGCGGACGAATCGCGGTGCTCGGTACACCCGATAAAATCAAGCGGCAGCTTGCGGGGCCGGAGCGGATAATGCTGGGCTCGGAGGAGCTGGAGAGCTTGAAATCGGAGCTGGATGGACTAGGCGTCGCTTACGAGCAGCAGCAGGATACGCTTTCCGTTTTCCCAGGGCAGCGCAGTGCTCAGCAGATCGTCTCCGGCATCCGCACTCCCCTGAACCGCCTCGATATACGTCAACCAACGCTTGAAGAAGCTTATCTCAGTCTGATTCAAGGAGGCGAAGCCGTATGATCGGAGTCTGGAGAAGAGAGACAAATGCGACTGCCGCCATCGCGGCGCGGGACATTACAAAAAGCTTGAAAAACCCGACGTTGCTCATTGTATCCCTCATTATGCCATTGCTGTTCATGGGAATATTGGGCGGCAGTCTGAACCAGAATATGGCAGGTGGGCTTGGTTTCAATTTTCTGCAATTTATGATGATCGGAATGATCGTCAACAGCACTTTTACCGGGCTGATTACGGGGATGAGCTCGCTTATTGAGGAACGCGATCAGAATCTGACGCAGGAGCTGTTCGTCAGCCCCATCTCGCGGTATTCCATTATTATCGGCAAAATGATTGGCTCCAGCTTCACCAGCCTAATCGGGCTGATCGGCATCTTAATCGTCGCTGCGGTCATGGGCATTCCGCTTGGCGGCTGGCACATCGTGTACGTATTCCTGTTGACCCCGCTTTTCTGCCTGGTTGGCGGATCACTCGGAATTCTGTTCATCGGCATTGTCAATGACAGCAAAACAGCCGACATCGGTTCCATGATGCTCATTATGCCGCAGATGTTCCTAGCCGGAGCGCTTACGCCGATCCAGCATTCCACCGGTATTTTGGCCTTCCTTGCCAAGCTGATGCCGATGACCTATTGCATTGATCTGGCGCGGGCGGTATTCTACGCGGGTACTCCGATGTATGATCAAATTGTATTGAATTCCCCAGTGGTCAACCTGACCGTGATGGCTGCTATATTTGTACTGTTCACGGTAGTCGGCACGATGCTGTTTGTCCGATCGGATAAAAATAGGTAAGTTGGATTAATCGATAACGACGTTGTTCATCCAGGCCCCAACGAAAGACATGACTACTATCAAAGATAGTATGAGTGGAGGGAATGGATGAACCTTCCGTCCAGCAGCTAAAAGAGAGAGTGTTTTTTCGAATAACTTAAATAAAATAAAGAAAAGGACAATTCCAACGGCTAAAAAGAATGATAAGTAGAGTATCGTGTCAGATGTCATTAAAAAGCCTCCACGCTGTAAAGTTTCCTGAAAATTTGATATTGGTTGTGTTGAAACATATGTAGATAGCATTCAAACTGTAGCATATATTTTGTCATGAAGATATTTCCATTAAATTACAATCTTAACTGAACTGTAGAAATGAACAGTGCTGGTTGGCATGGGGAATGATCGGATTCAGTAAGAGAGGAGGAATCGGCGATGCCGCATATACTCGTTGTTGATGACGACAGTCATATTCGGGAGTTAGTTGTTCATTTTATGGAAAAGGAAGGGTTCGCGACGACAGAGGCTGCTAGCGGACATGAAGCATTAGATCGATTATCCGAGACGTCAGTTGACTTGGTCATTCTCGATGTAATGATGCCAGGCATGGACGGCTGGGAACTGTGCCGCAGGCTGCGCGAGGAGAACGGGGAGTTGCCGCTGCTCATGTTAACAGCCAAGGGAGAATCCATGCACAAAATCAAAGGGTTTGAGCTTGGGACGGATGACTATGTAGTTAAACCTTTTGATCCATTGGAGCTCGCCGCCCGTGTCAAGGCGCTTCTGAAGCGTAGCCGCATCGCGGCATCCCAGCAGGTCCGGATTGGTGAGTTGACCCTGGATCGCAAAACCTTTGAGTGCCGCATCGGCAAGCAGGAGCTAACCTTGCCACGCAAGGAGTTTGAGCTGCTGTTCCTATTGGCCAGCTATCCTGGTAAAACGCTCGTCAGGGAGCAACTGGTTGAACAGGTGTGGGGTTATGATTATGAGGGTGACGAGCGGACACTTGATGTCCACATCAAACGTCTGCGTGATCGACTGGAGAGTGCCGAGCATGTAGAGATCCGCACGATTCGGGGACTTGGCTACCGGTTGGAGGAGAAGCCATGAAACGGCCCTCTGGCAAAACCGGCGCCAGAATTCGCGGGTTGCTGGGGAAATTGGCCTTCATCACCTGGATCACCGCATGCTGGACGCTCGCTTTCTACTTGGTCGAGCTTACTGGATGGCAGCCTGTTCCGCTTATCGAGCATCTCGTTACTACTTTGCTTGGTTTCTTTCTATTTTGGCTCACGTTTCTCATCATTGCGCGATTCGTGAGCAACCGAAGGCTGGAGGTGTTCCAGACCATTCATGACGCGCTGCGGCGGATTGCAAACGGGGACTTCAAAGTGGAAATCAGTTTGCCCCAGCAATGGGATGACAGGGATCGCTTCAATCATTTGGTGCAGGGAATCAACGACATGGCAGCCGATCTGGGCAAAATGGAAATTATGCGCCAAGAGTTTATCTCCAATGTTTCGCATGAGATTCAGTCTCCTCTTACTTCCATCAGCGGATTCGCCAGCGCCTTGAAGGACGAGAGCCTTCCACCTGCTCAAAGGAAGCATTACCTCGATATTATTGAAGAGGAGAGCCTGCGTCTGTCGCGCCTGTCGGAAAATATGCTGAAGCTGGCTTCGCTTGACTCCGATCAGCATCCGTTTCACCCCGAATCGGTCCGGTTGGACCGGCAGCTGCGGCATGCTGTCCTATCACTGGAACCGCTCTGGAGCAGTAAAAATCAGGATATAAACGTCATCCTTGATCCGCTTGAGGCGGAGGTGGATGACGATTTGCTGCATCAGGTATGGATTAATTTGCTGCATAATGCGGTTAAATTTACCCCGGAGGGCGGGTCGATCAGCGTCAAGCTGCATCGCAGCGGTGAAGAGGCGGTGATCGCCATAGAGAATTCAGGAGTTGGAATTCCGGAGGAAAGTTTGCCTTTTTTATTTGATCGGTTCTATAAAGTGGATCGGGCTCGAACACGCGAAGGCGGAGGTAGCGGTCTTGGGCTTTCGATCAGCCGTAAAATTATGCAAATACACGGCGGTCGTATCGAAGCGAGCAGCGTGGCAGGAATAAGCACAGTCATGACAGTTACGCTGCCGCTGCGACTTGTTGGTGGCGAATAAGAGGTTGGCGGCTTGAAGCGATTCTATTAATCCGCTAAGATGTAAGGTACGTTCGACAGTTGTATTTCATATGCTGTCTTAGCAAATGCTGACGTTAATCTTGTTCAAGGAAAGCGGTGTGTACGTGCAAAGACCGATAGCCATCCTAGATTCCGGAGTAGGGGGATTGACGGTTGTCCGCGAAGTGATGCGTCAACTGCCGCGCGAGAAGGTCATCTACTTCGGAGATACCGCACGAACGCCCTACGGACCTCGGCCGGCGGAAGAAGTTATCCGGTTCACGAGAGAGATCGTCTCCTATTTGATGCAGTTTAAGCCTAAAATGATTATTATCGCCTGCAATACGGCGACGGCAGTTGCTTTGGAGGAAATCCGCAGTTTCGTGGACGTACCGGTGGTCGGCGTCATCAATCCAGGTGCCCGTGCGGCTATTAACAGTACCAAATCCGGCGTTGTCGGAATCATCGGTACAGTTGGAACCGTGCGCAGCCGCGCTTATGAAGAAGCGCTCAAACGGCTCAACCCTAATATTCATGTAGCCAGTTTGGCCTGCCCGCAGTTCGTGCCGCTTGTGGAGCAGGGTAATTTCCGCTCCGATGAGACGCATGAAACGGTGCGGGACTCGCTAACTTCACTCAAAGACATTCCGCTCGATACGCTCATTCTCGGCTGCACGCATTACCCGTTCCTGGCCGAATCCATCGGCGCAGTGATGGGGCCAGGCGTGAAGCTGATTAGCTCCGATAGCGAGACGGCCCGCGAGATGAGCACGATTTTGCAGGAATCAGGCAAGCTTGCTTCTCAGCCCGAGCTTCCTGTACATCAGTTCTTCTGCAGCGGTGACCCCCGCATATTCAAGCGTATTGCTCAGCAATGGCTGGGCAAGCAGATCGAGTTGACTCCAGTTGTCTGGCAAATTCCGCAGATCGGCTGATTATGGCCTATAGGCTGCGTGCAATGATCATTTGTTGATTTCCAGCTCAGCCGCAGGCTGAGATCGGAAGTTGTCTGCGATCAGCACAGCAGCCTTTTTCTCATGCCGTTGGCGGGATACCTTGGATAATGCTGGCATATAGATGCAGTAAGAGACAAGGGGAGGCTGCGAATATGAATCGGGACAGGTCAGGGAAAATCGTACAGGCATGTCGCTACAGCCCTGTCGAGCTGGCAGTTGATCTGGATGCGCTGCAAAGGCGTTACGCAGGAATGCAGCGTCAGCCAGTTGGTACAAGCGTTATGGGCAAACGACTGGAATCGCTGCGCATCGGCAGCGGACCGAAGTACGTGTTTGTCAACGCAGCCTTCCATGCTAGCGAATGGGTCACGAGTCTGCTGCTCATGATGTATGCGGAGGAGCTTATGGAACGACAAGCGTCCGGGGATGCCGCAATCAGTGAACTGACGGTATGGCTAATGCCCATGGTTAATCCTGATGGGGTCGAGCTATCACTTAACGGGGTTGCGCCGGAACATCCATATGGCAGACAGTTGCTGGAATGGAATGAGGGCAGCACGGACTTCAGCGCTTGGAAGGCAAATATCCGTGGTGTTGATCTCAATGATCAGTTTCCAGCCTGCTGGGAGTTGGAAAAACAGCGCCGCGGCAAAGCCGGGCCCGGGCCGCGCGACTATCCCGGCGACAATCCGCTGAGTGAGCCGGAATCGCGAGCGGTCGCCGCTCTGACAGAGCGAGAATCATTCGACATGGTGGCGGCGCTGCACACGCAAGGAGAAGAGATCTACTGGAACTACCGGGGGCTGGAGCCGCCGGAGTCGGAGGCGATTGCGGAGCGGCTCAGCTGTGCCAGCGGATATGCTGCGATTGCACTTACCGACAGTGACGCTGGATACAAGGATTGGTTCATCCAAAAGTTCCGCCGGCCCGGCTTCACGATTGAGGCTGGCCTTGGGGAGAATCCTTTGCCCTTGGAACAGTGGCCGGATATGTACGGTAAGGTTCGATCCCTGCTAGATGAATTGCTGCGAAGCGCGAGAACCAGCTGACCGGAGCCTATTGGCTCCTTTTTCTTTTGGCTATGTTAACGTTTAATGTTGATTCATTTGTAATTAAAATGTCCGTTGAGTTGCCAACGGTCTTAAAAGTGATATCATATTACTTTCCCCATTTTATCTTGTTTAGCTCCTCTTTTTGTATGAAAGATTCTTCGAGATTTACTTCAAACACATTTGCTAAGCAGAGGGTATAATAAAGAACATCGGAAAGTTCTTCTTCAATTGTTCCCTTAATGCCTCCATCGCCTTGTTTTTTGTTCTTTCTAATAACTTCAGCCAGCTCTCCGACTTCCTCAATTAGTTTATAGAAATAAGCCATTGAAGCATCGGCATTGTAATCCTTTTGTTTGATGTACTGTTGTAATTGATTTAATGTCGTATTGGTATTTAGGGTATTCATTTGGAAGCACTCCATTTTCGTTTTCTTTGTTTCATTGTCACACACTAATTACCATGCGGCGAAGGTTATTATTTGTCTCATTCACTGTGAAAAGGAAAGAGTTAACCCATATGTTTCTTATTCGACGCTGTATTTTCATATTCCTTGCTATAATTGCAACCGGGAGAACGGATGTTTCGTATAACTCTATACCGGTTTAAAAGCAAAACAATCCGGATATCCTGTTCTCCTAGGAGGAATGACCATGCGCAAGCTACTCTCCCTGCGACATTGGAAGCATGTTTTCACAAGAATATTCCGGCTTCTTCGTTCCCCGAATGTGAAGCTCATTCATAAGCTGATGTTCCTGTTACCGGTTGGATTGTATTGGGTTCTTCCTGATGTAATGCCGTTTATGCCGGTTGATGATATTGCTGTGACGATGCTGGCAGCTGAAGGTTTTACTCGCTGGATGGAAAACAAGTATCGGGCGGGTTGAAGTTTTAGCCGGGTTTCTATAGAATAATATTGAATATTAACGCCAGTCCTCCTGCCTCGGGCAAGAGGGTTATGATAGTCATAGGAGGATAACGTCATGAACTGCAAAATTACTCGCAATGCGGCCAAGATTCTGAAGGCCGAGCTGGACAAGCCGGAGCACGAGGGCAAATATCTCCGCGTGTACATTACTCATTCCCACGGAGACCATGCCCACTACGGCCTTGGCATCGACGATCAGACGGAGAAGGATGAGCTTATCTCCACTGATAAGGAGATCGATGTGCTGCTGGAGAAGGACGTTGATCTGCTGGACGGAGTTATGATCGACTATCTATACACACCGGAGGAAGGGTTCGTTGTAACGAATCCTACCAAGGGCAATCACGGTGATCACTGATGAAATGACCGCCACTCCAGGCGGAACATGTGAGCTCGCCTTGAACGATATTCGGATTTGCGACAAATGTAATTTCACCCGGGTCAAAACGATGCTGCCCAAGCTCCAGAAGCTTGACCCGGAAGCCGATATCAAGGTGGGCTGCAAGTCGTACTGCGGCCCTTGCGCCAAGAGAGCTTTTGTTTTCATCAATGGCCGTTATATAACGGCGCCGACTGAAGACGAAGTGTTGGAGAAGGTTAAGAAGTATATCAAAAAATAAACCGGCTGCCGCCGGCGGGATTCCCCGCCGGCAACGCCGGTTTATTTCGTTGTGAAGATGCTACGCTTTGTTGTTGGCGTAGCATCTTCATGGTTGAGCTGGTGCAGCTAGCAGAAGCTGGCAGCCTGTTATTCTTTAGGCTGCGAGTCCAGGCGTGGACGTGGAGGCAATGGTCCAAGATATTGGTACAGCTGGCATTCAATACGCCCGTTGTACAGCTTGCGCTTTTTGTCGGCGGAACGGCCATAGCTCTGTTCGAAGGTTTTGGCTGGACTGAGCGCGAATACCGACCAGTCCTTCTTAACCGCATCGATGAAACCGAGCTGTCGAATAAGCTTGTCCGCTTCCTTCTCGGAACCGAGCCGCTCACCGTAAGGCGGGTTCGTAATGATGCAGCCGTACCTGCCCTCAGGCTGCACGCGTGCGATCGGCATTGTGTGCAGCTTAATCTCGCGTGCGAATCCGGCTTTGCTAAGTGCAGCTTGGGCCACCTCGATTGCTTCCGGGTCAATGTCGGAGCCGCTAATTTGGAGCTTCACATCGTCCTTGACGGAATCAATCGCTTCTTCGCGAGCGAGCTCCCAGCGTTTCTGGCCCATGATGTCCCAGTGGCTGCTGTTGAAGTCGCGGCGCATGCCCGGGGCGATGTTCCAGCCGATCATAGCGGCCTCGATCGGAATTGTGCCGGAGCCGCAAAAAGGATCGTAGAGCGGGCGGTCTGGCCCCCAACGGCTAAGCAAAATCATCGCCGCTGCCATCGTTTCCTTGATCGGAGCTTCCGTCACGAGTTTACGGTAGCCGCGCTTATGCAAGCTCGGTCCGGTCGTATCCAGCGTAATGAGCGCCATATCATTCATCAAGCTAACCTCAATGACATAACGTGCGCCATCCTCGCGGAACCATTCCGTTCCATACTCGTCCTTCATCCGTTCAACGACGGCTTTTTTGACAATGGATTGGCAAGCAGGTACGCTGGAAAGCTGGGATTTTTGCGAGCGGCCGTTAACCGGGAATTCTCCGTCATCCGGAATCCAGTCCGGCCAGTTGAGGGCGCGTGTTCCTTCAAATAGCTCTTCGAAGGTGACGGCGCGGAATTCGGCCATCTTCACGAGCACTCGGTCCGATGTGCGGAGCCACAAATTCGTGCGTGCAATATCTTCCAGTCCACCGCGGAAGGTGACACGTCCGTTTTCGGTTTTGAGGTCATTATAACCAAGGTCTTTAAGCTCCCTGGCGACAATCGCTTCAAGCCCCATAGGGGAGGTTGCAATAAGTTCAAGCTGTTGCATCTGGTTCATTTCACTCCATATCTGGTCAGGAGCATTTGTGTCTCCTGTCCTATCGTCATACAATCAAGTATAGGCGATCATACGGAACAAGTACAACGAGAAAGGCAGGAGATCGCAGATGAAAGAAATGATTTTCGGTCAAGAAGAGATGGAGGCCTACATAGAAACGCTGTTTCCGCCGGATTCGGACCTGCAGCGTGTACTGGATGGCATTCGCAGCAAAGGAATGCCGGAGATCTCCGTACCGACCGCATATGGGCGTCTACTCACGCTGCTTGTCTCCATGAGCGGAGCGAGCCGCGTGCTGGAAATTGGCGCTCTGGGAGGTTACAGCGGTATTTGCTTGGCTCGCGGAATGACGCCGGAGGGGCGTTTGACCTCGCTTGAGCTGCTGCAGGATTACGCCGATACAGCGCAAGAACATCTGACTGCGGCCGGGTTCGGCGCGCAGGTGGAGTATTTCGTCGGAGATGCGTCTGACAGCTTGACGAAGCTGAAGCAGGATGGGCGGCGTTTTGATTTCTTTTTCATCGATGCGGACAAAAAAAATTACCTCCACTATCTGGAAGCGGCGCTTGAGCTGGCCGAGCCGGGAGCAGTAATCGTAGCGGACAACACGCTGTTGCGCGGCCGCGTTGCTGATCCGGCACGAATAGGAACGACTTTAGATGCGATGAGGGAGGTCAACCGGCAGTTGGCCGAGAACCCTCGGCTGATGGGCACGCTGCTGCCTGCCTATGACGGACTGGCCGTCATGCGTGTGCGATCCTAAAGAGACGCTGCGTTGCGGGGATATTAGTTTGCCAATGATGAAACGATACTTATAGTGCGAGTTCAAAAAGGTCGTCATTCAACAAGATTTAATGTTGAGTTCGCTACCTGGTTTACATCGTGATCAATGGTGGCCTTTTTGAACAACCTCTTATAGCTGTATGCAATAAAAAAACAAAGGTAGTCCAAGACTCCATGTTGGAGTCTTGGACTACCTCTGTTTCTTTTTTAGGTTCAGTTTATTGCTTAGTTGGTCAGAACGCTCTATGTGCTGCCCCGCAGCACGAGCTCCGGCACGAGCCCGACACGCTCCACAGATGCGCTCGGCATGTGCATCCGCCGTTCAAGCGCCTCAACGGCGCGTTGACCGAGCAGCTCCTTGCCGAGGTCCATCGTAGTGAGCGGCGGCCTCGTCCAGCTAGAGCCTTCGATGTTATCGATGCCGGCGACTCGACAGCGGCCGGGAACCGCTACACCTCTTTGCTGTAATGCTTTAAGCAATTGGATGGCGATGTCGTCATTTGCGCAAAGGAAGGCGTCTGGCAGCTCCTCATCAGTTGTTTTCTCCAGCCTGCTCAACATAGACTCCTCCCATTCCCGGGAGTAGGGGATGTTCCAGCGGCGCAGCGCGCCGTCATTACGTTGAGCGAATGTTTGCTCCAGGGCGGAGCGGCAGCCGAGCCAACGTTCCCGGAAGCTAACCGAGAAGCGATCGCTGCCTACAAAAATAAAGCTGCGACAACCTTTGTCCAGCAGCATGCCGCAAATCATCCGCGCTGCTGCAATATTATCATTGGCTACGCTATCTAGACCGGAGAATGGCTCCTGATGATCAACCAGGACGACCGGCAGCGCCGTTCTCTTCATAGCGGTCAGCTGCCGCAGCGGGAAAGCTCCGACAGCAAGGCCGCCGGCACAGCGGGAGCGGTCCAGGTAAGGCGGCAAAATGTCGGCTGTTTTGCCGTCATCCATCGGGGCGAGCACGACAGTACCCCAGCCGCGCTGGCGGCAGCCCTCCTGAATACCTCCGAGCACCCGCTGCCAATACATTTTCTCTTCTTGGTGGACGCGTGACATCCAAACGACGATAAAACCGCCCTCCGCATTGGCATTCCCGGCGCCCGAATGAGTTAACAAGTCGGGATGAATCGGCCTCGTTGGCAGCGATTTAGGCTCCGTCCTTGCGGGCGGTGCTTCATAACCCATAGCTTGAGCTGTTTCCAGTACGCGTTGGCGTGTAGCCTCACTAATGCCGGATTTTCCGGACATCGCTTGCGATACGGTATATTTTGACACATGCAGCCGATCGGCAATCTGCTGCATCGTTACTTTTCCGCCTCTTGACATCGACCTTTGCACCCTCTAAAGTTTGGTTAAATTTCAGCTGTAATTAGCCTAACAAACCTAACAACCGAACGCAAGCGTAAATTTTTAATAAGTGAGGACGATTAGATATGAAAACATGGGTTGCTTTTTATGATTCAAGCTTTCCTTTTCCGGGACAGCGTCCCGCAGAGCAACAGCTTCTGCCGCTAGCCAACCGAATAACTGGAGCGGAAGAGTTGGCAAGCCGTCTTGATGAAGAACAGCCGGACTCGCTTCTCATGCTGCACGGCCCTTATTTTCCAAAAGCCGCCTGGCGGGCTATTATGGCGCATCTGAAGCGTGGAGGAGGGCTTGTCACTATTGGTGGCATCCCATTGCGCATACCTGTCGGGATTGGCGCGAACGGCTGGGAACCGGAAGCCGAGCAGACAGCCTACCACCAAGCGATCGGCATCCATGAAGCACTGCGTGTTGATACGTCTAAGGTAACCGAATGGAAAGCGTCCGCGGCGATCCCGCTGCTTGCTGGAATGGAGTCGCTTTTCGACAACGCTTCGACGTACGGACTGGCTCTGCATGTGACCCGCTCCCATGACCATCCTGATGAAAATGGTTCCGGAGGACCGATGGACGCGCATCTTTACCCGCTGCTCACTGGCCTCGACAAGGATGACCGTGAGCGCTGCGCGCCTGTCGTTCTCCTTGAGAATACTAAGGGAGATTTCGCAGGGGGCCGCTGGATTTTTGCTAACCGCGAGGCAGGCGCCTCTTTCTGGGACGGCGGCAAAGGGGCGGAAGCGCTCGCCGCTTGGGCGGAGTTCACGGCTCGCGGCGTAACGGAGTGGTGGCTGAAGCCTAACTATGCCTGTTATGAGATCGGCGAGAAGCCGATGCTTACTTTCCAGCGGCAGCGGCTCAATGCCAATGGGGATAACAGTTGGCAAGTGACATACAAAGTAAGCCGCATCAACGGCACGGAAGAAGCTGTTGTGACAGAGGGCAGTCTAACGCTTGGATCGGACGAGCTGACGGATTATGAGCGTGTGTCTCTGCCAATTCAGGCTGAGCCAGGTTATTATCGTGTTGACGCTGAGCTGATCGCTGAAAGCAGTGGTGAAGTTCGCCGTTTGGTGCAGGGCTTCTGGGGACGTGACGAGGAACTGCTTCGCGAGGGTAGCATGGTCGAGGTGAATCGCGATTACTTCGTGAAGGACGGCAAGCCGTTGCCGATCGTCGGAATGACGTATATGACGAGCGATGTAGCGCGCAAATACATGCATCTGCCAAATGCGGCGGTGTGGGATCGCGATATGGCTCAGATGGCGAAGGCTGGCATCAACATGATTCGGACTGGCATTTGGACCGCGCTGCGCAAAATGGCATTTGTAGATGGACATGTAAGCGAAGAGATGATGCGCGCTGTCGACGCTATTTTCCTTACGGCGAAGCGGCATGGGCTGGAAGTTGTGTTCAACTTCTTTGCGTTCACACCAGAGCTGTGGGAAGGGGAGAATCCTTACCTTGACCCTCGCAGCGTCGAAGCTCAGAAGCGCTTCCTGACGGCGATTGCGACCCGTCATAAACACAGTTCCCATGTGCACTGGGATTTGATCAACGAGCCGACAATGTTCAACCCATTGCAGTTGTGGAGCGCGGCAAGCACGCTCGGCGACCGTTTCGAGCTGGCTGCGTACCGCGAATGGCTGCAGCAGCGCCATGGCAGCATCGTCAAGCTGCAAGAGGCCTGGAATATGTCGCCGCTTGATTTGCCGTCATTCAGCAGCATCAAGCCGCCTCGCAAAGGGGATATCGGCTTCAGAACGACGGAGCTGACCGAGAAGCGCAGCGGCCAGTGGCTGGATTATCTGCTGTTCTCGCAGGATATGCATAACCGCTGGGCAGCTGAACTTCGTGCCGCGCTCCAGGCCGTTCAGCCGAAGCAGCTCGTAACGGTTGGGCAGGATGAGGGACTTCAGGCGCAGCGTCCGTCTCCGCTTTTCTACGAGGAAGCTGTCGATTACACGACCGTCCATTCCTGGTGGAAAAATGATCAGCTCGTACTGGACGGCATTTTCGCCAAAACGCCTAACAAACCGAATGTCATTCAAGAGACAGGCATCATGTATATTGAAACGCCGGATGGCTTCGCTAAGCGCACCGAGGAAGAGCTGCATGCCATGCTTGAGCGCAAGTACGCTTATTCCTTCTCAACTGGCGGCGCAGGGGCGATCCAGTGGATCTGGAACATCAATTACTACATGCATAATATTAATGAGTCCCATATCGGGGCGCTGCGTGCTGACGGGACCGAAAAGCCTGAGGCTGACGTGTCTTATGACTTCGGCCGTTTCATCAAGGAAGCGGGTCATCTGTTCGAGGATCGTAAGCTGGAGGAAGTGGCCGTTGTTTATCCGTACAGCAATGACTTCTCTAACCGCTCGTCGGCGGAGGAGATCACTTCACGCATGACCCGTTCGCTTGCGCATCGAATGAATGTACCTTTCCGCTCGCTTAGCGAGTACGGCCTCGACATCTTGAAGGATGAGTCCTACGAATCGCCGAAGCTTATTGCCGTGCCATCGGCTCATGCACTGAGCGACGAGGCACTGCAAGCACTGCTGGATTGGGCGTCCGAGACAGGCGGTACATTGCTTGTTACCGGTCCGCTGAACCTTGATGCTTACTGGCATCGTACGGAGCGGGCGGCTGCACTGACCGGGCCTTCGGTTCTCGCCAATGTACGCCGCGAGGAGGCTCTTGAGCTGGACGGGGAGCTGTTATCCGTTGGTTTCGCTGGAGAAGGCATCGCACGCTTGAGCAAACAAGCTTTGCTCAGCGAAGATGGTCGTCCCGCGAACGCCGCTGCGCAGCTGCATCAATTCGAGCTTGGTGAGGGGCGTCTTATGTGGTGCCCGCTGCCGCTTGAGATGGCTGAGAGCTATATGCCGCTTGAAGCGGTCTATGACCGTGCGCTGGAGACGGCAGGAGTTCTGCCTGAGCTGGAGTGGGAGAAGGGCGGCGAGCTGGCGGGAGTGTACGGCCGCAAGCTGCAGTTCCGTGACGGCGCGGTATTCATCTTCGTTTCCGAATATGCGCTTGATGCCGATGTGATCGTGAAGGACCCGGTAACTGGCATGCGTTATTCCTTCCAGTTGGAAGCTGAGCGCTCTGTTCTGTTCGCAACCGACAAGGATGGCAAGCTGGTTAGCATTTACCGCCCTGACGAGGTGGAAGTGTTCGCAGCGAAGGCTTAATAGCCTACGTAAATGCAAGACAAACAAAAAAGCATTCCCGGCAGTGGAGCCTGCCGTGGAATGCTTTTTTTGCTGTTTAATTAGTCCTTGTATTCGATAATCGGGCGGATAACTTGGGAGATAAGGCGGATTTTTTCAGGCGAGCAGCCTTCCAGCATCTCAATAATCTCATTGCGCAAAAAATCCTGCGCCGAGCTGTTAGCTCCGCTAAGCAAATATTCCGGCGTTTCCTCCAGCACGATGCAGAGCTCGGAAAGCCGATCCAGATTAAGCGGGGTACGGCCTCGCTCAATTTTACTAATATAAGCATTGGACACATCAAGCTGCTCTGCCAAAGCCTCTTGGGTCAGTCCCTTATCCTCACGAGCCTTGCGAATTCTTTTTCCGATCACGGAGTAGTCGTAAGCCATGTCATTGATCACCCTAATCCAAACTATAGCAACCTTTATCGTCGCCTTACATGGACTATCATTCCAATTGAACCGGGGATTCAATTCATTGGCTTGGGAAGCTTCGGCATACCGCGTTGGGTTTAGCCAAAGCTGTAAAACATAGTTTAATCGTTGAAACCGGCCATGTTATCGTATGCACCAGAAACCAGCTTGCCGAGCACCCGCGTCACCTCGGAGGCGAACACCGGTTTGCTGATGAAATCTTCCATTCCAGCGGCGGCGCATTTATCTCGATCGGCCTGGCGAACGAAAGCTGTGACCGCTACGATAACTGGCTGGCGCTGGATCGGAATACGGGCATGGATCGCACGGCTGGCCTGTAAACCGTCCATAACCGGCATCTGCAAGTCCATGAAGACGATATCGTATCGTTTTTTATCAAGCTGTTCAACGGCTTCCAGACCGTTTGACGCCTCATCAACACTGCAGCCCATCTTGCCAAGTAAAGTTGCAAGCAGCATCCGGTTCACTTGATTGTCGTCTACGACGAGGGCGTGAAGTCCGCTGAACCGGGCGGAATAACTTTGAACAGCCTCTGGAGCAAAGGCTGCCTCCCGAGGAGGAGGCGGAGCCGAAGCTGCTTCATACGGAAGGTTCAGCATAATGCTGAAGGTCGAGCCCTGATCAGGAGCACTGTCCACACTGATGGAGCCGTCCATAAGCTCCACTAGTTTACGGCTTATTGCCAGGCCGAGGCCTGTGCCTCCGTATTTGCGGTTGAGAGCGGGATGCAGCTGGGAAAAGGACTGGAACAGCTGATCCTGCTTGTCCAGCGGAATCCCGATACCTGTATCGCGCACAGACAGCTCCAGCATGCAAGATGAGGCCTCGCGGGCAAGCTGTTTTATGCTGAGAGTTACGCTTCCTTGTTCGGTAAATTTAACGGCATTGCCGACGAGATTGACCAGCACCTGGCGGATGCGGCCGGCATCTCCGACAACCATCGCGGGCAGATGCTCGTCCAACTGAAGCGCCAGATTGAGTCCTTTCTGAGAAGCAGTAATGCTAAACAGCTCAATCACATCGGAAGCAAGGGAGGACAAGGAGAAGCTCTCCTTTTCCAGGATCATTTTGCCGGCCTCTATTTTGCTGAAATCAAGAATTTCGTTGAGCAGGCGCAGCAGGGACCCGCTGCACTGGATAATAGTGTCGGCATAGCTCATCTGTTCCTCGTCGAGCTCGGTATCGGCCAGAAGATCGGCCATGCCAATAATTCCGTTCATCGGTGTGCGCAGCTCATGGCTCATGACAGCAAGGAATTCCGATTTGGCGCGGTCTGCCTCCTCAGCGGATTCTTTGGCGCGAATGATTTCTTTTTCATCCGTGATGTCCTGGAAAACGATTACCGCCCCTTGATGCACACCCCTGTCCGATATCGGCGTAACGTGGAATTCGGCCAGGAAGCTGGAACCGTCTTTGCGCCAAAGCACAGCCTCTTTATTGCTGTACGAGCGTCCGTCTCGAAGCGCCTGATTAATAGGCGACTCCTCCAGCCGATAGGGAGTGCCGTCGGAACGAGTCTGGTCGATATAATCGAGATAAGAGCCACCGATAGATTCAGTCGGTGACAGACCCAGCATCGAGGCGGCAGCCGGGTTGATAAACGTCGACCGGCCATTGGAGTCCAATCCCATGATTCCTTCAGATACAGCGTTAAGGATAAGGGTATACTGGTAGCTCAGCTTTTCAATTTGTTCCAAATACCTCATATGATCCGTAATGTCCATGCTGATTCCATACACGCCGACTACTTCCCGGTCAACGATAATTGGAATGTTAGCTGTATTAACTTCAATCTCGTAGCCGCTCCTATGACGGAGCTTGAGATCATAGGATTGCGGCGCTCCCTGGCAAGCCAGTTTGAAATGAGACAGAGACTTTTCTGCAAATTGCGCTGCGACAAGGGAGCTCCAGTTCATCCCGTTCAGTTCCTTGACGGTATACCCGGTCAGACTTTCGATCTTGGTGTTGGCAGTAAGGATTTCACCTTGCAAATTCATGGAGTACACAGCTTGCGGGCTATGTTCGAACAAGGATTTATACCTCTGCTCTCTATCCTGTAGCCGCTGCTGCAGCTCGTGCTGCTCGGTCACATCGCGGACAATACCGATGTACTGATAAATTTCTCCGTAATGATTGAGCTTGGACTCACATTGTATTTCAAAAAACTTGTTAGTCCCGTCAGGCAGCCGCGTGCTGTATTCCCAGAACTTGTGTTCAGGTTTGTTGTGTGCGCCGAGCCGCAGGAACTGCTTCATCTCTTCGGAAACAACAGGTTCCAACTGGAGGGAATCGATCAGCTCGTCGCATGCCGCTGAAGTGGAGGGCAGAATATAACCGTACATTCGCCGGGCATCCTCGGAAAAGGTAATGATATTCGAAGCAATATCCCATTCCCAAGCGCCGATTTTTGCGATCCGGTGAACGGAGGCCAGCATTTCCTCGTATTTTTTCAGCGCGGTCACATCACGACCAAAGGTGAGCACCCGCTGCTGTCCATCGCTTAAGGTAATCACCTTGAAGTAGGTTTCCACCCAAATAAAGCGGCCGTCCTTATGCCTAATTCGCCTGACAAAGCTATTCTCTGGGTCGAACATCCGGCTTTGCGCCATCTGGTTCGCTTCTTCAACGTGGTAGAAAAAGCGACGGTTGCGGCCCAGCAATTCACTAGTGTCGTAACCTAACATTTCTGTAATGGAAGGCGCTATGTATAAAATGATCCCTTCGGGAGTGCTATAGGAGATGAGATCTCTCGTATTGTTGATGATGAGCTCATTCAAGTTTTCCTCGGAAGTGGGATCAAGCACAATTTTCCCGGCTTCGAGCGCAGTAATCATAATAGCTTGTTCTCCGGCTGTAATGACTAGAGCCATGCTAACGCGCAGTTGAAGGCTAAAACCTTCGGCATGTTTAAAGCTGATGCGGCGATGGAGCGTTGCCTGTGCCTGAAGCAGCTCGACAAGTTGATCTAGCGATTCGGAGGGCTCCGTGATGACTTCTTCTAGTGGGAGCTGCAGTGCTAGAGGATCGTCGCTATCCCCCAGCATGACGCCGAAGGCGGCGTTCATGCCCAGCCACGTTCCATTCTGTGGGTTGGCAAAAGCAATGCCGAAAGGCGATTGATCGAATGCCATCGAGGCAAGCTCGGTATTAATCGCAGGTGGTGAAGTCATAGGGCGAGGCCGTCTCCTTGTCATTGCCTGATTTAAAATCGGGACCGAGTTTTAGGATAGTATAATCCTTTTAGAGGTAAGATGAAACTCGTTTGTCATAGGATTGTCATAGCCTTGCCGGGGCGAAGCTTGTTAGCGTTTTTAAAAACGGGCATAATGGAAAGGATGGGAAATTTATAGAGAGCAAAGGGGAGCGGAAATGATTAAAAACGACTCCTTCCTCCGGGCTATTCGGAGGGAAAAAACCGACCACGTGCCGGTCTGGTATATGAGACAAGCAGGACGATATGACCCGGATTACCGTAAAATCAAGGAATCCTTCAGCCTGCTTGAAATTTGCCGGCAGCCAGATCTGGCGGCCGAAGTGACGCTTATGCCGATTCGCAAGTTGGGCGTGGATGCGGCTATTTTATATTCCGATATTATGAATCCCGTCGCTTCGATAGGGATTGATTTTGATATTGTTGCCGGCACGGGTCCGGTTATCCACAATCCGATCCGCAGCGCGGACGATGTACGGCGTTTAAAACCAATCGATGTCGAAGGTGATCTCGGCCATGTGCTGGAGACGATTCGCATTTTGGACCGGGAGCTGACCGTGCCGCTGATTACGTTTGCCGGGGCTCCATTCACGATTGCAAGCTACTTGATTGAGGGACGGCCATCGCGCACCTATCTGAAAACGAAAGCGATGATGTACAGCGACCCCGATACATGGTTCCTGCTAATGGACAAGCTGGGTGACATGGTCATCACTTATCTCAGAGCGCATGCCGCCAATGGTGGCAAAGCATATCAGCTGTTCGACAGCTGGGTCGGCTCGCTTGCACCGCATGATTTCCGCAAATATGTGCTGCCGACGATTCAGCGCATTTTCGCGGAGCTGTCTGATCTGGAGCAGCCGGGCATCTATTTCCCAGGAGTCAGCTCGGGTGAGCTGTTGCCGGAGCTGCGCGGCCTGCAGGCGGAAGCGATTGGCATCGATTGGCGTATCAGCATTCCAGAGGCTCGCAGACGGCTTGGAGGCGGCTTTACGGTTCAGGGTAATCTTGACCCTGTCGTGCTAACCGCACCGATCGAAGTAATTCGCGAACATGCCAAGGCGATCATTGACCAAGGAATCCAGGAGCCGGGTTATGTGTTCAATCTCGGTCATGGTCTGTTCCCAGAAGCATCGCTCGACAAGCTGAAGCTGCTCACCGAATATGTGCATGAGTATTCGGCGCAAGCTCTAGCGACCGGCGCTGTGAAGACTGAGACAGCAAGAGAGGAGCTTCCCCATGTCTAACGATGCAATCGGCGTTCTGGTTATGTCCTATGGCACGCCGGAGAGCCTAGATTCTGTCGAGGAATATTACACGCATATTCGCCGTGGCAACGCACCTTCCCCTGAGCAGCTTAAAGAGCTGGTGGATCGTTATGAGGAGATCGCTGGGGGAGTATTCCCCTTGCGCGAGAATACCGACCGCCAGGTCAGCAGCCTGCAGGATAAGCTGGATACCGTTGAACCGGGCCGCTATCGGTGTTATCAGGGGTTGAAGCATGCTCGTCCTTACATCGAGGACGGTGTGCAAAGGATGGCGCAGGACGGCATTAAGCGAGCTGTCGGCATCGTGCTTGCCCCTCATTTTTCTACGATGAGTGTGGCCAGCTACAACAAACGCGCTATGCAGGAAGCCGAGAAACATGGGATTGAGATGAGCTGCGTTGATTCCTATCATCTGCATCCTAGTTTGATTCAGGCGCTGGCCGAGCGCGTGCGGGACGGAATCGATGCTGTATCGGCCAAAGCCGACGGCGCCGAGGTGAAAGTGCTGTTCAGCGCTCATAGTCTTCCCGTACGGATTCGCCAAGTTGGCGATCCTTATGAAGAGCAGCTGCTGGAAACGTCGCGAGCTGTCGCAGAAGCGGCAGGGGCCGGGAGCTGGCAATTCACTTGGCAGAGCGCGGGACGTACAAACGAGCCTTGGCTCGGTCCGGATATTATGGAGACGATGAGCTCGCTTACCGAAGAGGGAGAAAAGGCGCTGCTGGCTGCACCAGTCGGTTTTGTGTCCGATCACCTTGAGGTGCTCTACGACCTTGATATTGAGGCGATGGCCCATGCCGAGCGGCTCGGTATATCTTTCGGCCGAATCCGCATGCTGAATTCCGATCCTCTCTATATGGAGACGCTCGCCGATTCCATTCGTGAAGCTGCGGCTAAGCTGCCGTCATGACGGCGGGCAAAAAGCCCGTTATTGCCGTCGTTGGAGCCGGTCTGACTGGCCTCAGCACCGCTTTCTACTTGCAGAAACAGGCCAAGGAGCTGGGGCGGAAGGCCGATATCGTACTTCTGGAGGCGAGCGATCGGCTTGGCGGACGTATCGAGACGCTGCGTAAGGACGGGTTTACGATTGAAAAAGGACCAGACTCTTTTTTGGCGCGCAAACATGCCATTCTGGAGCTGACGAAGGATCTCGGGCTGCTGGATGAGCTGGTATCAACCAATCCGAAGGCAGCCAAAACCTATATCTATCAAGGAGGCCGCTTGCATCCAATGCCGCCCAAGCTGGGGCTTGGCGTGCCTGCTGATATGGCTTCTTTTTTGAAAACAGAGCTGCTCGACATCGATGCGAAATTCCGGGTATCCATGGACCTCATGAATCCAGTCCGCCCGAATGATGGAAGCGATGAGTCCGTCGGTGGTTTCCTGGAGCGGCGCTTCGGACCCGATATGGTAGACCGGATCAGTGAACCGCTGCTTGCTGGCATATATGCAGGGGATTTGTACAAGCTGAGTCTGGCAGCAACGTTCCCGCAATTCAGAAAAGCGGAACTGGAACACGGCAGCGTAATTCGTGGTTTGAGAGCGCCAAAGTCGGAAGCGGCTGTAGCTGCATCTATGCTGCCGGATTATGTCCCTGCTGCAGCACGCAACGGGATGTTCATGACGTACAGAGGAGGCCTGCGCACGCTGGTCGACGGCCTGGACAGGGCGCTCCACGGCGTAGAGCGGCGGATGAACACGTCGATCCGCTCTATTCGTAAAGTGGAAGATGAGCGTGAGACGGGCTCATATGCGCTTGAGGTGAATGGCGAGCGTGAGACGGGCTCATATGCGCTTGAGGTGAATGGCAGGCGTGAGACGGCGTCATATGTGCTTGAGCTGGATGGCGGCGGCTCGCTTGAGGTAGACGCGGTTGTTGTTACTGCACCGAGCGGAATTGCAGCGAATTTACTCCAGCCGCTGACCGATGTAACGGCTTTGCGTGCTGTGAATTATGTATCGGTTGCTAATGTTGTCATGGCTTTCAAAGCTTCAGATATTGCGGGAATGGAATTTGATGGCTCCGGATTCCTTGTGCCGAGATCGGAGGGGCGAACGATTACGGCCTGCACCTGGACTTCGTCCAAGTGGTTGCATAGCAGCCCTGAGGACCATGTGCTGCTGCGTTGTTATGTGGGCAGATCCGGCGCCGAGGAAGGCGCAATGTTACCGGACGCAGAGCTGCTTGCTGCTGTTCGCCGCGATGTACGCGACACGATGGGCATTGAAGCAGAGCCGCTGTTCACGGAAATTACACGGCTGCATCATTCCATGCCGCAGTATCCGGTCGGGCATATGGGGGCAATTGCTGCGCTGCGGGCCGATATGCATCGCGATTGTCCGGGCATTTTTGCAACAGGAGCGGCATTCGACGGCGTTGGCCTACCGGACTGCATCCGTCAGGGACGCGAGGCGGCCAGGGAAATTTGGTCAATTCTGGACTGATTTGGGACAGACCCTCTTTGCGGAGCGGTATGGAATGGTATAATGGCGAAAGGCCTGCCCTCGAGGCGGCTTGCTGTTCGACATTTATCCATTTTTTTACCTTATCGTGAGAGGGGCTGTCTTTTTTGTATCGCAATCGTACTGAGGCCAGACAGCAGGAACGCAGAAAAAAGAAGCGAACCATGCGAAGGCTATTACTCCTTAACTTAACGCTGCTTGCTCTAATTATTGGTGTAGGTGGCATGTATATTTACGCCAGTTGGTCGCCTGAAGAGGGGGCAGTTGCCAGTAGTGAAACGAGCGGCAGCAATATGCCGCCAGCCGAGTCGAGTGTAGCTCCATCAACGCTGCCGTATTCCTCGCCTTCTTCTGAACCGACACCGTCTTTGGCGCCGACTCCATCGCCGTCAGTGAGTCCATCTCCATCAGCTGGAGCTGTTGAGGAGCCATCTACGGAGCCGTCAGATTCACCTTCTCCTTCGGCAGCTCCGACAGCGACCCCTACGCCGTCTGCCAGCCCGGAAGAGGAGAGTTCAATTAATCCACCGGATTCCGGCGGACATGGCTGGAGCGGCCTGACTCCACAGGATGGCTCAACGATTCAACTGGCTTTCACGGGAGATATTTTATTGGCTTCCAAAGTAGCCGGATTAATGGACAGTAAGGGGCTGGACTACCCGTTCACTGGTGTGGAGCAGTATTTGTCCAAGCCTGATCTCACAGCAGGCAATCTAGAGACGCCGATTACGACAAAAGGTAAGCCCGCACAGGACAAACAGTACGTATTCAAAGGTAAGCCTGATTACTTGAAGCCTTTGAAGAAAGCCGGCTTTGACGTCGTAACTCTCGCCAACAACCATACGCTTGATCAAGGCCAGGAAGGGCTCCTCGACACGATGAAATATCTGGATGAAGCCGACCTTCCGCATGTAGGTGGCGGCCGCAATGACAAGGAGGCTTATGCTCCCGTCATATTGGAGAGAGAAGGCATCAAGGTTGCCTATGTCGGCGTCAGCCGGGTATTGCCGACTGTAGATTGGAAAGCCGGACCGAATAAAGCTGGTGTTGCAGAGGCATATGACCCGGCTCGCACCGAGTCAGCCATCCGGGCAGCGAGATCAAAAGCGGATCTCGTCGTGGTCATGGTCCATTGGGGCAGAGAAAGGGCCGACCAGCCAGTCGATCATCAAAAGTTGCTGGCAAGGAAATTCATCGACGCAGGAGCCGATCTGATTATCGGATCACATCCTCATGTGCTGCAAGGCTTTGAGCTGTACAAGGGCAAGTGGATCGCATATAGCTTAGGCAATTTTATTTTTACTTCCAATTCTAATTCCAACACAAGTGAAAGTGGAGTGCTGGACGCGGTATGCTCCAAGGATGGGCGCTGCGGACTCAAATTCCGACCGATGAAAATTGTCCAATCCCGCCCTCAGCCTGTGCAAGGCAAACAGTTGGAGGCACAGCTCAAGAGGCTGAATAGCATTAGCAAAGCGGCATACATAGAGACCGATGGGACGGTGAAAGCCCGTTGAGAAACCCATGCGTCGCTCATCGTGGATGGTCAGGGTTAGCCCCTGAAAATACGCTTGTAGCGCTGCGGATGGCCGCTGAAGCTCCGGACATCGAATGGGCCGAGATCGATGTGCAGCTGTCAGCGGATAACGTGCCGATCTTGCTTCATGACCGCAAGCTGCGCCGTACGACGAACGGTGGGGGAGTGGAGCCTGGCCAGCGTACCGCTGAGCAGCTTAGCAGGCTGGATGCAGGGGGCTGGTTTTCCTCCAGTTATCGGGGGGAGAAGCTGCCCACACTCGAAGAAGCGCTTCGGGAAACCGGGGACCGGCTTCGCTTTAATATTGAGCTCAAACATTATGGAGCGACCCGGCCTTTGGAAGAAAAGGTGCTTGAGATCGTCTATCGTACAGGCATGGAGAGAAGAAGCATCTTCACTTCATTCAGCCGATCCGTGCTGCGGCGTTTGAAGGAGTTAGATGCTGCGGCGGAAACCGGTTTTATTACCGATAGCTGGAGCAGAGGCCTGCCGGACGAGTTGCACCAGCTTGGCTGCAGCTTACTGTCAATTGACCATCTCTCCCTGAATCGGGACCGACTGAAGCTGCTGCGACAAGAGGGGATTCGGACGATGGCCTGGACGCTGAATGATTATCGACAAATCCGCCGGTATGCACTCATGGACCCGGGGCTGATGATCTGCACCAATTATCCCGAGCGTTGGCGAGATGCGCTGCGCAGCCTGCCTCAGCCGAATGAAGCCCCGCAAGGGCCGGACGGCTTAAGTCCGTCCTGGCCTGACCGAACAAAGCACAGTCGGGACTAATTGCCGCAAGTCTGTCCCTAGAAAAAAAGCGTAGTCTTGGTGGAAATGCAGGGAGTCCGTGTCTGGTAAAAAAAGTGCAGCCTTGGTGGAAATGCTGCAAGTCCGTCACAGGCGAAAAAGTGCAGCCTTGGTGGAATGCCGAAAGTCCTTCACAGGCAAAAAAGCGTAACCTTGGTGAAAATGCGGGAAGTCCGTGCCTGGTGAAAAAAGCGTAGTTTTGTTGGAATGCCGCTATTTGATCCCTGCTGAATTGGTCTACTACCGTCTGTGGTTTGTCGGGATTGTGATAGAGAGAAAGGAATCGATAGTTATGGATATGTGGAGCATGCTGGACACCAGTCCGCTTTTGCGGCTGGCTGCTGGAGTGGCGGGTAGCCTGGTAATCGCCGGAGCTGCCTGGAAGTTGCGAGCTCTGTCGGGATCTGGGGCTGCAGCGGCCATTCTGCTTGGGACCGGTTATGTGTATTTCGGCGGCCCTATTTGGTTCAGCCTGCTGATTGCCTTTTTCATCAGTTCAACCCTATGGTCAAAGTGGAAAAAGCATCATCGGGCCAAAGCGAACGCGGAGCGCAGCTATGCCAAAGGCAGCCGTCGCGACGCGGGCCAGGTACTGGCCAACGGCGGTTTTGGGCTGTTGCTCTGTATAGCTTACAGCCTATGGCCGGAGCCTTGGCTGCTGCTCGCGTTCGTCGGCGTAATGGCTAGTGTGAATGCCGACACCTGGGCGACGGAGGTCGGCGCGCTCAGCCGCTCCGCGCCGATTTCAGTGCGCACGCTGCGCCGCGTGCCGCCAGGTACAAGCGGCGGAATCACGCCGCTCGGCACATTCGCGGCGCTGCTAGGCGGCGCCTTCATCGGCGCAGCCGCCGCTTTGCTCGCGGAGCTGCCGCTCGCCTGGGGCGCGGCCGCCGCGCAGCCGGCTCCGCCTGCGGCGACGCTGCTGCTCGCCGGCGCCGCAGCGGGCCTGGCCGGAGCCCTCGCCGATTCCTGGCTCGGCGCGACCGTCCAGGCCATGTATCGCTGCCCAAGCTGTGGCAGCGATACGGAGCGCGCCGAGCATTGCGGGCGCGCTACCGTCAAAACCCGCGGCTTCGCCCCGATGACGAATGACGCGGTTAACCTCGTCTCGTCTCTGCTAGCTGGCGTGCTCGCTGCAGCTCTCGCCTTCAGCTAGCGGCTGGCTTCCCCCCAGTCGCTGCCCAAACGGCCGTCCTCGGCTATCGCTTAGCTAATCTCTCGCCTTCAGCTAGCAGATGGCGAATCCATCGCCACAGAACTAGCTGCCAGCTATTGCTTAGCCAATCCATCGCCACAGAACTAGCTGCCAGCTATTGCTTAGCCAATCCATCGCCACAGAACTAGCTGCCAGCTATTGCTTAGCCAATCCGTCGCCACAGAACTAGCTGCCAGCTATTGCTTAGCTAATCGCTCGCCACCAGCTAACCTCTGGCTTTCCATAGCTGCTGCCTACGGCGCGCTCACGCCGCCGTCCTTGCCTTTGGCCACCACCCAGCCTAGCCTAGCCATTGGCCGCCGCCCTTCCAGCGCTCGCCCTTGGCTAGCGCTTCCCGCTGGCGCCCCACCAATCCCTCACCAGCTCAGCGCAAGCTGCTGGTGTAAACCCAAAAAAATCCCCGAAAGGACCGCGCCTAGCGCGTTCCCTTCGGGGATTCATTTTTATTCCACCAGTGCTTCCAACTGGCTGATAACATCTTCGAACACGCTCATCGCTTGTTCGATTGGCTCCGGCGAGCTCATATCCACGCCAGCCTTTTTCAAAATCTCGATCGAGAAGTCGCTGCCGCCGCTCTTCAGGAAGCCAAGGTAGCGATCGACGGCTGGTTGGCCCTCGTCGAGAATCTGCTTGGCGAAGCTCGTCGCCGCAGAGAAGCCCGTTGCATATTTGTACACGTAGAAGCTGTTATAGAAATGCGGGATTCGCGCCCATTCCATCTCGATATCCTTGTCCACAGTCATGCCCTTGCCATAGTACAGCTCGTTGAGGCCGTAGTAGATTTTGGACAGTTCCTGCGGTGTCAAAGACTCGCCAGCTTCCGTTTTCTCATGAATGATCTTCTCGAACTCCGCAAACATCGTTTGGCGGAACACTGTTGTGCGGAACTGATCCGCATAATAGGTGAGCAGATACATTTTTTCTTTGCGATCGGTCGATTTCTTGAGCAAATGGTCCATAAGCAGCGCCTCGTTGAGCGTGCTGGCGACCTCAGCCAGGAAAATCGTATATTGCGCATCGCGGTACTTTTGGTTGCCGTCCGAATAGTAGGAGTGCAGCGCGTGGCCCATCTCATGCGTCAGCGTGAACATGCTATTGAGATTATCCTTGTGGTTCAGCAGCACAAAAGGATGCGTGCCATAAGCGCCCCAGCTGTAAGCTCCGCTGCGCTTGCCTTCGTTTTCGTACACGTCGATCCAGCTGTCCGTATACCCTGCTTGCAACGCTTTGCCGTAGTCCTCGCCGAGCGGCTTTAAGCTTTCCGCCGTAATCTTTTTGGCTTCATCGAAAGAAATTTTCATATCGAATTCGTCAACGAGCGGCGCAAACAGATCGTACATATGAAGCTCATCAACGCCTAGCAGCTTTTTGCGAAGCTCCATGTAACGGTACATGAGAGGCAGCGATTTGTGCACAGTATCGATCAGGTTTGTGTACACCGAAGTCGGAATATTGTCGCCGTAAAGGGACATTTCCAGCACGGACGGATATTTGCGCGCTTTCGCGTAAAAGACGTTTTTGGTCACATTAGCGCTCAGCGTGGAGGCCAATGTGTTTTTGAGCTTGCCGTATGTATCGTACATCGTTGTGAAGGCGTCCCGGCGAACGTCGCGATTGCGGCTTTCCAGGAATTCGATGTAGCGGCCATGCGACAGCTCAACTTCTTCGCCCTGCTCATTTTTCACCTTAGGGAATTTGAGATCGGCGTTGTTCAGCATGCTGAAAATAGTCTGAGGCGAGGAGCTAATATTGCCGACTTGCGCCAGCAGTGATTCCTCGGACTTGGACAGGACATGAGCCTTCTGCCGCTTCATCTCTTCCAGTGTGTGGCGGTAGGGAGCGAGCTGTGGATCGACGATGAACGCCTCAAGCTTCTCTTCCGGTAAAGCCAGCACTTCAGGCGTCAGAAAGCTGAGCGCTTCTCCGGCCTCGACGCTGAGCTTCTGGGATTTCTCGGACAGCGCCTGATATTTCGGCTCCGCCGTGTCCTCATGATGTTTCATATTGGCGTATACATACAGGCGCTCGACGTTGTAGCCGAGATCATCCTCCAGCTCAAAACAGTTCTTCAATTGAGCCGGGTCCGACAGCTTGCCTTGGAAACCGGCAGCAGCCTTCACAAGTTCTTTGGCTTTGATGTATTCCTTATCCCAAGCGGCCTGATCAGCGTAGATGTCTTCTAATTTCCAACGGTACTCCGGTGCGGTCTCGGAACGTTTTGGTACTTGGCTCATAGTAGACCTCCTTGTCGGGTTAGAGAGATGGGCTGCTTCTGCAGCCTGGGCGGAAGCCACAGGGCTGAGGCGGACTGGTGGCAACATCGGCTGACCGCTTGCCGGGCCGTAAGTTTGGGACCCGGGAAGTAGGCTTAGCGAGAGCAGCAGGGGCAACCATTTCATGAGATAGGCCTCCAGAAAGAATAGAATTCCCTCTAGTATGGCTGCTGCAGGCTCTCCTTATGTTCCCAATGTAAAAAAGGACGCAACCAAAACCACAAAAGAAATCGACACCATAACGATGGCCGAGATGGCCAGCGGGCGTTTCAGTCGCTCCGGCAGCTGGTCGCGCTTCATAAGGACGATTGCCGCCAGGCAGAAGCTGGCGATGATGAATATGACAGCGTTGGTCGTGTCCATCGGGTGTTATTTCCTCCATCTGTTCAATTCTATCCGCGTGATGCGAATACTTCGAGAAATACAGGTGTTACTCCTTCTTGAAGTGGCTTAAACGTCGCGCAAATTTTGCATGATCGTCTCAAGCTCTTCTTCGCGACCTATAAAGTTCTCGGGTTTAAAATGGTTTCCCGCCCAGTGCATCAGCTCAGGCCGGCTGAGAAAGGTATGGCATTCTTCTCCCCACTGATCGGAAATCTCTCTGGCGATGATGGTTTTGCCGTGAACCTCAACATTCAACATATTGTATTTGTCAGTCTTATAGATCAGGTTTTTCTTAATCACGATGATGCTCCTCCTCGGGTCTGGTTTGCTATCCCTTCATCATATCGCTAAAAAACATTGTAAAGCAACCGAAATGCGGTTTAAGATAATGATATTCTCTTTTCCAATGTGAAAATGGACTGGGAAGGGAATTCTGCCGGCGACGCGTGATCGCCGGGGAAGATGAGCTGAGGAGAGTGGAGCAAGTGACAGAACAGTTGAATAAGAATTTTTACGAGCAATCGGGAGTAGCAATGACCTGCCGGAGCTTCGCAGAGTATGAGGCTATGTTCGGACTTCATGCACAATCCTTGAAAGGGCTGCGTTTAGCCGATATCGCTGCAGGAGCCTCGTCATTTTCGGCAAGTGCGCGGGAACATGGGGCGGATGCTTATGCATTCGATCCTAGGTATGGGGAGCCTTTGACCGTTTGGGAGGCATCCGCCAGGCTGGAGATCGACGTCTCGACGGCCAAGCTTGATGCGCTTAAGGAGAAATACGACTGGAGCTTTTATGGCGATTTGGAGCGGCACAAGCGTAATCGCTTGGATTCGCTGGGGATTTGTCATGCTGACCGGAAGCGTGGGGCTGCCGAAGGGCGTTATGTAGCTGCTTCGCTGCCCAGGCTGCCGATGCCAGATAGCGTTTTCGATTTAGTGCTGTGCAGTCATTTCCTTTTTCTATATGCAGAACAATTCGGAATTGAATTCCATCGAGATTCATTGCTGGAAATGATGCGGATCTGCCGACCTGGAGGCCGTGTGCTCGTGTACCCGCTCCTATCTCTGCGCAGCGAAGAGATCAGTGGAATGGATGCGCTGCTTGAAGCGATTCGCACTGCGGGTGGGGAACCGACCTTTTTCCGTTCCGGTCTGCCGTTCCTTCCAGAATCGGTGCAAGGACTAGAAATTCGAATGCCTCGATTGGGATAAGCTTACAGGTAAAGAATGGATATAACGGAATTGAACTCATTGCAATTGATTCGTTGCAGGTGTATAATGGGCTTATTCGCTGCTTCAAGCAGCGTCATTTTAGGAGGTTGTTCATTTGAAAGGAACAGTTAAGTGGTTTAACGCAGAAAAAGGTTACGGCTTCATTCAAGTTGAGAACGGCGAAGACGTATTCGTTCACTTCTCTGCAATTCAATCCGAAGGCTTCAAGTCCCTGGACGAAGGCCAAGAAGTTGAATTCGACATCACGGACGGCAACCGCGGTCCTCAAGCAGCTAACGTAGTCAAATTATAAGAACCGCTTTGGCGGATTCGCTTATAATAGAGGAAGTAAGGTCCCTAGCCTAGGGACCTTATTTTTTTACATAGATATTATAAAACAGTACCATTTGACTGCAACATCTGGCCATGAGCTATTTCTGGGTTCTAGCCAGTCGAGCGCAAGCGTCACCGATTGCTTACACAGCCTGAAAGGTTTGTATTTACGACTATAAGGATGGGTATCGTTTTCGGCTTCGACACTGGATTTTAGGGCATCAGGATGGTAAAGTATCAATGGAGGTTTACCATGAGGAACCGATATTTCCGAACGGATGATAGACTCGGAATACCTCTGCCGATCCTCGACCGGGAGTGGGAGCAGTATGACGTCACGGAGCAGATGGGGATTGTGGAGCAATGGGAATTGATCCGCGGCCGTATTCCAGATGTCATCTTCGCGCTGGAGCGTGAGATCATCCTCAATCAGGGGATGCTGGATGAAGAAGACGATTTTGTCCGCTCCTGCAAGCTCAATTCCGATATTGCTGAGTTGGCTAGCCGAATTAATGAACTGCATATTTGGTACCGCGTCAATCAGGAGATTGAACAGCGGCGCCATTCCTAAGACAGCCATAGGGGGCGCCAAGGATGAATGAACGGGCGATAGGGACGGTTAAGGCCCCTTCCAAGCCGATTAGTATGATGTATCGCGTGTACCGTTATGTGCTTCCAGGTGTATCGGCCGAATTGGAGGCGCTGAGGCAGCGTGCGTTAAGAATTCCAGATCCGGAGCTGCAGACCCAGGCACTGGCCAGTATGGCAGACAAACGTTTCCATTGTCAGGGCGGCTCTGTTTATGCGATTCTGGATCCCAATAATCGCGATCTGCTGTTGCCGCTTATCGTAGCGCTTCAGACGATCAGCGATTATTTGGACAATCTCTGCGACCGCAGCACTTCGCTGGATGCCGATGATTTTCGCTTGCTGCATCGCTCCATGCTGGATGCGGTTGATCCTTTTGCAGAGCTGACGAATTACTATGCCTTGCGTAAGGAACAAGATGATGGAGGTTATCTCCACCATCTTGTGCGCACTTGTCAAAAACAGGTTCGTCAACTGCCCGGTTATGCTGCGGCTCAGCCAGAGGTCAGCCGCCTTGTATCGCTTTATGGCGATTTGCAAGTGTATAAGCATATCCACAAGGATCTGCGCGAGGACAAGCTTCTAGACTGGTGGGAGCAGCATAAGGAAGAATACCCGGAGCTTCGCTGGAATGAATTCGCAGCGGCAACAGGCTCCACGCTCGGTATGTTTGCTCTTTTTACTGCGGCTGCCGATCCTGGGCTGACACCTGAACGAGCTTCCGCAGTACGCAAATGTTATTTTCCTTATGTGTGCAGCTTGCATATTCTGCTTGACTATCTCATTGACCAGGAGGAGGACCGCGTCGGCGGTGACCTTAACTTCTGCAATTACTATAGAGATACGGAAGAAGCAGCGCAGCGAATGGGGATGATTGTAGAGCGAGCTCGCGAAGACATCCGTCTTTTGCCAGACCCCGGTTTTCATCGACTGATCGTGGAGGGGTTGCTCGCTCTCTACTTGTCTGATCCCAAGGTGGGTGAGCAAGGAGATGTGAAGCAGGTTACCCGCTCCTTGATGAAGCGCAGTACGCTGGCCCGTCTGTTTTTTAGAGTTAACAGCGTCTGGATTCGTCGAATTCGGGCATAACCCATGAATTTGTTTTATCCATTTTATTAAATAAATATAGCGTCATTGGAGGACCTACTTATGTCAGCAGTCAAATCAATTGCCGTCCTTACGAGCGGCGGAGATTCACAAGGTATGAATGCAGCTGTACGTGCTGTCGTGCGGAGCGCATTGTATCACGGCCTGGAAGTATACGGAGTGCAGCGCGGTTATCAGGGACTGATCAACGATGATCTTCGCCCGATGGATCTGCGCAGCGTCGGTGACATCATTCAACGCGGCGGCACCATTTTGCAAACGGCTCGCTGTAAGGAGTTCTTGACGCCAGAGGGCCAGCAGAAGGGGGCAGATGTGCTCCGTGAGCGTGGCATCGACGGCTTGGTCGTCATTGGCGGCGACGGTTCCTACCAAGGTGCGAACAAGCTGAGCAAGCTCGGTATCAAAACAATGACTCTTCCAGGCACGATCGACAACGACATTGCGTTTACCGATTTTACAATCGGCTTTGATACCGCAGTCAGTATTGTTGTTGACGCCATCAATAAGCTTCGCGACACGATGACCTCGCATGAGCGCTCCTCGATCGTTGAAGTAATGGGGCGGCACTGTGGCGACATCGCCCTATATGCCGGTTTGGCCAGCGGTGCTGAAACTATTCTCGTACCTGAAGTTCCTTACGATCTGGACGAAGTTTCCCGTCGTATGCAAGATAACTTCAAACATGGCAAACGTCATAGTATTATCATCGTCGCAGAAGGCGCAGGCAGAGGCCAGGATGTGGCGAATCACATTACCGGTTGCTGCAACATTGACCCGCGCGTTACGGTTTTGGGACATATCCAGCGCGGCGGTTCACCGACGCATAACGATCGGGTTCTAGCTAGCCAACTGGGTGATTTTGCAGTCCGTCAACTGATGGATGGCCAATCCGCCAAGTCTTGCGGCATCATCAAGGGTGAACTGGTTGCTACCGACATTGATTTGGTCGTCAACACCAAAAAGCCGTTCAACATGGAGCTTTACGACCTGGCACTGCGTCTTTCCCAATAAGCTGCAGAGGAGATCAAGCCTTGTTCCTATACAAAATCGAGCTTCAGCTGCCTGAAGGCAAGCAAGCTCATCTGATCGTGCTGGCTGCTACCGATGAGAAAGCCTTCTCTTACGTCGAAAGCCATGTGCAGCGTCATTATCTTCATATGCCAGAGCTCCAGTCAATCGCAATTGTCGAAAAGAAACGCACAGACCCCGGCAGCGGCTACCTGATCGAAGGTTAGTACCGTAGGCCAGTCCTGCGATTGCTGGTAAGGAGCGCTGGGGTAATTGTTTCACGCAAAAAGGGCCCTCCCACAAGTCATCTAATGATGATTTGCGGGAGGGCCCTTTTTTACAGTTAATCATGAAGTTTGAATAAGTGCCAAAACCTTTATTTATAATTTGCTTCCGTATAGTTGTTGCCGGCATTCCACAGCAGATATTCCTTCACGCCGGTATCATTCAGCGCTTTGATCTGAGCTTCGACTTCATTTTTGCCATACTTCATGTAGTTGCCCTTGCCGAGCCAACTGGCCGTGAAGTCTTGAATCCAGGGGCGAATGACCGGCTTGTGGCTGCCGATTGGATCCAGTTTTTTGTGCGTGTCTATCATGGAACCTTTGATGACCTCATAAGGTGCACGGTCAGGAGCTTTGGCGCCGTACCAGCCTGTCGAGTAGTGGCTTGGATAAATCATAGGGCTAATGACATCAACATATTTGGAAATCTTCACGAAGTCCTGTCCGATGCCCTCGGCAGCAGGCACGGAAGCCGCGTACCCGAAAATGTCGACGGATACCCGGACGCCAAGATCAGCCATTTGCTCGCGAGCATATTTGACGAATCCGGCCACCGCATCAACACGGCTAATATCCGTTTTGGTGTACTTCAAGGAGTCAGCTTTTTTCTCAAAACCTTCCGGGAAGCGGACATAGTCGAACTGGATTTCCTTAAAGCCTAATTTGACAGCTTCCTTGGCGACGGCAATATTGTAGTCCCAAACTTCCTTGGAGTAGGGATTGACGAAGCTATCACCTTTGCCATTTTTCCATACACTTCCGTCCTGGCGAACGAAGCTGAGCTCGGGATTTTTCGCGGCAAGGATAGTATCCTTGAAGACGACGATGCGCGCGATCGGATAGACATCATTTTCCTTCAGTTTGGTCATGAGTGCCGGCATGTCTTTGATGTATTTTTTGGCTGTGCCCATCTTCAGCAGCTCAGCATTATCCGTAGGATAAGTGATGTAGCCAAAGTCATCCTTGACGTCGATGACCATACTGTTGAGCTCGGTGCGATTGAGCAGGGACAAAAGCTTTTCCAGCCTTGCTCCGCCTGCGCTGTGAGCAGTGACATAAACGCCCTTTACTTCCGGTGCATCCGGCTGTGGATCCTTTTTGACGAAAGTTCCGCCCCCGGCATCGGGAGGCTGGACTGCTGTCGTTGGTGCTGAGACAATCGTTTTGCCAGCGGTCCCATTTATATAGGATGCCATCATTTGGTGTGAGGCTCCGGATTCCGGTCCCGTTCCTCCAGAAAGCAGTTGCATAAGCAGCAACATCGTTGTGTACACCATTTCCATTCTGTTCTCTCCCTATGTAATCGTCTCTAGAAATTATAAAACAATAACGGCTCCTCTGACACAAGAAATTTGAGATATAAAATAAATCTTCAAAATAAATAAGCCCGCCTCAAGGGCGGGCCCTGTCCATGCCATAGCGGCAGAACAATTAATGCAAAAGCGTAAGCTTCTGGTATTCACAAATGCTCTGCTGCACGATCTCCATGGCGTCAGCCGGCTCTAAAACCGAAAATCCGTCCCGGAGAACAATCTTGAGATCAAGCTCATGCGTTGTAAGGAAGGAATGAAGCTCAGGTGCCAGTTTTTCCACAATCCTCGAGAGTTTGACCGTTTCCATATCCACCTTGCATCACCCTTTCTCATGAGATATCAGGGCAAGAACGCTGGGCATGAAACAATGAACTACGGGATAAAACCAGTATACCCTATGCTGTTGGCAGAAGAAAGGGAGGCATCGATAAATCCGCGCTTACCCTTATACAGAGGGATGAAGCTAACCGGAGTTACGCCGGAAATCACCCATGACACCAACTGTCTCCACAATATTGACGAAAGCTTTGGGATCTAGTTTACGAACCATCAGTTTCAGCTCTTCGAGCTCATAGCGGGTTGTCACCGTCATAAGCATATCATGTTCCTGAGAAGAAAAAGCACCTCTCGTTCTTATGACGGTTACTCCGCGAGGGCGAGCAAGCATTTGAGCTAGCAGTTCATCGGTTTTCTGGGTGATGATGAAGGCGGTAACTTTGTGATGGCGGATGTGGATAAGGTCAACGATTTTGCCCGCCGTAAAGATGGAGATAAGCGAGTAAAGGGCGATATCCCAATTCCCGGTGAAAAAGACGAGAATGCCGATCACAAGGCCATTCAGAATGAAGATTAACATGCCTACCTGCAAATCCCTGTTGCGGCTTACGATGGAAGCGACGATATCGAAACCGCCGGAGGAGCCTCCTGCACGAAGACAAAGTCCGGTACCGAAGCCGAGCAGCAAACCGCCGAATACAGAAGCAAGCAGAATATCTTTTGCTAGCGGAATAACAGGTACCAGTTGCAAGAAGACGGTGGCAGCCACTACGGAATAACTGCTCCACCCAACGAACCGTCGACCGAGCGAGAACCAGCCCCATACGAGTACAGGAATGTTGAGGACAAGATACAGCCAGCCGATATTGCTGCCGGTAAGATAACCGATCATCATGGATATCCCGGATAGGCCGCCGCTCAGCAGTTGCTGAGGAATAAGCAGGACATTGAAGGCGATCGCGATCAGCAGCGAGCCTGCTGTGACGGCCAGCCAGGAGGTCAAAGATCGAAATGGCTTCATGACTTCCTCCATCCTGGCCGCGGGGATATTTCCATCAACGGCCATCAACGATATACACGAATGTAGTATGGCTGTTTGCGTGCGACTGGTATTCATCAGGTTCTTTATGCTATACTTAACAGGATATTTTTGAAGCGAGCTTCACAAGAGAAGGAGTTAGGATAAGATTTGAAAACATTTGCTGAATTTGGCCTGGACGCGAAGGTGTTGCAGGCAATTACGGAGCTTGGATTCGAGGAATCCACCCCAATTCAAGATAAGTCCATTCCGATTGCAATGAACGGTAGCGATCTGATTGGCCAAGCACAAACAGGTACAGGTAAGACCGCTGCATTCGGAATTCCGCTCATCAACAAAATTCCGTCCAGCGAAGAACGCATCGTCGCTCTCATTATGACCCCAACCCGCGAGCTTGCGATCCAGGTTGCTGAAGAGATCGGCAAGCTTTCACGGTTCAAAGGTATACGTTCCCTCCCGATTTACGGCGGACAAGAAATCGGACGTCAGATCCGTGCCCTCAAAAAACGCCCGCAAATCATCATTGGTACCCCAGGACGTCTGCTTGACCACATCAACCGCAAAACGATCAAGCTCGACGATGTTCAACATGTCGTGCTCGACGAAGCGGACGAAATGCTCGACATGGGCTTCATGGAAGATATCACTTCCATCCTCAGCCTCGTGCCAGTAGAGCGCCAGACGATGTTGTTCTCGGCAACAATGCCTCCTAACATTCAACGTCTTGCTCAGCAGTTCCTGAGAAACCCTGAGCATGTTTCGGTCATTCCGAAGCAAGTCAGCGCGCCTACGATTGACCAATCCTACATTGAAGTGCATGAGCGCCAGAAGTTTGATGCTCTTAGCCGCTTGTTGGATATGGAAAGCCCTGATCTGGCCATCATCTTCGGCCGTACGAAGCGTCGGGTTGACGAGCTGAGCGAAGCGCTGCAAAAGCGTGGATACTCCGCTGACGGCCTGCACGGCGACCTTAGCCAGAATCAGCGCGATAACGTAATGCGCAAGTTCCGCGATGGCAGCATCGATGTGCTGGTAGCAACTGACGTTGCTGCGCGCGGTCTTGACGTATCCGGCGTAACACATGTTATCAACTTTGACCTTCCGCAAGATCCGGAGAGCTATGTGCATCGGATCGGTCGTACAGGCCGTGCAGGTAAAGAAGGAACGGCATGGAGCTTCGTAACGCCTCGTGAGACGGATCATCTTCACTTCATCGAGAAGGTGACGCGCCAGCGTATTTCGAAGAAACCTGTTCCTTCCCTGGCAGAAGCTATCGAAGGCAAACAACGTATTACGGCAGAGCGCATTCTCGAAGTCGTTCAAGGCGAAAACTTCGTTGAATATAAAGGCATTGCCATCCAACTGCTCGAGCAATACGACTCCGTTAACCTGCTTGCATCGGCGATTGCGCTTATTACGGGCGAGAAGAAGGATGTCAGCATCGAGCTTACGCCTGAAGATCCGATTCGCGCTAAAAAGCGTCGTCCAGACGTTCGCTCCAGCGGACGCCGTTTCACGGGCAGCGGCTACGGCGGCAACCGTACCGGTTCCGGCAGCAGCAGCAGCGCTCCTCGTGGTCGCAGTGGCTATGGCGGCGGCAGCAGCGGCAGCGGATATGCTGGCAACCGTGGCAGCAGCAGCCGTGACGGTTATAAGCCTAGAGAAGGTGGCCGCAGCTACGAAGGACGCGGTAACAGCAGCAGCTATGAGAACCGCAGCGGCGAGCAACGTCGTTCGAAGCCAGCGTCCGATGACTTTGTGAACAACTAATTCGCTTGCGCCTAGCGCAAACAAAAAAGCCGGGTCAACCGTATAAAACGGTTGTTTCCCGGCTTTCTTTGTACTCATGCTACTTTGGTTGGTACTGTTTCATGCCTGCCCTGTATTAGTTTTTTGTCCGGTAGCAGCAGCGGAATTCTTTTCATTGAAAAGCACTCCCGTAGTCCGCGCTGGCCGTATTAACTATTACCAGCAGAATGCACTCACGATAATAACCAAAAGAATGAACAGGACAAGAATGGCTCCAGTGCTGTTGCAACCGCCTAAACCTCCGTAACCCATATCGACACCTCCTAATACTAATTGATTGGGTGAAGCTAATAACAATATATGTAGGAGACACCCCGGGGGACAGGACTAATGCCTCAATAAGGAATAGTTGGGCTTCTGCCCTCGAACGAGTTATAATAGAAATGTCAATCGTAACCGCTATCAGCAGGGGGGATCAGCAGTATTATGGAAATGAAAGGTGTAATGGGAGGCTTTTACCGAATATCCGAATGGATCATGAGGCTTGCGGTAATCAACCTTCTCTGGATTATCTGTTCCATACCGTTTGCTTTTTTAGTACTTACCGCATTTCTTTCCACAGGCGTCGAAGGTGTAGATGTAACGCAGAGCTTTTTTAGTTGGATGTTCTTGGCGATTCTTGCTTCTCCTTTTACATTGTTTCCGGCAACGACGGCTATGTTCGGCGTAGCTCGCAAATGGGTGATGGGGGATGTAGACGTACCTCTGTTCAAGACGTATTTCCGCAACTACAAGGAAAATTATGTTCAAAGCATGATTGGCGGCATTCTTTACGCTCTTTTGTTCGCCATCATGATCGTGGACTACCGTGTGTACATGAACAATCCAAGCTTACAAATTGTATCCTATATTTTCATCGGTTTGATGCTTCTGCTGTCGATATCTGTCTTCAACTTCTTCTCGATGGTTGTACACTATCACATGAAAACGTTCCAACTGATCAAAAATGCGATTCTGATCACGATTGGCAGGCCGTTCCGTTCCTTCTCTACGGCCATTGTAAGCGGGTTCGTTCTTTATATCAGCTTCACGAAGTTTACGTTTCTGATTCCGTTTTTCATGGGCAGCATCATCGCCTATTTTGCTTTCTGGAACTTCTACCTCGTGTATCAAAAGGTACAGGATCAGATGGAGGCGAAGAAGCGCCAGGCAGAAGAAGAGGAAGCGGATCTCGTAGACAACGAGCTTGGCGAAGGCACCAAAAAGTAGTTTTTCCATCCTTTTCCAATATGCAAAATTGGGAGCTTGGGATTTTACTTTTGAGCCGCTAACGCTTATAATAACAATACATCCTGCGATGCTCGTTACGGCTTTAAATTGTTTTGAACCAATGGCTGTTTCCCGGGAGTTCAACATCGACCAGCGGCTGGCATGCCTTCATTTTATGGAGGACCCCAAATGCTGTTCTGAGGACACCCACCTGCGAGAGCGGGTTCAGGAACAAGCGAGTCGGACGGCATTGCGGGACTTTAATTTAGAGTTTTTTACGACTCTGACACTCGTCAGAGCCTTTTTTTTGAATTTGTAGCACCTGTTTCACTGCTTGTATATACATAGACGTCGGAGGGGGAATCACCATTGCTGAAACGGACGCTTTTGGGTCTGCTGCGCAGCTTCGAACAGTCAGGCGACAAGGCAAAGAATCCGCTGCTGAAATCCCATTATTACAAGCTTTCCAAGGACAAGGCTTTTGATGAGGTATTGTCCACGCTCAAAAAGTTACAAGGATATAAGGTGCTTCATGATGTGCCTTCTGTCGGGGAGATTGTGCTTGAGAAAAGAACTGTAACGGGTAGGACAATGGACATTACCGTATCTGTGATCGGGACTGGCCCTGTAACTTCTGCGGTTGATATTTACTCAGCTTCGCGTGGCTCGCTAGGAGATCTGGGCGCTAACTACAGAGTCATTCTCGACATTTATCGTACCTTGGACAAGAAGCTGGCCTCTTATAAGACAACTTCCTGAATAAGCAAAAAGCGAGTGAAGGACAATCATCCTTCCTCGCTTTTCTGTTCTTGCAGGGCTGATCTTATTGAAGGGCGCGTACGGCTTCAATAGCTGCTTCATAATTTGGGTGTTCGGTCATTTCGCCGAGAACTTCGACATATTGAATCGTGTCGTTGGCATCAATGACGAAGATTGCGCGCATATCAAGTTTTAATTCCTTGATCAGGACACCATAAGCTTGTCCGAATTCGTTGCTTTTGTAATCGGAGAGAAGGACAACGTTATCGATTCCAGCGGCGCCGCACCAGCGAGCTTGTGCAAACGGCAGATCGACGCTGACGGTGAGAACAGCTACGTTGTCTCCAAGCTTAGTTGCTTCTTCGTTGAAGCGGCGAGTTTGAGCGTCACATACGCCGGTGTCAATCGAAGGAACGACGCTAATCAGCTTGATTTTACCAGCATAGTCAGCAAGGCTGACCGTGTCGACGAGAGATTTGTTTAGGGTGAAATCCGGAGCTTTATCCCCTACTTGAAGCTGTGGACCAACCAAAGTAATCGGGTTGCCCTTTAAGCTTGCTTGACGTTCCTGTGCCATATGGATTATCCTCCTTCAGTCTGTTTAACTCTTAGGAAATGCTTATCAATTATAAGCTTTTATTAACCCCGTTGTCCAATCGGTAAAGGAGGGACGCTGCATGATTTTTCTGCGCTATGAAAGCTTTCGCGGTTATCTGAAGGCATATCCAGTAACATCGGTTTTGATTGCACTGAACCTGATCTTGTTCGCGGGACAGATATTAACTAATGATCGGATTACCGGGGAGCTTTCGTTCCTGCAATGGAGTAACTTCTCTGGATATGCTGACAATTCTTATGGACTGCAGGAACCATGGCGTTATGTAACCTCAATGTTTGTACACGGTAGTATGCAGCATTTGTTTTTCAATATGTTTGCCTTGCTCGTATTCGCACCTCCATTAGAGCGATTGATCGGAAGCTGGCGATATACGCTGCTGTATCTCTTGAGTGGCATTGCCGGCAATGTTCTGAGCGCAGTCGCTATTACCGGGGTACAACAGTCTCTGGGTGCTTCAGGAGCGATTTACGGCGTATATGGCGCTTATCTGTTCATGGCGCTGCATCGTAAAGGTATGATGGATGAAAGCTCGGCCAAAACCGTCTATATGATACTAGGACTTGGCGTCGTTTCGTTGCTTTTCTACTCCAATATCAACTGGTGGGCGCATCTGGGCGGCCTAATCGGAGGATATCTGATCTATGCAGCTATGGACAATAAGGAAAAATATCGTCGGGCCAGATACCGCTGAATGAATTAAGGCAGAGAAAGGCGGTCTTTCTCTTGCAATAGAAAAAGAAGACCCTCGAGATGTCTCGAGGGTCTTCTTTTATTCGTTAATTAATCGCGATCCGATGAGAAGAAAATCATAACGTACTTGATCAACTCAAGAAGGGAGACTAGCGCCGCAGCAACGTAGGTAAGAGCAGCAGCGTTAAGCACTTTGGATACACCGCGCTCTTCTTCGTTCGTAATGAAGCCTTCGGAAATCATCAGCTCCCGCGCTCTGCTGCTGGCATTGAACTCAACCGGCAACGTGATGAGCTGGAAGGCAACCGCAACGGAGAAGAATACGATACCGACACCGATCAGTCCAGTAGCCTGGAAAAGGAATCCTGCGATAAGCAGAAATGGTGCAATGCCGGAAGCGAAGTTCACAACCGGGAAAATCCGGTGGCGAAGCGTCAGCATCGGATAGCTGACCTTGTGCTGGATCGCATGGCCTACTTCATGGCAGGCAACGGAGACAGCTGAGATGGAGCTTTCGTAGTAAACCGGCTCCGACAATCTTACGACGCGATGGATTGGATCGTAATGATCGGACAGGCGACCGGGAACGGGCTCAATCGGCACATCATACAGGCCGTTAGCATCAAGCAAGCGACGTGCTGCTTCATAGCCTGTTATACCGCTCATCACCTGAACGTCAGACCAGCGGTTGAAGGTACCTTTTACCCTGAATTGAGCCCAGATCGAGAGAGCAAAGGCAATCAGGATGAGAAAGTCCATTGGATGAAATAAAAGCATGCTATCCCTCCATCTTTCAATTACTTCGTTGGTTACATGAAATTGCCTTTGTTCAGAATCAGCATAAGCGCCTCAATACAAGCCGCAGTTTGCGGAATGAGTCGCTTAACGGCTTTATTGGCTTGCTTCGGCTTAAGATTCTGAATGACGGGTTCAAGCTCTTTCACTTCTCGCTCAAGTTGACTTAGATGAAGTTGGAGATCGCTAAGCCTTTGAGTGACTTGTGACACAGATGAAACATCGTTCCAGCTATCGAGAGCTTGCTTGATTTCGTCCAACGTATATTTTTCTTTCTTCAACTGTTCTATACGTCTAAGCCGTTCTAAGGTTTCAGTGCTATAAAGACGATAATTGCCTTCACTGCGGCTCTCTGGATGAATCAGGCCAAGCTTCGTATAGTAATCGATTGTTCTTGAGCTGACCTGAGCCTGCTTGGACAATTCTCCGATCTTGAGCAGATTATCAGCCATTTTTACTCCACCATCCTTAATTAAACCCTGCTATATCTATGAAAACAATTTTAATCGCTAAGCCTTCATGCCGTCAAACAAATTGCAATCCAGCTAGTGCTGGTACAGTAGACAGGATTCGACAGTTCGAAAACCTGACATGGGAAGTCCTTCGGTTTTATAAGGGGAGAAACGCAATATTTATCAACTTATTTCAATGAAATACGAACGATAATAGTATGATTCTCATCATTATCTAAGACTAAATTATCTAAAACTTAACAATACATACGGATGGAAGGATAAACGTTTGATATTTGCTGTCCCGCTAAAAAATTGCGTGTTGTCAAAAGAGGAGTCACTGACTATAATGTCATTAAGTCTTTCTTTTTGTGTTAGATAAAGTGACGTTAAATGGGGGAGTGGTCGAAATGATTAAAAAAATGTTGATATCCATTAGCGCTATGTTGGTGCTTTTCCCAACGATGGCGTTTGCGGAGGATCCTTCGGGTGCAACGCTCAACATGGGCCTTAACTCGCTGTGGGTTATGCTTTCAGCGATTCTGGTTCTGCTTATGCAAGGAGGATTCATCCTGCTTGAAACTGGCTCCACTCGTATGAAAAATGCCGGCCATGTAGCAGGCAAAACAATATTCACTGTAGGATTATGTTCCCTCATCTATTGGGCGGTAGGTTATGGAGTTGCGTTTGGAGCTTCAGGAAATGAATTTTTTGGCTGGGGAGACTTCCTGTTCGATCCATCCAAGGTTTCGGTTGAAAATGCTTTGCCTCCAACAATTTTCTTCCTGTTCCAGCTTGCTTTTGCTGCTGTATCCCTCTCGATTGCCTGGGGCGGATTTGCAGAACGCGCTAAGTTCTCTGTTTATCTGATTTTCACCATTTTGTTTACAGCACTTATTTATCCAGTTGTTGCACATTGGATTTGGGGCGGCGGTTTCCTTTACCAAGACGGTGCACAAGATTTTGCAGGCTCCACCGTTGTTCACTTGACCGGGGCAATGGCAGCTCTGGCAGGCACGATCTTGCTGAAGCCCCGTATCGGCAAATTCAACAGGGACGGCTCCGCCAATGAGATTCTCGGACATAATCAAGTGTTCACGGCGCTGTCCGTGTTAATCTTATGGGTTGGCTGGTTCGGCTTCAACGCGGGTAGTACGCTTGCTATAGGCGATGGATTTTTCGGTTATGTAGCTTTTAATACTCAACTGGGTGCAGCTGGCGGCGCTGTAGCGGCGATGCTGATTTCCTGGGCTGTTCTTGGCAAAACCGACATCGGCACAACGCTGAATGGTGCTCTGGCTGGCCTTGTCGCTATTACCGCATCTTGTGCGTTTGTTGATCCATGGGCTGCCGTTGTAATCGGCCTTGTAGCTGGCGTCCTTGTATTCTACAGCACTCGTTTCTTCGAAAAAATCAGGATCGACGATCCAATCTACGCTCTGTCTGTTCATGGCGCTGCGGGCATCTGGGGTACGCTGGCAAATGGTATCTTTGCTACTGAAGAATTAGCCACTAAGCTCAATACCGGCAAGGGCGGCTTGATCGACACGGGATCTTGGGATCAGCTTTGGGTGCAGATTGAGAGTGTCGCCGTCAGCGGTGCGTATGCCTTTGCTGTCAGCTTCATCATTCTGGCCGTTATGAAGAAGGTTATGGGTCTGCGTGTAACGGAAGAACAGGAGATTGCCGGCCTCGACTTGAGTGAGCATGGCAATTACGGCTACCCGGAGCAGCTCAAAAAATCCTCCACTCCTAATATCGGAGCTTGACAAGTTTTTGACCCGCAATCATCATGAGCTTGAGATGGGCAAAAGGGGAGGGAACGCCGAATGACAGATCCAGGATGGCAGCAGCTGCTGCATGGAATCGCCCATGCTGATGATTCCGCCAGCCTGCATCGCCTCCGTGAACTTGTCCACGACCGAATGGTTGCACGGCTGCCCCTGCAAGGGACCGAACGATTTTACGCAGAGCTGAATGACGCGCATGACGCCTTTGTCCGGCGCGCCATTCAGCTAGCACAATTTGAACTGGCACGGCTCGGGAAAGGTGTTCCCCCCGTGCCTTTTGCTTATTTATTGTTTGGAAGCGGCGGGCGCAGGGAGCAGACCTTGCTTAGCGATCAGGACAGCGGCATTATTTATGCCGACTCGCTGAGTGAAGCGGAACAGGAAAAAAGCCGTGAGTATTTTACCGCCTTATCGGATCGAATTGTCCAACTGCTGCTTGAAACAGGATACCCGCTCTGTGAAGGAAATGTACTGAGCAGCAACAAGGAATGGTGCCGCTCACTTTCCAGTTGGCGTGTTAAGCTGAATGGCTGGTTTGAGGAGCCGGCATGGGAAGCGGTTCGTTACCTGCTTATTGTGGCGGACAGCCGCTGTGTATATGGTGAGATGGGGCTTCATAATGAGCTTAAGGATGATTTTTATGGTGATGTGATCCGGCAACCGATTATCGTTAAGCGCATGCTGGAGAACACGATGAAACATAAGGTTCTGCTCAATATTTTTGGACAGCTGCTTCGAGAACAGTATGGGGAAGATGCCGGCAGCATTGATATTAAATATGGTGCGTATATTCCAATGGTAAATGCAATTCGACTGCTCGCGATTGAAGCCAATCTGAGGGAGGCATCTACCCTTGACCGAATTCGCAGCCTGGAGAAGCTTGGCTTGGTTCAGCCAGGGGAGGCAGCGGAGTGTATCGAGACATTCCAGCTGTTCCTTGGGCTTCGAATGATGACTACCGAGAAGATCGAGAACGGCCAGTACACGACCAATGGCAAGCTATCATCGAGCAAGCTCAGCAAAGAGATGGCCGAGAAACTGAAAAACGGCCTAAGGCTAGGGAAAAAGCTGCAGCGCAAGGTGTACCGCCATACGATGAGCAGGCTGTGAGGGATCGAAAGGAGTCAACATGAAAGATAGCAAAGGTGTCAGCCGAATGTGGCAGCTATACAAAATGGGGGGCGTAACGCCGGCCATTGCGTCCATGTTGGGAGCGCAGAATGCGCAGCAGATGGCATTCATGCGCGCGGTGAACCGTGATTTGCGTAAGCAGTCCTTGCTGGATACCCCTTTTGCTGAGCTGGAGACGGTTGTATTCGATCTTGAGACGACGGGGTTCTATCCTTACAACGGAGATGAGATTATTAGCTTTGGCGCGGTGCTTTTGCGAGGCGGAGCTATAGTTGAAGGCAAAACGTTCTACAGTCTTGTTAATCCAAAGCGAAAAGTTCCACTGCATATTACCGAGCTGACGGGAATCACCAGTTCGATGGCAGAGGATGCGCCAGAGCTCATGGATGTGCTTCATCAATTCATGGAGTTCTGCGGCAAGCGGCTGCTTATTGCCCATGGCAGCGGACATGACAAGCAGTTTTTGAACGCTGCATTATGGAAAACGTTCAAGTGCAATTTGACCCATCGCGTGTTGGATACGATGATGGTAGCCAAATGGCTCAATCCCGGCCGGGAAGCGTACGGTCTGGATGAGCTGCTCGAAGAGGAAGGCATTCCGATTACTCAACGTCATCATGCGTTGGAGGATTGTTTTATGCAAACAAAGCTATGGCAGACTTATTTGGAGCGGATTCGTTCCCGCAATATTCATACTCTCAGCGATCTATACGCTTATCTCAGTCAGCATTAATCGTCTCATTCCATTCGAAGATGAGGCGAAGACGGTAATTTCGGTTGTGGCTGGATCAGCCAGCGATACAATCCACATTTGCAGCTTTTGCAGCCCTTCAGCCCCGCTGAAGGGTTCTTTTACGCTAGCAGGAGAACTCCACAAGGGATGAGAGAGGTCCTCGTTGGAAGGGGATGGCGGACCAGCAGGATGGGAATGATAGAAGCCAGTGAGGCTATATTGGGATTGAGATAGAAGAAATAGCGTCCGAACCCACTCCGCAGGATCGAACTTGAAATGATGCTCCGGCTTGGGATGAGTATTGTGCATAGGCAGAATAGCTGATACGACTCGCTCGGGATCATCGATCCGGCAGGCGGTTAGGCCGCATGCTTCCTTGGGAAGCTCTTGATGGCAAAGTAGTTTCAGCTTCTGTAACGCTTCGGATGTAATAAAAGCTGTATATGATGCAGACGAGGGCATGTCAGATCTCCTTATAAATGGGTTAGGTTATGGAATGGAAGGGCTTCCTTGAGTCACCAGCCTCATCCATGATAACATGTCCGTATAAGAGAAGAAGAGCAGAAGCGAAGGAAGGTATGGCATGAAACGATTCACTACAATAGGAATTCTACTGGTGGCTGTTTTGCTTGGAGTATGGATTTGGATGGATCGCGCTGACATGCCGCTTGGAGGAATCGCAGCTATTACCGGTAATGGCGAGGCCAAACCAAAAACGGGTTATGACGCGCCTGCGTTTAGCTTAACGGGTCTTGATGAACAGACTTATGCGGTGCAAGGAGCCAGAACAAAACCGGTTTTTGTTAACTTTTGGGCTTCCTGGTGCGGGCCATGTGATCTTGAGGCGCCTGATTTGCAGGAGCTTTACCTCAAATATGGCGACCAGATAGATTTTTACGGCGTCAATTCCACTAGTTATGACCGGGAACGCGATGCACGCAAGTTTGTCGATGAGAAAAAGCTTACCTTCCCGATCCCGATGGACCGGAGTGGCGACGTAACCAAGCTGTATAAAGTCAGCAATTTCCCGACTACAGTGCTGATCGGTACAGACGGCAAGGTGAAGGATCGCATCACTGGCGTCATTCCAATAGCTCAATGGGAACAAAAGCTGGATGATCTGCTGAAGAGTCCTTAATTTCTTGTAAAATCAAATAGCCCGGCTGCCTGCGGATATTCCGCTTGCAGTCGGGCTGTTTGATTTTACGGTGGTGTTAACTATTAGTGATTGATGACTCCTGTGCGGCTGCGGAGAGAGTCTTCTCCTGTTCCGGATTCCATCCGATCCATGCCGAGCAGCGCATAGCGGATGCTGTCCAGCAAAGCTTCCCAGCTCGCTTCGATCACATTGCCGGATACACCGACGGTATTCCAACTGCTGGCGAAGTCGCTGGACTCAATCAGCACGCGTACTTTGGCTGCTGTGGCGTCCTTCTCGTCCAACACACGTACCTTGTAATCCGCCAGATGGATATCATTAATGCGTGGATAAAATGGCAGCAATGCCTTACGCAGCGCATTGTCTAATGCGTTAACAGGACCATTGCCTTCGGCTGCGGTATAAACAGATTCTTCACCGACTCGCAGCTTAACGATCGCCTCTGTAGACATTCCGTGCACCGTTTTCTCGAGGAGGATTTTGAACGTTTCTACGGCAAACACTTCGTTCAGGCCGCCAAAGGCATCGCGCAGCAACAGCTCCAGACTGGCATCCGCCGCCTCGAACTGATAGCCCTGATGTTCAAGGTCCTTGATTCGCTCGATAATGGATTTGGTGTTGTCATTATTGCTGTTAATGTCCAGTCCAAGCTCCTGCGCTTTGGAGATAACGTTGCTCTGTCCAGCCAGCTCGGAGACGAGGATACGCTGTTTGTTGCCGACCAGATCAGGCTCGATATGCTCGTATGTTTTGGAGTCTTTGAGAATGGCCGAGACATGGATTCCACCCTTATGGGCGAAAGCAGCATTGCCGACATACGGCTGGCCGACAGGCATGCTCACGTTAGCGATCTCGCTAATATAACGTGCCGTTGAGGTGAGCAGGCGAAGCTTGTCGTTGCCTACCGTGTTGTAACCAAGCTTCAGTTCAAGGCTTGGCAGGATGGAGCAAAGATTGGCATTGCCGCAACGCTCACCGTATCCGTTGATCGTTCCCTGCACCTGCGTTGCTCCCGCTTGCACAGCCGCCAGCGTGTTGGCAACGGCCAGCTCGCAGTCATTATGAGTATGAATGCCGAGTGGAGCGTTAATCTCAGATCTTACATGGCGAACGATCTCGGAGATTTCTCCTGGCATCGTGCCGCCATTCGTATCGCACATCACGAGCCAATCCGCACCTGCTGCGCGAGCGCGCTTCAGCACAGCGACAGCGTATTCCGGGTTGTTTTTGAACCCGTCAAAGAAATGCTCCGCGTCGAAAATCGCTTCAAGACCACGCTGTTTAAGATAGGCAATGGAGTCGAAGATCATAGACAAATTCTCTTCCAGCGTCGTCCCAAGCGCCTTGTGGACGTGGAAATCCCATGACTTGCCGACCAGTGTGGCGGCCTGCACACCTGACTCGGCGATGCGGATCAGACTGGTATCCTGCTCAGCCACGCTGTTTTTGCGCCGTGTGCTGCCAAAGGCAGTAATTTTGGCCTGCAGCCCAAGCTTTTGCACCCTTTGGAAAAATTCGATGTCCTTGCTGTTGCTGCCCGGATTGCCGCCTTCAATATAATGAACTCCCAGTTCATCGAGCTTCTGGGCAATCTTGAGCTTGTCGTCCGCAGACAGGCTGATCCCTTCGCCTTGGGTGCCGTCCCTCAGGGTAGTATCGAAGATGGAGATGGCCTGGGTCATAAACTGAGAGTCCCCCTTTAATGTCTTAACTCAGCAATGCGTAAAAGCAATGCACTAAATATTATCTTATTATAGCACCGAGCCTATGCCATATAGAAGAGATAGCTCGATTTTTCATCGGTTGATTCTCTTCTAAGGTAGAGATATGCTGATAATAGGAAGGGGGAGACGGATATGAGTGGAAAGAGCGACGGTGTGGCGAGAAAAGGCAGAGTCATTCTTCATCTGGATATGAACGCTTTTTATTGCTCGGTGCATGAAGCGGAGCAACCTGGACTTTATACGGGTAAGCCAACTGCAGTTGCCGGCAGCGTTGAGCAACGCAAGGGCATCATCGTCACCTGCTCCTATCCGGCCCGTGCAAGGGGCGTCCGCACCGGCATGACCGTTCGCCAGGGGCTGAAGCTCTGTCCAGAGCTGATTCTCATCTCTCCTGACTTCGATTTGTACCGCCGTTACTCCAGAGGATTCATGGAGATTGCTGGTATGTACAGTCCTTTGTTAGAGGCGGTATCGATCGACGAGTGTTATCTCGATATAACCGGTTCCACGCTGTTCGGCTCTCCACTGGACATCGCTGAGACGATTCAAACGCGCATTCGGATGGAATTAAAGATACCCTGCTCTGTGGGGGTAGGTCCTAATAAGCTGTTGGCCAAAATGGGCTCGGATATGAAAAAGCCTGCGGGGCTTACGGTGCTGCGCATCCGCGACGTTCCTCGGCTGCTTTGGGACAAACCTTGCGATCAGTTGTTCGGCGTCGGCCGCAAGACGGCAGACAAGCTACGGCGGCTAAATATCCGCACAATTGGACAGCTTGCTCAGGCTGACGCGGCGCTCTTGACGGGCCAGTTCGGCGTGTATGGAGCGTCGATGAAGGAAGCGGCCAACGGCATTGACCACTCGCTGGTGCGCGAGGTGAGAGAGGCCAGCAAGTCCGTCGGACATACAACAACTCTTCCTGAAAATGTAGACACCCGGCAAGAGGTTCATCGCGTGTTTCTCAATTTAGCTGACCAGACTGCCCGTCGCATGAGGCGTAAGGGCTTCGTAGCCGGCGGAGTGCAAATTACTGTTCGTTTACCGGATATGGCGACGTATACACGTTCCCGGATGCTGGACAAACCGGTCGAGGATGCATCGAAGATTCATCATGAGGCTTGCCGTCTTTTTGATGAGCATTGGCCCAAAATGGTCCCTGTGCGGCTTCTCGGCATTACGCTTCATAGCTTGCAGCCTAAAAGCAGTGTTGCTGTACAGCTGGATCTGTTCAGCTATGAGAACGACCCGAAGCGGGAAGCTTTGACCAAAGCGATGGATGCGATGCGCGACAAATACGGTGAAAGCGCAATTTTAACAGCGGGTATGCTTGGCGATGATCCTTCGACACTGATTCGCAACCGTAAGATTAGGGGTACATCCTTGCAAATCGATGAGGATTTTGTTATAAATTGATGTGTAATAACAGGTTGAATCCGGGTAATAATAGCTTTACCTGGTTATTTTTTTGCAGTAGGCTTCACTTATCGAGGAGGGAAACATCATGTCTAAATACTCATGGGTCGACAAAGATACTTGCATCGCATGCGGAGCTTGCGGCGCAACGGCTCCTGACATCTACGATTACGACGACGAGGGTCTTGCCGAAACAATCTACGACGGCGATGGCAACCACGGCATCAAAGCTATTCCGGAGGATCTGTTCGATGATCTGCAGGATGCTTGTGACGGGTGTCCGACGGACTCCATCAAGATCGCGGATGAACCGTTTAATATGTAATCATACCTGTTTATGTGCCTGTCCGGCTTTCCGGGCAGGTTTTTTGCTTTTATAAAACGTTCCGGGGATTGCCAAACGCTGCAGTAGCTAAATGCCGATAACAATAGTAAGACCGGTTCCGGGAAGGGAAGGAAACGTATGGAGGGGAAGAACAAAAGGCCGAAAGCGGCGGAGCAGACCGCGAAGCCTGCTGCGAATGCGAATGGCGAGCTCAAGTCACTGCCGGATGAACTCGGCAGGAGGGAGCAACGACTGGGGAGCGACACTGGGACTACATCCGCCGAAATGGGTGAAGCCGCAAATGCGTCAGTCATTGCTGGGCCAACGGAAATGCTGCAAGAAGCGGCGTTGGAGCGCCGACTTGACGAGCTAAAAAAGTATGTGACGGCTCATTCACATAACAAGATGGCTTGGTTCCTGCTCGGTAAAACGTATGCACGTCTCGGCAAGGAAGCCAAGGCTAATTATTGTTATCTTCGATCCGGACCCATATATGAAGCATACGAAAACTCTCCTCACCCTTATGAGAACAGCTTGATCCCTGCTGAAGAGCTGCTTTCTTCCTGGAATGAAGAACCGCGCCGCGGCCGGTTAGCTATACGCATTGGACTTGCTGTTTTGGCTGGACTGCTGTTGATCCCTGCAGCTTCTTCCGCACCTGGAAATCAGCCCGTACAGGAAGCTGCAACAGTTAAGCCAGGTGTGAAGGAGCCGCTGCCTGGCGCGGTGGATCAACAACGGGAGAACAAGTCATCAGCTCTAGTCCACAGCACTGCCATGCAAGGTATGGTGTGGGTTGACGGCCCGGCTTTTGTATCAGGGGCTGTCTCGGCTGCAGAGTCACTTCGACTCACGAATAAATGGAATCAAGTGGCAGCTTTGACACTGCCACGTGCGGGTAAACATTATCGCTGGGAGCTTCCAGCGGTTGGAGCGGCATCAGCTTCCCGCACGGAACGGGCTGGATCGTATTTGCTGCAGGAGCCGGTTTCGCAGGATATGTGCAACTGCGAAAGCGGTCTTTCCGAGTCGGTGGATAAAGTTGTAAAGGCGGAAAGGCTCCTTCAGGAGCAGCGTTGGTCCGTCATTAGCGGAATTAGAAGTTATTACCGGATCAATGGGAAGTGGCCAAAGTCGCTCGCCGATCTGACGCGTCCGTACCCGAACAATATTCTTGCGGGTAAGGCAGACGGAATGGAGGGGCTCTTTGCGGAAATGCTGGCTACTGCTCGTGGCTCGGAGGCGAGTAAGGGAGGCGGAACGGAAGCGGCTTCGCAGGAGAATGAAGCAGCCGAGAAAGTGCAGCGTGGCAAACTTGCTTCTGCAATGTCAGAGAGCTTTCGTATTGTTGTCGACGTCAAAACGCATCGCTTGGCGCTGCTAAGCGGATCTGTTGTGGTGCGGATTTATCCGGTGGGACTTGGCGGAACCAAAACACCTCTCGGCCAATACGCAATTAGCGAGAAGGTCCGCAATCCTAACGGCACTACAACGGGGCCGTTCAGTAGTCGCGGCATGACTTTATCGGGTACAAGATATGCCATTCACGCTACCAATGATTTGGATTCCATAAGCAAGGATGAATCGCTTGGGTGCGTGAGAATAGGGCGTCAAGATGCAGAGGAGTTATACGATTTAGTGCCAATCGGTACGCCTGTCACCATCCAGGCTGGAGGTTTGGAGCATTTGAAACCACAGGAAGCACCGCAGGGCACAACGAAGAGCCGCTACAAAGTGCGGCCCGTATCGACTGAAGAGAATCCGAATAAAGTGTATAACTGGTTGTTATAAAGTCTGACCAATGTCAGTTATAAACTACGAGTAGGACGATCATGAGGATGGCCAGCAAGCCAAAAACAGTCGAGAAGATAGCGATTGCTTTGCGGTTAGGTTCGTCATTCCTTGTTTGTTTGCGGGTGGGGGGTTTGCGTTTGGCAGAGCTCATCGTTCTATCCCCTTTCAGGTCGGTTTCTATAGCTTTTCTATTGTAATCGCTTGCAGCAGGGTTGGGCAATAGCTTGGTCGTTTTTCCAGTATGGAAACGCTACCTTTGTGCTGCGCTCTTTTCTTTTGGGGCTGAACGCGATAAACTGAAGGGCGGAGCATTTACTGTAGGAACGGAGTGAAGAGGTTGCTTTACCAATCATTTGCCAAGCCAGTATTTTTCCGCATGGACCCGGAGAAAGCGCATCATCTTGTCATTGATGGCCTGCATCAGGCGGCACGAGTGCCTGGTATGACCTCTGTGCTTGGGAGCATGTACGGAGTGCCTGACATGGCGGAGCTGCGTACCGAGCTGTTGGGCCTGAGCTTTCGTCATCCCGTCGGGCTAGCAGCAGGCTTAGACAAAAACGCTAAGTCTGTTGAAGGATTTTCCAGTGTCGGATTCAGCTTCATGGAAGTCGGCACGGTGACGCCGAAGGCTCAGTCTGGCAATGAACTGCCAAGACTGTTCCGATTGCCCTCTGACGAGGCGCTCATCAATCGGATGGGTTTCAACAATGACGGAACGACGGCCATGGCGGCTAGACTCGGCGCTTTGCGTCAGCGCAAAATTCCGGTGTTTGTCAATATCGGCAAAAACAAAGCGACGCCGAACGAGCTCGCTCACGAAGACTACATAACTTGTATTCGGGATTTATATGCTCATGCTGATCTTTTTGTGGTCAATATCAGCTCTCCCAATACTCCGGACCTTCGCGCACTGCAACATGGCGATGAGCTGCGTGTCTTGTTGGCTGCTGTAACGGAAGAAATAAGAGCACAGGGCCGCAAAGCGGGAGCGCCAGCCAAGCCGGTGCTGGTCAAAATCGCGCCTGATATGACGGGTGAACAGCTCGAGCTCACGGCAGAGACGATTGCCAGCAGCGGAGTAAACGGAATTATCGCGACGAACACAACGCTTAGCCGGGAAGGCTTGACCCATGTCAATGAGCGGGAGACCGGCGGGCTGAGCGGACGTCCGCTTCGGGAGCGGTCTACAGAGGTCATTTCCGAGTTGTACCGGTTGACTGGAGGCAAGCTGCCGATCATCGGATCAGGCGGCATTTTCACAGCAGAGGATGCATATGCCAAGATTCGAGCAGGTGCTTCGCTGGTGGAGATATACACATCGATGATTTACCGGGGACCGGGGGTCATCAAGGAAATTGCGATCGGGCTGAGAGAGCTTCTGCGCAAGGACGGTTATACAAGGATTACCGAAGCAATCGGCGCCGATCATCAATGACAGAGACAGGAGGCGGACGGATGGACGGCCGGGATTGGAATCTTTTTTTGCAGCCTTATGAACAGGCAGTTGAGGAAATGAAGGTCAAATTCAAGACGCTCCGCTCGGAGCTGAAGGTCAGGGAATCCTACGCTCCTATTGAGTTTGTAACCGGCAGAGTGAAGAAAATTTCCAGCGTTCTGGATAAGGCCAGACGGCTTAGCGTGCCGATGGAGCAGTTGGAAACCGGTATTGAGGACATCGCCGGAATTCGGATTATGTGCCAATTCGTGGATGATATTACACGCGTAGCAGCGATTCTTCGTTCCAGGCAGGATCTCAAGCTTGTATATGAGAAGGACTATGTAACGAATTATAAAGATAGCGGATACCGCAGCTACCATATGATTGTTGAATATCCCGTGCAGACGGCGCTTGGCTTCAAAAAGGTGCTGGCTGAAATCCAAATCCGCACGCTGGCCATGAACTTCTGGGCGACGATTGAGCATTCGCTCAATTACAAGTTCAAGGAAAGCTTGCCGGATGAGGTAAAACTTCGGCTACGTAAAGCGGCTGAGGCGGCATTTAATTTGGACAATGAGATGTCCAGCATTCGTCGGGAAATTTTGGACGCCCAAATCGGCTTTGAGGAAGGCTCCAATATTGTCGGCAAAGTGCTGAGCGATATACAGGACCTGTATTTCTACCGCAGAGTGCGGGAAGCTGTCCAGTTCCAGCTGAAGTTCAACGAACTATGGGAGCAGGGCGACACGTTCGGCTTGAAGCAGTTGGCCGGAGACATCCAAGTTTCATTGCTTAAGGCTCGCAGGGGCGCGCCTCAGCAAGGAGACGGGGAGTAGCGGGATCGAGAAGCCGGTGCTTGGCACGGGATTGTGAGAGAACGGTCTCGGATGAGGAATCTCGAAAGATCGTGACAGGTAAATGGGGTCTCAGGATCAAAGAACGGGACAGCGGGTCTGCGATGAGCGTGACGAAGAGCGGGGCTGTGAGTAGCGTGACTGTAATGAGCGTGACAAACAGCGGGGCTGAGAGTGACCGTGACTTGGCAACTGGATTGCGATGAGCCTGACGAACATCAGGGCTGTGAATGACTGTGACCGGGCAGCTGGATTGCGAGAAACCCTGGCGGGACAGGCGAATCCCTGGCTTATATGAAGTAGGTGCAGCGGCATGTTTTATTGTGCTGATATGAAATTGGTGCAGCGGCATGCTGTGCTGATTTGAAAAGTTGCGGAGCGGGGCTTTCGAGCCTCGCTTCTTTTCGATAATGGGACGGAGGAGAGTGAACTGATGAGCAAAAGAATAAGACTGGACAAGCTGTTGTCGAGCATGGGACATGGTTCCAGGGCAGAGATCAAAAGGGTCATCAAAGCAGGTCGGGCCACTGTGGACGGCAAACCGGAGAAAGACTTCGGAAGAATTATTAATCCTGATCTTCAAATTGTAGCGCTTGACGGGGAGACGGTGTTGTACAGAGATAAAATCTATCTGATGCTACACAAGCCTTCAGGTGTGATTTCGGCAACGGAGGACAGCCGTGAGCGTACAGTGATTGACCTATTAGAACAAGAGGACCGAGTGCTTGGGCCTTTTCCCGTTGGGAGATTGGATAAGGATACGGAAGGACTGCTGTTACTCACCAATGATGGACAGCTGGCGCATGAGCTGCTTTCTCCGCGCAAACATGTGCCTAAAACGTACGAAGCGCTTGTCCGCGGACCGGAGCCGGTGGGTGAATGGGAAATGGAACGATTCCGCCAAGGTGTGGAGTTGGATGATGGTTATGTGACTCTTCCAGCGGAGCTGGAGGTTTTGTCCTGGAAGCCGCAGGAGCCGGATGTGGAAGCAGGTTGGGGCGAAGGTAGCAGCTTGGATGGGGCCGCTGAAGTGGACAATAATGCCGGAGTAGACGTGGCTAACAGCGAGTCGAACCGGGATGCAGCGGAAGACGCTCTCTATGCGGGTGAAGAGGAAGATGCCGATGCCGATAAGTTTGTGGAGGATAGTGAAGCGGATGAGGAAGCCGGTGAAATTACAGAGGGCGCCGGAGCCGCGATCATCTCCTCCATTCGGTTGACGATTCACGAAGGGAAGTTCCATCAAGTCAAACGGATGTTCCAGGCAGTTGGCGGTAAGGTGATCTATTTGAAGCGGGTTTCCATGGGGCCGCTTGTCCTTGATGAAGAATTGCCAATTGGCAGCTACAGGGAGCTGACGGAAGATGAGTTGCGCCAACTTCAACCTGAAGCGCTGAAGGAAGCCAAGCGGTAAAAAATGATTATAGCCATGTTGTTTCTTGCCTAAAGGTGGAAAAATATGCGTTAATAAGGTTGTCGGGCCGACACATCCTCTACTGGAAGGAGGCTGATAGAAATGGATCAGGCATACGAGGTGGTCTCCGCCTAGCGGAGATCCGTGCCATAAGGGAGGCCTTTCGGCCTCCCTTACTTCTTTTTCTTTTGGTAAGCAGGAAATGAATAGCCCGCATGCGAATACAATGAAGATGGCTAACCGCCAAACCCCAATGAGGGTCAAATTTCGAAAGGAGGAAAAGCAAAATGAACAACGTAAAGTTTTCAGTCGCTGCAGGAGTTAAAGGCATGACCGCCGTAAGCCGCCGTTTGGTCGCAATGGGTTATACAATCGAGGAGGTAGGAAATCTTGAATTACAAAAATGGAAAAGACGTGCTTCCCCCTAGCTTACTGAAAGAGCTGCAACAGTATATCAACGGGGAATTAATTTATATCCCGAAGCAGCAGGAGCGCCGTGCTGCCTGGGGTGAGCTGAGCGGATCCCGCAAACTCATCCAGCGTCGCAACGAGGACATCTATCGCAACTATTTGAAGGGACTTTCGCTGGCAGAGCTGGAAAGCAAATTCCATCTCTCTATCGAGAGCCTCCGCAAAATCGTCGTGAAGATGCGCGCTGCCGGTGTCCGACTCGAAACGGCTGCCGGTTCATCGGCAATCCGCCACGAAGGAACTACTGGAGCCCGCTCCTAAGCTGCCGCCGCGACGGCGGCTTGCGGGGCTGCTGAGGGACGCAATAATACAAGTTTTGGGGACATAACGAAGTCCCCTTTGAATTGAAAGCGCCTAACAGCGACAAACCTGACATCCAAACCGACCACGGTTTGGATGTCAGGTTTTTTGGTGAGCGTTCATTAGTTATTAAAGCCGGTTAGTTAAGGGCGGGCGTCAGTTGACTTATGGAGTTTTCTAACCAAACTCAGGAGCGCTATTTGGCCGAAAATGATGCGTTTGAAAATCCAACGAAACTGAGAAGCGTTATTCCCCGATAATATCGACTTTTGTAGGTGAAGAGAGTCAAATAAGCTTTCTCAGTTTCGTTAGCTCAGAAAATGAGTAAATTTGCCTATAATAAGGCTTCTCAGTATCGTTAGCTCTTTGCTTGGATAAAATTCAGGGCTAATTATGTAACAAAAAGACCGTTCTTCAACGAGAAGAACGGTCTTTTTGTATAGCCCGGTGCACAGCAATAAGGTTTGGAGCCGGGAGTTATAACTCAGCCGATAAGGTGAGTGAGGGAGAACCATTCGGCTAGAAATAAAAAACTTGAGTAATGATGACGAGCAAGATGAACAGCACGAGAATCATGGCTGTGCTACTGACGCCTCCATAATTACCTTGAACTGACATGGGATTCCCTCCTCTTACGAGTCCGGCAGCAAATGGCTGCTTTGTACTCCAGTCTATGCCTAATCGCATGATTGGTCCGGGCAATTGCCCGGGGACCAGCGAATTAGGCTTGGCCGAGAGTAGAGGGAATCTAGGCGATTGCCTTAGCGGGTGCGGCGACCTTGACCGCCGCCGGATTTGCCACCGGAGCGGCCACCTTGCGAAGGTCTGGAGCCGCGCCCGGATGACGGCGAGCTACTGCGGCCAACGCCGCCGGAACGGCCGGCTGAGGCAGAGCCGCTACGCGGGCCGAAGCCGCCGCTGTCGCGACCGCCGGAGCGCTCAGCGCCGCCGGAACGGCCGGCTGAGGCAGAGCCGCCACGCGAGCCGAAGCCGCCGCTGTCGCGGCCGCCGGAGCGCTCAGCGCCGCCGGAACGGCCGCCAGCGGCAGAGCCGCTACGCGAGCCGAAGCCGCCGCTGTCGCGGCCGCCGGAGCGCTCAGCGCCGCCGGAACGGCCGCCAGCGGCAGAGCCGCCACGCGAGCCGAAGCCGCCGCTGTCGCGGCCGCCAGAGCGCGCGCCGCCGCGGGAGCCGCCGCTACCGCGCGGCTCATCGCTCCAGCTGGCTGCTGCGCCCGCTGTGCGCGCTCCAGCTCCGCCGCCGGAGCGGCTCGCTGCGCCGCGTGCCGCTGGGCGCTCACGCCCGCCGGAGCGGTCAGCCTCGCGCGCCAAACCGCCGCGATCAGTCTCGCGGCCCAATCCGCCGCGTATACCACCGCGCGTACCTCTGCCGCCGCCGGCGGCGCCTTTGGAGCCGCTGCGCTTCGGCTTGCGAGCTTCCGAGTCCGAGCGCTCCTCGGACGAGTCGTGTCCGACTCCAAACTTGGAGCCTGGCGCATGTTTCAGCTTGGCGCGGATTTTTTGCTCGATTGTCTCAAGGTTCATCCGGTCGCGCTGTGTAGCAAGCGTAATTGCTCTGCCCGATTCTCCGGCGCGGCCAGTACGGCCGATACGGTGGATATACGAATCTCCATCGGTAGGAGCATCATAATTGAATACATGCGTGACGCCTTCAACATCCAAACCGCGAGCAGCAACGTCAGTAGCTACGAGCACTTGCAGCTTGGCTCTGCGGAATCGCTTCATGACCGTCTCGCGTTTGGCTTGCGTGAGGTCGCCATGCAGCTCGTCCGCTGGAACGCCAGCCTCTTGCAACGCTTCGGTCAGCTTTTTGGCCCGCAGCTTCGTGCGGCAAAATACAACGGCCAAATAAGGATTTTCTGAATCAAGCAGTGAGAGCAGCAGCGCTTGTTTGTTGCGGTCTGTCGTATCGATGACCAGTTGGTCGATCGCATCGAGCGTTACCGCAGCGCTACGAATGCGGATGTCCTCAGGGGAATCCATATAGCGAGTTGCAAGCTGCTTGACGGGAGCCGGCATTGTCGCCGAGAAGAGCATCGTTTGGCGTTTGAGCGAGCATTGGTCGATGATCGCTTCAACTTCTTTCAAGAAGCCCATATGCAGCATCTGATCGGCTTCGTCGAGCACAAGCATGCGGATGGAGCTGAGCGTTACTGTCTCCCGACGCAGGTGGTCAAGCAGACGTCCTGGAGTCGCGATAATAACATGAGGTGCATTTTTGAGCTTGCGGATTTGTGACTCTACATCTTGACCGCCGTATGCGGCCAGCACCGAGACGCCGAGCGGTGGAGCAAGCTTGGACAATTCTCCGGTAATCTGAATAGCCAGCTCACGCGTAGGCGTCAAAATAAGCGCTTGAGTGTAGCTTTTATTGGAATGGATGCCCTCCAGAATTGGAAGCGCGAAGGCCAGCGTCTTGCCGGTGCCTGTTTGCGCTTGAACGATGGCGTCCTTGCCCTTCAGCAGGACGGGAATTGCAGTCTCCTGTACCGGAGTGGGCGTAATAATGCCTTCCTGGATGAGCAGGTCGACGAGCTCGCTCCGGATGCTAAGGGCTTGGAATGATGATGACATAATGGAAATTCCTCATTTCTGAATTGTGCAGGTCGGCCCGGCGTTATGCTGTAGCCGTCCGCTGCTTCTGGCTTCAGTATACCAGTTGCAGCGATCGGATGCACATTAGATACGACGTAAAGCGGTCGTTTTTTTGCCATTGGCTATAGGGTGTGATAGTCTGTGACGCATGCGGCCCGCGAACCGGGTCAATCAAGCAGAATAGAAAGCGAGGGAAAGCGGCATGACCATCAATCAAAGAAGCGACATTCGGCCGGGGCTAACCGTGGATATCGTGCTTAAACAGGATCAGCGAACAGGCAAGCTCACGCGCGGTATTATCAAAAATATTCTTACCAATTCGCCGTCTCATCCCCATGGAATAAAAGTAAGATTGGAAGACGGCCAGGTCGGCCGCGTCAAAGCTATCGTCGAATATACAGGGGAGCTGTGATTCGGCAATGGCATTCGGGATCGGGCGCGAAGAGCTCGGTAGTTGGAAAAGAGCTGTAGATCGAGGAGAAATCGCATTTTTAACGCATTTCTGGATCGATGAACGTTTTCCTGGCGTCACAAGTGTAACCAAGGTCGGTTGCTCCGATCTTGGCCGGCTAGAGGAATGGTGCAGGAGTCGGGACATCCCGCCGAAATACATCCATCGCCGTGACCGTTACCCCCATATGGACTTATTTGGCGAAGTTCAGGAAAGAATCTTAAGAGAGCAAGGACTGAAGGACCATTTGATCCGGTTCAAAATTGGGGGGGAGGGGTAAAATTTTACAAGTGGTTTATTGGAATCAAATACCATTGGCAATCCCCTTGTTGTTAAGTTACAATAAAAAAGTTCGTAACACATAAAAAAATATTTGGAGGAATTTTAAATGTCTTCTCAAGCTTTTTTGGATGCAATCCGCAATCGCCGCTCCCTGTATGCCATCAGTAAAGAACAGGTTGTACCTGTCGAAAAAGTTCAATCCATCATCGAGGAAGCGGTTAAGCATTCTCCGTCTGCCTTCAATTCCCAGAGCGGCCGTGTCGTTATCCTGTTTAACGAGCAGTCCGACAAACTGTGGGATTTCACGCTTGAGACGCTGCGTGTTGTAACTGGCGGAGGTGAAGGCTTCAGCGCGACAGAAGAGAAGATGGCTGCCTTCAAGGCTGGTTACGGAACCGTTTTGTTCTTTGAAGATGAAAATGTCGTTCGCGGCTTGCAGGAGCAATTCCCGGCCTACCAAGACAACTTCCCTATTTGGAGCAGTCAATCCTCCGGCATGCTGCAATTGGTCGTCTGGACCGCACTTGAGGCAGAAGGCCTCGGCGCTACGCTGCAGCATTACAACCCGATTATTGATGAGCGGGTTCAAAAGGAATTCAACGTGCCAGCAAGCTGGAAACTGGTTGCACAAATGCCTTTCGGCAAGCCTGTAGCTCCGGCTGGCGAAAAGCAGTTCCAACCGATCGAAGATCGCGTGAAGGTATTCTCCTAATTCAAATGTATTATAGAGCCAGCCGCTCTTTCTGCGGTTGGCTTTTTTTGATCGAAAACATTGATATAATGAGACCAATAACGATCACGGGACCATTAGAAAAGGAATGGGAAACGATGGCTGACTGGCTCATATGGATGTTAATTTCGCTCGCTATTATGCGGAGACGCTCGGCTGGAATTTGCTTCTGCCGGATGCGCGCGGGCACGGTCTGAGCGAAGGCAGCTACATTGGTTTTGGCTGGCATGAGCGCAAAGATTATGCCGACTGGATTCGCTGGGTGATTGGACGTACGGGCGAGGATAGGGCGGAAGTTATTCTGCATGGAATATCGATGGGCGGAGCTACAGTTTGCATGGCTTCCGGTGAGAATTTGCCAAATCAGGTCAAGGCTATCGTGGCGGATTGTCCATACACATCCGCGAAAGATGAGCTGCGATTCCAGTTGAAGCGTATGTACAAACTGCCCGCCTTTCCTTTTCTTCAGACGACGAGTGTACTAACGAAGCTGCGGGCGGGTTATTATTTCGGTGAAGCTTCGGCGCTTGAGCAAGTGCGCAGGGCGAAGGTTCCCATGCTGTTCATCCATGGCGATGCCGATACTTTTGTGCCAACATGGATGGGTGTAAAGCTGCATGAAGCCTGCATTCAACCGAAGGGGCTACTGTTAGTTGCAGGTGCGGAGCATGGGGCAGCTCGCCAAAAGGACCCAAACCGCTACGATGCCGCCGTTTCCGAATTTTTGGAGCAATGGCTTCCCGGTACACTGCCTTTGCAAGCCGTGACTGCCAGGTCGGCGACCTGATCTTATCTCACTCAAAAAGCTTCCCTATCGGCGTGTTGGGCCGCTTGGGAAGCTTTTTGTACAAGGGATCAGGAACGGAAAAATTGCGGTAAGTAAGCTCGATTAGCCTCCAGCATTTCCTCCAGCAGCGCCTTGGCGACACTCACGGAAGGAACGAGTGGATGATGGACCATCGCTTGTAAAGCAAGGCTGCGGTCTCCGGTCACAGCGGCTTTAATTGTCAGCGCTTCATAGGTTTTGACCGCTTGGATAAGCCCGCGCGATGGCTCTGGGATCGCTGTAAGCTGCAGCGGAACGGGACCTGCCGAAGTTACGACGCAGTTGACTTCGATGCAAGCATCATCCGGAAGGAAGCCGAGAATGCCGTTGTTTGGCACATTGAGCGTCTGCACATCCCCAGTGCTGTTGTAGAGAGAGCGCATCAGATTGACAGCCGCCTCGGAATAATAAGCGCCGCCGCGCTGTTCGAGCTGCTTCGGCTTCTCTTGAAGATCGGGATCGCTGTACAGCTCGAACAGTTCCTTTTCCACACGTTTGACAACTTCGGCTCGGTTGCCGTTTTGTGCGAAGGAAGCCTGCTGTTCAGCGAGCATGGCATCCGTCATGTAAAAGTATTTCAAATAATAGGACGGTAACGCTTGCAGTCCTCCTATAAATTCCGGGTCAAAGTCGGAGCCGGATACGTTTTTGGCCGCGAAGCTGTCGTCACCAGACAGCAGCTCCGGCAGACGGTCGACGCCGTCCACGAGGACTTGGCTGACCCAATGCAGATGATTCAGGCCAACGAATTCGGCGTGGATGCGATCGGTCGGCGTGCTGTATTTTTCAGCCAGCCATTTGAGCAGCCCGATAGGAGCGTTGCAGAGGCCGATGCTTTTGACGGAGGAATGTTTGTGGATCGCCTCGGTAACCATGCCCGCCGGATTAGTAAAGTTGAGCAGCCAAGCGTTTGGTGCCAGTTCCTCCATGTCACGGCAAATGTCGAGCAGCACAGGGATAGTGCGCAGCGCCTTCATCATGCCACCCGGACCTGTCGTCTCTTGGCCGATAACTCCGTATTTTAGCGGGATAGCCTCGTCTTGCCCGCGCGCTTCAAGCATACCAACTCGCATTTGCGTGCTGACAAAGTCCGCGTCCTTGATTGCCCGGCGGCGGTCGGTCGTCAGATGGATTTCGATTGGTAAACCGGAGCGTGCCACCATCCGTTTGGCCAGTTCACCAACGATGTTAAGCTTCCAAAGCCCCGGCTCAATATCGACGAGCCATAATTCACGAACAGGCAGCTGTTCATAATAGCGGATGAAGCCTTCAACCAGCTCTGGAGTGTAGGAGGAGCCGCCTCCGATAACGGCGATTTTTAAGCTTTTTGCCATGATTAATCCCTCTTTTCGTTGGAAGTGTCTATCGGAATGTCACTGAACTCTCGGTATTCTCGCATGCGCGCGTACATCTCTGTTGTTATTTCCACCTTGTCAGCATCAAGCGCACCCCAGATTGCGCCGATAACGGGCTCAACATCGAGCTTGACGAGAGCTGCCTGCGGAGCGATTCGACTCAGTGTGGAAGCGATCGGACCACTGATCCAGCCTATGTCGCCGCGAGTGAGCAGACTGCCAGCCAAGACGACATCAAAGGCAATGTTCCCCATGCCAAGCCGCTCGATTACGGCTTTTACAGAGAGCGCCAGTTCCTCTCCTTGATGGCTCAGAATGCGGATCGCTACAGCATCACCTTCGGTAGCCGCGCGGAAAAGCAGTCGAACGGCATCTGTAGGCACGGTTAGGTTGTGGTCCAAATAGTCGTGGAACATCTCCTCGACAGAGCTGTAACCGAGCATCTCAAGCAGCATCGGAGTCAACAACGTTGGCTCTTCGCGGCCGTCCCAGGATCGTATAACGGAGCGAAACACTTCAATACATAATCCCCCGCCGCCGCCGTAATCGCCGTACATATAGCTGAAGCCGCCACATTGATACGTCTCACCCTGCGGATTTGTGCCTGCACAGTTGACGCCTGTGCCGCAGATGACCGACACCCCGTAAGGATGCTGGGTTCCGGCACGCAATCCGATAATCGTGTCGCAGACTATTGAATAACGATCTTTGAAGCCGATGCTCTGGATTAGCGGATGCAGGATGTCAAAGTCGGTTGCCCGGTCAGCTCCAGCCAAGCCGAAGTAGGCATGTGTTAGATCAGCAATGCTGAGGCCAGCCTCGCTGAGCGCTTGGGAGACGGCGGTATCCAGATTGCTGCGAGCGTCTTCATATCCATTTTGGTGATTGCCGTTCTGGGCCATTCCTTTGCCGAGTGGCCGTCCTGCGACATCCGTGATAAGGGCGAAGGTTTTTGTTCCCCCGGCATCAACGCCAAGGTAATAGCTCATAGTGGACTCTCCTTTGAAAAGGATTTAGCCAGCGCTGTGCTTTGCCTTACGATAAGCTCCGGTTGTAGAACGACCGGCTCAGGAGATGGCTTTCCTTCTAATTGTGCAAGCAGTGCCTTTACCGCGCTGCGCGCGATCGGCAGTACCGGCTGAGCGACAGTAGTCAGCGTCGGACGGAAGAGGGTAGCCAGGTCTTGGTCATCATAACCGACGAGCGACAGATGGCGCGGCACAGACAGACCAGCCTCTTGTAGAGCATTCAAAACGCCAACTGCAATATAGTCGTCACCGCAGAAGACGGCTTCGGGAAGTCTGTCCTCGTTAATCCATCCCTTTGCTGCGTTATAACCAGTCTCCATTGAATAGGGGCCTTCTTCTATAAACAGGGGATCAAGGCCATTATCGGCAAGAGCTTTCAGGAAGCCGTTCATGCGATCGATCGTGCTCTTGTAGGCCGCGGGGCCGCTAAGATGTGCGATGGAAGTATGACCGAGCTCGACCAGATGCTGACCTGCGGCGTATCCGCCAGAGTAATGTCCGACCTCAATCGCCGACTTATCATAGGCTGGATTCTGATTGTCGATGATGACATAGGGAATTTCCTTTTGCTGTAGCTCAGGGACCAATGTGTCCTCCCAAGTAGGGGAAAGGATGATGATGCCGTCAACTCGATCCTTCTCCATCAAAAAGTTGCTGCCTGGCTCGCGATCGCTCGGGGATACAGACAAGGCGAGAAAATAGCCGTGCTCGGCCAGTTCGTCATGTACTTCCTTGACGATTGCGTCAAACACGGAATCGTGCAGCGTCGAAATCAGCAGGCCGATAACCCCGGTTTTGCCTTTGGCAAGAGACTGGGCCGCAGCATTGGGCCGGTAATCGAGCTCTTTCATCGCTGCCAGCACTCTTAGCCGATTCTTCTCTCGAACATTGCCGGAGCCGTTCAGCACACGGGATACCGTGACAACGGACAAGCCGGACTTGTTGGCGACATCAAAAATACTCGGCTTCAATTCAGAGCCGCCTCCTATCTAAATCAAAAGTTAAACCGCTTAAACTTTAGGGTGAAAAAAAAGAGTTGAGCTTGAGAGTATAACAGCGAAATTCGCTGCGCGAACCAATCCTTCTTCCGATCGCTCTTGTAGTCAGATTCCTTGATTTCTGCCCCTTATAAGGGGGAATCCGCCTACAAATGCGAACGCGTTGCTTCTACAGAAGGCCGGTTCGCTCCGCTTCCTCGCGTTGTTTCTCTAGTTCAGCAAATATAGAGTCTAAAGATAAAAAGAAAAGTTTAAGCCCTTTAACTTTTATGCCTCCTATCTTATCTTAACGGATCAAGTTTGACAACGCTCTCTTTAGTCAAGAGGGAAATAGAATAGACCACCGATTAAGCCTTTTTCATAGTTTGCATACACGCCCTAGCTGAAGTCTAATATTTATTTTCATACAAACAGAATACCGCCTTTACGAAAAGGCGGTCATATTGGAACCTTTTACTGTTGTGTGAGAAGTTCATCAGTCAGAATACTTTTGCTCATCTTTACTTGTTCAATCATATGTCCAATATTACCTTCACCCGCAAATAAGGTCATGTCAAAAAAATCTTGATTCAAATCAGACCAGAATAATTCATTTTCATCTCCTGATACAACTACATCATATTTCAATTTGCCGACATAAACTTCAACGTAGCAACGTTGAAAATAGTATTTAAAATCCATTAGGTGATGCAAAGTGATGTTTTCTTTTGCAATATTTGCTTCTTCAAAAAGCTCTCTGTAAGCAGCTTCTATTCCAGTTTCACCAATATCGATCTTACCGCCAACCAGATTACTTAATCCTTTATAGGGGTTCTTTAATCGTTTGCACATTAGTAGCCGATCCATATCTTTATTGTATATCATCAGCACATTATATCCTTGCATACTCTCGTCTCCTTATTTTTGAGTTTTGGTAAAATATTCTACAATGTTGCTAAATAATCCTTTTGGGTTAGCTTAATTTTGAAAAGGATATATTGATATTAAAATAAGCAATAATATTCTAGCTGCCTGCAGGCACATCCATCTCCTCCCGAGGCTCGATGTGCGTATTACTCTTCAGGCGGGTCACGAAAAAAATCTCATCCCGGCAGTAGCGATCAAATACGGCGTAGTCGATGTAACCACGATCAAAAATGTAGGTTACACCAGGCTCATGAACAAGTTCTTCCATTTGCGTGCGATCATTTCTCTTCGCTACAGTAACCGTTGCTTTCTCCGGAATGACCTCGTGCCCATCCAGATAAGCCAGTCGCATGTGAATTTTGATGCCCGCTTTCGTCTTGCGGAACTCGGCCCATTTAAATTTCTGTAGACACAACGTGACGGTGGTCGAGTCGATGATTTTGATCTTATGATGCTGCGCAGTCGTACCTTGCGCAGCTAACACGCGCTTCGCGAGCAGCTCAAAGACGTGTCGCAGAAGCTCGGGATCGACTTGTTTGTGTTTGCGGCTAAGCTGTGAGGCCGAGATGGAAGTCAGTCCTAGCTCACGTTGCAATTCTTCGCACAGGACATCGTCAGCTATGTGGCGCAAGCCTTCGCGGTTTTGCAGCTGTGCAAGCAGAAACAGCTTGAGATAGGCGCTAGTCATCAGCTTTTTCGTGTATTTATCCTGCGGGGCTTCCGCTACGGCGGATGTGAACGTTTTTGTACAAATCAGCGCAAGCCATTTACCAAATGAGGAAAATAGCCTATGATTGTCCATACAGATATCCTTTTCAGTGGATTTATGGACAGGTCTACCTCTCCATTCCATTGTAAAGGATTTTTTATATGCAAAACCAAATTACACAGAATCTTATGAAGATTCTGATAACATTAATGCAACGCTAGTGAGCCAAAATAAAGATTTAATAAAGTGTATTAATTCAATCCCATTTTTAAAAATAGAGGAACTACCTGTTCCCGGATATTTCGAATTAATTAAAGAAAAGGAATTCTATTTTGAAGTATTTGAAACTGCGCAATTATTTTTTGATAAGATAGACAAAAGCTCTATTGATATGAGGTGTATGTAATACATGGACAATCCATTGAAGGAAACTTTAATCGGAATATTTAAAGCTAGTATTTCTTTGTTCCCTTATGGAGGGGCACTAAATGAAGGATTGTTTGAAATTCGAGGAAGAATAGCACAAAAAAGAATAAATGATTTTGTGGATAGCTTTTTACTTTATTTAAAATCTCTTGAACTTGAATATGATGAAAATGCTATAAGTTCAGAGGAGTTTAATGATATTTATTCTGCAATAATACGACGAGTGATCGATACTAATAATAAAGATAAATTAAATGTCTTTCGAGATATTCTAGTAAATAGTTTGACGGTTAATTATCAGTCTGATTTTAAAGAAACATTTTTGGACCTAATTAATAGATTGGATTTTATTGAAATAGAAATTTTAAAAATGTATGAGAACACTGGAAGATCAGGAAGTATGGATATTAGTGAAGGCATGGATGGTTGTTTGAATATGTTAACAATCGCTACTTATAAAGATAGAATTATCAAGAGAATTAAAGATAACTACACGAATATAACTACTATTGAAGCCCACGGTAAGTATGAATTTTACATTTGTGATTTAATATCAAAATCATTACTTATAGATCAGAAATCAATTGGCAATACGATACAGGATTTGGGGCGTGAGGGGCTGACATCACTTTACATCACTGATTTTGGAAAAGAATTTCTTAGATTTATAAAGATTGAATGATGCGGATATTTCCGAACAGGCAGAGCTTCAGGCGATGGTTGACCGGTTGGAAGCCGTGAAAGAGCGGCCGGGCAACGGCTCTTTAAAGTACAGGAACACCTTCGCTGAAATTCTACTGGTGAAAAGCGTGTAAGAAGGAATGGAGCTGAGCTTGACCGCTTAGAAGCTCTTTATCTCAGTCGGTCAGACTGGAGTATATCCGCATCAGGCGATGGATGGCTTATTAATCGCTCTTAGTTGGCGTGGCTACAAGTGTTCCACTCGGTGGAGTACTTGTAGCCACGCTGAAAGCCGAACTCGGTACGCAACTGGATTACGCCCTCAAAGTCGAACTAAACCACTCCAACAATCTCCTCAAGTTGAGCTCCGCTCAATCAAACGCGTAGGTAAAATGACCTTCTTCGGAAGCATGCTATTTCTGTTAATACGGTCTAACAAAAGATCTACAGCTACGATCCCGATTTCATTGGTTGGCACGTCGATTGTTGTTAAAGGTGGATTAGAATACTTGGATACTTCAATATTGGATAAGCCGATAACAGCTACTTCATCTGGCACCGAGATCCCATTGTTATACAAGCTGTTAAGCGCCGCCATAGCCATCAAATCACTCGCAGCGAAAAAAGCAGTTGGTACATTTTTTGTTTGGCATAAATGATTAACTTTTTCGGTACAAATATCCTCGTCCCAAAAGCAATTAATAACCCATTCGGGATTTACGGACAATCCGGCAGCATGCATGCTAGCGTAGTAGCCGCGATAGCGTCTGCTTTCTTTCAAGTTGCTCGAAGCGGCGCTTCCACCGATAAATCCAATATTTGTATGTCCTTTTTGGATCAAATGGTTAACAGCCAGCGAGGCAACATTGTAATGATCATAACCTACGTTGTCGATTTCGCCACGTTCTGTATCAATGCCGACTATATGTGGAACCTGATTGCGCAGGTACTCATAGGTTTCGCTCTTTAAGGATTCCATAATAATAAGACCTGTTATCGATTCATTAAAAGTATTAAACAAGATTTTTTTATCATCTAATTCAGGCCCAGTGCGAATAAAGGCAATCGAATGCCCTGTATGAAGCAATCTTTCTTCGATACCGGATAATATAGACATAAAATAGGGATCGTTATATTTATTTTTAGTAACGCTTAATACACAACCTATTTTGATAGTTGTCTGCGAAGTAGAATCATCTTTTACCCCTGATTGACGTTTAGGACTTGAGGTAAGTTTATAGTTAAGCTGTGTAACAGCCTGCCAAACTCTTTCACGGGTTTTATCGGTAATTTTATAGGTTGTATCATTGTTTAAAACTCTAGATACAGTGGCCGTGGACACGGTTGCTAATTTGGCAACATCTCTAATCGTACTCATAAATAGGTACAGCTCCTTTAATAGGCTAATAGCGGTCATGATACGCTGTGTACGAGATTTGTTGCGTAAACGCTCCTAGCCGTTCGTTAATACATAAACGTAACAGGCGTATTAAGCTATATAGTACCATATGGATAAGGTAGTATGTGGGGTGAACTAAACATTTAAATTTTTTAAAATTGGCTTGCAGCATGGAATTAAAGTGGTATAATTGCACCATGAATTACTAAACAAATCATTAATTACGTAACAAATCACGTAACAATATTGGGCGATGATCACTGTGAAGTATACATAGTTGGGAGCTGATAAGGCATGAATAAAGCAGTTACGGTATACCCTGCGATCATTGATGGCTTAATAACGAATCCTGGCATTGGTTTTACTACAGCACCTGGATTGATGAGCGACGTAGACGATGTGTATGACAACCGTGGGGAAAAGGTAGAGAAGTATAAATTTACGGAAGATAGCAGGACGTACAATCATCCCGATAGTAAAGTCTATTTTTGCAGTGCACGTTGGAGAGATATAGAAGTTACCAAGGGTTTATACCGATGGGAAGTGTTAGAGCAGAAGCTGGATTACGCCAAATCCTTAGGTTGTACGGCTGTAGTACGGTGTTCTCCATATGCGCTAAACCCCGAGGATGATATTCCCGAGTGGTTCAGAACAGAAGTCCCGGAGGAGCCCGAATTTCCCTTCTGGAGAGTAGATCCCCATACAACACGTTATGTGGAGTATTGGTCCGACTTTATTAGTGCTTTTGCCGAAAAGTACGATGGTCATCCCGTTATTAGCTCTATTGATTTAACAATTGTAGGAGCGTGGGGGGAAGGAGGAGGTACGGAGTTCCTGCAGCCAGAGTCTATTCAGCGCATTACAGACGCCTATCTAGATGGATTTAAAACGACACCGCTCCAAGCGCTATTGCATGACCCGCTATCTTCGAGAATTATCAAGGACAGAAGAGCCAAGGTGGGCTTCCGCGTTGACTGTTTAGGAGATATGGGAGGTTTTCATGGAGCAGAATGGTCGCATATGAATGATTTTTATCCTCAAAATATACAGAACTTTCAAATGGCTGACGCCTGGCAGAGAGCCCCGATTTTATTTGAAGCTTGCTGGCATATGAATGATTGGCATATTCAGGGCTGGGATATTGATTACATCATTGAGGAAACACTCAAGTGGCATATTTCTTCTTTTAACAACAAAGGGACTACTGTTCCGGAGCCATGGAAAGATAATATCGAACGTTGGCTGAAGAAGATGGGATATCGATATGAATTAAGAAAATTAACTTATAGTTCTGAAGTTAAGGCGGGCGGGGAGTTGGACATTGCTTCTCTATGGGCTAATGTGGGGGTTGCTCCGATCTATAATCAATATCCGCTTGTGCTGAGGCTAAGAGGCAAGAACGGAACATATACGCTTTATAGCAAAGAAGATATAAGGGAATGGCGGCCGGATGAGGATATTGCGTGGGAAGAAAGCATCCCTGTACCGAGCGAGGCTGCTGCAGGAGAGTATATGCTGGAGATTGGCATCGAAACCGGTGTAAAAGAAATTGGGAATGTAAAACTTGCGATTGAAGGCTATACGGACGGATATTATCCAATGGGGACAGTAGTCATCGAAAGGGGATAAACATCGAATGGATAAGGAAGTTCGGCTGGATTTTAAAAAATCGGCTGAATACTGCAATTTTGATTATTTGCCCGAAGGTTTAGAGGATAAATGTAAGCGTTATCAATTGGATGAAGATACCCATTTAATTCCACGCGAGTTTCTGTCTACTATTTTTGCTCAATATCAAATTCCTGAGCATACAGGGCAATTGCTGGTTAACGGGCTTGAAGCTATTGAAAATGATGAAATTTTATTTCGTTTTACGCAATTTTTAGTCCAGGATATGTGCACAGCGCGTATGCGCTGTGATGAAAGCTTTTATACAAATATGACTCCAGGATGTATGGAGCAATATAGCGACTTATATTCATTTCTCTTGTTGCTTGCCTGTGTTGCCCCTTCCATGAAGAGGTTGGAGGAGCGCGGCGTTCCCAAAATGTATTACGAAAACATACCCCATCAGCCTCTAAAGGGCCAACTCGAAAAACTGGTTTTACACGGCGATGGTAAAGTACAGGACTTTCCGTGGGATATGAATTTCTATACATGTTCGATTTTCCGATTGGATCGTTTTCTGTTTATCCCGCATCGATTCGATGATGAATTTACGGCTTATCGTAATGTGCAAACGCAAAAAGTTATCGCGTTTCAGCATGGTGGATTAAAGTTCCGCAGTGATGGGCAACGGGATGGAATCAATGAGGTGTTTGATCATCGCAGTCCGTTCCTGTCGGCTTGGGAAGAAACCGATCATGCGATCACTGCCAACCGAATCAATCCTATGGGTTTCACAGAAAGAACAACGACAGCTATAAACAAGCAGGAATGGAATCCGGCCCTGCAAAGAGGGGATATTTTGTTAGCGCTTCATATCCCAGCCGGACCCGGTTATACACCAGAGAGGCTAAAAAACTCTATGGTTATGGCCATCAGTCTATTTTCCAAATATTTTGCTGAGATACCCATTAAAGGATTCTGGAGCGCAAGCTGGCTGTACGATGCTAAATTATCGCTTCTCTTGGACAATGAAAAAAGCAATATCGTGCTCGTTCAAAGACAGTTTTATAATTATCCAACCTTCGATGGAGACGGCATGCTGCGCTATGAGTTGTTTAAAAACCGGGAGGGAGATCTCAGTGATCATCCGGAACGATTAACGACTTCATTGCAAAAGGCAGCTTGGGCATATATGGGGAACGGCTCCCGATTTAATACAACAAGCATGATTGTATTGAAAGAGGAGATTGAAGGGATAGGAAACGAGCCCTATATAACAGCCGCGGATATTGAAGATTTCTCTGAAACAGTTGACAGCCATTTATAGGGAGGCAATTGGATGGGGAAATATTCGCTTGAAAACTATGAAAAGTATAAAACGATAAAAATTCGACCTCATCCTTTACCTAGCCTTGATGATCCTCAAAAAAATGGGCAGTTCGAATATGTGACATGTTCATGGAAAGAGCTGGAGCCGGCTAGAGGGGTTTATTGGCTCCAGGAGATAGAGAAAGCTCTTCATGCAGCATCAAATCCAATACTTGTACTCCAGCCGGATATTCCCTTATGGGTGAGAAGCCATCCGAGTGACAGTTTTGCAGCTTTTATAAGAAAAGTCGGGAGCTATATCGATTCAGAGGGACGTTTGGTTGGCGTTGTAATCTCGACTCTGGCTGACAGCAAGGAGGAATGGAATGCTTATATCGATTCTTTTGAGCATCAGAACCTCCTTGCCGATTTGCACAATCATAAACTAATCCGTTATTTACATGGCCGTACTTTTGGCTTGCTAGTAAAGTGCAACGAAGAGAACTGGATGGAATGCTGTGAGGCCTTTGCTAAACAAAAGCTGCAGCATGTATGGAAAAGCAGTCCGGTTGTCCTTCATGTGACAGATGATGATTGTGGTCCTCATATTAGACGTGAGGCGTACCGATGGCACGCAAGTCATGCCAACTTGAGCGCGGGGCTGGGATATAACCTTGCTTTGCGAAGGCTGACTTATCCAGAAACCGTATCCAGCAATGGCAGCTTGCCGCTTCGCTTTTGGTTTGTTAATACGGGAATTTCCAAAATTTATGATGATTTTAGTCTATGGGTGAAGGTAGTGAAAGGGGATTCAGCCCATGAGTTCCCCTTGCAAGCGGCAACGGATTCATGGTTAACAGGAGACTTTGTCCATAACGAAATTATACAATTGCCGGTTATGCAGCCGGGAGAATATACGTTAAGCTTTGCACTCTTTTTCAAGGATCGAACCCATCTCCACCTGAATATTAGGGCCAATGAACAGGCTGGATACTATGAGGCGGGCACGGTGAAGGTCGAAGTAACAACTGTAGATCCACTTTTGAATATATGGGATTCATATTATCCCGAAGGTTATTACCCATTGGAAGACCCTAAAGTTCCGGAATAGGTATGCAACGTCTGAGACATACACTTGAGTGCTGGAGGTAGATGATTTGAAAATAGCATTAATCGGTGCAGGGCAAAGAGGGATGATTTACTCAGAGTATGCTGCGCAAAGTGTAGACATTGTTGCGGTGGTTGAGCCGCATGATTGGAGACGGAAGGTTGCGGCAGACAAGTTTGGGATTCCTTTGGAACGACAGTTTAAATCGGTAGATGATTTTTATAAACTAGGCAAAATCTGCGATGCAATTATTATTGCTTCAATGGACAGAGACCACTTCGTGCAGACGATGAGAGCGCTTGATATTGGGTATGACATTCTGTTGGAAAAGCCCATATCGCCGAGTCCAGAGGAATGTTTGAGAATACAACAAAAAGCGAATGAAAAAGGCCGGAAGGTAATCGTGTGTCACGTCCTTCGATATACAAACTTTTTTGCCGAAATAAAAAAAATCATCGACAGCGGAGAGCTAGGGAAGATCGTTACGATCCAGCATACCGAGAATATTGGGAATTTCCATATGGCTCATTCATTTGTAAGAGGCAACTGGAGAAGAAGCGACCTTGCAAGCCCTATTATTATGCAAAAATCCTGCCACGACATGGATATTCTCACCTGGCTGGTAGATAGCGATGCAAAGCGGATTTCTTCTTATGGTGACCTGACTTACTTTAAGGAAGAGAATGCACCGGCAAATAGTGCAGATCGATGCTTGGATTGTGAAGTGGCCTCAGATTGCCGATTTGATGCACAAAAAGCGTATATGCCTGTGAGAGGGCAGTGGCCTGCTACGGCTGTAACGGGGGATCAGACAGAAGAGGGACTATTAAAAGCATTGGAAACAAGCCCTTACGGACGCTGTGTTTATCGAACAGATAATAACGTTTGCGATCATCAGGTTTCGCTAATTGAGTTTAAAAATGGCGTAACAGCAACCTTTAATTTAAGCGGTTTCACAAATAAAATGCATCGTACGATGAAAATCATGTGTGAACATGGCGAGATTACTGGAGATGACGACTTAAATGTAATTGAAGTAACAAAGTTTACTTCAAATGGTGCTGAGAAATATGAGCAAACGATTATCCGGCCAGGCGCTATGAATGGCGCACATAATGGCGGCGATGTAGGGCTGATGAACGATTTCCTAGAGCATTTGGAAACCTCTGATTTCAACAGCAGATCCTCTATTGATCGTTCTGTAGAAAGTCATATTATGGCGTATGCAGCCGAAGAAGCGAGGGTGAGCGGTGTCGGGATTGATATCGACCGTTTAAAGGAAGAGCTGCAACAATCCTTACAGAATGATAGCTTGATAATTATGTAAAGGTAGTGATGCAATGGGTTCAGCTGTGAAGGGCTTTCTGTCCGAGATCATGAAAAACAGGCTATTGTATCTCATGTGTTTGCCTGCTCTAATTGTGTTGCTTATGTTCAGCTATATTCCTTTTGCCGGAATATGGATGGCGTTTACCGATTTTAACGTCGTGGATGGAATATTTGGCAGTAAGTTTGTTGGACTGGATAATTTCAAATACTTTTTTTCTAACAGCATGGGCTGGAAGGTTATCTACAATACGTTATACATCAACTTTTTCGGCATCATTTTAGGGATAATTGTCCCTGTTGGTATTGCCATTTTATTAAACGAAATACGAAATGATGCATACAAACGGGTAGCTCAAAGCATGATGTTTTTCCCGTATTTCATCTCATGGGTAGTTGTAGGCGCTATTCTTTACGGTATCTTTTCGACGGATGTTGGCGTTGCCAACAATATATTAAAGTTCTTCGGTGCAGAACCCATCAGTTGGTATTCAGAGCCGAAGTACTGGAAGTGGATCATTATTCTTGCGAGTGTTTGGAAATGGAGCGGATACAGCTCTATTATCTACATGGCTGCAATGGCTAACTTCGATGGAAGTTTATATGAGTCGGCTAAAGTAGATGGCGCCAATAAACTGCAAAGTATTTTTTATCTAACCATCCCTATGCTTAAACCGACTATCATCGTTTTAACTTTGCTGAGTGTGGGTCGAATCTTTTATGGTGACTTTGGCATGATTTACGGAATTGTTGGCAATAACCCGGTATTAGCTGACGAAGTAACGGTCATCGATACTTATGTTTATGCATCTATGCGATCCTTGGGCTTTTCTTACTCTACGGCGATTGGATTATTCCAGTCGGTTATGGGATTAATTCTAATTACTGCTGCCAATAAATCGGCCAAGAAAATGAATGATGGGGAGGGATTATTCTAATCATGGGAATCAATCGATTAGCTGGAGATAGACTTGTGATAAGCTTGGCCTACTTATTAATTGGCCTGTTTGCACTCGTTTGTCTTTACCCTCTCATATTAACGTTAAGCGTTTCCTTTTCCGCAGAACAGGCGGTTACTAGGAACGGATATTCAATCCTCCCTCAAAGCCCTACCATTGACACGTATAAGTATATTTTTGTGAACAGTGGAGCGAAGATTCTCAGATCCTACGGTGTTACTATTTTTATAACCGTAGTAGGTACGATCAGCGCACTACTGATTACAAGCATGATTGCATTCGCCATATCGATAAAAAAGCTGAGATATCGAAATATAATTGCGTTTATCAGTAACTTCACCATTATTTTTTCAGCAGGCTTGATTCCATGGTATATGGTTAGCGTCAATTATTATGGCTTGAAAAACAGTATTTTAGCTTTAATTATTCCTTCTGTTTTTAGCGTTTGGAATATGTTCCTGATGCGAACCTTTTTTGCCAGCATTTCACCGTCCATGTATGAAGCCGCGGAGATTGATGGAGCTAATTATTTTACAATATATGTGAAGATAGCCCTTCCTCTAAGCAAAACAGCGCTACTGACGGTTGGTCTAATGTATGCGCTTAATTACTGGAATGATTGGTGGAATGCGCTTATTTTTATCAACGAGAAGGATTTGTTTCCACTTCAATACTATCTCTATAGCATTTTATCCAATGTAAACGCGATCAGCTCAGGCCGTATTCCAACAGGAGCCTCTGGAAATATAACGTTGCCCGCAGAAACCGTTAAGATGGCTGTTACCGTCATCACCATTGGACCTATCATTTTCTTGTACCCTTACATTCAAAAATACTTTGTACATGGCATTATGGCGGGCGCAATAAAGGAATAAGGTTGTAGGCCATTCAAGGCTCAACATATATAGCCATTAAAAGGGGAGGGTATTCAATGAAAAGGAGCAAAATGCTTATCTTTATGATTACAGCGTTATTATTAACGTCTATTTTAACAAGCTGTAGCGGTGACACAAAAGAAGGCGGCGGTGACGGTGCCAAGCTCGAAACACTCACTATATTGTACCCAGGCGATGAAAGCGAGCGAATGACTGATTTTCTTAAAAATGAATTTGCCGACAAGATGGCAACTGAACTTGGATTGAAGGTTGATGTTATATTTGTGCCATGGGCTCAGTATTGGGAACAAAAAGATATTATGCTGGCCGCAAATGAACCGATTGATCTCTATTGGGATGGTCTTCCTGATCTTGCTGCAATGGTTAATAAAAAGCAAACTCAGCCGCTAGATGATTTGATTGAGAAGTACGGCCAAGATATGCTTAAGGTGTTGCCAATGGAGCAATTCCAAGGTGCCATGCTTGACGGTAAAATACACGGTATTCCAACCTCGTATGCCCCGTCCTCGGCTATGTATCAACTGGTAGCAGTACGTCAGGATATACTTGAGGCAGTTGGTATGAGCGAAGTGAAGACCGCTGATGATTTGAAAAAGTTTGCCACACTTGCGAAAGAAAAGTTCCCGCAAATGAAAGGACCTGCTGATATTGTCTTTAAACCGCTAACTAGAAATTTTGCAGAAGAGCAATATAACTTTATTGCAGTAGAAGATTTGATCGTATTTGGCGAAGACACCAAAAAAGCTTATAGCTACTATGAAACGAAAGCTTTCCAGGAAGTAGCTAAGTTTAACCGCAGTATGTATGAAGCCAAACTTTATACCGAAGATTTAACGATTAAATATAATGAAAGAGATACACGTATGCAAACAGGCCTATACCTGTGGGTGGAAGGATCGCTAGGCAAGGAAATGGAAATTATCGCTTCAATTAAAGCGAATGCACCGGAAGCAAGGGTTAAAACATATCTTTTAGCACCAGAAAAACCGCGATATATTACAGCAACCGGCGGAGAGGTTTTGAGCGTACCTGCAACGGCTCCAAATCCAGAAGGTGCGATTAAGTTTGTGAACTGGTTGTATAAATCTCAAGATAATTACCAATTTGCACTTTATGGTATCGAAGGCAAGGATTTTGAAGTTGTAGATGGAAGAATCAAGAAGCTGACTGCTAATGAATTTTTCTATGAATGGATGTTTAGAAACAAAAATTATCAATTGTTTGGACCGGATGTAGCACAAGAATCTATTGATAATTATAAGAGCTGGGATGATAAGGCTGTTGTATCCGCTTCACTTGGCTTCCGCTTTAACAATGAGAAAGTTAAATTAGTCGAAACCGCGCTTAAAGAGGTTGCTGGCAAGGATATGGCGGCTATTCGCTCAGGCTTTGTGGATTTTGAAACAGGGTATCCTAAAGCGATTAAAAAGCTGAAAGCAGCGGGAATCGATAAGTATGTAGCTGAGGTACAACGTCAATTGGATGAGTTCTTGGCCAATAAGAAATAAGTGACAATCAGAACGTAAACTAAAGGCGCCACCTATTATGAATGTCTAATAGGTGGTGCTTTTATTTGTTTCACAAGGAACGCTTGGACTTAAAAACTTAACAGTGAAACTCGCTGCGCGAACCCATCCTTCTTCGCCTAATAAATGGTAGACTGGTGAAGAGATAGGGGCACTTTCAGGCTAACGAAAGGAGTTTCATAATGATAAAAGATGCTCATGTTTTGTATCAAGAAGATGCGGACCTTGCCGAACAGGCAGAGACTCAGGCCATGGTTGACCGGCTGCAAGCCGTGAAAGAGCGGCCGGGCAACCCCGAAGGGGTAGAAATTGAGCGAGCCGGAAGCGCAAGGGCACTGTATAGTGCCGGTATGCCTTGGCCGCAGTTTAATTGCGTAAAAGGTGTACAAGAAGCAATAGTGCCCGAGCTTGACCGCTTGGAAACTTTTTATCGCGAGCGTCGGCGACCGGTTAGGCTGGAGCTGAACCCGCATCAGGCGACGGAGGGATTGTTGACTGAGCTTGGTCGGCGTGGTTACAAGTTGATCGGACATCATGCCGGTATGTATAAGCGTTTTGAGCCAGTTGGGAGCAAAGGCAATGACGGAACTAATTCAGAACATAATGAAGGCGCACCAATACGCCCCTATCATTTCCCCGGAGAGTTAACCATCCGAAGAGCTTCCAAAGAAGACGCTGAAGTCTACGCGCGTATTCATTGTTTGTCCACTGGACTTGGGGAAAACGGCATAGCCCCAGTTCGAGCTAATAATGAGATGCTGATGGATTGTCCCGGTTGGAGCTATTGGATCGGGGAGCTTAGTGGCGAGCCTGCTGCAGTTGGCGTTATGCATATGAAAGGAGAGCTGGCGAATCTGACTTTCGCAGGTACGCTGCCGGAGTTCCGTGGGCGAGGGATTCAGCAGGCGATAATCCAAGCTAGATTAATGGAGGCTAAGGCGCAAGGCTGTCGACTAGCGGCGAGCCAGTGCGCACCATATTCCGGCAGCATGCGCAATATGCAACGGGTCGGTATGAGCCTCGCTTTCATCCGTTCGATTCTTCTTTTATCAGCGGACTGAAGCTCTTTTTTCCGGAGCAGGAATAGGCCAAGGCAGTAACCTTATGGTACGATAATGGCATTATAAATTATCTCCTCCATGCCGGGTTATATCCACCATTCGCTCTCTAGATGCATAGAACATAAGAGTAAATATTTGCTGCTTGTGGAATGGGAGACGCTTGAGCATCACACAGAGGGCTTCCGCGGCTCGCCGGAATATCAGCAGTGGAGATCCCTTTTGCATCACTACTATGATCCATTCCCCGTGGTTGAGCATTATGAAGAAGTCAATTTAGACTAAGGAGATGAGAGCTCATGATCGTGCGCAAAACAGAGCAGGCATTCATTTTAATTCATCAGCATGACCATGCGGCTCTCTCGGAGCAGTTGGCCCGCTCGCTGGCGCCGGAGCTGCTGCCAGAGGGGGCGCGCCGGGCCGAAATCATTTATGCGGCAAGCCAGCATGATCGCGGCTGGATCAGCTTGGATGAGACCCCGATATGGAATGATGCGACCGGAATGCCGTTCACGTTCGAGGATTATCCACTTCTGCCAAAGATCGCTTTTTACAAGCGGGGCATTGATGAAGTTGAGGCCGTAAGTCCGTATGCGGGACTGCTTTGCAGCCTGTTTTACAGTGCTTTTTTTGTCCATATGGAAGGCGAGGCTTGTGAGGAGTTCCTGCGTCGCGAGGAGATACGGCAGCATCGGTTAAAGATGAATTTGCGGACGGAGCAGCAGGAGCTCGATCGGGATCTAAAGTTGCTGCAACTGCTCGACAGCTTATCCTTGTATGTGTGTCTGAATGAGCCCGGAGCGGTTGGAGAGAACGAGCATCCTTGGTATCGTGAAGGCTTCCCTGGTACGGAAGGACTGATGCCTTCCGGCCGGAAGCTCAGAGCATCCTGGCAGACGAAGCAGCGCCTCCTCCTATCGGAAAAGGCGCTTCAAGGTCCTGTTGATACAACGCTACGATTCAAGAGAGTGCCGATGAGTCTTATCGAGGATAGGGGCATCGATATTGCCTATCGGGAATCCCCCATGGACACGGCGGAATTGGTCTGGGACAGCTCTTGTTGAGAGCTGTCCTCCACTGAAGCTGCGGGCTGACACTTCACACTGATGCTATCCACTGAAGCTGCGGACTGACACAATCATATAACGTTGCCGTCCGGCTGTGATTTTCGCTCAAAGTGCTCAGCAATCTGCAAAATGATGATTTTGCAGATCATGTATACCGGAATCGAGATCATAATGCCGACTATGCCGCTGATCGCTCCAGCGATGAGCACAACAACTATCGTTGTAAGCGGATGGATGTCCATTGTTCTACCATAAACATAAGGTGAAATGAGATTACCCTCCAACTGTTGCGCCAGCAAAATAATGACCAGCACCCAGATCGCGGTGGTGAAAGAATCCGTAAAGGCAATCAAGATACATGGAATGGATCCAATAATAGATCCGATATACGGGATCATATTCAGCACTCCGACAAAGATCGCGAGCAGCAGCGAGTAAGGCAAATCCACAAGCAGAAAGCCGATATAGGCGAATGCGCCAAGTGCCAGACAGCATACAACGCGCCCAATGACGAATTCGCTCAGCATTTTATCAATATGATTGAAGATCTCGATGGCATCAGCGCGGTACTTTGCTGGTGAGAACCGCACGAAGGATGTATATCCTTTGCGGTCTTCCTTGAGCATATAATACAGCAAGACGGGGACTGTACCTACGACCAGACTCACGGTAGTAACGATAGAGACGGCGTTCTGCAAGTAAACGGAAGCATAGTTGATCGCTTGCTCAAGGTATTCCGACACCTTCGAGGTTAGGTCGATTTCTTTCAGGCTAAAGCCGCCAAAACTTTGCGTTTGCAAATAGTCGATTTGGTCCTGCACTCCTTTTGCCAGAACGGGTAAATTCTCGATAAAGCCCTCTGTCTGCGACTGCAGAGTAGGCCACACTAGCACAACAAGCAGGGCCACGAGTGTGAACATGGCGATGAACAGCACAAGCACGGCAAGCCATTTGGGTAATTTCCACTTATGTAGCTGCGTAACTAACGGTCGTAACAGGTAATAGAAAAAAAATGACACAACAAAGGGAAGAAGCAAGATGTTAAAAGCAAGCAGTACGGGTCGGTACAGAAACTCCAGCCTAGAGAGCAAATAAAGAATGACCAGCACAAGAATGATACTAATGCAAGCCTGATAGAACCTTCCGATTTTCAACCCCATGACCTCCGTTCGCAACATGTTTCTATTATTCTATGTATACCCTGGGATCATCCGAACCAACCCTAATTCCCATCTTTGTGAAGGAGTCTGAAAATGTAGAAACTTCCCTGCGTTGTCAGCGTATAAGGGGAAAGAGTCAAAACATTAGTGTATAGTTATTTACAACTAAACTAAATTGGAAAATTTCGAGGAGGAATTTTAAATGTCTTTGTTCAAACGCCTGCGCGACCTGACCCTGTCCAATGTGTACGCCTTGATCGACAAGGCAGAAGATCCAGTGAAGATGACGGATCAATATATTCGAGATATGGCAAGTGACTTGGAGGACGCGGAGAAGGCGGTTGCCGCCCAGATCGCCCTTGAGAAGAAATTTAAGAAGCTTTACGAAGAGCAGGAAGCTCTTGTGGAAAAACGTCTCCAACAGGCGCATGGTGCAGCGGAAGCCGGCAATGTAGACCTTGCTCGCAGAGCGCTGGAGGAGAAGAAAGCTGCTGAGTCGAAACGCGACGAGTACCGTGTTGCCTATGACACGAACAAGGCATCTGCGGACAATCTGCGTGATAAGCTGGCGCAAATGCAGAAGCAGCTCACCGATCTGAAAAACAAGCGTGAGACGCTTGTAGCTCGTGCCAATGCCGCGAAAGCTCAGGTCCAGATCAATAAGTCGATGAACGGCTTCGGCTCTGACACTGCGATGGCAGGCCTTAAGCGCATGGAAGATAAAGTGCTCGGCTTGGAATCCCAGGCAGAAGCCAGCAATGTAATGAATGACAAAGGGAAGTCACTGGATGAGGAATTCGAGGCTCTTGGCCGCGATAAAGCCGTCGAAGACGAACTGGCCTCCCTGCTGAAGCAATACGAAAAGTAATAAATTCCAGGGGCAGGCTCGCAGCTAGGCTGCGGCTGCCCCTTCTACCTATGTTTTTTTCAACTTTTGGAGCAAGGGGGAAGAGAAATGAGCTTATTCAAAAGGATGGCCAATTTGGTTCGCAAGCCTGAGCCGCCCAAGCAAGAGAAGAGTATTTTGACAGTAGGACCTGGCGATATATGTGAAGTTTCTCTTATTACTTACGAGGTTATTGGACATACGCGGAATTTCCGGCGTAAAGAAACATTTCTGACGCTCCAGGATGGAGCGGAGCTCCGTTATCTTCATATTGAGGATCGCGAGCAAACAGAGTACACACTTTATACGCCGATTGACGGTCGATTAGACTCCATCGAGGAAGTCCCTTCCACCATGGAGCTGGACGGCACAAATTATTATCTCGAGGAGCAGTACTCGAGCCCTGTTTCGTCACAAGGAAGATCCCCTCATGGGCCGTCCGGAGAGCTCCATGTCTGGCAATTCCAATCCGATGACCGTAAACTTTTGCGTATCGAATGGCAGGAGGGCAGGTTTTTGATGTACGAAGGGGAGAGAATCTTGTCCGCTGACGTTAAAGTGCTCAGAGGCGGCTAAAAGCTTGGACCGGTTTGGGGAAATTCGCAAGGATCAGAGAGGCTTAAAAAAAGAACTTAGCTCAACCTTTTGTTCATATATGTGATAGTATCCGCTTGCAAGGAGGGATTCAATGGTTCGGATCGCAGTCATATCCGACATTCATGGCAATATGCCGGCTTTGCGGGCGGTGCTGGACGATATCGATTCACGTGGAATCGGCCGTATTTTCTGTCTTGGGGATCTGGTAGGCAAAGGCCCGGATTCAGCAGAAGCGGTAGATATCATTAGGGAAAGATGCGAGCGGGTCATTCGTGGCAACTGGGACGAATTTCTTGGCAATCCAACGGACATTGAGACGCTCAGGTGGCATCAGCGTCAGCTCGGTGAAGAGCGGTTGCGTTATTTGCAGGAGCTTCCCTTCTGTGTGGAACTTCAGCTGAGCGGGCGTTTAGTCCGGCTTGTTCATGCCTCACCTCAAAGCGTTTACCGGCGCATTCAACCCTGGCATACGCTGGAAGACCGTCTCTCCTTATTCGAGCCGCCGGATGCTGGCGGACAGGTTGCCGATGTGCTCGGTTATGGCGACATCCATCAGGCATATTCACAACATCTTGAGGGTCGTTTATTGTTCAACACGGGAAGTGTCGGCAATCCGCTGGATCTAACCCAAGCCTCTTACGCCATTTTGGAGGGTGTGGAAAACTCTTTACAGGCAGCTTCCTTTTCGCTGCAGCTAGTCCGTGTCCCCTATGACATAGCGAGTGCAATACATGCCGCTGAGGAAGCCAATATGCCTGAGCTTGAGCTTTACAGGCAGGAGCTGCTGACAGCGCGTTACCGTGGGCTGCCTTCTTAGGCGGATCGAATGGGAGGGGGACAACCGATGATTCGAGCCATATTGTTTGATTTGGACGATACGTTGTTAGATCGGGCAGAGGGTTTCCGCGAATTCGCAGAGCGTCTGGCCGACCGTTACGCCGACGTTTCTCTTGAAGAGCGGCCGCAATGGATCAAGCGCTTGATAGAGATGGATGAGCGGGGTTATAAAAGCAAACCACAGCTGTTCCGCGAACTGTTAGATCAGTTGCCTTGCCGCAGCAATGCGGGATGGGAGGAGCTCTACGCTTTTTATGATCAGGAGTACGTCAGCAGCTCCCGGCTAATGCCTGGGGCCCGAGAATTGCTGGCGGCATTGCGGCCTTATTATCGGCTCGGAATTGTGACGAACGGTCGGGACTTCATTCAGCGCGGTAAAATCGAACGAACCGGCATCAGCGGCTGGTTTGAAACGATTACTATATCGGAGTCGGCAGGCTGCAAAAAGCCTCATCCAAACATTTTTAATCAGGCTCTCGGCCAGCTTGGATCGTCACCTGAACAGACGCTGTTTGTTGGGGACCACCCTGTAAATGATATTCAGGGAGCTTATTTCAGCGGCATGAAGTCAGTGTGGCTGAAGCATTCCCAGCCCTGGCCCATTGAGACAGCAATGCTGCCCGACGCCGTCATCACGGAGCTGGCGCAGCTGCCGGCGGCGATCCGTCTCGTCTCCGGGCAAACCGCCGCTGCCGAATACGGTCTGAGCAGCGGCGCTTAGGCTAGCTGCTTTCACTCGCATAGCAAAAAGGCATCTCCCGATTAATCGGGAGATGCCTTTTTGCTTCTTGGGCTGCGCGTCGGCGCATTCACGATTGTGACGCGATTTTTGCCAGTGGTTTTGGAGCGGTACATCGCCTCGTCAGATTCCTGCACGATTTGATCTAAGTTAACTCCTTGACGGGAAAAGCTAACGCCGATGCTCACGGTGACGATCGTCTCTACCTCGATGCGCCGCCGCAGCGTCTCGGCAAGCTCCGCAACCTTCTCCTTGGCGCTCACTACAAGCAGCAGCTCTTCGCCGCCATAGCGGCCAGCAGAACCAATGCCATGTACGAGTTCGCGCATCATCTCGGCGATCTGCTCCAGTACGCCGTCAGCTCGATGATGACCCTGGGTATCATTAAGTTTCTTGAAGTTGTCAATGTCGCAAAAGATAACGGCGATTCCCATGCCGTGTCGCATCAACTGCTCAGCCTTCTGTTTAAAGTGTCGCCGATTGTAGAGTCCGGTAAGGCCGTCTGTAATCGAAGAACGATAAGTAGTCAGCAACCGCTCAACGACCCACTCGAACAGAAGCAGGAACAGCAGCGTAAAATAAACGACAGGCAGTAACCGCGAAATCATGAGCAGCAGCGGCAAGCTGCCCTGGAACACGTACCGATCGGTCACCAGCGCAAGATCCGCTGCAAAATAGAGAATCAGGCTGGCGGAATATTTGGTGCGCAGCTCGACGCCGCGAGTATCTAGCAGGATCAAGAAATTGACCAGAATGCCGTAGAAATCCAAGGCGACGAGCGGCATGATGCCATGGCCGGCCGCGCTGTTCAGCAGAGTCGGATTCATCAGAATCTCGGCTCCGGCAATCAGGAAGGCCAGAGAAGCCATAATTACAAACGGTGTCCCTCGCAGCCTCGCTCCCGGATGGCTATATAATTTCATGAAGACAAAGTTTATAATAATAAAGGAAAAGATGCCGAGCAAACGAGTAGCCAACTGCAAAATCGGCGGTGAATCGCTCTGGTCCATGCCGGTGAGCAGCATAAGCTGCCGGATCATAAGCAAGGACAGAATGAAAATGAGCAGCCGGTAAACCGGATGTCGGCGGTAGCTGCGGTAAAGCTTGACCCCCATGAAAATCATCAAAGCTAGCACTGTAATCGTGCTGGAAGAAGCGAACATCTGGATGGCCGAAGTCTGAGGCCAATTGGTCATGGGAATACACTCCGTCTACTCAGCATGGGCCTGACATTGCAATGAATCTTGCCGGCGCGGCGGCGAGAGTTGATCGCCATTAGCATATCGGTTGTTCATGCTTCCTTCATGAGAGGGAACGTTTGTTCTATTATAACATGGCGAAGCTTTTAAGGAGATAGGTAAGATGGAAATATTACAAGCTTTATTTTTCCCTCCGGAGCAGCCCGGGGGCGTATCTTCGATGGTTCCTTATATGCAGGACCGTTTCAATAAGGTCGGCTGGCCGACAGACCTGTTTTCGCTTCCAAAGCGCATCAGAGGCAAGGGGAGCGAGGAGGTTAAGCTCCATACTTTCGATGTAGAGCTATACAGAGATAACCCGATTGCCGCCAAATATTTGCAGACGTTAAGCGACTATTTATGGTGGACCAAAATGCGCATCAAGCGCAACTATGATCTTATCCATGCCCATCATCCAGTGGCAGCACTAGTTATGAAACAGGTGTTTCCAGACACTCCGCTCATCGTGACCATTCATTCCAGCTACGAACGCGAGTTGATTTTGAACGGTAAAATCAAGGAAGGCGGGATCGAGCATCAATTCCTGACCTCGATCTACCGGGAGCTGGAGCATGCGGCTGACCGGATTTTAACGGTGTCAGAATCATTTAAGCTATACATGACTCCTCATATGGATCAGCCGGAAGAGGTCGGCATCATCGCCAATGGCTTCGATGAGCGGCGCTTTAAGCCGATTAGCCATGAGAATGAAGTTACTCAGCTCATAACCGTATGCCGACTTGTACCGGCAAAAGGGCTGGATATTCTGTTCCGGGCATGCGCTGAGCTGAAGCAAAAGGGCCACCCGTTTGTGCTTCATATTATTGGCGATGGTCCGATTCGCAAAGAGCTTGAGGCGCTTGCGGTTGAACTGAACCTGTACGACGATATCATTTTTTACGGTTACATGCTTCATCCGGAGGAATTCATGCCGTTCTTCGACGTCTTCGTATTGCCTTCCCGCGCCGAGGCGTTTGGCAGCGTATTCGCCGAAGCCGCGTTATGCTGGCTTGCGTTAGTTGGCACCGATGTCGGCGGCATCGGCGAGCAGATTGAAGAAGGTGTGAACGGTCTGCTTGTGCCGCCTGAAGATGCTGCGGCGCTGGCGCTCGCGTTGGAGCGTCTCATCATCGATCCGACGTTCCGCTATCATCTGGCGCGGGCCGCCTGGGACAAAGCCAAAAAAGCCTACTCGCTCACGAGAGTAATCTCGCAATTGAAGCAGGTTTATCTGGATACGGTACCGGAAGCGGCAGGGGGCAATTAGCTCCCTCGCCTTTTTCCGGTTTTTTTGAGCATCATGAGCACAAGCCAACCTAAGCTGAACAGTCCGAATAACGGATAAAGAGTAGACACGAGCGGCCCAAAGCCAATCTGGCTGAGAAGATAACAGATGACAAGTATAATGAGCAGCAGCAGATTGCGCGGAATCGATACTCGTTGTTGAAGCTGCAGCGCCAGCCCATAAATATCGGCGATCAGCGTGGTGAAAATTTCCGAGAAGATGAGGAAAATGTAGATGAACTGGATGGCGTAGCCTAGTTGCCGCGCGATACCGCCCATTGGAATTTCAAATTGTTGGACTCCCGGCATATGCGCAGACAGTGCGATATGACCTACAAGCAGCATGAATCCGATACCTATTCCTCCGAACAGTGAGCCCCAGCGGATTGCTTGGCGATCCTCAATTTGCGCTCCGAGCGGGACGAGGACGGCTTGCGCCATAGCAAGGTTGAAGGCGGTATAAAGCAGCGGCGCACTCCATATTCGCAGCAGTGAATCATCGGCGGGCATTGTAATCCAACGGTCTGAGCCGGGAGAGTTGAAGGTATTGTAGAGCAGGATCAGCGTAAACAGCAGCATGAAAGGGACAACGATGCTGTTCACGGTTAGAATCGCATTCATGCCGCGGCGTAGCATCAGGAAACAGGCAATAAGGGTGACGACCAAGCCGGTCTGGTACGAGATATTCCAGTTTTCATAAAAGATCGTCCCAGCTCCCGCCAGCATAACAGCGTTGACTCCGAGCAGGACGACGAGCATGAAGTAACTGACAAGTTGTCCGATTTTGGGCCCGAACAGCGCTTTGTTGAGATCTTCATATGATTTGGCGCCGATCTCACCGGCGAATAGCATCATTTTGGCGCCGAGCCAGATGAAGAAAAAGGTGGATAATGCGATCGTCAGCACGGCCCACTGGCCATAGCGGGTGAAAAATTGCAGGATTTCCTGTCCTGTGGCGAATCCAGCACCGACTACGGTGCCTATGTACGTAAATCCGATTTGCAGCACGCGTCCTGAACGTCTCGGCATAGCTTCGCCCCCAATCCTCATAAGTCTGTCCTTACATCGTATGTCCGTTCGAGGACAGGCATGCCTTAATGGCAAAAAGGCATGGCTTGCAGGAAACGCCAAGCTGTGATAATTTAACGAAAAGAATTCGGATGAAGGGACAAGGGTTGTTATGGAACTGTTGAAACAAAGGATCTTGCAGGAGGCGTCCATTATGTCCAGCGACGTTGTGATGCTCGATGCCATTCTCAACCATCAGGTTGACCCTGCGCTCACCATGGAGATGGGCCGCGAGTTCGCACGCAGATTTGCTGAGGATGGAGTGACCAAGGTCATTACGGTTGAATCTTCCGGCATTCCGGTGAGCTTCGCTACGGCTCTGGAGCTGAATGTCCCCCTATTGTTCGCAAGGCGCAAAAAGACATTGATTGCTGATCCCGATCATTATTCGGAGCGGGTGCCTTCTTTTACAAAGGGGATCGTGACCGATCTGATGGTATCAAAATCCCTACTGTCCCCGGATGATAGGCTGCTGTTCATCGATGACATTATCGCCAATGGCGATGCAGCAAGAGGTCTCGTACGCATTATAGAGCGCTCAGGAGCGCATTTGGTCGGACTCGGAGTTGCCGTAGAAAAAAGCTTTCAGGCTGGCGGCAGAACGCTTAGGGAAAACGGGATTCGAGTGGAGTCTCTTGCTCGAATTAGCTCGCTGGACAATGGCCAGATTACGTTCGAGGACTAGCAGAAGATTTGACGGGCCGATGCTGTCCATCCAGGGAATGAAATTCTACCCTTTCCCGTGAGATGCATTTACCCTATAATGGGGAAGAAAAGAGATCTTCAAGGGGAGGCATAAGGCGATGGAAAACGTAAATCCCGGTTTCTTTGAAGCCAAGCTGTCCGCTGCCAAAATTCACTTCGAGCGTGCGCTCGATTGCAAGCATACCGAGTTTGACGATCTGTATCCGTACATGATCGAGCATCCGCAATTTTTCTGGTATAAGCGCTATGTAGCTTGGTCGGAGCTGCTGACGATCGTCAAGCTTTGCGAGGAGTTGAGCGTAGAGTGGAAAGGTTTGTTCACAGATCGCCAAAGCGAGTACATCTCCAAGCGGGTTATGAGTTCTCGTGTCCTAGACGAGTGGTACGAGACGAACGATACGAAGGAGCATGTCGGCAACGCAGAATAATCGCATAGCGCGACCTCCAGATATGCCCGAGGCAGGGTCTGGAGGTCTTTTTTCATAACAGAAGCAGAACCGCTTCACGTTATTGGAGTAGCCGCTCTGATGCTTGGAGATTGAAAATGTACATAAAGGGGTAATTACAATGAATAACAACGTCGAAGAATCCCTGCTGGACGAATATCGCCAGTCAGGAGAGAAAGTCAGGGTTGTCCGGGACGAGATGGAGCAGAACGATGTCGTTGGCATCGTAGTGGCTTGGGATGACGATTCCGTCATGATCCGCAGGCCGAACAAAAGAGTCGTTAAGCTGAGCCGCAGTTATGTTTACCAGCCTGCATCATCTCCCCGTATCGTTCAATCCTGAACGACCAAAGGAGGCAATAGGTATGATGGTATGTCCGGAAGATTATGCAGTTATGAATCATGCTGAGCATAATGGAGTGACAGTCGGCAAATGCCCGATCTGTGGCATCGTAGTCATCGAGGATAAAGAGGGACGACTGGCGAGTGACGAGAGATTATATCCATCGGCAGAGGGGAGCTGCGAGCTGAAGCTGCAGGAGTTGCCTTACGGCTCTCCGGCTCCTTCGAATGAGGCTGATGTAACTGCCTCAGAGGGGCAAGCATGTCAAGGTTATGGTGTGCCGCAGCAACCGCCGCAAGCGACAGCTACGCAGCCATATGGATATGTTCCTGAGATATACAGCAGCAATACAGGACACCAAGAGCAGGAAGAACTGGCATATGCCGCGGCGCCGGCCTACGGTGCTAAAGCCCCCTCTGTAGAAGGGGATAGAGCGCAATTTCGGGCGAATCCGTACTTCGTAATCTGAATTATGGAACTTTTTCCAACGGCATTGACTTGTCCTTCAGCCTCATGATATTATAATCAACGTTACAGCGAAGACATCTTCGCAGCTTACACAATGCGGTCGTGGCGGAATTGGCAGACGCGCTGGCTTCAGGTGCCAGTGGTAGCAATACCGTGGAGGTTCGAGTCCTCTCGACCGCACCATATTTTATAATCCAACCCCAGAGATTTCTGGGGTTTTTTTTTGTTGGCTATTCATTATTCTATCGGTTCATTAACTTGTATGGGCTGCAGGTCATTCATAATCATTAACTCAGTAGATGCACCTGATTCATCAAGAAGATGTGAATACTGACTGCGTCTAGGATCATTTTCTAGGAAGAACTGCAGAAAATTCTAAAATGGCGAGGGATAACAATGGAAAACGGAAAAATCACTAGGAATAACCCAACAAACATGCCAGCACCAGTGGGAAATTACACACATATTACAAAAATTCCTAGAAATGCAGAGCTTTTTGTGACATCCGGTCAAGTCGGCGTTGATCGAGATGGACATTTCCCGAATACAATGAATGAACAAGTTACTAATACGTTTAGGAATATAAAAACGGTGTTGGGCTCTGAAGGATTAAGTGCGGAAAATATTATAAAAGTGAACATATGGGCTACTGAGGAAATAGATTGGGAATTTTTATATTCAGAGTGGGATCAATTATTCAGCAACGATTATCCGGCAATGACAATCGGTTATATTGCGGCGTTAGGATTACCGGAGATAAAAATTGAAGTAGAAATATGGGCGGCTAAATTATAAAGCTCAGTTGATCAAAGCCATGGAACGTCTGAGAGACTGGACGATTCTTGGCTTTTTTTGCAAGCAAAATTAAAGCTGATGTTAACGAGAAAAAACCGCATCTCGAGGATGCGGTTTATGGCGGTCGTTAGAGAAGTCTATCGTATAGCGCTTGTAGTGCTTAAGCTAAGCTGTTCCAGCATTTCCTTGGATAAACGAGCGTAGGGGCCATTAGATGGCAAGGCAGCCGCTGCTGCAAAATGCGTATATGCAGTCTCTTCTTCATAGCCCGCCAAATAGTACCGCCCCAGTAAATATTCTTCTAATTCGTTTAGCAGCTTCTTGTTATAGAGGATCAGCGTTTTTCCGAGGACAAAGGAAACATTCTGTTTCCGTTTATCGAGGTAAGTATCCAGGGCTTGTCGGGATGCCTCTTCATTACCAAGCTCTCTCTCTACTGCCGCTAAGATCAAGTAACTACCCCATTGATTCAGTGAACGGAGAGACTGACGGATCAGATCGGACGCCTCAGACATTCTCGATCCGCTCATATAATAATTAAAGCCGAGTAATCCTTGCCGCATAGCTTCCAAATTGGGATCAAGCTTGCCTGGGATTGATTCGAGCAACGCGTTGGAAGCTGCAAATTCACCTATGTTGCTAAGTAGGGAGGCGCGTGTAACCCGAATCTGGTTCAGCGCTTTTGGTTTGTTCAGGAATTTATTTTCCTGCTTGTCCAGTTCCTGAAAGGCTTCCTCAGTCTTACCGGCAAGAAACAGCCGATTAAATTTGAGCGAATTGAAAATGATGAAAGCAAACGACACGGGAAACAAGAGCGCGATTATTATCCAGGCGTAAATCATATTATCCGTTGCTGCTAACCACATCGTTGTCACAAATAAACTTACATAAAAGAGAGACATATACAAAAACCTGATCAAAACTTTAAAACCCCTTTTGAATGAAAGTATGGCGAAAAAATTACCACGAAAAATTAATTTACCATATTTTCGGCGCTAGGTCATTTTAATTTTACAGATTCCACGAAAATATCCTGTTGCTGGTAGGTATGAGCGCTGCATGAAGCGCCTTATAAATCGCCCTGCTGAGCTAATTTACGATATCGCCCCGGTGGACAGCCGGTAATACGCTTGAACAAGGCGGTGAAATGGGCTGGGTCCTGATAGCCTACAGCCGAGCTGATGGCGGTTAGCTTCCAGTCGCTTTCTCGTAGTAGTCGGCAAGCCTCCTGGACGCGAAGCGTCTGCAAGTAAGCAATCGGCGACATGCCAGTGTGTTTGGCGAACAAGCGTTGAAATTGCCGCGCGCCGAGCCCAGCGGTTGCCGCCAGAGTACTCGTTGAGAGGGTGAGAGCGAACTGATTATGGAGCAGCTGCAGCGCTTCATCCAATACACCTGGCGATTGAGCCGTGCTGCCAGGCTGTTCCTCTTGGAGCCGATGCAAATGCAATAAAAGCTCCAGCAGCACGGTATAAAGTGCCGCTTCCCATGCAGGTCGGCGGGCTGCGTATTCGTAATGCAGACGCTGGAACAGCTTGCCGCATTCTCCATTTCTATCGCGAAAGTTGCGGATATGTACAGGGGAAAGCAGTGCTTTGAGTGGGGCTCCTCCAGGAAAGCCTTCTAGAAAAAGAGCCATTTTATCCGTATCAATGAGGCAATTGCGAACGACAAGCGGCTTGGACGGAGAGGGCGATGAAGGCCGGAAAACATGGGAGACACCAACTGGAATGAGAATAACATCGCCCTGCGACACCTGAATGGAGTTTGTTTCTGTATAATGAACCCCGCTTCCTTCAGATACATAGGAGATTTCCAGAAAATCATGGTTATGCTGAGACATCCCGAAGCTTTCGACCGCTCGATTGATGTAGACCGGCAGGCCATCTTCAAAAAAAGAGGAACCTTGCAAGGAATTGATAACGCGCTGAACCAATTGGCAATACTCCTCTCGATGTCGTAGTTCCCCTTGTCTAATGTCGGAAATGCCTCATTTAAGGGGCTGGTATCCATTATATGATGAAAGCGATTACGATTGCGAGAAAAGCCCTAGAGGAGCTGAATACTGTGACATTGACTGTAAAAGATTTGACCTGTGAATATCGCAAACAGCCGCTTGGCATTGATAAGGTGCATCCAAGGTTTGGCTGGAAGCTGGAAAGCACGGAGCGCGGAGCTCTGCAAACGGGTTACCGGCTTCAAGTGGCGACAGCTGGGGATGATTTCGAGAAGCCGTTCTGGGATACTGGACAGATCGTTAACGGAGACTCGATCCAGATCCCTTATGCAGGACCCGCTTTGCTTTCCAGAACCCGATACTATTACCGTGTACAGGTATGGGACAAAGAAGGTCAGTCGTCTCCATGGAGCAAGACGGGTTGGTGGGAGACAGCGTTCCTGTCCGCTGATGAATGGCAGGCCGAGTGGATATCTGCAGACCCAATGCTGCATGACCCGGATGATGAAGCCTCACCGCTGCTCCGCAAAGAGTTCGAAGTGGAGGGACAGATTGCATCGGCGAGGCTGTATGCGACTGCGGAAGGCGTCTACGAAATCCATCTGAACGGTCGCCGTGTTGGCGAAGATCTGATGACTCCGGGCTGGACCAGCTACAGCGATCGGCTGCAGTATCAGACCTACGATGTGACCGAAGAGCTGCGTCAGGGGGGCAATGCGCTGGGGGCGTCGCTCGGGAACGGCTGGTACAAAGGCGAGCTGGTTTGGGAAAATGCCAAAAATCACTATGGCAACGTTAGGGCTTTATTGCTTCAGTTACATATCGTTCAAACAGACGGCAGCGAGCAGCTTATTACGAGCAATCCTTCCTGGAAAGTGTCGACAGGAGCGCTGCTCGCATCTGAAATTTATCACGGCGAAGTGTATGATGCGAGGCTTGAGCCTCGAGACTGGCATAAACCGGGCTTCGACGATTCCGCCTGGAGCGCCGCGGTGCAAGTTGTCCCTGGGGTAGGCAAACTTGTCGCGCAGGAGAATTTGCCGGTGCGGGTGACGGAGCGAATCTCGCCGATCTCCCTGATCCAAACGCCTAACGGCGAAACCGTGCTCGATTACGGACAGAATCTCGTTGGACGGATTCGTCTGGAGTTGGACCTTCCAGCAGGAACAACAATAACTTTGTATCATGCGGAAATTCTCGATCGAGACGGTAACTTTTATAGGGGTAATCTGCGCTCAGCCAAGCAAATGCTGACTTATACGGCTGCAGGCAATGGGAAGGAAAGTTATGCTGCAGCGTTCAGCTTTTACGGATTCCGCTATGTAAAACTAGAAGGGTATCCGGGCCAGGTTCTGGGGGAGGTTCCTCTGGAGGGCTTCGTCGCTGAAGTGATGCATACCGAGATGCCGGAGACGGGGAGCTTCGAATGCTCAAGCGGACTGGTCAATCAGCTTTTCAGTAATATTCGCTGGGGGCAGCGGGGTAACTTCCTGGATGTGCCGACGGATTGTCCACAGCGGAATGAACGGCTCGGATGGACGGGAGATGCGCAGGTATTCGTGCGAACTGCGGCATTTAATTACGATGTCGGATTATTTTTTGCCAAATGGTTGAGGGATCTTAAGGCGGATCAGCAGCCGGATGGAGGCGTTCCGTTCATCATTCCGGATGTGCTCCATCAGCATTCATCCTCGGCTTGGGGCGACGCTGCGGTCATCTGTCCGTGGACAATTTATCAATGTTACGGCGACAAGCGGATGCTGGAGGAGCAGTTCGACAGCATGAAAGCATGGGTCGAGTATATTCGCCGACAGGGCGAGGATGAGTACCTCTGGAATACGGGTTTCCATTTCGGGGACTGGCTTGGGCTGGACGCCAAAGAAGGCAGTTATGTGGGGGCAACGCCGAGTGATCTGATCGCTACAGCGTTTTATGCCTACTCTGCTTCGCTAGTGCGGGATGCTGCTGTTGTGCTCGGCAAAGCCGAAGAGGCGAAGCGTTATACGGAGCTAACGGAGAGGGTGCGTGCCGCATTCAGTCGGGAATTTATTACGCCAGGTGGACGGTTGGCTGCCCCGACACAGACGGCTCATGCGCTTGTGCTGGCGTTTGGATTAGTCGAAGGAAGCGTGCGCGAGCGGACAGCAAGGGAGCTTAACAAGCTGGTGACGGATCAAGAATTCCATCTGACAACTGGTTTTGTCGGAACGCCTTATCTTTTTTTTGCCCTTTCCGATAACGGCTATCATGAAACGGCACTGAAGCTGCTGCTGCAAGAAAGCTATCCTTCATGGCTCTATTCCGTCAATAAAGGTGCAACGACGATCTGGGAGCATTGGGATGGCGTGAAGCCGGATGGAACGTTCTGGAGCGATGATATGAACTCGTACAATCACTACGCTTATGGCGCGATTGGCGAGTGGATGTACCGCCGTGTGGCGGGTATTGATATGGATGAGTCGCAGCCGGCTTATCGTGCTATCCGCATTGAGCCTTTATTCGGAGGAGAGAAGCTGACCTACGCCAAAGCGGAGCTTGATTCACCCTATGGGCTTATCCGTTCCGACTGGCGGAGGGAGAGCGGTAAGCTCATCCTGGAAATTGAAGTTCCGGTTAATACAACCGCGACGGTTCGGCTTCCAACTGCCAATGCCGGTAGCATTCTGGAAAGCGGCTTGCCGATTGGCGAAGCGAGGGATATCGAGCTAAAGGAGAGCGAGGAAGGGTTTATTTCTGTTCGAGTCGGCTCGGGCCGTTACAGCTTTGTTTTGAAGGATGAGGCTTTAACTGCTGCTGAGACGCAGAACGTTTCATAGGCTTTTCCCAAATGCATATCGGCAGGAGCGGGATAAATGAAGTATGTTCGCTCCTGCCGATTTTTTTTGATTTTCATTTCTTATGGTAAATAATGGACAATCTGCTTGTTGATAGAGATAAGATGGACAGGAGCAGATCCATTGCCGTTGATAGTAATATTGATAAAAATGCCGAGGTTCCAAAAATATATGACATTTTAATTATTCCAAGTTCATCACCTATGGAATCATCGTTGACAACCCTTTAAAATTAATGATATATTATTATTCCTGATTGCGCTTTCATGGCGCCATTTGCAGGCAGACACACTGACTTCAGGTTCTAGACCTTATGATCGGGTTTATCAAAAAGTCGGTTGCACTGGAACTTTCAGCGTAGCCGTCTTTTTGCGTGAAAGGAGAGTTGTATGGGGAAACGAATAGCTCTTGCCAGTTGGAAGGTTATTGGATAGATGTGCATCGATTAATGCTGAGAGAAATAGAGGCGGTGGGTTGGGCGAATATGTTTGGACATACTGCCGCAAATTAGAATGGGAGTTTGCGTGATGTCTAAAGTGTACATGATGATAGTTACCGCCAGTTTTAGAGACACGGCCCAAAACATATGGAAAATGCTTTAAAAGCGAATCCAGGAGGTACTTAAAGTGAAATATTTGATTGTTATTGCTGGATTGTTAACCGTATTTGGATTGAGCTACTTGGCGAGCAAGGATCGAAGCCGCATTCGCTATCGGCCATTAGCGCAATTAATTATATTGCAAGTTGTCCTAGCGTTTGTATTGTTGAACACGACGATTGGCGAGACGCTTGTTCGTGGATTTTCTTCCGTGTTTGAAGCGCTGCTTGGTTATGCGGCGGAAGGCATTAATTTTGTGTTCGGCGGAATCGTGAACGAAGGCCAGGCCACACAATTTTTTATGTCGGTGCTACTGCCAATTGTGTTTATTTCTGCGCTGATCGGCATTTTGCAATATACAAAAATTCTGCCGTTTATTATTAAATATATCGGCGTTGCCCTCAGCAAGGTGAACGGCATGGGTAAGCTGGAATCGTACAATGCGGTTGCTTCCGCTATTTTGGGGCAATCCGAAGTATTTATTTCGGTCAAGAAGCAGATTGGCTTGCTGCCGGAACACCGTATGTACACGTTGTGTGCTTCCGCGATGTCGACAGTCTCCATGTCTATCGTTGGGGCGTACATGACGATGATCGAGCCGAAATATGTCGTAACGGCGCTTGTACTAAACTTGTTCGGCGGATTTATTATCGCATCGATTTTGAATCCGTATACAGTATCAAAAGAAGAGGACATTCTTGAGGTTACCGATGAGCACAAGCAGTCCTTCTTTGAAATGCTGGGCGAGTATATTATGGACGGCTTCAAGGTGGCGATTGTGGTCGCTGCGATGCTGATCGGTTTTGTCGCTCTAATTGCGATGATCAACGGTCTGTTCGGAATGCTGTTCGGCATTACGTTCCAGGAAATTTTGGGCTTTATCTTTGCGCCTGTCGCCTTCCTTATGGGAGTTCAATGGAGCGAAGCCGTTGAAGCGGGCAAAATCATGGCCACTAAATTGGTGTCTAATGAATTCGTGGCGATGCTTGATTTGGCCAACATCACAAAAGAAGGCACGATGTCCTCGCGGACGATTGGCATCGTTTCCGTCTTCCTCGTCTCGTTTGCAAACTTCTCTTCAATCGGTATCATTGCCGGTGCCGTAAAAGGGCTGCATGAACAGCAAGGGAATACGGTCGCCCGCTTCGGTCTCCGGTTGCTGTACGGGGCTACGCTGGTCAGCATGCTTTCGGCCACGGTTGCCGGTCTGTTCCTGTAATCAATCCTAATAGTATAGAAGTTTAATAAGAAATCCCCTGCAGCTTTAGCTGTAGGGGATTTCTTATTGTGGAATTTCAAGAATTACAAATGACACTCAGTGTCTATTGACACTGAGTGTCATTTGTAATTTAATAATCAGTAGGGGTTATTTTTTTCTGATAAGCTGGTGAATACACGAAGAGGAGGGACGACCGTCATTGGTACAACGAGAGAGAAAAAAAGTCATGACCAAAACTTACATCCAGCAATGCGCGCTTAGCTTATTTCAAGAACGAGGTTACGATAAGACTACGGTTGAACAGATAGCGGATGCAGCCGGAGTGTCGAGGAGAACTTTTTTTCGCTATTTTCCTACTAAAGAGGATGTTGTTTTACATGATGAGTATGATCCGAAGATTGTTGAAGCCTTTGAAGCTCAGCCTTTGGATTTAGGTCCAATCGAAGCGTTACGCAATGCGATCCAAGAAGTGTTTGCCGGCCTGTCTGATTTCGAGCTGTCAGCTGAACGAGAGCGCAGCAGGCTGATTTCGTCCGTTCCTGAGCTTCGTGCGCAATTATTTAACAAGCTAACGCAGGTGATGTCCTGGTTGGCACAAGCTTTGGCAAAACGGTTGGGCCGCGATCCAGACGATTTTACGATCCACATGTATATTGGGGCTATTCTAGGCACCATTCGGGCGGCTGAGCTATATTCCGCAGAGAAGTCGGATAGGAATTATTTGGAACTTGTAGACGATGCGTTATCCTTTCTCCAAACGAGATTGCTTATGTAGGAGCACATAATCGATATTCATTCAGAAAAGGAGCATTCCTATGCGTAAAAATAGAGCTTCAGTTTTAATTTCAGGTGCAAGTATTGCTGGACTAACCACTGCCTATTTGCTCGGCGAGTATGGATTCGATGTAACCATTGTTGAACGCGCTGGGAACATACGGGGAGGAGGATATCCAATTGATGTTAGGGAAACGGCAGTTGATGTGATGGACCGGATGGGGGGACTTACGCAACTCCGTGCAAATCATATCGGCACAAAAAAGATCTCGTTTCTTGATCAAAAAGGCGATGTTATCGGTGTTCTCGGAATGGAAGAGTCTGCTGGAGTTCAGAATGGACGAGAAATTGAGCTACCGCGAGGCACTCTGACACAAATATTGTTTGGCCTAATTGAACAAAAGCGTTTGCCTATCCGATTTCAATTCAATGATTCCATAAACGATCTAAATGATAACGGTGATGGCGTAAACGTCAAGTTTAAGAGCGGCAGCGAGAATAAATATGACATTGTCATAGGCGCTGACGGCTTGCATTCCAATACTCGGCGTCTCACCTTTGGCCAGGAGCAACAATTCAGCAAATACCTCGGTTATTGCTTTGCTGGTTTTTCTGTTCCGAATGATTTCGGCTTATTCCGAGAAGGTGTCATATACGCGACGCCAGGGAGAATTGCCGCAGTGTATCACTCTGAGAATAAGGATGTTTTGCATGCTTTCCTGGTCTTCGTGACGGAGGAACCGGCATTTGTACAGAAGCAAGGTATCGATGAACAGCGCAGATTGACCGCACAGGCTTTTGACGGCGCTGGATGGGAGACATCTCTTCTCGTGCAGGCAATGATGGAAGCTGACGATTTGTACTGCGATGTTGTCAGCCAGATCCATATGCCGCGCTGGTCCAAAGGGCGCGTCGCGTTAGTGGGCGACTCCGCGTTTGCTCCATCGTTTTTAACGGGACAAGGGACAAGTCTTGCCCTCGTGGGCGCATACATTTTGGCCGGCGAATTGGCGCTTCACGAGGAGCCTGATCAGGCTTTCGCTGCATATGAAAAAATCATGCGTCCGTTTGCTGAAGAGAACCAGGATCAAATCTATAATGCTCCTAATCTTGTTTGGCCGCGCACACAAGAGGAGATCGAGGCGCGCAATCAAGCTCTGGCCGCATTACAGTTATCCGAAAGGAAAAGCGTGGGCGGTAATTCCGAAGTGTACACCTTGGATAATCTGACGGATTACTCTGCAGTACTCCAAAAAAAATGATGTCTCAAGGTAGATAACGGATTAACTCGCTAACAATGAACGCAGCGTCTTCATTAGCGATTAATTAGGGGTTTTCTAGAGGCCCCTTTTTAGTTGTTAACCAATCGGAAAGCAAGGCACGGCAAGATTTTCCTGATTTATTGTTGACAAGCTCATTCGCCGCATGATATATTCTTTCTTGTGATTGCGCGGTCATGGCGGAATTGGCAGACGCGCTGGCTTCAGGTGCCAGTGGTAGCAATACCGTGGAGGTTCGAGTCCTCTTGACCGCATATGCTTTAGAAAAACCCTTCCTTGGAAGGGTTTTTCTTTATGCTCCCAAATGCCGCCTTTAAAATAACTTTCCCCAACCTAACATATTTGAAGGATCTAAAAACCATACTAACGAGGCGTCCAAATTTTTGGAACAGCAGCAACCTTTTCTATAAAGGGGGATTCTCTTGTCATCAAAATCAATTTGGCTGCTTATGCTCTGCTGTGCGTGTTTTTTTATAACGAGCGGTTTTGCCGGTGGTCCTAGTAAACATGATCGGAGTTATTATGAAACCCGCGGAGACGTAGTATGGGAAGTACCCATGGATGAAAAATTGATAGCCTTAACATTCGATGACGGGCCGAGTCCAATAACTACACTACAAATTTTGGATTTGTTGAAACAATATAAGGCAAAAGCCACTTTTTTTGTTATTGGATATCGACTTGATAAGTATCCTGAAATTGCCGCACGTGAAGCTGCGGAAGGACATGAAGTGGCCAACCATACGGATGCTCACGTTTATTTCAAGGGTGGAATCAGCGAGAAAACCATAACAACCGAAATGGACAACGTTCAGAAAAAAATAAAAGCCATAACGGGACAATCTAGTCCATGGTTTCGGCCGCCGGGCGGTTATTATAACGATACGGTCATTAGAGTTGCGAAGCAAAAAGGCTATACGGTCGTATTATGGTCTTGGCACCAGGATACGAAGGATTGGACCAGCCCAGGAATAGGCAGAATAGTCAATAAAGTTCTGAAAAATGCGCGTAACGGCGATATTGTGCTGCTGCATGATCATGTCAACGGATCCACACAAACGGTTGAAGCTTTGAAGCTCATCTTGCCAGAGCTGAAAAAGAGGGGTTATCGCATGGTAACGATCTCGGAACTGATGGCACATAAAAAGCAATTAGAGAAAGATACACCCTTTTGACTGATGGAAGCCATCCCATAACCTATCGTGGCATTTGTTACAGAGAAACAGGCGCTGACTTCATTAGAGGACAGCGCCTGTTTGTTGGTCATAATTTGGCTTATCATTCACGAATAATAGGTCCGAAAATGACCAGTATAAATATCGGAGACTGATATACTAACTAAAAGTTGTTTTTTGCAAATGAATCAAAAGAAATCGTGGAATTAGCAGAGGAATGGAGACCGTGGCGTTCCTATGCAACGATCAGCTTATGGAATTCGCTTTAAAACAGCGGAAAAAGGTGTGTGTTTAAATATGGACAGCAATCAGTATACCAAAGAATTCAATTCTCCCATTGGCCGCATGACTATGGCTAGCGATGGGGAAAACCTTACCGGCGTTTGGATGGAAGGCCAAAAATACTTTGGGGCAACTTTAGGTAATCATGGGCCGGGAGCATCGCTGCCTGTATTTGATCTTGTGGAAGAATGGCTGGAACTTTATTTCCAAGGTGAACAACCGGGGCTTGTTTTGCCTTTGGCTCCGCAGGGGAATGAATTCCGTAAATCGATATGGAGCATTCTTTGCGACATTCCCTATGGTGAAGTGATTACTTACGGAGAAATTGCAAAACTAGTGGCGCAAAAAATGGGAAGAGCCGCGATGTCAGCACAGGCAGTAGGCGGCGCAGTTGGACACAATCCCATTTCGATTATTATTCCATGCCACAGAGTGGTAGGTTCAAAAGGCAGCCTTACTGGCTACGCCGGTGGAATCGAAAGAAAAATCAAGCTGCTGCAGCTGGAGAGGGTGAACATGGAGGAGTTGTATATTCCGGCTAAGGGTACCGCATTGTAAAAAAATGAGGTAATGAAATAGAAAATTGCCGCTGACGATTCACGCCGGCGGCATTGCAATCAACACGATTATCTTAACCTACTTGCATCGTAGGGGCTAACACAATCTCCCTGATGTTTACATTTTGTGGTTGACTGAAAGCAAAATAGATCGTTTCCGCTACAGTCTGAGGAGAGAGTCCACCTTGAATGGAATTTTTCCATTCATTATAGCCACTTTTGATTTCTTCATTGGTTGTATGACCAAGCAGTTCTGTCTCGACAACCCCAGGAGCAATTGTGATAACACGCACATTGTGCTTTGCAACTTCTTCCCTGATGTTTTCACTCATGGAATGAACAGCAAATTTGGTGCCAACATAGGCTGCGTGATCCGCAAAGGTTTTTTTGCCCGCGATGGAGCTGATGTTAATAATCGTTCCTGTTTTACGCTCAATCATAGAAGGGAGAACGGCTTGCATTCCTTTCAACAAACCAAGCACATTCACATCGAACATATCTTTCCACTCTTGACTGCTTTGTTTACTTACGTCTCCAAGCAACATAAGTCCTGCATTGTTAATCATAGCCTGAATGGGGCCAAACTTATCTTCTGCTTGCTGAATTGCGTTTTTCAGCGCTTGTTCGTCGGTTACGTCCACTTTGGCTTTCATCGCCCGCTCATCTTGAAAATGATCCAGACGCTCGATTCGCCGAGCAATCAACAGAACGTTATGTCCTTTTTCTAGAAAATATTTTGCGGTCGCTTCTCCGATGCCTGAGGACGCCCCGGTAATAGCTACAAAACCTGTTGTCATGTGAAATAACTTCCTCTCTACTTTTCATGTTAACTTAAGTGTATAATGTAAACTCTTACGAGAACAGTATGCACTTTTAGGTTACTAAGTAACCTGTATGTGTTTTAGGTAGGAGGAATTGCAGATGGAAAAACAGGATGATGCTCAATCGAATGCAGCGCCGAGCTATAAATATTTAAATGAATTCGATGCAACTATGCAAATGATTCAAGGCAAATGGAAAGTGATGATCCTGTATGAGCTTCATGAACAATCTGCAAGAAGATTTGGGGAACTACTGAAATACATTCACGATATCTCCCATAAAACGTTGACCAATCAACTCCGCGAATTAGAAGCCAATGCACTGATTATCCGGACCGTTTATTCTGAAGTTCCGGCACGTGTTGAATATAAACTTAGTGATAAGGGTCGCTCGCTCATTCCTCTGCTGGAAATGATCTGTGACTGGGGATTAGCTCATGTTGATCGGAATGAAATACAGCGTTTGTTATGTGATGATGATTAATGAGTAAATTTCCATAAAAAACACTCCAGAGAATATCTCTAGAGTGTTTTTTGTTGTACAGTGGAGCAATATTCTCCTATAATTAGGAATTTGCACAGGGAGGCTAGAATAGAAAGAGGTGAATGTTGATGAAAATCAGAAAAAAATCTTGGTATGTATTGCTTCCTCCCCTATCCCAATGGAGTCTGCGATCCAAGACGTTGCTTATTTTTTTGCTGCTGATCGCTACTCCTCTGAGCTTGCAGGGTTCTTTGACCTACTACGATTTTTCCTCTTCCACCGAAAGCAGAACAGCGGAGTATTCAGCACAGCTTGTCGGCCAGATTAATCAAAATTTAGACCGTACCTTAAAGGAAATGCAGCATCTTTCGCTGATGCCCATGTATGATCCCGAGGTGCTCGCAATTCTCAGAAAATATAGCAGCCCGACCCTTGCCGATAAGCGACCTTCCGTGGAAGAAATGGAGAAGATGCTGCTTTACATCGCCAGCGGCACTTATGACCGACCGGAAATTCGCGGCATTCATATTTTTGCAGGTAATGGCTTCACCTTTTCAAACCTCGACGCCAATACGATTCAAGTGTTCAACGATGCCACGCAGCAAAGCTGGTACGAACGAGTACATAGGGCAGACGGGGCCTGGACGCTGATCCCAACGCATCAACCTTCTTATTACCTTGAACGTGACCCGCAGGACTATTTTTCTGTTGCCCGCCTTATACGCGAGCCGAATACGAATCGAACGCTGGGACTCATTAAAATCGACTTGAAGCTGGATGTATTCCGGCAAATTCTTTCCAATGTTAAATTCGAGGACAAAGGAAGTTTGGTTGCGGTGAATAGTCGTACCGAGCTTTTTTTCTTGGAAAATGGCCCAGGGCTGCCGCCTGATCGTAACGAGGAGCTCGCCAGTGCTGCTGCCTTGCCAAACGAGTCGACCGTCCGCCGCATGCAGCTTGGAGGAAAGTCCTTTTTGACCATCGCGGATTACTCCGACTACTCGGATATCAAAATCGTTAGCTTCATCCCGCTAGAGTCACTGCTGAAGGAAACCAACGCTCTGCGCACCAAAACGATGCTGATCGGCATCGTTTGTCTTGTTTTGGGAGGAGCGCTTGCCACCTATTTTTCCTATCGATTGAACCGTCCCCTTGCTGCGCTCAAAAACAAGATGAAGCTCGTTGAGCTGGGCAACTTCAAGCAAAGCGTTCAGGTGGAAACAGGGGATGAGATTGGGCAGCTCAGCCATAACTTCAACCGAATGGTAGAAGAGATCGATCGGTTGGTCGAGGAAGTTTATGTAATCGGATTACGTGAGAAGGAAGCAGAGCTAACCGCGTTACAAAGACAGATCAACCCACATTTTATTTACAACACCCTTGAATCGATTAATATGCTTGCTGTCCAAGGTCAAAGCGACCGTGTATCGGATATGGTGACAGCGCTCGGGAGGATGCTCCGTTATACGGTAGGACATGAATGCCAGCTCGTACAGCTGCGAGATGAGTTGGAAACAGCTGAGGCTTATGTGAGCATTCAGCAGTTGCGCTACGGTGATCGGCTGCAGATTCTGTTTGATATTGAACCTGAGCTGCTGCCGCATGAAGTCCCAAAGCTGATCATTCAGCCAATGATTGAAAATGCCATCTATCATGGCATTGGCGACTATGACCGGGGGAAGACGATCTGGGTTCATGCCGTCAGATTTGAAGACTGTCTGCTGCTGACAGTCCGTGATGATGGGCGGGGTATGTCTGAAATGGAGCTGGAGCGCCTGCGCCAATCTTTTAACCGTCCGGCTTCAGTCACCGCTGAGCGGTGGGATGGACATGGCGTAGCACTGCGTAATATTAGTCAGCGATTAGCATTAATGTACGGGCGTGCCTACGAGCTGCATGTAGACGCAAGTCCCGGGGCAGGTACGGCATTTACGATTACGATTCCGCTGCCATCAGAAGGAGGAAGCGTTTGATGATACGTGTCATGCTCGTTGAAGACGAGGAAGTGATCCGCAGGGGCATTGCTTCGTTGATCCATCAGGTTTCACCTCATTTTAAAGTCGTGAAGGAAGTATCGCATGGCCGTGAAGCACTCCATTATCTGAACCAAAACGCCATCGATGCGGTCATTACGGACATTCGTATAGGTGAAATAAACGGTCTGCAACTGCTGGAGAAAATCCGCGAGAAGTTTGAGGATATGCCATTTCTCATTATTAGCGGATACAGCGACTTCACCTATGCTCAGAAAGCGCTACAGTATGGGGTCTCTGATTATTTGCTGAAGCCTATCGATCGGAAACATCTGGTATGCGCGCTCGACAAAATCCAGGCGGTTCTGCTCAAGCGCAGCGGCAAGAGCACTGAACCTGCGGAAGGTGAAGACGTTTCAGAGGAGCGCCAAGGTCCAGAGAGACGGCGCTTAATACGCAAAATTAAAGAATACATCGAGGCTCATCCGGAAGGAGACTTACGGCTGCCGACGCTGGCTGATTTTGTTCATATGAATCCAGCCTATTTGAGTGTGCTGTTCAAGCAGGAAACCGGCATTAATCTGTCCGATCAGATCGCGACCGTCCGTATTGAGCGTGCAAAATACTTACTATCTCAGACTGAGCTGAAAATTTATGATATTGCCCGGCTATCCGGTTATCAGAGTCCCAAACATTTCATGCTTGTATTCAAGCAGTTAGCCGGCGTAACGCCCAGCACATTCCGCGAACAACAAACAACTTAACTCTCAATCCGTTTTCACCCATTCCTCTAAAAAAACCATACCAAATCTAAAACATGCGTGATTTCTCCTGCTGTCAACAGTCCGTACAATTAACAGGAAGAGATCAAGTCTATTCACTTAGAGGGGGAGAAGCAATGAAGCGAAAGAGGGTTGGCTATCTCGCATTGTTCCTTGCCATGACAACGGCCGCAACCGCGTGTAGCGGCAATACGAATGGCGAGACAACAACGCCAATGGATTCTACCGACAAGAAGGTTGAGTTGAAATTTGCGACATGGGGAAATCCAGCGCAGCTCGAACTGTACCAAGGTCTGTTTGCCAAGTTTAATGAAACTCATCCGAACATCGAGGTTAAAATCGACACGATACCGTTCGCTGACTACCAGCAGAAAATTTCAGTTCTCGCTGCGGGGCGGGAGTTACCGGATATTGCATGGATCTCCGAACGGATGGTTCCGCAATTTATGGCCAATGGTATTTTGGCAGATATCACCGATGTGGCTGACGATCCGTCATTCAACAAGGATGACATCATTCCCTCAACATTGGATCTGTTCCGGAAGGATGATAAGCTTTACGGAGTACCATTTTCGACGCCGCCCAGCGTTGTATTTTATAACAAGAATCTGTTTGAGAAAGCAGGGCTTACTTCGCCCAATGAACTAGCGGAGCAAGGCAAGTGGACTTGGGAAGAATTCGTTAAGTCGGCCAAACTTATCTCGGACGGTCCGACCTCAGGCCGGACATACGGGGCTAACTTCTTCCGGGACTGGAAAACTTGGATTATGCTCGCCTCCTATTCTTGGTCGAATGGTAGTGCTCCTTTCAAGGAAGATATGAGCAAATTCACGTGGAACGATGCCTACGGTGTAGAGACGCTTAAAATGCTCCAGACCATGATGTTCGTTGACAAGTCTCATCCGAAGGCTGGTGAGCAGGTTAGCTTCGAATCCGGTAAATTAGGCATGATTTTTGATAATTACAGCTTTGTTTCGAAAGCGCGTACAATTAAAGATTTCAAATGGAGTATCGCGCCGATGCCATCTGGCTCTAAAGGCACAGTTCCGATGATGGGGCAGGCCGGTTATGTGTTGTTCAAGGAAAGTAAACATCCGAAGGAAGCAAAGGAGCTGATCAAGTTCCTCGCCGGGCAGGAAGGTATACAAACGACATCCGCGTTTTTTGTACCGCCACGCAAGTCGGTGCTGAGCTCGGACGCATTCCTGAAGCAGGAAGGTAACCCTGATCCGGCCGATATCAAGCAGGCTGTCATCGATGAGATGCCGAAAGCCAAAGTGCAGCCAGGCCATATCCAGTGGCAGAAGATTGATACGGAAATTTTATCAGGCTTCGACCGTTTGTTTGGACAATCCGGCACTCCTGAAGAAATATTGAAGGGGATCCAGGAGAAGGTTGACCCACTGCTTAACAAGTAAAGAGGTTGTTCAAAAAGGAGCTGGTGTTTCATGAATCGGTTTAAACAATCTTTAACGAGTGATAAGCTGCAGTTGTTCGTAAGTTTGCCGGCCAATGATCCTGTTCTCGCTCAGGCGGCGCTGGCTGAAGGCGCGGACGGCCTGAAGGTTCATATTAACGTTGAGCATCGAGCTAGTGGCATGACCTTCGGATCACTTGTTGACAATCAGGATGCGATCTCTGGGATCCGTTCCCTCTATGACGGACCGCTCGGCATTGTGCCGGGCGGATCAATTGAAAGCGTCAACCAAGAGGAAATCGAAGCGCTGCCTGAGCTTGGGGTGGACTTTACGTCCATATACGCATTCCATATGCCTTCCTTCCTGTTACGTTTTCCGAAGCTTGCACGCACCTTTGCGATTGATAGCAGCTTTGATCCCCGTTTTCTGGAAGTTGCAGCATCATTCGGCGTTGAGGCGCTTGAAGCCTCCATTATCCCGGGCGAGGAGTATGGCACGCCTCTCAGCTTCGCTGATCTGCTGGAATACCGCTGGTTGGTAGAGCACTCGAAGTTACCTGTCATCGTACCATCCCAGCGCAAAATTGTACCCGCTGATGTCCCGGCACTAATCGACAGCGGCATTAGGGTGCTACTGATCGGTGCAGTTGTCTTCGGCAATGATGCCGACGGCATCCGTCGTGTGGTTGCGGAGATGCGTAATGCAATCGATCGTAGTTAACCGCGAGAACAAGGTCAAAAAGAGGCGCAGTCGGAGTCCGCTCGATCGAGATTCGAACCGAACGGGTTGGCTCTTCGTTGCACCGATGGTGCTTGGATTCGCGTTGCTTCTGTTTATACCTCTTATGATGGCGTTGTATATGAGCCTGACGGATTGGCCGCTGCTGGGAGAGGCTACATTCGTTGGACTGGATAACTACCGGATAATTTTGGGCGATAGAGAGTTTTGGAAGGTGCTAGGCAACACTCTTTACTTCGCTGTTGGCCTGGTCCCGCTTAACATTGGGCTGGCGCTGTTATTGGCGCTCCCTCTGGCGGGCAAGTTACCGGGGATGGGTATTTTCCGGACCGTAATTTTTATTCCGGTCATGACATCTCTCATTGTCTGGTCGATCGTCTGGAAGTACATGTTTGCAACCGATTCCGGCTTTATCAACCAATTACTTCAGTTGCTCGGGGTGACCGGACCGTCCTGGTTATATGACCAGAACTTAGCGATGCCGGTCGTCATTATTACAAGTGTTCTTAAAAATGTAGGATTGAATATGGTGCTCTTTATCGCAGCATTGCAGCAGGTGCCAGTTCACTTGTATGAAGCGGCGAAGCTCGATGGCGCCAATAAATTCACGACCTTTTTCCGCATTACACTGCCAATGATCACGCATACATTGTTTTTGACGATCATCATGACCATCATCGGCTCGCTCAAAGTGTTCGGGCAAATTTACGTAATGACTCAGGGAGGACCAGTAGGCAGCACAGAGGTGTTGGTGTATTATATTTGGGAAAAAGCGTTCAAACTTTATGAATTTGGCTACTCTTCAGCCCTGGCCTATGTGCTGTTTATCATTATTTTAGCGCTGACACTCCTCCAATGGGGCTTAAGAAAGAGGTGGGTCATGCATGAAAGCTGACCACTTATCCATGCGGCGCTCGGACCGATTAAGCGGAGCGGTGCAGTATGTGTTACTAACGGCGGTGTCGGCCGTAATGCTCATGCCGTTTCTATGGATGATCTCTACATCGCTCAAAGAGCCTGCCAAAGTTTTCTTATTTCCACCGCAATTCATTCCGTCTCCAATACGTTTGAGTAACTACACGGAAGTGCTGCAAAGTATTCCTTTTCATCTGTTCTACTGGAACAGCGTTTACATTGCTGCACTTGTTACACTCGGCACTATATTCTTCGCTTCGCTGGCAGGGTATGCCTTCGCTCGGATTCCATTCTGGGGACGCGGAGTCGTATTCCTCCTGTTGCTAAGTACAATGATGATTCCGAATGAAGTAATCGCGATTCCTATGTTTCTGTTTCTGCGTGAGATCGGTCTGATTAATACCCATGTGCCGCTTATCTTGCTTCCAATCTTCGGCGCTGGCGGCGTATTCGGCGTGTTTGTCATGCGTCAGTTTTTCCTCGGCATTCCCAAGGAGTTGGAAGAAGCAGCGATGGTGGACGGTTACTCTCGCTCGCAAATCTATAGCAGAATTATGATGCCGCTAGCCAAACCGGCAATTGCAACACTGGTTATCTTTACGTTCCTTGCATCGTGGAACGATTTCTTCGATCCGCTGATCTATATTAGCGATAGAGAACTGATGACATTGCCGCTTGCGCTATCACTGTTTACCGATGAATCCGGGACTGCGTGGCATCATCTGATGAGCGCCTCCGTCATGGCGACGCTGCCGCTGCTCATCATTTTCTTTTTCGCCCAAAAGCAATTTATTGAAGGAGTATCCATGACGGGACTGAAGGAATAACAACGGGATAAATGAAGGGATGCTGGTTGAAGGGAGGTTTTCGCAGCATGAAAAATAAGTTTGAAGCAGATGTAGTCGTTATCGGTGGGGGGCCGGCCGGTTTATGTGCAGCCATTGCTGCAGGACGCCAAGGGGCATCCGTCATCTTGATCGAACGGTATGGATTTGTAGGCGGGATGTCTACAGCGGCTTCTGTTTATCCTTGGATGACCTTCCACACCGCGCAAGGTGAGCAGGTCATTAAGGGCGTCGCAGAAGAAATAGTAAGCCGCTTGATTGATCGTGGCGGTTCGCCTGGTCATCTGCGCGATACGATCGGTTTCACATACAGTATTACCCCCTACGATGCTGAGATTTTTAAAGTACTGGCGGTTGAGATGCTTAAGGAAGCTGGTGTTAAACTGCTTGCTCACAGCTTTGTCGATGAGGTATTAGTATCGAATCGGATCATTCAATCGGTGCGGCTGACCGGTAAGTCGGGCAGGATTGATGTTTTTGGCAAACAATTTATCGATGCAACTGGCGATGCTGACGTTGCTTATTTAGCTGGAGCGGCAACGATAAAGGGTCGGCAGGAGGACGGCCGCACACAACCGATGACGATGAAATTCCGTATGCGTGGTGTTGACCTGAATGCGGTGCGTCAGGCGATCCAGGACAATCCGGATAACTTTTACCCCAAAACGCTTTTTGCTGAGCTGGATCAGCTTCCGCTAACAGCCGTTTCCGGGTTTTACGCCGAATGGAAAGCGGCAAATGTACCGATTAACCGCGATCAGGTGTTGTTTTTCACAGGACCGGCTGACGACGAAGTGTTGGTCAACTGTACCCGAGTGCAGGGCATGGACGCGACGGACATCGAGCAGCTGACAGAAGCCGAGGAAGAAGGTCGCAAGCAAGTGTTGCTTATGGCCAAATTTTTACAAGAATATATTCCTGGCTTCGCCAAAGCGTCCATCTCGTCAGTTGGCGCACAGATCGGTGTTCGGGAGTCGCGGCGCATCGATGGGCTCTATTGTTTGACCATTGGGGATGTTGTCCAAGGAAGGCGTTTTGCCGACGGCATTGCTCGCAGCGGCTACCCTGTGGATTTGCATGACCCGACGGGCAAAGGCGTGGCAGCTTCTTTTATTGAAGGAAGCGGTGCTTATGATATTCCATTTGGTTGCCTTATTCCAAAAGGTATAGATAACTTACTCGCTGCTGGACGCTGCATATCAACGACCCATGAAGCACTTGCGACGACACGGCTGACGCCGAGCTGCATGGCTACGGGAGAAGCGGCCGGTACAGCGGCTGCGCTTGCCGTTGCAACGAACACGGCATTGCCTGCTGAGGTGAATATCGAGCAGTTGCGGGATGTACTGCGGCAAGGGAATGTTGTGTTGTAGTGGGGCTATGCGGAGCAATCCTTCTTATGCCTGGCGAATGTACGGGGGCTCCTTCTTGGATGCCCTGTTTTATGTACGTTGTTGGGCTCATCTCGTGCTGTGCCACCGTAGGGTGACTGAGCCGAGCCGGCGTGAACGCTATGTCCCGATCCCGCCCCTGCAACTGATTCGCGACGCCTACAAGCGCTCGGACTCTGGTAGCGACCTTTACGTCTTTGCGATCGAGTGCATCTATATGGGGCGTCCGTTTGAGCTCATGAACTTAAGTCATGAGCTTTATTTGTTTGCGCCCATAACTTCCCACTATTTTAATAACAGTTAATATAGTTCTATTAAATAAAGGGGGAAATACTGTTTTGAAAGAAAAAATGAAATCTTTATCTATTTTAGGTGTTTTGGTAGCTACATTCTCTATCCCATCATTAAACTCGGTGGTTTATGCTCAAGATGAGGCCAATTTTAGAGCACCAGTTGAAAAAACAATCAATGGTGTGTTGTATCTGGATGGAATACCTGTTCTTCCTGACAATTACAAACAATTAAAAGATGAAGAGCTAAGTGAAGAGCCGGAATTCATAGAAAGTGATGTAGTTACTCATAGTTTAAAGGCTTTAAGAGGTGTAAATGCATGGTTTAAAGTTTCCGAAGCTAATTCCTACTCAGGGCATGATTATGATCGCTATAATAACCATACTTCAAAATCTGTTAAAATTAGCCTTAAAACAATTTCTAGCATGACGGCTTCAATCTCTGGTTCGATTGAATATGGGTTGGGGACAAACGCTATTCAGCTTCTAGTCTAGACCATAGAGATAATGAGTATTGGATTTTCTCAAATAAAATAAAGTAGTAAAAAATAGTTAAAAGAGCATTCCTTATTAAGGAATGCTCTTTTAACAAGGAGGATTTGTTGTTGAAGAGATCAAGATGTATCATTATCTTTACTTTATTGTTTCTAGCAATCTTAGCGGGTTGCAAGACAACAACACCAGAAGAAGATGAGCAAACGATATATAAAGAAAATATTGCGCAAATTGAACAATTTGTAATGAAAGAAGAATCTTATCTTTTTAATGATGAGGATTTTACAATTTATTTCCCTTACGAAATTAGCTTTATTAATAATATTCAAAAAGTACAATTGTATTTGGACAATGAACTCGTTCAATCAATAAATAATCAGAATGAAATAGACACCCTTGACACAAATAAGTTGATATTAAAAACGAATGGAAAAAATAAAAGCTTTAATAATATTATAATATTTGATGGTGATAATAATAAGATTAAGCTAAAGACGGGAAAGTTTGTGTTTGATGGGAAAGACAATATAGAACAAATTCCTGAACAAAATCAGATTTACTTAATAGGCAGCTCATTTAAACAAAATGGAACAAATGTTACGATGAAATATGAGTTAACTAGAGTTGATGGTACAGGAGTGCTATTTAAAGTTCCTGACTCGTTAATAGGAATAGTGAGTAAACCTAAGACAAGGTTACTAGAAAAAAAAGAAAAATCAAACATCTACGAAATAACATTCGAGTTAAATAAAACGTACTATGAACAAAGGAATATTTTTAATATTAGTTTTGAAGTGATTAGTGAACAAGTATTCAACGATAAAAAGTCTTCAATTAGTAAATCGTTAATTCCAATTGCAATTAATGATATAAACGAATAAAAGTGTATAGCACTTTTATATATGCAGATTCCATGTAACACGCATTCATGTGTTGGCAAATCCTAACCGTAAATGCGCATGTACCACATCAATGTTACTTGGTAAAAGTAAAGTTCTCTTCACCTTAAAGTCCTCCATCCAAGGAGGGCTTTTTATGTTTAATGAATTCTCCCCACAACTGAGAATTGATTGAGTTTTTTTTACCCTCTTTTACTTCGCTACAAGAGGCAAAAACACCTCATCCACGATTTCAACTATGGTTTCTTCCGACATCGGTTTACTATATAACAGTATTTCATGCCGAGCGAGATCGATGGGCAGTATCAAAATTCGCGAATTGATGGCGTCTGGGCGAATTTCGCCTCGATCCACAGCTCGCTGCAGCACAATTGTCATCGTTCTGTTTTGCCGGCCATTAGGAAAGAGCAATTCAGCAAGTGAAATGTTCCCAATGTCTGCCATAAGTCCAAATAAAGCGTCCCAAACGATCTCCGAAATATTTTTATTCATCGATCTGAGCACACTCAAAACGTCATCCCGCAAATTCCCTGTATCCGGGACTTCCTCTAAAGGCAAAGGAACTCGCGCGTGAATTGCAGCCAGCACAAGCTCTGCGCGATTCGGCCAGCGGCGATATAAGACGGCTTTGCTTGTCCCAGATCGTTCCGCAACTCCTTCCATCGTGAGATTCGAATATCCCACAGTAGAAAGCTCCACCTGTACCGCTTTTAAAATAGCGATCTCAAGCTCCTTGCCCCTACGCCTTGTCTTGGTACTTTCAACGAGTTGATCATCCGAAGTTTTCATCAATCTGATTCTCCTCAAATAAAAGTCGTTGCGTTTCTTATATCGATAGCATATCATAAAAATAAGAAACGAACAGTATCTTAATTTAAGGAGTGAGCATTATGGAGAAACAGGATGGAGTGGCTCTTCATCAGCAGGAGCAGGAGGCTGCTTCCAAAAAAATGATGTGGATACTCATCATCGGTATTCTCGCGCCATTGTTCGATACGACGATTACGAATGTTGCCATCGATACATTGGGGCGTGATCTAAATGCCACGGTGTCGACCATTCAATGGGTCATGACAAGTTATCTGCTTGCGCTTGGAATGGTTATTCCGCTTACAGGTTGGGCGGTAGAGCGCTTTGGCGGCAAACAAATGTGGTTGTTTTCTTTAACCGTGTTTCTGTTTGGTTCCATTTTGTGCAGCTTGGCGTGGAATGTAGAAAGCCTGATATTTTTCCGGATCATTCAAGGAATCGGCGGCGGTCTACTGATGCCTATTATGCAAACGATGGGAGTGCGCGCTTCCGGCGGACAAAAAATGGGCAAAACGATGGCGGTTGCTGGCTTGCCTGCACTGCTTGGGCCGATACTCGGGCCGGTATTGGGCGGTTTAATTATTGGTAATTTAAGCTGGCGCTGGATATTTTTTGTGAATATCCCGATTTGCATCGTAGCTATAATCATGGCTTGGAAAGGATTGCCTAAAGATGAGCCTGAAGCGAACACCCAGAAGCTAGACACGCTGGGGCTTCTGCTGCTTTCTCCGGCAATTGTTCTGATTATTTATGGATTAGGAGAGGTAGGCTCCAATAACGGTTTCGGCCATGCCGCCGTCCTCGTTCCCTTTATAGCAGGTGTGCTGTTATTGATTGCTTTTGCTTTACACGCTTTGAGAAAAGCAAACTCAGCTCTTATTGATTTAGCTCTATTTAAAGTACGTTCCTTTACGGTGTCCTCCATGTTGTTGTTCTTATCCGGCCTTACCACCTATGGATCGATGCTGCTGCTGCCGCTTTACTATCAGCAAATTCGCGGTGAATCCGTACTTATTTCTGGATTGCTGCTCGTTCCTCAAGGAATCGGCATGCTGCTCACTCGCACGTTAGCGGGCAAATTGACCGATCAAATCGGTTCCCGCCCCGTTGTGCTGGTTGGAACTATTTTAGTCCTAGTGGGAACGTTGCCTTTTTTGCAAGCAGGTACCGATACAAACCAAATTTATTTGTCAGTGGCTCTCATCATAAGAGGTGCTGGGCTTGGGGCTATTTTCATGCCCGTCATGGCTTCTGCGTACCTCGACTTATCAACTAAACAAGTCCCGCATGCGAGCAGCACTACCCGTATTATGCAGCAAATTGGAGGAGCTTTTGGCGCCTCCATGATCGCCATTATTTTACAAAATCAGCTTGCTGCACAGCCGACTCAAGATATTGCTGCAAGAGCAGTTGCTTTTGATCAAACGTTCCTGTGGTCGTTGTGTTTTACAGCTCTGGCGCTTATTCCGGCGGCGTTGCTGCCCAGGGTAAAAAGCTGATTGCTTAAAGATCCGAAATGTAGAGCATCATGCTGTTTCCGATAAGCGGTATAGGAGAGGAGCCTAATGGAATAATACGCTTATCGTTGACGAAAGCGGTGGTAACGGTTGAAAAATCGAGTATGGTTGCATGTAGGATTAACTCTGATTGTTGTTGGCTCTCTGGCTGGATGCGGTGGTGGATCGAAAAATGAAGGAAATGTAGGCAACGAAAACACGAATCGAACATCGAACTCGAAGCCGGCGACAACCTACAAGGAGAACTGTATGTCCTGCCATGGTGGCGAGCTTCAAGGTGGAATGGGCCCCAGCTTGCAAAAAGCTGGCGCCAAGCTGACGAAGGATCAGCTTGCCACCATCATTACGAACGGACGAGGCGGAATGCCGAGCTTTAAGGATCGGCTCAGCACCGAGGAAATTGACAACTTGGCGGCTTGGTTGGCTGAGAAGAAATAGTAGGCAAATTTATAACGAGGTCAGGGAGGGACAATAATGCGATTCATGGCTCGTTTGCTCACTGCGACGCTCGTCGCGCCTTTGTTGCTAACGGCATTTCCGGACGGAGCTCATTATCAGACCGCCAGCGCAGAAGCTGCCATCCTGCATGGGACAACGAGTGCGGCTCCTCATGTTGAGAAGAGTGCAGCCCTGAATGCTGAGAAGAAAGCCAAGCCGCCTGCTGCCAGCCGGGTAGCGATTGTCATTGATGATTTTGGCAACAAAATGAAGGGAACCGAGGAAATGTTCCGGTTACCGGTGCCGATCACAGCAGCGATCATGCCTTTCTTGGTGACAACGCGTGAGGATGCTGAGAAAGCTCATAGTCTTGGACTTGACGTCATTGTTCATATGCCGATGGAGCCGAACCAAGGCAAGCGATCGTGGCTAGGACCTGGAGCGCTTGTCAGCACGATGACCGATGCCGAGGTTAGGCAGGCTGTCGAGAAAGCAATTGATTCGGTACCGTATGCGACGGGCATGAACAACCATATGGGCAGTAAAATTACAGCAGACGAGCGCATCATGCGCGTTGTGCTCACGGTATGCAAGGAGCGGGGGTTATTTTTCCTTGATAGCCGTACCACGTACAAAACGGTTGTGCCCAAAGTGGCCTCAGAGCTTGGTTTACCGATACTGCATAATGACGTTTTTCTCGATGATGTCTATTCGGCAAGCCATATTTCGGGGCAACTCGCTGTTCTCAAAAGACTTACAAAGGAGCAGGGGGACTGCATTACAATCGGCCATGTTGGCGTTTCCGGGCTGCTGACTTCAGCGGCGCTGCGCCAAGCGGCTTCTTCGATGGACGGAATCCGCTTTGTGCGGGCATCGGAGCTGCTGCCAATTTCAGCGGAAGAGAAGCTTATATTGCCGCAGTCCTGAGGCGATGGCTTCGGCAATTTGCGTCTGGCCCTGTTCAGACGTAAGCATGTCGCGGTCATTCTCATTGCTGATGAACCCCATCTCTACAATGACAGCAGGTTGCTTAACTGTATTCAGTAAATAAAACGGGTTGCCGGCTCTTGGCAGCTCGTTTGTTTTTTGCTGCTGATTGAGTGAATCTTGAATGCAAAGAGCAAGCAGGACGCTTTCTCCACGATTTTTCTGGTGAAGAACGACGGGTCCGTGTGCTGCACTGCGTTTGGAGAAGTTCACATGCAGGCTGACCAGCATGCCTGTGTTGATCTCCTGAGTCAGGCCTGACCGCTGCGATAGATCCTTTTGATGTCTGGAGCGGCTGCCGAGCCAGCGATTGTCATCGCTAAGAGCATAATCTCCACTGCGATTAAGCACGGCGCTGACCCCGAGCTGCTGCAGGCGAACGAGCAGTTTTTTGGATACAGCCAGATTGATGTTTTTCTCCAGTAAATCCTTATGAAAAGTGCCACCGTCAATTCCACCATGTCCAGCATCGATCAGAACTTCAGCATAAGGCAGAGCACCCTGATAGCTGAGTCCGCGCATTTCACTCGGCGCTTCGATTATAGGAGCCGGCTGATCCGCCGCCGCAGCTGTGGAGCCTGTAAGGAGACAAGCTGTTAGGGCCGCTCCGGCCATCATCCATACCTTCATCTGATAAGTCCTCCATCCGCATCGTGTATTCCTTCCTATTTTTCCACATTGATGCAGAACTATGCGCGTTTGAAGGACATCGTTAGCGGAAAGAATAAGCTTAGAAGATAGAACGCCAGAGGAGGAAACTTATATGGATTCTCAGGAATGGATCAAGGATATGACGGTGAGAATCGTTACCTACGTGGAAACACCGCGTACCGTTCACAAGCAGAAGCGCAAGCAGCGCAAGCAGAAACGGGAGCCTTGGCTAACTCGCTGGTTCGGCATGTCAGGTATGGGAATAAGTCTTTGGCTGCGTGGATTCAAGCGTTAGATTGAGGGAGGTGGCACGGGATAAAATGTTCCATTCGCCGCTGCATCGCTTAGGGACCAGTAGCGAACTCCCCGGGAGCCGGACAGGGTAAACGCACCATAGTTTTGACCGTCCGACCAGCAGTGATAACCGGCCGCTTGGCCGATCAGCCTGACTGACTCGCCATACAACTCAGCCGAATAGTCGAGCAGTTTGCCGCTCCGCAGCAGAGAGAGCAGCTTCTGTTCGGTTGGCTTTGTTAGTCCAGGCTGCAGCAGCCAGGAAAGTCGCTCTAGCGGTTCATCCGCCTGGAGAGATATGACTTGCTTCAGTTGTGGAAGAGGCAAGCTGGTGGAGGTTGAAGAATTCATAGCGAAATTAGATGCACTGTTGTTGGATTTATTGGAAGCGTTATCATTAGAAGGTGCGTAATTGATTGTCTCACCGGTAGCGGCCCATGTGGAAGCTGCTTTTTTCCATTGGCCATCATCGATAGGAAGGATTTCGCCTGACCATGCATCAGCATAGAAATGTTTTCCTTTGGCATCGGTTAGTCGCCATACAGCTGCAGCAGGAGAGAGGTAAAGCTTGCTAATGCTCTCCATTGAGCTCAGCTTGGCTTTACGAATGCCAGCCTTCATTCTGGCCGTATCAAACAGCGGGCTGTCGCCCGCACCATACTCACCAAGAACATAACCTCCGTTTTCTTGCGCATGTACAATCATATAACCAACTGAACGGCCACTGCCGGCTTCTTTTACAGTAGCTAGCCAGGAATGGGCGCCGGGACCAAGCGACTCTATCGCCAGTGAAGCTCCCTTCCAGCTGGCGAATTCCGGTTGAGCAGAAAGCTCTTCTTGCCAAGCTGCGGCTTGTTTTTTCAACAATTGCAACGATTCGCTGTCCGGTGCTGCAGTCTGAATACTATTGCGGCTTGGGGAAGCGGTTGTATCGGAAGCTGAAGCCGTCGTTGTGGCCGTGCTGCAAATGAGCAGAGCGAGCACAGCAGCGAAAGCTGCTTTTGTGTGAAAGTTCATTCCTCGTATGACCTCCTTGACAATCTCGGACGATGCTGTCCCTTTGCTGGAGCTGGCTCAGATGTGGCTTAGCGGGGACAAGTCTGTTCTCTTATTGTAAACAGACTTGCTGGCGAAGGCTGTTGCTTGCTGTCAGTGGCTGCTTGCCTATTCTTGCCGCTCTCTATCGCATAAACTCGTAACAACGGTAGCTGAGTACGAATCTTCCCGGATTCCGCTCCAAACGGTCTAATCTATACCTTCGAGATGAAAAACTCCGCAGTTGATGGCCGATACGGTGACCCGGGGTTCGTATTGCCAGCGAATCTCTTCTTTCCGATTCTCATACTGAGCAGCTATACCTTCCCGGTGCTCCTCTTCGGCGGATTCCAGCATTCTTTCGTAGTAATGGGCCAGAATCGCCAGCTCCTCGTCGAGCCTGCGGGATGCTCCTTCAGCCCAGCTAAAGTCCGCCGCCCGCAGCTTGCGTTCCAGATGAGTTTCGACTACGGACAGCGCACGGGCGAGTGTCAGGCCATTGCGTGCTGTATGCACATTAGCAGGCAGCTTCGGAGTCAGTCGCAGTGCAGACAGGCGATCGTGGAAATTTTCCTGAATATTGCCCGTAGCGAGCGAGATGCCATAGGAGTGAATTTCCTCGCGCTTCATGTCGCAAGCGAACTCCACCCGTAAATTCACGCCTAACCACGCGGTGTAAGCTATGGAATCGAACGGATTCAGCGAGCGGCGCTCCGGTTCCTGGAACAGATACACATAACCTCCGCCGACCCGGGCAGCTTCGAACAGCTGATCCAGCTTGCGCGAGCCAAAATAAAGATCTTCGCGCGGCGTACGCACTCCGGTTATAGAGCCATGCACAAAACCGATGGAGCGGCTCAGCGCGCTTTGCGCCGCCTGCTCCATTTCTCCAAGCTCAGCTGCCGCCTCTGTCGCGGCTTCGGCTTCCGCTTGGCGAAGCTGCTGCTCGTCGTAACGCTGACCGTCGGTAACGAATAAATACGTCATCGTCTCCGGCTCCACGCCGGCCCGATCGACGTAGCTCCAATAGTAAGGGCGGTTCGTTAGTTCCCGATCAGCGGCAGGGGAGAGCTTGACGGTCATGTGGGACGGTGATTTTTCGACGATATGACATCCTGTTGCTTCAACATATTTAGTTAAAAAACGCTGTACCTGCTTATCATTCACGGTGAATCCACCTCCACGATCGTTGAAGCACCGTCCAACATCCGATTTATCGCATGACGGCGGGCGGCGCGTGAGCCTCTACGTGATGGCGTGGGGGATGATTCGCCATTTTCCGGCAGCGACTCGCTTGCCATTTCCTCCGGCTCTTCCGCCAGCTTGCGGATGGAATGGCCGAGATGCTCGATGCCCTGTGCGATTCCCTGATCGTCGCGGGCTTCAAGCAGAACGCGGGCCAGCCGTTCCTCCATTGTTTCTTCTTTTTCGAACTTTTCCAAAATATGATCAAGCTCACCAATGACGGACTCAAACATATCGATTTTTTCATGCAGCAGGTTTACGATATGTTCTTCGATTGTGCCCAGCGTGCACAGATTGTAAATCTGCACATCCTCGGTTTGGCCGAGACGATGGACGCGCCCGATTCGCTGCTCAACCCGCATTGGATTCCAAGGCAGGTCAAAGTTGATGATGCGGCTGCAAAACTGCAGATTGATGCCTTCGCCGCCGGCTTCTGTGGCGATCATGACCTGAGCGCGACCGCGGAACAGATCCATCATCCAGTCTTTTTTGCCACGTCCCATGCCACCTCGGTACGGAACAGCCGTAATATCCGAGCCACGGAAAAATTGCAGCAAATACTCCTGTGTTGCCCGATATTCCGTGAAAATAATGGCTTTGCCATCGCTCTCGCGGACGAGCTCCATCGCTTTTTCCGCTTTGGTGTTGGACTTGATCTGCTTGATGACCTCGATGAGCTCCCAAATCTTGCCGCGCACGGGGGAGTCCTCGGCTGTTTTTTTGAACATATTGACGAGCGTCAGGAAAACGGAGTCGCGGCTTGAGCATACCTCGCGCTGCAGCGTGACGAGCGAAAGCATGCTTGTCAAATTCCCGCCGCTCTCCTCGTAGCGTTCTTTAACAAAGGCAGTGACGGCCTCGTATAGATCCATCTCCTCCTTAGAAAGGTGGAGCGGCACATTGCGGACAATCCGCTTGGTGAATTTAACGTCGCCCTCGCCTCGGCGGTTGCGAATCATGACTGAAGATAGAGCTTCTTGTAATTGGCCTTCATTTTTCGGCATGCGTTTGCCCACGACAAAGTTGGAGGCAAACTCGCCATGCCCGCCGAGCTGGCCCGGTTTAAGCAGCGTGATTAGATTGTACAGCTCCTCCAGATCATTCTGAACCGGCGTGGCGGTGAGCAGCAGACAGTATTTTTTGCGCAGCTGCGTGATGAACTGGTAGTTGGTCGTTTTTTTGTTTTTGAGCTTATGCGCCTCGTCGATGATCAGCATGTCATAGTCGGTGCCTAGCAGCAGCTCGCGATGCGGTTCGCGCTTGGCGGTGTCGATGGAGGCGACGACAACATCATAGTTCCATGTATGGGCCCGCTTTTGAGCAATAGCCGTAATGCCGAACTTGGTATTGAGCTCGCGTACCCACTGCAAAACGAGCGATGCAGGCACGAGAATAAGCGCTTTGCGCACAAGTCCCCGGACGAGATATTCCTTGAGGATGAGTCCGGCCTCGATCGTTTTGCCAAGCCCGACCTCATCCGCCAATATTGCTCTACCACCCATATCATGCAAAACGCGCACAGCGGTTTCGGTCTGATGTTTCATCGGCTCAAGCCCGTTCAAGAAACGAATACACTGAAGTTCTTCGAAGCTCTCGATGCGGCGAGACTGCTCGGCCTCCATAGCCAGCTGATATAAAGTCCAATCATCCCAAGGCCCATTGCGGTCAATACGGGCTTGCAGCTCCTCGAACCAGGAGCGATCCATACGCAGGTCGACGAGCGGATGCAGCCGTCCCATTCCGCCCTCTTTGACGGTTCGCGTCATCTCTATCGGCCCCTCTCTTTGTCTTCAATGCTCCCAGTATGCCCCAAGAAAGGCGGTTCAATAAGCATTCTAGATACAGATTAATAAGAACATGCAAATCAATATCTAGTAGGGTATACTTAAGAATAGGCACGACATATGGACTTTTCATCCGAGAGATACAGCTTCAACGTCCTTATAGTGCGAGTTCAAAAAGGTCGCCATTGGGCACCGAGAAGGTTGTATGAACGGGAAGAAGGAGGAGCGGAGTGTAGGCAAACCTACATGAGCACCGGACTTCGAAGGTGAATACAAGATTCGATGTCGAGTTCGCTTCCTGCTTCACTTCGTGATCAATGGTGGCCTTTTTGAACAACCTCTTATAGGTTGTACATTCTAGTATCAGAATCAGCATAACCAAGGGAGAGTGGCTTATACGATGGCGACAAAGCTTACGAGCCTTGAAGGGCTCAGCGAAAAGATATTTCTTGATCGGTACGCCTGGAAAAAGGCTGATCCCAAACAAACTAAGATTGGCGACACGGTTCTCGTGCTCACTAAGGATGATCCGAAATTCCCGACCAAGGAAGTCGGTGAGGTCATCAATCGCAGCGGCAACAAAGCGACAGTACGGACGCGCAGCGGAGCTGTCGTGGAATCGGATGTGGAGAAGCTGACGCTGACAGCCGAAAAAACACCGGAGGAAATGTGGAGCCGGCTCGCTAAAGCGATGAGCTCTGCAGAGCCGGATGCTGAGCGGCAAAAGCTGTGGGAGGAGCGCTTCCGCTACATATTGGAGGATTGGAAGCTCGTACCGGGCGGCCGCATCGCGGCTGGGGCGGGAGCAAGCGATGAGCTGACGCTTTTCAATTGTTACGTCATTCCATCTCCGCATGACAGCCGGGGCGGCATTATGCAAACGCTGGCCGAGATGACCGAAATTATGGCGCGGGGCGGCGGAGTTGGCATCAATCTATCCTCGCTTCGTCCGCGCAGGTCGGTCGTCGCCGGGGTGAACGGCTCTTCCAGCGGCTCGGTGAGCTGGGGCGGGCTTTTCAGCTATACAACAGGCTTGATTGAACAAGGCGGCAGCCGCCGTGGTGCGCTGATGCTGATGATAAATGACTGGCATCCCGATCTAATGGACTTCATTACCGTGAAGCAGAAGATGGGCGAGGTGACTAATGCCAACCTGTCTGTCTGCGTCAGCAACGGTTTCATGAAGGCGGTCAAGGAAGACGGCGAGTGGGAGCTGGTTTTCCCGGATACGAAAGATCCGCTGTACGATGAACATTGGAATGGCGATCTAGCGGCATGGCGCAAGCTGGGTGGAACTGTGCTGCCGTATCACACGGTCAAAGCGCGCGAGGTGTGGGCGACAATCATGGAGTCTGCCTGGAAATCGGCCGAGCCCGGCGTAGTGTTCATGGAATACTATAATGACATGTCTAACAGCTGGTATTTTAATCCGATCATCTGCACCAATCCTTGCGGCGAGCAGGGGCTTCCGGCGTGGGGCGTCTGTAATCTGTCAGCGATCAATCTGTCTAAGTTCTACGACGAGAGCCGTCATGACGTCGATTGGGAAGAGCTCGGGCGCGTAACACGTTGGTCGGTACGGTTCCTCGATAACGTCATTGATACAACGCCGTATCATTTTGAGGAAAACGAGCGGAATCAGAAGAATGAACGCCGCGTTGGCCTCGGTTCGATGGGGCTGGCCGAACTAATGATCCACCTTGGTATTCGTTATGGCAGCCCGGAATCACTGGAATTCCTTGACCGTCTATATGCGTTCATCGCACGCGAGTCCTACCTGGCTTCGGCTGAAATCGCGGCGGAGAAGGAAGCATTCCCGGCGTTTGATGCGGAACTGTATTTACAGAGCGGCTTTATGAAAAATATAGTGGAGCGTTTCCCGGAAGTTGGCGAAGCGGTGCGCTCCAAAGGCATCCGCAACGTCACCGTGCTGACGCAGGCTCCGACAGGCAGCACCGGTACGATGGTCGGCACCTCGACCGGCATCGAGCCTTACTTTGCTTTTGAATATTTCCGGCAAAGCCGGCTCGGCTTCGACAAACAGCTCGTGCCGATTGCACAGGAGTGGAAGGATGCTCATCCGGGCGAAGCTCTTCCGGAGCATTTTGTCACCGCGATGGATCTGTCGCCGGAGGATCATATCCGTGTGCAGGCTGCAATTCAGCGCTGGGTAGACAGCTCGATCTCGAAGACGGCCAATTGCTCGGCTGACTTCACTATCGAGGAGACGACACGGCTTTATGAGCTGGCCTATGATTTAGGATGTAAGGGCGTCACGATCTATCGTGATGGTAGTCGGGATGTACAGGTGCTGAGTACGGCGAAGGAAGAGAAGATCGCTGAAGCGGGGGAGAGCGGAGCGGGGCAAGCGGGTAAAGCAGGAGGAGCGGAACGAGCAGGGGCGGAATCAGTAGGGGCCTCGTTTGGAGCGGAGAACGGAGCTTCGGTAGCGGCAGCAGGTGTGAAAGCAGAAGACGCAGCTGGCGCATCATTTGCAGCATCAGGTACATCTGCTGGTGCGGTATTGTCTGCTTCTGCCTCGTCGGAGACTAACGCAATTGTCTCAGCGGCGGCGCAACAAGCAACTCTAGCTCCAACTGCCGCAGCGGGCAAAGTTATCGATAATGAGTACAAGCGCCGTCCGCAGATTTTGCGCGGAGCGACGTACAAAATCAACACGCCATTCGGCATGGCGTACATTACGATCAACGACCTGAACGGCACGCCGGGCGAAATTTTCCTCAACGTCGGCAAAGCCGGCTCCGATGTGTTCGCAATGGCGGAAGCGCTCGGCCGCGTCTGCTCGCTGTTCCTGCGTTACGGTGATCACGGCCAGAAGGTTGAGCTGCTGACCAAACATCTCAAAGGCATTGGCGGCTCCGGCGCAATCGGCTTCGGTGCGAACCGCGTGGAATCCATCGCGGACGCTGTAGCCAAAGCGCTGGAGATGCATGTCAGCTTCTCGCGCGAGGATGCTGCGGCGACATACGCGAATGAAGCCGGACTTGCCGCTGCTCAGGAGGCTCCGGCTTTGGCTGACGAGCCTGCCCTGGGGTATGAAAGCGGTTCGATCGGATTATCACATGGTGCAACCGCAGGACATGCTCATAAAGACGCAACCGGCTCGCTGGATTTATGTCCTTCCTGCGGCAGCGCAGCTCTGCTGAACGTGGAAGGCTGCAAAACCTGCGGCAACTGCGGGTATAGTAGATGCGGGTAGTTTTGGGATAAACAAGATGTTAACTTAAACAAGCGATGATTGAGAGGGGGTGTAAACCTGCTCAATGATCGCTTGTTTTGTTTTAATTACGCTGTTTTTCGATAGATTGTTGCTTTCTTATGGCTCTATTATTAAGGGCTTTTTTGCATCTATAATAATGGATACCATCCCTAATTCTTTAATAGAGTTCCTTGTATCGAACCGATACGATCTTCCTATCCTTCCATCCATTTCATTCCAGTATGTATAGTGGAAATCTCCATTTTTATCGCAATACTCCAACAACGTTACTTTAAACCCTGCCTTTTCAAATACGGATACGAAAGCTTCTGAATCATAAACTATTTTATGAGATGCCGCGGGATGATCTGCTGGTCCAGGACCACCGACTTGGACCAGCTGTTGATACCAATCGTTACGGAAGTTTTTATCAGGAACGGCACAACGAATGTATCCACCAGGTTTTAAAAATTGATAACAATGCTCGGCAGCCATAGTCCCTTCCTCGTAAGTTAAATGCTCCCATACATGTTCAGCCAAAAGCGCATCAATACTTGCTGGTTCCGATAATTCGTTCCAACTTTCTAAAGATAGTAAATTGAACTCATCTTCTTGGGTACTGATCCAACCTTCAAACTTTGTCAGCCCAGCTCCAATGACCACTTTCATATAAACCCACCATCCAATCTATCGAATTAAGACTAGATAACGATGTACAATGAATTGGGAGAGCATTTGCGACCTATTAATACCGGTTAGTATTCCTAGGTTAAACTTCCGGCGTCCCATCTCGTCCTTCCCGGGGGACACGTTCTACTGTGCGAAGAAAATAAAGTATTTCTTAGTGCTTAGGTTAATATAAGTCCCACTGTTTAAGCAAGACATGCTACCCGCGTACGTTCTTAAATAGGTAATTGGAAATGGAATATAATGAGAGCACGTAGCCAAAGCGAAGGCGCGGGAGCGTTCTTTTTATTGAACTAACGGGCAGTTTACGTTAATTACGAGTGGGTTTTCGAGTATTATGCAGGTTGCTAATATACACGATTGACATCTGAATTCTAACTGGCTACAATAACAATAATTAGGAAATAATATAAATGAAATCAATGAATGAACAAAATATGCTATATTTCGTTCAGAGAGGGATGTTTTGGTGTGAAATCCTACGAAACTTAGTATGTTGCCGGTTCAGGAGTGCGGTTAATGCCCGCCGGTTTGACTCGTTATAGTCAATTGAGCTGATTGTATCGCTAAATGCGAAGACAATAACTTGGGTGGTACCGCGATTAATTCGTCCCAATCTTGGGGCGTTTTTTTGTTGTCTAAAATAGAGTAAAAGGAGAAATATCGATGAAACTGTATACATCTGAAGAGATTAGAGCGAAGTATATTCAGTTTTTTCAAGAAAAAGGTCATGCCGTCATTTCTAGCGCTTCCGTTATACCCGATAACGATCCCACCGTATTGTTTACGACAGCGGGCATGCACCCGCTGGTGCCTTATTTACTTGGAGAGAAGCATCCATCTGGAACGAGGTTAACCAATGTTCAGAAGTGTATACGTACTGTGGATATAGATGAAGTCGGTGACGATACCCATTGCACCTTTTTTGAGATGATGGGCAACTGGTCACTTGGCGATTATTTCAAACATGAATCCATATCGTGGAGTTGGGAGTTCGTCACTTCGCCGAACTGGCTCGATATACCCAAGCATAAAATTGCGGTTACTGTATTCGAAGGAGATGATGATGCTCCCCGTGATCAGGAGTCGTACGAGATATGGTGTGCATTAGGTCAATGTGAGGAAGAGATCTTCTTCTTGCCTAAAGCTGATAATTGGTGGGGGCCGGCAGGTCAAACAGGTCCTTGCGGTCCCGATACGGAAATTTTCATTATCTCGGATAAAGAACGTTGCGGTCCTACATGTTCGCCAGCATGTGGATGTGGGCGCTATGTTGAATTCTGGAATAATGTATTTATGAAATATAACAAAACGGCGGAGGGAAAGTTTGAACCGCTTGATCAAAAAAACGTCGATACGGGAATGGGCTTAGAGAGAGTGCTAGTCGCTTTGAATGGAGGAACAGTCTATGATAGCGACCTGTTTACTACGATATTCTCACGAATTGCAGAACTGTCGGAGACGGCATACGAAAATCAACCCAAAGCGTATCGAGTTGTTGCGGATCATACCCGCACGGCAGTATTTATCCTTGGTGATAATTACGGCATTACTCCGTCTAATTTCGACCAAGGCTATGTGCTGCGAAGATTGATTCGCCGAGCTGTTAGATTCGCAATGCAATTGAATATTCAAGAAGGCGGTCTAGCGGATATCGCTTGCGCTGTGATTGACAAGTACGAGCTAATATACCCAGAGCTGCAGAGCAATCGCGATAAAATTATTAGGGAACTCCAGGCGGAAGAAGCTCGTTTTCAAAAAACGCTTGCGCAGGGACTTCGTGAATTCGATAAGCTTTCGATTTCATTAGTAAATGGTCAAATAGACGGTGCAGCTGCATTCAAACTTTATGATACGTATGGGTTTCCCATCGAATTGACCATGGAACTGGCAACAGAGCGTTCCATCGACATCGATCTGGAAGGATATCTAGAGAAATTTCAGAAGCATAGAGAGTTATCTCAAGCCGGAGCAGCCCAAAAGTTTAAAGGCGGTTTAGCAGACAATTCTGCACAGACGGCAAATCTGCATACGGCAACTCATCTTCTGCATGCTGCACTACGAAAGGTTCTCGGAGATGAGGTGGCGCAAAAGGGCAGCAATATAACGGCTGAGAGACTGCGCTTTGATTTTTCGTTCCATCGTAAAATGACTGAAGAAGAGATCGTGGCAACCGAGCGGCTGGTCAATGAAGCGATTGCCGAAGGCGTGGGGATTACGTTCGAAGAGATGACGCTTGAAGATGCACGTAGAACAGGGGCTATTGGTCTATTCGAGAGCAAGTATGGCCAGATGGTAAAAGTATATACGATGGGCAAATTCTCCAAAGAGATATGCGGCGGTCCTCACGCAGTGAATACGGCTGACCTTGGTACTTTTAAAATTGTTAAGGAAGAGAGCTCGTCTTCTAGCGTAAGGAGGATAAAGGCAGTACTTGAATAGCGCAACATAGCTTCATAGTTCTCGTCTATACTATGAATTATCCAAAATAGGATAAGAAAGGAATAAAATATTATGAAAAAGGTTCTCACGGGAATTTTCGCTGCATTAATTTTATCTATCTCTTCACCTGCACATGCGGCAGATATGCAAATAAAAGTTGAAGGTATTACTATTTCCTCCGATGTGAAGCCCGAAATTAAGAACAATCGAACGATGGTGCCTTTGCGTTTTATCAGTGAAAATTTAGGTGCCAAGGTCAACTGGTCGGGTTCGGAAGTTACGCTCGCAAAAAGCGATATACAGGTCATCTTAAAATTGAAGAGCAATACAGCGGTTAAAAATGGTAAGCCCGCACTACTCGAAGCAACACCATATATCAAGAATAATCGCATCATGGTTCCGCTTCGCTTTATTGCAGAAACGTTTAACTGTAGTGTCGAATTCAAAAATTCGACAGTATCTGTTGAATCTGCCCCATTTGTACTAGACGGCGTGAAAGTGAAAGCATTGCAACACGAAGTTTACTATACAATGGGAAGCATAGTAAAACAAATTAGTGGGAGTGCCTATAACGAAGCGATTTATCATATTTTTGACAACAAAGGAAGTAAGGTGAATGCCCCTGCTGGGTACACATCGAGTGTTATAGAACTTACACCAGGGGACTATTACATGAGTGGACAGTTTGATTTTTTGGATCAAAAAGGGAAAAGTATTAAACGATTTGATCTCTATACTTTATCTCATTCCAAGGGCAATCCCGATGTTTTGTTATATGATGCGACTGAAAACCAATGGTATTTGTTTACGTATTCATCAGTTCAATCGATTTATCAGTTCATTGATAATGCCGGACAGAACGGTTTTCTGACGACGATCAGTGATACGAATCCATAAGTACGCTAACGAGGAACGTTAGTTCAATAAATAGGCTTTTACCATTTTTGAGCAACGTGCAAAAATACCTTTACAACCGCCCAGAATAGGTTTGGAGGGCAGGACATCCTCCTGGACTTCTTTAACAGAAATGAGGCACTCCATGTTTTTGGCGCTGCACATTTAATGATTACTTAACCTGTCGAAATGACAGGTTTTTTGCATGGATTGTCAAGCTAAGTGCGACACCTCTCCATGAAAGCTTCGTGAGCTGACTTCCAGCCGAGGCATTTGCGGGGGCGATTATTAATCAACCGGACCGCGTCCGCGAGATGTTCATCGGTGACATCCGCAAAGTCGTGTCCTTTAGGAAAAAACTCTCGGAGAAGGCCGTTTGCATTCTCATTAGAGCCACGCTGCCAAGAAGAATAGGGGTCTGCAAAGTAGACCTTCACATCGTGAAAAGCCTCCATATTCTTGTAGCAAGCGAACTCTTTGCCTCGATCGGTTGTCGCCGTTTGAAATGTTCCCTGCGGGTACTGGCTCGCGACTACACCGAAGGCGACTTCCATAGAATGAGCCGTTCGATCGGGCATGTTGACGGCTACGTAAAGGCGCGTCTTCCGTTCGATGAAGGTCGCTGCGCAGGCACGGCTTTTTCCACGGCTTGAAACCACCGTATCCAGCTCCCAATGGCCAAAAGAAGTGCGTGTGCGAACCTCTTTTGGACGTTGGCTGATGGAGCTTCCAATCCGGAAGCGGCCACGCGTCTCCACTGGCTTTTGACGTTTTCCTTTATGCCGCAGCACCTTCATCTTGCCGGCTACAACAAGCCCGTCCGCGATGAACTTCTCGGGCGATGGTGGAATGGTGACGGCCTAGGTGGCTGGCGATAGCTCGGGTTGACCAACCTAGCCGGTGCAGGGCTTCTAATTGTCCACGTTCAATTATGCTAAAATGGGAGTAGCTCATGTTGGGTTCTCCTGTAGAAAATGGTGGTCTGGTAACTTTCATTTTACACGAAACGAGCATGGGCCTTTTTGTTTTCTAGGTGTCGCACTTCATATTACAATCCGTCATTTTACTAGCACAAGCGGCTAACTAATAGAAAAGATGCAGCTCGTATCCGTCAGGATGCGAGCTGCATTTTTTTTAATGGCCCAATTTAAACAGACGATCGGTTCCGTTTTGAGTGATTTTGGTCAACAAGATGATTTGGCCTGTGTGATAGGAATAATGTTCGACGGTCTTATAGATGCAATCGAGCACCGAAGTGGTCGTAGCTGGGATGTTAGTCTCTTCAGAAAAGATAATTTGAACTTCTCGTGATAAGTCAGCAGAACTTAATCCCTGCAAAACACGGCGAGATTCCTCTCTGGTAGTGCTCATTTTTTCTCTTAATTCCCTAATGGATAGGCCATAGGTTTGCGTAAATTCCGAAGATCTATTCCTTACATAAGGAGTTCCGCCAATTGCGTTTACGATATGATGATATTCATTTTCTGTAATATGAATACACAAATTTGCAACTGAATTCAAATCAACTCGTGGGCGATAAAAAATTAAATCATCCGTCAGCCGATCAAAACATTTGTTTATACGCTCTAGCTGAACATCAAGGATGGATAGTGATTTTTCAATAAAAATATCCATAGTTTTCGCCTCCGTAGAAAAGCTGCACCTAATCCATTGTGCATATCCCTTACTTCATTCCTTAACCCGAAAGCTTTTGCCATAAGCGCTTGGAGTCACGGACATATACTTGCGAAACTGCCGGGTAAAATGGTTATAATTCTGAAAGCCTACGAGATGAGCCGCTTCGGCGGCGGTTCGATTCATATGGGCGATCAGCAGCGCAGCCTGCTTAATTCGCATTCGGTTTAAAGCCTCCACTATAGACTCTCCAGTATTATCTTTAAAAAGATGCGACAGCCGCGATTCGGACAGCCCGACGCTGCGGGCCAACTCCTCGATTCGAACTGGCTCTTGCATCCGCTGAGCAAGCAAATGAAGCGTATCTTCGATTCGCGAATCCAACCCGCTCGTTTGCTGTTTGGCGAGCAGCATCAAAACCTCCCGCAGCGCCCCCAAACATAACTCATGCCAATAAGCCCCACGCTCCCGGGAGTCGGAGATAACTCGGCGGAATGCATCATAAATGCGGTTCCGAACCGCCTGCTGTTCGATTGCACGATTGGTCAGCGCTCCGCTTGGAAGCAGGTTTATATCCATATGCCCGCCGACAAAATGAGCCCAGACAAAATGCCAGTTCCCGCCTTTTGGCGTGCCGTATTTATGAGGCGTTCCGGGCTTCAGCAGTGTGACATCTCCGGCTTTGACGCTCTGCTCACGGCCTTCAACGAAGAAATAACCTTTACCGTCCAGCGTGAAGGTAATTAGCCAATCACTCATTCCGTTTGGACGGATCGTTTCATAGGTGTCGGATTCGTTAAAATGTCCGGCAATAACGACTCCGCTGGCCTGTTTATCAAAATTGGAGGCGCGGTCCAGCTTCATGGCATTCATCCTTTTTAACTTTGAGATGGTTAAGATTAGCTTATTTGAAGGGTCTGGTGCGCACAAGTACATTTTGCAAAAATAGCAGAATCGTATGAATAATCAGCAGCATTCTTCCTTCTGCAATACGGCCTGACAGCCGTATACTGAGGTTATACCGCAGGATAGGGAGGGCTCGCATATGAGCTATAAGCTTCGTGTGCTGACAGACGAGCAGAAGCAGATGTTTGCAACGGAAGGTTATGTGATTGTCAAAAACTTGTTTACGGAGGAAGATCTCTCGGAGTTGGAACGGACCTTTGAGGACATCAGCCAACAGGTAGTTCCAGGGTACTTTGAGCCAGAGTTGCAGCAGGAATCGGGCGATCCTTTGAGGCGTTATCCTCGGGTGATGCATCCGCATCGTTTCAATAATACCGCGAAGCGGTATATGCTGCACCAGCCGGTGCTGGAGGTATTAACCGATTTATATGAAGAGGAGCCTCTGGCAGCTCAGAGCATGTTTTACTATAAACCTCCCGGCGCGCGCGGGCAGGCATTACATCAGGATAATTTTTATTTAAAGGTTGAGCCGGGCAACTGTATCGCCGCATGGACGGCGGTTGATCGGGCGGATGAAGAGAACGGCGGGCTGCTAGTCGTGCCCAAAACGAGCACATACGACATCGTTTGTCCTGATGAATCGGACGATAAAGAGTCATTCACGAAGCATTATGTAAAGCCGCCAAAGGAGCAAAAGGCGGTTCCAGCGGTGCTGGAGCGTGGGGATGTGCTCTTTTTCAATGGTAATCTGATTCACGGCTCCTACCGCAATAAAACAAAGGATCGTTTTCGCCGATCTTTTATATGCCACTATGCAAACGCTTCGGCTACCCGCATAGGATCGCATTACAACCCGCTTTATCGTGGCGATGGGACCACCTTAGAACTGGAGTCCAATCCCGATGGTGGCCCTTGCGGAGTGGAACATGAGTCGCCATATGCGCACTAAGTCTGAACCGCGGCTTGAGGTGTTGATGTCCTGGTGGGGAATGACAGGATTGGGCGACGAGGGCGGCGGCGAACGGAGTATCGAGGAAAAGATGCGGCGCATCGCCGAAGCGGGTTATGACGGCATTCACGGCATGCTCCCGGAAGGTGAAGAGAATGAGCTCTGGCACCGTTTGCTGGAACGATACGGTCTTTCTTTTAGCGTTACCGCTCATTTGAGATCGGCGAAGGAACTGAGCGAATTTCTGCATAAAGCGAAAAGCTTCGGCAAGGTCGACTTTGTGAATGTTCAGGTTTTGAAGCCGTTTTTGACTGATGAGCCGGCAGAGCGGATGCTTGGTGACATGGTGAAGCTGTCGCGGACTGCGGCGATGCCGACGTATATTGAAACGCATCGCGGAACGATTACGCAGGATCTGCTGCGAACGGTGGAGTATGTGCGCAGCCTTCCCGAGCTGGAGCTCACGATCGACTTCTCCCATTATGTCGTTGCAGGAGAAATGTGCAGCGTATCGGACGAAGCTGAGCTGCTGCTGCAAAGTTTGCTCACACGGACGAAGAGCATTCACGCGCGAGTATCGAACGGGGAGCAGGTGCAGATCGAGATACCATTGGATGAGAACATCGTTGAAAAGTGGCCAGAAGCGAGGCAGAAGAGCCGATGTTAAGCCATTTCCTGAACTGGTGGCTCTGCGGAATGCGCAACTGGCGCCAGTCGGCGCGGGCTGGCGACATGCTGCCGTTTGTATGCGAGCTCGGTCCGCCGCCGTATGCGATTACGCTGCGCGGTCAAGACGGAGCGAAGCGGGAAGCAAGCGACCGCTGGTCGCAGTCTCTGCTGTTTGCAAGGCTTGCTCGATCATTATGGAAGCGTGTTAATGAATAAACGGCCGTGGCTTCGCTCCGTAAGGAACGGGGTCACGGCTGTGTTCGTGCAGCGAATAAGATCAGACCCGGTAAAGAACGGAATCGAAATTAAGGATTTTTTTTGCATAACAATCCAAGTCTGCTTCATCTGTGTTTATCTCTAATGTGGGAATTAGCGATTGTTTTGTACATATGCGAAGTTTTTCCGGATCCTCTAAATACTTCTGACAAACTTTGAATAAATCTAGGCTCAACGATTGTCCGCCTGAATAGATCTTCAGCATTTTCAGTCGAGAGCTATGATTCGAAAAATATTGAATTTTATATTCTAATATTATAGAATGCCTCTAAGGAGGTTGATCATGAACATTTACTCGACTTCAAGCAAAAAGAGTGAAACTTATAAGGTGGAAATAAAGGGCTCTCCGCTATGGGAGTGTGCGTTAGGTATTGCAGCGATAACCAATACTTCTTTGCTGGATTCTTTGGAAAGACCTCTGTCATATTGGAACGAGTTGAAGCAAAGCTTATCAGAAAATCTACTATTGGAACTAGAGTTTGTAGAGAAAAATAATACTTGGAAAGCTTTACTCCAACTGTTGCATGAAAGTGACTTTTCGTCGATTGGCGAGTTCAAGGATTTTATTAAACATCTCTCTCCAAAACAATTGAAATATATTTGCATTCCTTTTACAGGTCATGATAATCAAAAATTAAGAGAAAAAGCTTCACAATGGGACGAAGAAGCAATCCTTCAGTTGATAGAACTAAGCCAAGAAAATGCTTTTTTTCCAGCTTACATTCAATTTATCTGTCATGCAGATTCGGCACTATTAAAACAACATCTAACTGATCTTATCGAGGCGTGGTTTATAGAAGTAATCGAGCCTGAAATAGAATTAATTAATACTATTTTGAAAACGGATATATCCAATAAACAATCCCTGCAAGAAAAAATGCATCCGGAAGAGTTTGTGGAATGGGCGACTTCAGGTATTAACTATGTGCCAGAGCCAAGTGTATTCAAAGTTCTTTTAATTCCTCATTATATTTATAGGCCATGGAATTTAACCGCAGATATCGAAGGTTGCAAAGTATTTTACTACCCCGTTTCTAATGAAAGTTTATCACCTTCAGACAAGCTTATGCCAAGTAACTTTTTAGTTTTGAAATATAAAGCGCTTGGTGATGAAGTGAGATTAAAAATAATTAAAATATTATCTGGTAATAACGCTTCGCTACAAGAAATCACAGATAGATTGGAATTAGGGAAATCAACGATTCATCATCACTTGAAGATTTTGAGATCAGCACAATTAGTTCGTATCCAGGATTCAAAGTACGCTTTGAATAGTGGGGCAGTTAAAGCGTTAACAACTGATCTGGAGTTGTATTTAGAAAATAAATAATATGATTGGGGGAATGGGATGAGGGTGAACCTTTTTAAAAATAAATCTTTTATAGCTATATGGCTTGGTAACGCAACATCTGAATTAGGAGGTGCATTTGGTACATTTTGCAATTCTTTGATTGTCTATCAATTAACCGGATCTCCTCTGGCACTGAGTAGTATGTGGTTATTATACTTTTTACCTTCTTTAGCCCTTCAATTGTTTATAGGACCGTATATAGATAAATGGAGTAGAAAATGGATCATGGTTTTTACATTGTGGAGTCGAGTTTTAATATTTCTTATCCCGTTAGTTGGATATATGACAAGTTCAATCGCTCCATGGCATATTTATATTGTTCAAGTTAGCATAGGTTTAATAACACCTTTATACGTACCGGCCAATCAAGCCATTTTACCAACCATTGTTCCTAAAGAACAATTGATTCATGCATATGCTTATGTAGATGGCATGAATCGTTTGATGACCTTTTTGGCTCCCGTTGTTGCCGGAATTATAATTAATTATATAGGCATTGACTTAACATTAGGTTTAATTTGCGTATTACTTAGCTCGAGTGGACTTTTAATCTTGGGGGTAAAGGAAGAAAGAAATATACAACCAATTAGAAAAAGTTGGGCTGAGCAGTTTGTAGAGGGAATCAGCTACTTTTTTAAAAATAAAACTATTGTGTGGCTAGGTATATTTTTAGCGTTTGTACAGTTTGGTGTTGGTGTTGCTATGGTCATAAATCTACCTTACATAAATGAAGTGTTGAATCAAGATTATGCTGTTTATGGATATTTTATGGCTTCATTCCCATTAGGTTATGTATTAGGCAGTTTGCTTGTAGGACAAATAAAATTGAAGAGCGGAAATAGAAGGCTTTTTATGTTGGGATCTTTAACGGTCGGAGGATTAACCTACATCAATCTCGGTATCACTAACTCTATTTATCTAGCTGTGTTGACGGAGATAATTGCTGGAATAGCCATGGCCTTTTTTAATAATCACAATATATCTATTCTTCAGGAAACGGTTCCTAATCATTTGATGGGTAAAATATTTTCTGTTCGTTCATTGATTACTCGAGGAGTAATGCCAATTGGTGTATTAGCGGGAGGGCTTTTGAGTGAACTATGGGATATTCGAATCTTATATATTATTATTGGTATGATTATAGCTATAGTATCTTTAATCGGAATCATTATTCCTTATTTTAGGTTCATTGATGGGGCTAGTGAAGAATCATATACTTAATTTCTCACTTGCGTTTCGTTATTATTAACTGAATTTTCATAACTTTCTTTTTTGATTTGGTAAATGGCTTGCGCCGACTTACTTTGCAGGAATTAAAATCCATCTGCGAATGGACTTCATGGACGAACAGGGTGTCATTCCAAAAAAATGACTGTAACGGAGCCAGGAAAAATGACCGTACCAGACTGAGCAATTTTAGTCGTTTAAACAAATGAGAAAAGAAAACAAACGGTACGAACTGGCTTCCGCCAGACCGTACCGTTAGGAACACTTTACATAGCTTAGTACCGGGGAAGTTGTCTTTGCAGCAAGCAAAGCAGATGGAGAAGTCTTTTTGCGTCCCTTGCGGAAATTTGTCCGTTTAGCAGCAAGGATTGAATACGCTTTTTAATCACTTGAATCGTTGCTCTGGCGCTTCTGTATTGGCCGAGCTTAATTTGATAAATCAGTTTATCAGCTTCGGCGGTAAGAAAGTGAAGAGACGTTGTCGGCATCGGAGTTATTCGAATCAGACTACGGAGCTCGATTGCCCTTCGGAGTCCGCAGGGAGCGGGGATCGGTTTTATAGGCTTGTGGCAGTGTATGGGCTTTTTTGGACAGCATGCTTTTCTGTGAAAGGACCGGTTGAAGCTGTTGTTGATATTGATGTTGAAATTAATTACTTGACCTTCGCCCGCCGGTCCGGTTGCGCCTGTCGCTCCAGGGGCGCCTGCTGCACCGGTCGCACCGGTCGGCCCCGCCGGCCCGGTAACTCCCGCTGCAGTTGCGCCAGTAGCCCCTGTTGGTCCCGTTGAACCGGTAACGCCAATTGGGCCTGTTACTCCTGTAACGCCGGTGGATGGCCCCGTTGGCCCCGTAATGCCTGTCGCTCCAGTAAAGCCGGTCGTGCCAGTTGCTCCGGTAGCCCCAGATGCGCCCGTCGAACCGGCACTGCCCGTTACGCCAGTCGGCCCAGTTGTTCCAGTAGCGCTGGTTGCGCCAGTAGCGCCTGTAAGCCCAGTAAATCCGGTGGCCCCAGTTGTGCCCGTGGCGCCTACGGCTCCAGTGATACCGGTTGTGCCAGTGGGGCCAGTGATGCCCGTTACGCCAGTGATGCCAGGAGCACCCGTCGCACCTGTTGCTCCCGTCGAGCCTGTCGCGCCAGGAGCACCGGTCGCACCAGTAGCGCCGGTCGCACCAGTAGCGCCAGTAGCACCGGTCGCGCCGGTCGCGCCAGTAGCGCCGGTCGCGCCAGTAGCGCCTGTCGAGCCTGTCGCGCCGGTCGCACCAGTAGCGCCGGTCGCACCAGTAGCGCCGGTCGCACCAGTAGCGCCAGTAGCGCCGGTAGCGCCAGTAGCGCCGGTAGCGCCAGTAGCACCGGTCGCACCAGTAGCGCCAGTAGCGCCAGTCGCACCAGTAGCCCCAGTCGCGCCGTTAGCGCCAGTCGCACCAGTAGCACCGGTCGCACCAGTGGCCCCAGTCGCGCCAGTCGCGCCGTTAGCGCCAGTCGCACCAGTAGCACCGGTCGCACCAGTAGCGCCAGTAGCGCCATTCGAGCCGGTCGCCCCGGTCGCGCCAGTAGCGCCAGTAGCGCCAGTAGCACCGGTCGCGCCAGTGACGCCAGTCGAGCCCGTTGCACCTGTAGGCCCTGTCGTCCCGGTAGGCACGACAGTTGTATCGAGAATTTTTGTGACAAAAGCATCGGTTGCTCCGCCATAAATCGGTTGAAAGGCATTCAAGACGGGAAAATCTGGGGAGCTAGTTTCGCCCGTTACATAGGCGCTTCCGGCTGAGTCCGAAGCGATGCCAAAACCCCGATCGAAATTTATTCCTCCAAGATAGGTTGAATAAATAAACGTCCCAAAAGGGGTCATTTTAGTTACAAAAACATCGCCTGATCCGCCGTAGCCTTGAATAGAGTCAAAAACGGGGAAATTCGCTGACTGCGTAATACCCGTTACATAGGCGTTTCCTAGTGAATCTGTAGCTATACCGAAGCCTTCATCGCTTCCAATCCCTCCTAAATAGGTGGAATAGACGAATTCCGTACCCGACGGATTGATTTTGGTTACAAAAACATCGTCGCTACCAGCCAAAGTCGACTGGATAGGGTTAAATGTCGGGAAGTCCGGAGAGCTTGTTGATCCAGTGATGTAAACATTTGTAAAGGGATCTACTGCAATACTTGCACCTATCTCGCCACTGCTGCCCCCGATAAAAGTCGAGTATACAAGTCCCGAGCCAGAAGCATTAAATTTGGCGACGAAACCATCTGTAGTTCCTCCGCCAAAGGTTGGTTGAATGGCGTTTAGGATCGGAATGCCTGGATTAGTCGTTCCAACGATATAAGCCTGCTGAAAGCTATCTACGGCAATGCCGTCTCCATTAACAACCGTCGTGATCGGTCCGCCAAAAAAGGTAGAGTAAACGAGCGTATTGCCAGCGGGGCTGAATTTGGTAAGAAAAGCGGACTGACTCTGTAGTGTGGGCTGAAAGGCATTTAATACAGGAAAGTCTGGAGAAGTAGTTGTTCCTACTACATAAGCGCTGCCGGTTGAATCCACTGCGATGCCAAAGCCCTCATCAACAAATTCGCCGCCAAGATAAGTGGAGTACAGAGGCAAGTTGCCCGCAGGATTAAGCTTAAATACAAACGCGTTATCATCAGGCGGTGCGACACTTTGAAACGCGTTTATCGTAGGGAAGTTCCCGGAGCCTGTAATCCCGGTTACATACACATTGCCCACTGCATCAACCGCGATGGCTGTCCCTTGATCATCTCCAGTTCCGCCGAGATAAGTGGAATAGATCAGCGTATTTCCCGTCGGGCTGAGCTTCGTAATATACGCATCGAAATTCCCTGCATTACTAGGCTGAATAGCGGCCTGGGTCGGAAAGTTCATGGATAATGTCTGACCGGTCACATAGGCGTTCCCGCTTGAGTCTACAGCAATTCCATCTCCTTCATCTTGTGAAGAGCCGCCAAGAAAGGTGGAGTATGCCAACACCGGGTCGATGACTAGAGGGAAAGCTGCATCGTAATCTTCAATCAGTTGGAAACCAACCCGACCTTCTCCGAGATGCAGGTAATTCCCTTTCACTTTCTTTTTGCCATCGTCAAGCTCTTGATAAATGTAAGGTAACTGCAGCGTCACGGGCTGGCCGTTAGCGGTTACGACAAGATTCCCGTCCTCTTCAATCTCGATGGAATCGGCGCCTTCGAAATTCAGCACAATGTCTCTCGGATTTCCCCCAGGAGCTACGATGAAGTCAAATTCCAGCAAGTTCTCATTGCCATAGAACAGCATGTCTATCCCTGGATAGATTCCGGAATATTTCATTTTTTCGTAAGTGGGAATGTCGGTTTGCCACTGTGAAAAGTCGTTACCACGGATATAGTTTTTCCTGCCGGGCAGCAGCTCCACACCATTTATGGAGGGTTCAGGCATGGAGCCATCAAAAAACATCCTCAGCCCCCAAGTTTCCCACTTCTGCTTGTTACCGGCTCTGGGCACGATTGGCTTAGCAAACATCATGGCGACATGGGAAGGGGTGAAGAAAAAGGTAGCTCCCTTGGCTTTCATGAGATAAGCGACTTGAGAATCAGTTTGACCCGCATTCAACTCGAAGTGAATCGGTATTTTTCCGTACGACGGAGACAGGCGTTTATGTCCCAATCCTAACGCTTTAGCCATAGCTGCACCTCCTGTGTTACTGGGATGGATATTATTTGATATATTCCATGGGACGGTATCCAGGAAGGGCAAATATCTAGAGTTTTCAATTTTAGGCATGTGTACGCAAGGGATACGCTGAACTAAAATTCCTTATTTCCTCGATCCCCAAAGATTTTGGACTAACTTTCAAAGATATGAAAAAAGGTAATATTCCATCGCGGTATAATAACGGTATGAACAACGACAGACAAAAAACATCGGAAAAGCTCAAAAAATGTCGAGCGCTAGAGTGGGTTTATTGTTAAAATACATTAAGAAATTAGCCGAAGCCATTCTCATAAAGGGCTGATGGATTCCCTATTGTTTAAAAACCTTGAACTGACAATTTAACGGGCCGGCTAGCAGCCGGCTGTTTCCACGGAGGGAAGAGCAAAATGAAAAGCGTTACATTTCCGAGATTTGAAGCTGCCAAGGACTACTCGGAGAGGATTGTATGGTCAAACTCGACAAAAATCATTTGGCATCCTAAAGATGTGGAGACCCACTTCGAGCAGCCCAAAAACGCCTTTTGTTATTTTCGGAAGACGTTCGACGCATCCGAAGGGCTGGAAGAAGCTCGTATTCGAATCTTTGCCGACTCCAAGTACCAGCTATTCGTAAATGGCGAATACGCGGGAAGAGGACCAGGCCGCAGCGATCCAAGGTGGCAGTATGTGGACGAAATTGATATAACGTCGTTTATTCAATCGGGTAAAAATATAATTGCCGTGCACGCTCTGCACTATGGATATGGAACAGGCCAGTCGATTCACCGGATTCCTGCACTCGTTGTGGAAGCGAATTTGGCGTTCGCGAGCGGTGAACATAGTGTTATTTCAAGCGATGAGAGCTGGAGGTGCAAACATGCCGATGCTTACGACAGTGCAGCGCCGCGAATCAATGGATGCCAGGGACCGATAGAAGTCTATGATTCGAGACTGGCGCTCTCGGGATGGGAAGGGCTGGAATACAACGACAGCGATTGGCAAAATGCAAAAGGCCGGGGGATTCAATTGTCTCCATTTTGGAACTGGATTCCGCGCAGCATTCCACTGCTCGAAGAAGGTAAAAAAAACGCTGTTGCGATAGCGGCGAGAGGAGAGCTTGCGGAGCATAGCAGGCCGGTGGACAAGCTGCATCATCAAATTTTAGCGGAACAATCCAGTATGGAGATGAGCATAACGGCTGAACCGTTCCGCGATGAGGTTGTTTTGGAAACGTCGCCGGAAGGGAGAGCTTCAGTTATTACGTTCGACATGGGCGGCATGGATGCGGGATATTTGCAGCTTCGCGTGTCCGGCTCGGAAGGTGATGTCGTGGATGTCGTATACGCCGAGCAACTATGGAAAGGCAAAGCGTTGATCAATCTTTCAAACAACCGGTCGATCGACCGCTTTATTTTAGCTGGAGGCGTTCAGGAGCTAGAATCAGCTTTCGTTTGGCGTGCTTGTCGCTTTATCCAGCTCACGGTGCGCAACTCCAGCGGCCCTGTCACGATTGAACGGGTTGGCCTGCGGACGAGAAGATCCCCGCTAACAACCGTAGCTGATTTTCATTGTAATGATGATAAACTCCGTCAGATTTGGGATATTTCCGTCCATACGCTGCGCCTGTGCATGCAGGATGGATTCCTCGATTCGTCTAGCCGAGAGCAGCAGCAATGGATGGGCGATGGCCGCTGGCAGGCGATATTTAACTATCATTATTCGGGTGAATCAAGCATGCACCGCAAGCTGCTGGAACAGATTGGCCAATCTCAGGATTGGATGGGAATGACAAAAGCGAGATACCCGGATGGGCATCATAACTATCCGCCGATTCCTTCCTTCTGTCTGGCATGGGTCAGCTCCTTCGGCGAATATGAGCTGTATTCAGAGGATCGCAGCTTGCTGCCTCAGTGGTGGCCGAATCTTATGCAGGCGCTTCGCTGGTTTTCTGCTTATACGAATGAGGACGGATTGCTTGAAAACGTGCCTTACTGGCCATTCATCGACTGGGGAGAGGGCCCGGAGGGACCAATTCCGGATGACCAGCGGGGCGGTGTCGTAACGGCCCTGAATATTCAATATGTAGAGGCGCTTGAGGCGGCCGCTCGTTATGCTAGGCGGTTGAATGATCAAGAGGCGGAAACGTATTATACGAAAATAGCCTCCAGGTTGAAGGAGTCGATTGTCTCCTTGCTTTGGAATGATCGCGTAGGAGCTTATGCCGATTGCATGGTCGATGGTGTGCTGAGCGATAGTATCAGCGAACCGACTAATGCACTGGCAGTTCTTCTGCTTCATGGGGATGGGGAGCGATTGCAGCAGATCAGTAAAGGTGTCTTTTCGCAAGCTGCCAGCGGCAGCGTCATCAAAGGAAGCCCGTATTTCATGCTGGTCGTCTGCAGGGCTTTGATCAAGCTGGGAGAAACACGGCGTGCGCTTGAGCTGATCCGGGAACGTTACGGGATTTTCCTTGATGCTGGATCAGACACGCTTTGGGAGCGCTGGACTTTGTTCCATGAAGAGGCGAATGGTTCCGTTTCTTACTCCAGTGCAAGCCATGCTTGGGGGGGAGCCCCGATTGTATTTGTATACGAGGGTATATTCGGAATCAAGCCGCTTGAGAATGGCTATCGCAGCTTCTCTATGAACCCTGAACCCTGTGGAATAGAAAGCATCAACACGACGCTTCCGGTCAGCGGCGGCGAAATCGGAATGAGCTTGGAGAATATAGATGCCGGAAGCTGGCAATTGGAAGTTTCGATTCCTTCCGGTTATAAGGGGCTTATCTATGGCAAAGCGTACGAAGCTGGCAAACATACCTTAACGATATCGTCTTAATTGGTTAACCCGATGTCTGCTTTAAGACATCGGGTTATTTTTTACACGGATTAAGCCGAATCGTTCGAGACAAAAGGCTCGTTTCAAGTTATAATCAATGAAAATTCCATATACTGGAGGTTTTCTGTGAAATGGAGCTAACGGTTCGCAAGATGGGAGCAGGAGATATTCAACAAGTTCAAAATGTGGCAATAGTGAGCTGGAACGCCACCTACGATGGCATAATACCAATTGATTTCCAAGAGCGTTTCCTTCAGTCTGCTTACAGTGATGAAATGATGCTTAAACGCTTAGAACGCTCGTATCTTTACGTTGCCGAAATGAACGGGAAAATAGTCGGATTCGCCAATTTCTCCTTTGTAAGTGAAGAAGGGGAAGTGGAATTGTCGGCTATTTATCTTTATCCAGAAAATCAAGGTAAAGGTATAGGTTCAGCGCTACTTCAAGAAGGTATTAACAACTCCCACGGGGTGAAACAAGTCTTTATAAATGTAAAAAAAGAAAATGTAACCGGCAGAACGTTCTACGAAGCAAAGAAATTTGAGGTTGTCACAGAGTTTGATGATAACTATGACGGGCATATTCGGAAAACAGTTCGTATGGCATTGAAAGTATAAGGCAAGTCCTTGCGGCTTGCTTTTTCTAAATAATCCTGCGCTGTGCAGGATCATCGGGGCGTGCTTCGCTCTCGATTTGAATTGAATAGGGTTGGAACTCGGTTTTCGAGGGCAATGCAACTTTTTTGTGCGATTTATCGTATAAAATTCGGTTTACAGCCGCCTCTTTTCAACACTTTGTGTGATAAAACATACAAAGCCCAGCTTTCGTCGTCTATACCCAGCCATTTTGAATGATTTATCATACAATATCCAAAATATCAGCACGGCACGAATGCATGTTGAGTGAAAAATCATGGCTGAAGTACATCGATAACTTGCCTACCATAATTCGAAACATAGGCTATTTGACTATCCTATTTGTAGGCATTGAAATTATTTTCATTAGAATATTGGATAGGGTTCATAGTGTACACTCTCCTAGACGTCTAGTGTCTTACTGTCAAAAATCCTTGCTCGGACATCGTTTTTGGAAATGAAAATAGGTTCTCCCTTTTTATCTATGCAGTAAGCGATAGGAATAGAGACATCGTTACCTCGAAAAGAGCCGTCTGCATGGCTCGTGCCAATAATCATCGTGTTATAAGTCAACGCTATCTTTTTGGCTTCGCTTATCCATTCCTCGAATTGTTCTTCGCTGAACATACCGACGCCGATAGGATGAACAATCAAGTCAACCATGCTGGTATCTTCATTTTTTACTCCTTGGACCACCAATTCATCACAAAGGATATGCCCTATTTTGAGGCCCTCTATTATTACAAAAGACGTTTGGCTGTACTTTGCGCGATCCAAAACGATTTCACCCGAGCGATTAATAATAATAGCTCTATCCTTGGGGCTGTCGCTCAACCTTCTGTGTCCACCGATTAATATCTTTTGATGGCTTTTTGCTAGATGACAAGCTTGTTCCACATTTTCATTCAAGTAACCCTCTGGAAAAATGACAGCATCAACGGAAGGATGCGTTAACAATTCGCTTTCGAGCTGTTCAATGTTCTTTTCAAGCTTAGGTTGAATGATTAGAAATTTCATGATAACCCTCCTTGTCATGTAATGAATATACCATATAGCGATCCCCAGGAAATGGATAAACTAGCAAGAGAGAAGGGATGAGTCCAAAAGAAATAGAAAAAGGGAAAATATAATTGGCATGCACCTTATTTATTTGTTATATTAATTCACAGTGAATTAATCGGAAATATAAATAGCTATATTTAGAAATAGGCAACTAGAGTTTCAGGAGGGTCAAGATTGATTAAACTCATTAATTTACACAAGCAGTACAAAACGAGTAAAGGCACAGTCACTGGCGTTGACCACGTCAATCTTCATATCGCCAAAGGTGAAATATTTGGAATCGTCGGTTATAGCGGCGCGGGCAAAAGCTCGGTGTTGCGTTGTATCAACCTGCTTGAGAAACCAACCTCTGGCAAAGTGCTGGTGAACGGTGTTGACCTCACCGCTTTGGGTAAAAACGGACTGAGATTGGCTCGTCAGAAGATCGGTATGATTTTTCAACATTTCTATCTTATTGGAAGCAAAACGGTATTCGAGAACGTTGCGTTTGCACTGGAAGCGGCTGACACTCCACAATCAGCTATTCAGAGCAAAGTGACGGAGCTGCTTAAGCTCGTTGGTCTTGCGGATAAGAGGGATAGTTATCCTGCTCAATTGAGCGGAGGTCAAAAACAACGTGTCGGTATTGCTCGCGCTTTGGCCAATAATCCTCAAGTGTTATTATGCGATGAAGCCACGTCAGCACTTGACCCGACGACCACACAATCTATTCTGTCACTGCTTCGAGAGATAAATCGTAAGCTCGGGCTTACGATAGTACTTATCACACATGAGATGGAAGTTGTGAAGGAGCTATGCCACCGAGTTGCTATTATGCAGGATGGCAAAGTGATTGAGGATGGCAGTGTTTATGAGATTTTCGCCAATCCGGTACAGCCTTTGACTAAGGAATTTATTAATAGTGTGCTGGAATTTAAACTGCCGATGAAATTATGGGATAAGCTTAATCCATCCAGTAAGGTGTTAAAGATTTTGTTCCGTGACGATGCGGCAGAACAAGCCATTATTTCGGATTTGCTGAAAAAGAGCGGCATTCAAGCGAATATTTTACACGGAAAAATCGATTATATCGGTGAAAAACCTCTCGGAACGTTCATTATGGAAGTGACCGGAACAAATGAGGAAGTTGATTCAGCCATCCGTTACTTGATTGATCGTTCTTGTATTGTGGAGGTGATTGAGCATGCTTAACTCCTTTATGGAAATACTTCCCGATATGATAAAAGCGTTTAACGAAACGCTCTACATGGTTGGTATATCACTGCTAGTTGCTTTTGTATTGGGTTTGCCGCTTGGTGTATTGTTGTTTATTAGCAGTAAGGGATTGTTCTCTGAGAACCGTGTTCTGAATGTGATTTTGGGTGTGATTTCGAATATGGTACGTTCGATTCCATTCTTAATTTTACTCGTGCTTCTGCTGAAATTTACTCAATTTCTACTAGGAACTACGATTGGACCAGCAGCAGCAGCTGTTCCACTCTCGATCGCGGCCATTCCTTTCTACGCGCGTTTGGTAGAAAATTCACTTAGAGAAGTGAATAAAGGAATCATTGAAGCAGCGATCGCAATGGGCGCAAGACCATGGCTTATTATCCGCAAGGTACTGCTGCCAGAAGCAAAGTCAGGTATGATATCGGGTCTTACGATAACGGCGATCAGCTTGCTCGGCTTCTCTGCAATGGCGGGTACGGTTGGCGGCGGCGGTATCGGAGATCTCGCTATTCGTTATGGTTATTATCGTTATGATAATGAAGTTCTGTTCACAACGGTTATTTTACTTATCGTCGTTGTCCAAATTATTCAATTTATTGGAGATTGGGCTTCTCGTAAAGTAGATAAACGTTAAGATAAAAACAACTTAGAAAAGGGGATCCTATCATTGAAAAAGCAATTGAAGGTTGTTACATTGTGCATCCTGGTGATGACGGTGCTGGTTGCATGCAGCAGCAACAATAAGGAATCAGCTTCTAATGGAGGAACAGCCGAGCAGAGCAAAACGATCAAAATTGGAGCGACTGCTGGCCCATATAGTGATATGGTTAGCAAAGCGATTACGCCTCTGATGGAGGAGAAAGGTTACAAGATCGAAGTTGTTGAGTTCAACGATTATGTTCAGCCGAACAAATCGCTGGATAACGGATCGATTGATGCTAACCTATTTCAACACATTATCTATTTGAACAAGTTTTCTAAGGATAATAAGCTTGAACTAAGTGCTGTTACTAGTGTCCCAACTGCACCAATGGGTCTTTACTCGAATAAAATCAAATCCATTGATGATATTAAAGAAGGAAGTACTCTTACGATTGCAAACGACCCTGCTAACCTGGCACGCTCGCTTCTGCTGCTTCAGGATATTGGGCTCGTCACAATTAAAAAAGATGCAGACCCGGCCACGATTTCCGAAAAGGATATCGAAACCAATGTAAAAAATCTTAAAATAACATCGCTCGAGGCTGCTCAGCTTCCGCGGACGCTGGACAGCTCCGATCTAGCCGTTGTTGCGGGTAACTTTGCTCTGGCAGCGGGTATGAAACTGACAAGCGCCCTGCAGCTTGAGAACATGGCTGAGAACTACCGTAACGTTGTAGCTGTAAGAACTAAAGATGCTGAGGGCCAAATGGCCAAGGATCTGAAGGAAGTTATTGAATCTGCAGCATTCGAGAAAACGATGGATGAGCAATTCCAAGGCTTCTCGAAACCGGAATGGATGACGAAATAATAGAATGAAAAATAAGAGCGTGCTGCTCATGCAGCACGTTCTTATTTTTTTGGGTAATCGGTTTGAAAGAAATGTTTATCAATGAAGATTAATTATTAAAGCGGGACGCACGCCGTCGCGAGCTAAGCTGACATTCGCATAGCTGCGAATACTGCTGCCTGGACCGATAAAACATGCGCGTGAAGGCTTGTTTCCTTGTGTCCGCAGCCACCACCAGGAGCAGCCTGCTTCTTCGCCATCTCTGATGATATAGTTATCTTTGTCCGTTTTATCATATACGTATAGGTTGCATCCATCTGGTTTTTTCGTTTTAGCAAAATCCGTTCCAACGCTGCGCCGCAAATCCTTACTGTGTAGATCAGATAATTGTTTTATCTCAGAAACACTGGGCAAAAAAACCTTGTCCTCCGTATCTGGGCTATTTTCTCCGTTGTCAGTGCAATGGGTCGTCTTTATAATTTCTTTTTCGGCGGCTTTAAATGCGGTGTTATAGAATTCAACGTTCAGCCACTCGCGTAAATCACAATCACGCCACGTAATATCTACGGAGTCATGCCACGTAATAGCCGCGCTCTTGCCGTGATACCGCTTGCAGTCAAGAATGTACTCGCTCAAAACAAATAATTCACTTTCTGAATTTTGAAGAACACGCCATTTTATCGGCAGTTGTTTACCGTCCCTTGTTTGAGGATACATACCAAAAGTGATGATTTCGCCGGGCTTTAAGCTCCGGTTCGATGTGAAAGCAAGATTTCTCTTTTCCAATAAGATTTCCTCCTTATTTTTTTCCTTTCACCTTTAATCCTACAACATTCATGCAAGATTTCGTTTTATGCATCAAGAATCCATGTGGGCACTGTAAGTGTGCTTTATAATATTGGTATCGTAGTTTAAGGTATGACTTTAAGGAATTGTACTAAGCTCTGTAGTCTTATGTAGTAGTCCGTTCTCAAAGTTAGATTAAATAGATGAATGTCAGATATTGAATATATGATCCAGCCCTTTTTTTTGACAAAATGAAGGCGCTATCATATTTAACTAAAGAGGAGGAGTGATTTAGCATGATCAAATGGATTGGGACGAGGGGGATTGAAAAATGAAGAAATGGATGGGGAAAATACTGATTACCGGGTTACTGGCTTCACTCGCGATTCCAGTAATAGCTCCAAAAGCAGAAGCAGCGCCGTATCAAAACGAGAACAACAATCGAGTAGAGTGGAACTTCAATACGGATTGGCTGTTTTTTAACAGCAACATGCCGAACGGCCAATCGCCTAATCTGGATGAGAGCGGTGCGGCTCAAGTCAATTTGCCTCACTCTAATTCTGAACTGGAATTGTTTGATGTTACGCCATCGGAATGGCAGACGGTCAACTGGTACCGGAGACATTTTTCGCTCGCCGATACATATGCGGGCCGCCGGGTGTCCATTGAGTTTCAAGGAGCAGGGCAGATCAACAAAGTTTATGTCAACGGCAAGCTTGCCGGAGAAGGCAGAGGCATCCATACTTCGTTCACCGTCGACATTACGGATTATGTAAAGTTCGGCAATTACGACAACGTTATCGCGGTGCAGGTGGACAACCAGCCTCACGAAAACACGATGCCGTATCAAGGGGATTTTTATTCCTTCGGCGGCATCCACGGAGACGTCAAGCTTCAGATGAACGATCCGGTTTATGCCACGCTACCTTATTATGTTACAACTCCAAATAGCGGCGGCGGCGTGAAAGTAACCGGCTCGGTTAACATCCGCAACGAAAATCCGTCCAGTCGCGATGCGGTTGTCAAAGCATCCTTGGTGGATGCGGCTGGTCAAGTAGTCGCCGTATCGGAGCAAACGGTAACGGTGGGCGCGCGCGTCGAGACGAAGGTTGATTTTGTTCAGAATATCGCTAACCCTCGGCTGTGGACCATCGATGATCCGTATCTGTATCAAATGAAAGTGCAGACTCGGATCGGTTCTGCATACGTCGATGAATTGTCAACCAATATCGGCTTGAAATGGGTTGCCATTACAGGGGACAGCACAAGCCAGACGAGCAAGTTTTTCCTGAACGGTGTGGAAACTAAGCTGATCGGCTACAACAAGCATAATCAGCAGCCGTACCTTGGCAACTCCGGACCGAACCGGCTGCAGCGCAAGGATGCTCGCATGCTGAAGTACGAGCTTGGAGCGAATGTCGTCCGCACCTCACACTATACAACCGATCCGGAGTTTTTGGATGAGGCGGATAAAATCGGGCTGCTTGTGGAAGAAGAAGCTTTTGGAATGAATACTTTAAATGATGTACAAAAGCCGCTTTTTGAACAATCGCTCAGCTCAATGGTTTATCGTGACCGCAACCACGCCAGTATTTTCATGTGGAGCGTGGTGCCGAATGAAACGCTAACTATTGGCCCTTGGCATTCGCAATTAAATGCGCTGGTCAAAAGCATCGATCCGTCCCGTCCGACCGTTCAAGAAATGGTAGGCGGGGGTTATGAACAAGTTGCCGATGTTTACTCTTCTCATGACTACTCCCCGCCGAGCGCTGGGTTCAACACGGATAAATTCCCGCACTGGATTGGCGAGTACAACAATTCGCTTGGCTCCTCTTTTGTCGTGCCCGGCGATTCGGAAGCTCGCAAGCTGAAGCAACTGCTCGACGATGCGACCAAATTCCAGACGTTTTACAGTTCGCCGAAAATAGCCGGACTACTGCACTGGGAGTCTTTCGGATATATCACGCCTTTGGTATATGATCAATTTGGCAAAAGCGTAAACAATTATCGGGCAGCAGGTGTTACCGGACCTTACCGTGACTCGCTTAACAAGTACTGGCTCGGTTATTTCTACCAATCGCAGATGGCTCCATCCGTAGTAGGCGATGTGCTGCACATCGCAAGCGAGTGGAAGTCGGATTCCGGTAAAGATGTTTACGTCATCAGCAATGCGGCCAAAGTGGAACTGCTGAAGAACAGCCAGTCTCTGGGCACAATTGCGCCAAACTATGTGACAAACGCGAAGCAGGGAATGTTCAAATTTACGAATGTCGATTGGTCGGCAGGCTCCGTGCTAGAGGCGAGATCGTACGACAACAATAATAATCTCATCAAAACGTACCAGCGGTTTGCATCTTCCTACGACGGAGCTGTCTCGCTTAAGCTGAACGCTTCGACCGGCAACGGAATAGTTGCAGACGGCTCTGATGTGGCGTGGATTATTCCCGAGCTTCTAGATGCTAATGGCCAACGCGCATATTACGGCGATGCCAATTTACGGATCAAAGAGATTACAGGCCCGGGCGAGACGATCTTTACAACTCCGAGCAGAAGCGCCACGCTGCAAATGACAGACGGCCTGACCGGATTTTACGTTCGTTCCAAGCTGCGTCAGACCGGAACGGTAAAAGTTAAAGTTGAAGCCGATCTTGGCACAACGATCAATAACAATGTATATGGCTCAGGTACGGGTCAGTTCACATTCGCCGGCAGCGGCTGGACGGTGCAAACGGGCAAAACGGGCCGTTTCAACGGTGACGAACATGTCGTATCCAATGGAGTAGTGGGACAAACCTATGCGGAAATGAAATTCACGGGGACTCAAATCCGCGTTTATGGCACGAGAGCGATAAATATGGGTATAGCTTCGGTTATGATCGACGGCCAGGCGGCGGGAACCATTGATTATTATAGCGCCTATGGTGAAGTACCAAGCCAATTGGTCTATACCAGCCCCGAGATGCCGTATGGCACGCATACGATTAGAATCAGTTACACGGGCCAAAAGCATACCAGTACGGCGCAACTCTCTGGAAAAGAGCCGACTCCTACCGGAGCGGGCATCAACATCGACCGCGTTAAAATTATGGATGGGCAATACGAGCTCGTTTCCAATGAGATTCAGTTGAATTCAGCTCCTATGAGCGAAACGACCGTGCCAAGACCGGCAGCCGGAGCGCCAAAAGCGGAAGTGTTCTCTGCTTCCGTCGTATTCCAGGCTGAGCAAGCATCCCGTTCGGCAGGTGCTGTTATCGCAACTACGGAAACGGGTTTTACGGGTACTGGGTATGTCGACATGAAAGGTACGCAGGGATACGTAGAATGGACGGTTCCAGTAACCCAATCGGGCCGTTATCCGCTGCAATTCCGCTACAAGAACACTGGCGTCGACCGTAAAGCGGATATATCCGTTAACGGCAGCGTTGTTGCCGCCAAGATGTCCTTTATGGAGACCGGAACGGCTGGAGCGGGCGATTCTCCTTGGGGAGTCGTAACGACGACGCAATATTTGAAGGCAGGTCTTAACAAAATTCGGCTGGCGTCTGTCGGAACCAGCACCGCCCTTATCGATCAGCTTGAAGTGCTTGGCTTGCCTCAGCCGCCTGCTGCTCCAACGCCGCAGCAAGTTGTCCTGCAGGCGGAAAATGGAACGTTTAGTACGGGTGCTAGCGTCAAAAATCTTGGTTCCGGCTGGACGGGCAGTGGTTTTGTGAATTTTAACAATGCGCCCGGTTATGTAGAGTGGAACACAACGATTCCAAAGACCGGCGATTATTTGATCGATATCGCCTATGCTTACGGAAGCGGCGGCTCAACGACCGCGAAACTAATCATTGACGGGATTGCCGTGAATCCAGACATCAGCTTCCCGTCGACGGGCAACTGGAATACATCTTGGGGCAAAGCCCAGGTGACTGTACCGCTAACTGCCGGAGCCCATACGATCAAGCTGGAGACGGTCGGCAGCTACTATGTGAATTTGGACAGTATTACGGCTACGGAAGTTACGGTTCCGCCGACGCCTCAGCTTTTTGATGCGTCGCTTCAAGCGGAAACGGCAGCTCGATCCGTTGGAACAATCGGTTCGGCAGGCACTGGCTGGAACGGCACCGGATTTATCAATTTCTCGGGCGGAGAAGGGTATGTGGAATGGACAGCCGATGTTCCGGAGTCCAACTACACGCTTCGTTTCCGATATGCAAACGGAAGCACGAACCGCCCGATGAAGCTGCTTATCGACGGTAAGGAAGTTAGCGCCTCACTTGCTTTCCCTGGCACCGGCCACTGGAACCAGAATTGGGCGGAGGTGACGTTTACGGTGGATTTGTCCAAAGGCACGCATAAGATTCGTCTTGTCACGAGCGGTTCGAGCGGAACCAATCTGGATCAGCTGAGAATTAAGGAGAACTGAAACATCCGCTTTATTGATAAGCCTGAATAACAAAGGTCTGGCAGGAGATGAACTCTTGCCAGACCTTCGTTATTTCTATGAGCTACAACAGACTCTCTAGAAATTAAAAACGGTGAGGGTGTTGCCTGAGCTATTCCATAGAATCGGCGCAGTGGAGGATATATTCAAGACTGCGTAACGCACGTTAAGATTGATACGCTCTGCACGAAGCGTAAATTGAATTCGGCCTACTTCAGCGTTATTGTTGTTCGGATCGAGAACTCTGTACACAACTTCGGTTTCAGCTGGGTATGAACGGCTGTATATAGTCACTATCCCCTCGCTTAATGGAGGTATATTAGGTGTAATTTCCGCGAGATAACCTCTTAAAGCAGCATAGTAACGAAGCAAATAGCTTGAGTTGTTATTAAGATTAAACGTTTCATAAATCGACGCATTTACCTCGTCCGGGCTGTTTCCGTTCGATCCGCCAATGCATACGAAACTTGTTATGATAACGAGCAATATAAACAGGACTAAAACTACGGCCGAATTCGAGCCTGCTCCCCAGTTGCTGATCGTTACCGATTCATTAGTCACCCCAGTCACTCCAACTCTACTCGTATTTTAGTATAGAGTATGATGAAGGAGGTTAGGATGACACGGACATATATCTCTCTATTTGATCTTGGTAGATGTTTTTTCGGCTACAACCCAATCGTAACTCCCGCCATTGTAAAGAACAAATAAAAATGTCGTAAAAATTAACTTATTTCTTTTTCGACTTTTCCAAAAAAGGTGGGAAGGCAGCGTCAGCGACAACCCCTTTGCGGATCTTAAAATAAGCAAAACCATCGCCATTTTTGAGCTTGAGCAGTCCGCTGTCAAACTCCGTATTCAGGTTTTTGAAAAAGATGCCCATTGCTACTGTGCCATTGTCCGGAAGTGAATGGCTAAGCTCATATTCCGCTCCCGCCCGCCTAACCGTCACATGAATTCCCCGCTCATGCGTCTCTTCCAGATCGTTATCCATACGCTGAACAGCAACAATATGCAGGTCAATCTTGCCAACCCGGCGCAGCAGCTCATTGGTGAAAGAGCCGCGAATAAGCTCTTGCCAGCGGGATTGCGCGGATTGTCCCACGATGATCCCTGTAATTTGCCGCTTTCGAGCGATCTCTGCAATGACAGCAACAGCAGGGCGGGAGCTGGCATGCTCTACGAAAAATAAAGCGCCTGATTCCGCGCAGCGAATCCGCCAAAGGTTCAAATAGGCTTCCTGTTTCTGACTGAGCTCCTCCATGCTGACCGGAATGACACTCAGCACATGGAGGGGGCAGTTCAGCCTTGCAGCCAGTTCAACGCCGCGTCGAATAAGCCGTTCGCCATGCGGTCCATAATAGACACAGACCATGATTTTTTCCTTGGTCGTCATAAATTGAACTCCTCCTCTCTGGTTGGGAATCCAGCCATGTACTTAAAAATTATTAAATGCAACATTCACGCCATCATCATACGAGCCGCTTGCGAAGGATGTAAAACGAGCCACTAATGGAAAAACGGCCATATATAAGCAAATTCACGGTATGGTAGCGGATACAATAATGTTGTTTGAGACTAGGGAATGAGATCCCTTTGCATAGCTCGTGATTACGATGTTCCAGCGATAATAAGAGAATTCGAGAGAATGGGAGAGAAAATTCGAGTTTGATCATCCTTTTTCAGGTGCGGCAGGCTTGCAGGATTAAATTTGAGCGTATGTCGACCTTTACAATTACAAGCCTGCGGGCGTAAGATTCGTCTCAAGTCAGTTGACCAGCATTTTACAACGCTAAATTTCCAACTGGAAAACGGGGGAACCACAAGATGGCTAGAATCCGATGTGAGAGTCGGAGCTCTTCCATCCGGGGTGAATCTAGCAGAAATGGAGCCATGGACATCCATTTCTGTTAGTAGGGCGACTCTCACCGCCCGAATCCGACAGCTAACTTCGTAAGCGTAGGTAGGCCAGGTCTTGGGTACAAGACCTGACCTAGATAGAGAGAGGATGATGACGCTTGTGATCGCTTGCGACCACAGGGGCCTCTGCCTCTGTGGTTTTTGACTTATTTATAACGTCTGAATTGCGATTCAGACATCTAGCCGCTGAATGCCAGGAAACATCTGCCACAGCAGATCGTTTTCCTGGGAACGGGGGATCCAACGGAGAGGAATTTCGAATTCCGCTTCAGGGGTGAATCGAGCCGCAGCCGTGATGAGCGGGGCTCGTAGGGCGACTCTTCCGCCCGAATCCGACAGCTAACCTCGTAAGCGTCCTGTAAGAGAGGCAACAATTGTCGCTTTAGACACAGCTTGTTTTCCTGTGCCTATGAAGCTGGCGAAAGGACCTCTTCTTTTCGTACAGCTTCTTTTTGTTGCCCGCAAAAGGTGGAGGGGATCATGCATGTACCAGTCCGAGGAACGAGATGAAGAACGTATTCTAGTATCGCCGGCGACGGCAGCCGGTGTGAAGTTTCTTATCATGCTTAACCTGCGCAAGCTCCCCTGTGCCGCTCTGGTCAACAATGATCGAGAGCGAGAGAGCATGCTGCAACTCGGCATCGATCATATCGTTCAAGTTAATACGTCTGACAAGCAAAACTTAGTTTTACCAGAATTTCCAGTGGGTAAAGTATTTCTGTTTGAAAGCAGCTTGGCGTTATGTTGTCGGTATCTTCAACTATGCCGTTCCTGGACAGGAAGAAGTATTTACGTGATTACTCAAGCTCAGCATTCAAGGCTGATTTTCCGAGGCGTTGGAGCGGATTATGTCATTCACACGAATGGCGGCGACGTTTCATATTTGATCCTGGACGAGGCCAATTAACGGCTTGCTCAGTTGGAAGGGGAAGAGCATCAATGATGGATGTACTGATGGTTGGACTTGTGGTCGCATTGAGTGCCGGCCTGATTGGATTTTTGCACTGGGTCGACAAGCAGGTTGTGGAAGGAAGGGAAAAGAAATGATGTGGACCCTTGGCGTTATCATTGCTGCTGTGTTCATTTATCTGACATACGTGCTGCTTCACCCCGAAAAATTCTGACGTATAGAAGGAGCTCTCATTCATGATCGCATGGATTTCAATCGGAATTACTTTGCTGCTTGTTGTGCTGCTAGCACGGCCCACAGGCATGTATGTGTATAGCGCGTTCAGCGCTGAAAAAACAAAACTTGATCGATTTTTTGGACCTGTTGAAAGATTAATCTATCGTCTGAGCGGCATTCGACCGGAAAATCAAACCTGGAAAACATACGCAGCCGCCGTCGTCATTAGTAACGGGTTAATGATGTTGCTCGTCTACACGGTGTTCCGGACGCAAGCGTATCTTCCGTTTAATCCGAGCGGCATCGCCAATATGGAGCCGCGATTAGCATTCAATACTGCGATCAGCTTCATGGCTAACACGAATCTGCAGCATTATAGCGGCGAAAGCGGATTGTCCTATCTTTCGCAAATGATTGCGATAGTGTTCATGATGTTTGCCTCCCCGGCCACCTTGCTTGGTGTCGTCATGGCGTTCATGCGGGCGCTCTCCGGCAAGCCGATGGGTAACTTTTTTGTCGACCTGACTCGCTCCATCACTCGAATATTCCTGCCAATCGCCATTGTGTCAGCGCTGATCTTCGTCGCGCTTGGCGTACCGCAAACGTTGGATTCAACGACAGTTGCTCAGACGCTGCAAGGCGAGGAGCAATCCATCGCGAGGGGGCCGATGGCTTCATTCCTAGCGATCAAGGAGCTTGGCAACAATGGTGGTGGATTCATGGGCGTGAACTCCGCGCATCCATTCGAGAATCCAGGGGCGATCAGCAACTTGCTACAGATGATTTTAATGCTGCTCGTCACGACCTCATTGCCTTTTGTGTATGGAAAAATGGTCGGAAATGCAAAACAAGGCCGCGTATTATTCGTTTCGATGGCTGTGCTGTTCATAGTCATGCTCGGAACTTCACTTACCGCCGAAAATGCGGGCAACCCTGCTCTCAATGCGCTTGGCGTTGATCATCAGCAGGGCAGTATGGAAGGCAAGGAAACGCGCTTTGGTGTCACACAAACCTCGCTGTATTCGGTGGTGACGACCGCTTCAGAAACAGGCGCCGTCAATGGTATGCATGACTCGCTTACACCGATTGGCGGCATGGTGCCGCTGGTAAACATGATGCTGAATACCGTATTTGGCGGTGTTGGCGCTGGATTCATGAACGTGCTGCTCTATGCGCTAGTCGCCGTTTTCTTGTCAGGCCTGATGGTCGGCCGTACGCCTGAATTCCTCGGTAAAAAGCTGGAAGGCAAAGAAATGATGCTAATCGCTTTAACGCTGCTCATTCATCCCATTCTTATTTTGGTGCCAACGGCGATCGCCGTATTTGCTTATCCAGAAACGATCTCCAATCCCGGCTTCCACGGCTTGACTCAGGCGATGTATGAATTCACGTCATCGGCCGCCAACAATGGCTCCGGATTTGAAGGACTTGGGGACAATACCCCGTTCTGGAATATTAGCACCGGTCTTGTGATGTACTTCGGCCGCTATCTTTCCGTGATTACGCTGTTAGCTGTTGGCGGCTCATTGGCTGCCAAAAAAGCGGTGCCGGAAACGATCGGAACGTTCCGTACGGATAGCGCACTTTTCGGTGTTGTATTCCTCGGAACAGTGCTCATCGTAGGAGCGCTCACGTTTTTCCCAAGCCTGGTGCTGGGACCGATCGCAGAGCAATTGACCCTGAAGCCGTAATGGCAAAGGCATAGAAGAGGAGACAAGAACGATGAGCCATCGAAAAAAGGCGCTTAACGGAGACATCATCCGGCAAGCGCTGAAGGAGTCCGTACTGAAGTTAGATCCACGAGTTATGTTCCGCAATCCGATCATGTTTGTGGTGGAGATCGGTTTTGTCATTACTTTGTTCCTGTCGTTTGCTCCGAATGCTTTCGGTGGAGACACGCCGGCTTGGTTCAATATTACGGTCGCTATTATTCTCTTGATTACGTTGTTGTTCGCAAACTTTGCTGAAGCATTAGCGGAGGGACGGGGCAAAGCTCAGGCGGATTCGCTCAAACACTCCAAAAAAGATATCGTTGCTTATAAGGAAACTGGAGGCACGCTGCGCGAAGTTTCGTCAAGCGAGCTGCGCAGAGGAGATATCGTTCAGATCGAAGCCGGGCAATGGGTTCCCGGTGATGGTGAAGTTGTGGAAGGTCTTGCTTCCGTCGACGAATCTGCCATTACGGGTGAGTCTGCTCCTGTCATCAAAGAAGCCGGAGGCGACTTCAGCTCGGTAACTGGGGGCACTAAGGTGCTCAGCGACTGGATTAAGGTGCGGATTACGAGTGATCCCGGCGAGTCTTTCCTGGACCGTATGATCTCGCTGGTCGAGGGTGCTAAACGGCAGAAGACGCCAAATGAAATCGCGCTTAATACGGTGCTGACATGTTTAACGATTATTTTCCTCATTGTAGTCGTGACGCTTCCTTTCTTCGGCAATTATCTTGACGTCACACTGGAAGTTCCAGTACTTATTGCGCTGCTCGTCTGCCTGATTCCAACGACAATCGGCGGTCTGCTATCCGCTATCGGCATCGCCGGCATGGATCGGGTAACCCAGTTCAATGTCATTGCCATGTCGGGCAAGGCGGTTGAAGCTGCGGGCGATATTAACACGATTATTTTGGATAAAACAGGAACGATCACGTACGGCAACCGGATGGCCAGCGAATTCATCTCGGTTGGCGGGACGAATGAAACAGCAGTGGCCGAATGGGCTGTTGTCAGTTCTCTGAAGGACGGAACGCCAGAAGGTCGCTCCGTGGTTGAGCTGGCTAAAAAGATGGGCTTAAGCGACAATCAGTCGCTTGCGGCGGATGGAGAATGGGTAGAATTCCGAGCAGAGACGCGGATGAGCGGCATCAATCTAACGGACGGACGCAAGGTGCGCAAAGGCTCTGTGGACGCGATCAAAAAGTGGGTGACTGAGCAGGGGGGAGCGATTCCGAGCGACCTCGATGTTAAAAGCGACAAAGTAGCTTCAGCAGGCGGAACGCCGCTTGCTGTGGCCGTGGATGAGCGGCTGCTCGGCATCATTTATTTAAAGGACACCGTTAAACCCGGCATGAAGGAACGGTTCGAACAGATGCGGCAAATGGGCATCAAAACGATCATGTGTACGGGAGACAATCCGCTTACCGCACAGACGATTGCAAGAGAAGCTGGAGTCGACGACTTCATCGCGGAAAGTAAACCGGAGGACAAAATTGCCGTTATCAAGCGGGAACAAGCCGCTGGCAAGCTGGTCGCGATGACCGGCGACGGTACGAATGATGCACCGGCGCTCGCCCAAGCCGATGTCGGTATTGCGATGAACAGCGGTACTACGGCGGCGAAGGAAGCGGCGAATATGGTCGATCTGGATTCCGATCCGTCCAAAATTATTGAGGTGGTCGCGATTGGCAAGCAGCTTTTGATGACGCGCGGCGCGCTCACGACGTTCAGCATTTCCAATGATGTGGCCAAGTACTTTGCGATCATTCCGGCAATGTTCATGGCCGCCATTCCGCAGATGGAGGCGCTGAACGTAATGAGACTCGATTCGCCGATGTCGGCTATCCTGTCTGCACTTATTTTCAACGCAATTATTATTCCACTACTTATTCCACTCGCGATGAAAGGGATCGCATACAAGCCGACGAGCTCCGCGAAGCTGCTGCAGCGCAACTTGCTCGTTTATGGGTTGGGCGGCGTCATTATTCCTTTTGCCGGAATTAAGCTGATCGATCTTATGGTGCAGATATGGGTATAACATCCATCTCGCAAGGAAGGAAGTCAATAGAATGAATATTTTAACGATAAGTTTGCGGCTCAGCTTGGTGCTGATGGTGCTTACGGGTCTGATCTACAATATGGCTGTAACAGGAATTGCTCAGGCGCTGCTGCCCAAAAAGGCAGACGGAAGCCTGATTTACAACAAGGAAGGCCAACTGATCGGCTCGGAGTTAATCGGCCAAAACTTTACTGACCCAAAATGGTTCCACGGTAGGTTGTCGAGTATCAGTTACACTGCGAACGGTTCCGGCACGCCGAACTACGCTCCATCCAACCCGGATCTGCTGGCCAGAGCTAATCAATCCGTTCAAGATTGGCAAACTGCGAATCCGGATGTTCCTGTCAGCAATTTAACGATGGATCTGATTACGAACTCCGGCTCGGGCCTTGACCCCCATATCAGCCCAAAAGGAGCTCAGGCGCAAATACCTCGCATTAGCAAATTGACCGGATTGTCCGTTTCCGAACTGGAAGCTTTGGTCAGTAAACATACTGCTTCCAGGCAGCTTGGCATTTTCGGAGAGCCGACTGTCAATGTATTAAAGCTTAATCTAGCGTTGCAGCAGGCGACGCAGAAATAATGGTCGGTGTCCCCGCTCATCCTTTTGTGATGAGGCGGGGCATCGCTGTTGCTGGGAGGAACCGGCATGGAGCCGTTCAAGCGCAAGTCAGCGGATGAAATTCTAGCTTCGATCATGAAACTGCATCGGGGCAGGTTGAATATTTTGGTAGGGGCGTTCAGCGGGTCTGGCAAAACGTATCATATGTTGCGAGAAGGACATGAGCTCAAACAGCAAGGGCTGGACACCGTCATCGGTGCTCTCACCGGCTGGGAGAGAACGGAAACCGCTTCTCAAATCGGAGATTTGGAAACGGTGCCCGGTATATCATGGAGCAGTCAGGGGACGGCTCGTATGGATCTTGACCTGGAGCTGCTGCTGAAGCGTAATCCTGAGGTTGTGCTCGTTGATGATCTGGCTCATCGCAACCGGGAATGGGCGCGTTTCCCGACTCGTCTCGAGGAAATCGAGATGCTGCTGGGCCGCGGAATCAGCGTTATCACCACGGTCAACATCTACGAGCTGGAGGGCGCTGCTGCTATGGCTCACAGCTGGATGGGCATTACGGTTCCTCATCCGGTGCCTTCGCATACTCTGGAGCTGGCCGATGAAGTGAGGCTGATCGACGTGACGCCGGATACGCTGTTGGAAAGAGCGGCGGTTGGGCTGCTGCAGCCGCTCTCTCCGGAGTGGGTGCATCGCGGAAACATGGCCAAGCTTAGGGAGCTGGCCTTGCGGATGGTGGCCGAGGGTGTAAACGGCACGCTGGAGAGGCATCGCGAGGAGCTTGGGCTGGTTGGTTCATCCGGCATTGCGGAGCGGATTCTGGTGTCTGTCCAATATCATTGGAATGGGTCCATTCTAGTGCGGCGAGGCCAGCAGGTAGCCAAGCGGCTGGGCGGAGATTTGAAAGTTGTTTCATTTGTTCAAACGGGCAAACGACTCCCTATCGAGGCTGAGACTTTCCGCAAGTCACTCATCCTGCTCGTCAAAAAAGTCGGCGGATTTTTTGAGGAGCTGCCCATCAGCTCTCGCAGGCAGCTGCCAGGCAGACTTATGCGTTATGCGGTGCAGCATAAGGTTACACGGGTTGTGCTCGGTCATTCCCGGCAGAGCCTATGGCAGGATCTGTGGAAGGGCTCTGTCGTTAATCGTTTGCTGAAAATTACGCGAAATATCGATCTTCTTTTTGTCGCGGACCGCACGGACCTGGAAGGAGAGCGTATTCTGCCTACGCGCAGCCCAAGCAGGCTGCCGAAAAACCGCTATCGGCGATTGACGGATTTTGAGATAAAGGAAGAGATTGGTCAGATACGCCGAGGCAGCTTCAAAATTTATATCGGAGCAGCGCCAGGAGTCGGCAAAACCTATACGATGCTTCGGGAAGGCAATGAGCTGCTGAAAAAGGGAGTCGACGTCGTCATCGGCTTGCTGGAGACGCATGGGCGAGCGGGCACGCTTGCGCAAGTCGGATCGCTTTCAACCATTCCAAGGCTGCAAACCCGGTATCGGGGGGCATTGTTGGAGGAAATGGACGTTGAGGCTATCCTGCTACGTAAACCCGAGGTTGTGCTGGTCGATGAGCTGGCTCATACGAATATTCCGGGAAGTGTCCGAAAAAAGCGTTATGAAGATGTGCTCGTTCTATTGGAAGCCGGAATTTCCGTCATCTCAACGATGAATGTTCAACATCTGGAAAGTCTGAACGATGCCGTGGAGCAAATCGCAGGCGTTGTTGTTAGAGAGACCGTGCCGGACCGCATTTTGCGCCAGGCCGATGAGGTGCAGCTGATTGATGTGGCTCCGCGAGCGCTGCAAGAGCGCATGAAAGCAGGGAAAGTTTATGCCGCGGATAAAGTAGAGGAAGCACTGGGCAGGTTTTTCAAGCTAGGCAATCTCATTGCGCTTAGAGAGCTGGCGCTCCGGGAGCTTGCCGATGATGTAGATGAGCGCCTTGAGGCTTGGAATAGACGTGACTCTCTGCGCGGACCTTGGCGCCGGGAAGAGGTCATCTTTGTTTCGGTGACGGCCGGACCGAGCGCGGAGCGGCTCATCCGACGCGGCTTTCGCATCGCCTATCGGCTGAAGGCCGATTGGTACGTCGTGTTTGTGCAAAAAGGACAGAATAAGGATGCCGAAACTGAAGCAAGGTTAGATAAGCTTTGCCAGCTCGCCGAACGGCTTGGAGGATCGTTTCAGATTATACACTCGTCGGGAGGCGAAACACCGGCTTCGTTGCTGCTCTCCTATGCTGTGGAGAAAAAAGCGACTCAAATTATTGTAGGCCAGCCAGGGAACATGGGGCTGCTGAAATTGATGCAGCGGGCTTTTGTGCCCGCCTTGCTACGCGGCGCCAGACATCTTGATGTGCTCGTCGTCGCCGATTACGGTCCTGTCCATTAAAATTTCCAGTGATATACAAAACTGAATATACAAAGAAAAACAAGCCTTCAGAATCGCTTCTAAGGCTTGTTTGACGTTGTTTCTTATCTATTCGTAAATGTTGCTGTTGTGCCATTTGTACTGTACCTGAGCGGAGTGTCGATGTTTACGATGTCAAAAGAGTCACTGCCAAAAAGCTTCCCATCTGTCACCATTGTAATTTTAATTTCATCCACGGCATTTCCTGCTTGATCCAAAATTGCCCAATAAGTTTCACAATAATAGATGTTAGGAAATGATTTTTTTACTCCAATGGAAGCTGAGCCGCCATTTGCATCGATGCTAGAAGGAGCAGCCGTTACGCAGCCGCTCCTAGTTTGGGAGTCTAGCTCAAACGCATAACTTGAGTTGTTAATAATGGTAAAGGTTACTGTCGAGAGGGCGCCTAGCGGATCATCGCATGCCGCCGAAGGTTGGGTAAAGACGGAAAGAATGATAACAAGAAGAATAAACAGGACAAGAATGATGCCTACACTGGAGGTGGGGCAGTTGCCTGAAATCTTTGCTTCTTTTACAAGGCGTTCCATTCTAATCTTCCTTTCATTTGTGCACTCATCATGGAGTTGTTAATACTAGGTTATGAGAAAGATTCCGAAAGGGAACGGCATATATCCTATAACCCTCCACAATCTAGAAAGAAATATTTCAGCAAATTCATTGACGGATAGTTAATTTTTGCGTAAATTATAGTTATAATTTGCGCAAATAATCAGTTCCGATTGGCAAAGGAGTGAGCGAATAAGTGGCCAAGAAATGGAAGGAAGACGGAGCGTTCCTATTATTCATAATCCCCTGGGTAATTGGCTTTTTATGTTTCTTCGTCGGTCCGGCGGCGGCAAGTCTGACGTACAGCTTTGCAGATTACAACGCCATCACCGCTCCAGATTGGATCGGGTTCGACAACTATACCCGGCTTTGGACGGATGAAGTTTACTTGGAAAGTTTGCGCAATACGTTGTATTTCGTGTTTGTAGGTGTTCCAATTACCGTTACATTCCAAATTTTGCTGGCGCTGCTCCTTAATATTGAACTACCTGGAATTCGATATTTCCGTACCCTGTATTATCTTCCTTACCTCGTTCCACCTGTTGCAACCGTTGTCATTTGGATGATCTTGTTTGGTTCTGGAGACGGTGTCGTAAACACACTTATTCAAGCTCTTGGCGGCGGTCGTGTGGATTGGATGAACAGCGAAGCGTTGATCAAACCGGTCATCATTACGATTGGCATGTGGATGTCCGGCGGATCGGTGCTCATATTTCTCGCGGGGCTCAAGGGCATTCCGACCTCGCTGTATGAGGCGGCTCGTATAGACGGCTCCGGCAAAGTTCGTACCTTTTTTACGATTACGCTGCCGATGTTGACACCCTCCATCTTGTTTACCGTCGTTATGCAGGTCATTTATTACTTCCAGATGTTTACGGAAGCCATGCTGCTAAGCAGAGGCGGTCCCGATTATGCTTCGCAAACCTACATGATGAATACGTATCAGGTTGCCTTCCGCGATCTGAACTTCGGCTACGCTATGGCGCAGTCATGGGTTCTGTTCCTGATCATTCTGGTCATTACTGTAGTTCTGATGAAATCCTCCAACCGCTGGGTTTACTACGAAGGTGACGAGAAAAAGGGAGGTAAGCCCTGATGCACGCCACAAAGTTATTATCCCGAGCTTATTCCTATATTTTTCTAGTTATCGGGCTGCTTATTTTCATCGGTCCTCTCTTATGGCTCATTTCTACAATGCTCAAAACTCAGGCACAGACCTATGTTTTCCCTCCAGAGCTGCTGCCGGATCCGTTTACGTTGGGCTCGTTCAGTCGTTTGTTCGAAACGATGACATTAATGCCTCGTTGGATTATGAATTCCTTTATCGTAGCGTCGATAAACGGGCTTGGCACGATTATTTCCAGCTCGCTCATCGCGTTTGGGTTTGCCAGGACAAAGTCCCGTTTGCGCGCACCATTGTTTGTGATTGTGCTCGCTACACTGATGATTCCGTCCCAGGTCACACTCATTCCCATGTACATCTTGTTTAGCAAGATCGGCTGGTACGATACTTGGCTCCCGCTCACAATTCCAGTGCTGCTGGCAAGTCCATACTTTATCTTTTTATTCCGTCAATATTTTCTCACTTTGCCTAGAGAACTTGATGAAGCAACTTATGTTGATGGCGGAAACTATTGGACGATTTACAGCCGGGTCATTCTGCCGCTCTCCGGGCCTATTCTGATCTCAGGTTTTATCTTTTCCTTTGTTTTCACCTGGACCGATTATTTCACCCCGCTTATTTTCATTCAATCCGAAAAGCTGCAAATGATGAGTGTCGGATTGCAATTGATTATGGGCAAAAACGCTCAAGATCTCCCGATGATGGCCGCAGGCTCGTTCCTCGCCTTGCTGCCAATCGCCGTTATATATTTCTCCGCACAAAAATACTTCGTTGAAGGCGTGGTCATGTCGGGAATCAAATAAAAAAGGGAGTGTGTTTCATGGTTAAAAGAGGGTCGGCAAACAAATCCAAATGGCTTATTCCATTGCTAGGTATTCCTCTGGTCATGTCAGCATGCGGGAACAACTCCGGCGAGACTCCATCTTCTACGAATTCCGGCGGCAATACTCCAGAGAAAACGAAAATTACGTACATGCAATGGGGCACTCAGGAAGAAATCAATCAGACGAAGGAGCTGCTGAAGCAGTTCAACGCGAAATATCCCGATATTGAAGTTGAAGTAACATCCAAGGATTGGGAGACGTATTGGACGGCGATAACAGCTCAGGCTGCCGCCAAAACACTTCCAGATGTGTTCAAAATGGATGAGGCCTACTTGGATAAGTACGCCAAGCTAGGCGCAATGAGGGATTTGACTAGTCTGACGGCTGATAACGCTTTTGATACCAGCCAGTTCGAACCGAATGTGCTCAAAAAGCTGCAAACAGACGGCAAGCAGTATGCTCTTCCACGTGACGCGAACACGATCATCATGTATTACAACAGAGGGATATTCGCCGATGCAAAAACGAACCCGTCAGGCGTTAAGCCGCCAATTGGCGAAATGACATGGGATGAGTTCATCAAGATAGCGCAAAAAATGACCGTGGATAAATCGGGTAAAACGGCGGATGAAGCGGGTTTTGATAAGAAAAACATCGTTCAATGGGGACTTGTTATGGATGCTGCCTTATCGGCGGACTCCGTGCTGGAATCCCAGCTCTGGTCCAACGGAGCCAAGCTGGTCAATGATGACCAATCATTTGCAATGGAATCTCCAGAGGCGATGGAGGTGCTGAATACATTCAGCAGCTATATTACGGAGCTGTATGCCGTACCTAACTATGGCCAGTCGCAAACACTTTCCAAAGATCCATTCCTGTCCCTGTCTACCGGCAAGGTCGCAATTAGCTTTGGAGGAAGCTGGAACGCGACGGAGTACAAACAGGCTGGCATTGATTTCGAAACACTGCTCCCGCCAAAGTTCAAGGAAGAAAAAACGGTTGTTCAGGTAACGGGTAACGCTATTAGTCCTACAACCAAAAAAGAAAAGGCGGCCTGGACACTCGTCGAATGGATGTCTGGATCAGAGGGGCAAATCGCTCTAGCTAAGCAGGGACAGTCCATACCGGCCAATAAAAATGCAGCAGAGGCTTTCCTCGCACAGGATGACGGTTACAACAAACAGGTATTTATCGATTCTCAGAAATATGCTATTCCGGTACCGTTCTTTGATGGAAAAGAGAAATTGCTGTGGGAAATCATCCCTCAAAAACTCTCCAATCCGATGTCCGGAAAAGGGGATATCGAGAAAGCGGTCCAAGATATTAAAAAAGCTTACGGGAAGTAGAATCTGGCAACCAGGCATCGATCCTGCTTCTTGGGCTCGATGCCGTTGCCGCATTATATGTCTTAAGACGCAAAGAAACTATATCTCTCGCCCTAAGTTGACAGCGCTTAAATATAGCCCGTATGATGGATTTATTAATTATTATTTGCGCAAATATTTACTCTCACTAGACAAAGGAGTGCAAAAAAAGTGACAACGCTGAAGGATGTAGCTGAGCGCGTTGGGGTTTCCATATCAACGGTGTCGAGAGTTGTTAATAATGAAGCTTCTCATTCTGTCCGGTCGGAAACACGCAAAAAGATCTGGGATGCCGTGACTGAACTTGGATATCAACCTACCAAGTCTGCTAAAAATCAGGAAAGCGACAAAAAAAATCCAGCTGTGGGATCACCAGTTGGCTGCATCTTGGCCGTAACTCAGAACAAGTACAATCATCCTTATTTTTCAGGCATTCTGGAAGGGATTGAAAAAGGAATTGCTGAGATGGGGTATGAGCTTGCGTTTGTGCAAACGGTGGACGATCTTCGCAATCCGGCCGTAATGAACCGCATTCTATATGAAAACACACCGGACGGGCTGATTCTCGTGGAAGGGTTAGAGCCAGACTTGTACGCCCAGCTTAAAAAGAGGATTCCGCATCTGATTGGCGTTGATGTAAGCGATCCTGGAATTCCGCGTATCACCTATGATCGGGTGGAGGCGGCGAAGGTCGTCGTTCAGCATTTGCTGCAGCAAGGTCATCGTCGAATCGCCTTTATCGGCGGATCGGGGTTATCACATGCAATCGAAAAGGAAAAACGATACAGAGGGTATCGGGAGGCGCTGTGGGAGGCCGATATTTCAGTCGATCCCGATTGGGTTATTGATTGCGGCTGGGATGTAGAAAAAAGCTATCAACGGACCAAAGAACTGTTGAAAAATAAAGAAAATCGCCCAACAGCAATATTTGCCGCCAGCGATATGATCGCAATCTCGGCTATGCGGGCAGCGAACGAAAGCGGTATGCAGATACCCGACGATATTGCCTTTGCCGGCATTGATAACATCGAGATGTCCGCTTATAGCTCGCCGCCGCTTACGACCGTTCATATTCCGAAGCTTGAGATCGGTAATATTGCCGCCAAAACGCTGATTGATTACATTGGGGGACGTTATCCCGTTCCCGTTAAAATCTCGGTTCCATTTGAGCTGAAGATCCGTCAATCTTCGGTCAAGGAGCCCCGAGAAAGCTAATTCCAAACCTGTAGTTTTGCTTTACAAAATCCGGATGCCTGCATCTTTAAAAGGCTCCAGCATTTCGCGAGCGGCTCCCTTGTCGGTAACCAATCCTGTTATGGCACGCCATTTGTCGATCAAAAAGAGAGAACTGCGTCCAAGCTTGCTGTTATCAGCTAAGGCGTAGGTTTCAAGAGATTGCTGAATCATCTTGCGATTCGTATTGGCTTCCAGCTCGTTAAACGTCGTGAGTCCCCGCACGGGATCAACGCCGTCTGCTCCGAGAAAAGTCTTCTGAATCGTAATTCGTTCCAAAATTGTATCGGCAAGCGGACCCGACAGCTCGTAGCTGTGCGTACGGTTGACACCGCCAGTCAGGATCAGCTCCAGGCCTGGTACGCCTGCAAGCTCAAAGCCGATATTGAGCGCATTAGTGACGACCGTCAAGCGTTCAAACGGCTGTTGAATGATCCGGCGAGCTACAAACATACATGTCGTGCCGCCAGTAAGTCCGATTACATCCCCTTCCTGGATGAGGGAATAAGCTTTGTCAGCGATTTCCTTCTTCTCTTCCGGGTTCATTTCCATCTTGCGATAAAATGGAATCTCCTTGCGGATGCTCTCCAAAACGGCTCCGCCGAACATCCGGACAAGCCTTTTCTCCTGTTCGAGCGTCTCCAGATCCCGTCTAGCTGTTGCTTCGGATACTCCGAATATTTCCATGATCTCCGTTGCCGTAATAGATCCTTGTTCTTTAAGAAGAGCAATGATTCCATCACGGCGTGCACTAATCTTGCTCATGCAGTATATCTCCTTCATACCCGAGATTTCGCTAAAAGCGGCTCGGGTTTCTTTACCATTATATCGTATTTACTCGTAATCTCAGAATATCATAAACGATCATCGGCGTCCATAAAAAGAGTGAAAACGATCAAAATAATGAGCGTATTCGATATTAATTCTTCAAAAATGAATTGACTCGATCATAATTATGATAAATAATGAACTTGAGCAATCAATTTCATTCAATGGAGGGTATGACGTTGACGCGAATCTCGATTATTGGTTCGGGAAGCATGTTTACCAAATACTTGGCATCCGATATTTTGCAAATTCAAGGGTTTGAAGAAGGCGTGTTTGCCCTAGTCGACGTGGATGCCCGAAGGCTGGAGCTGTCGGTCAAACTGGTGCATCGTCTAATCGAATTGAGCGGTAAGAACTGGACTGTCGAAGCGTCGACAGATCGCAGGGAAGTGATAGCAGGCTCCCGTTTTGTCATCAATCAGATCGAAGTGGCCGGACTTGAGACGGTGCGCAATGAGTTCGAAATTCCGCTTCGATACAACGTCAAGCAATGTATTGGTGATACCCTCGGCCCAGGTGGACTGTTCAAAACACTACGCACGTTGCCGGTATGGCTGGAAATCGTTCGGGATATAGAAGAGCTGTGTCCGGGTGCCCTCATTCTTAATTATACGAACCCAATGTCCGCTGTTACGTTGGCCACTTCCAGAGTGACCAAGCTTCCTGTCGTCGGACTTTGCCATTCGATTCAACATTCCTCCCAACAGCTTGCCAAATATTTGAATGTTCCCTATGAGAAGCTGGACTGGCGTTGTGGCGGCATCAATCACATGTCCTGGTTTACGAAGCTGGAAGTGGACGGCCAAGATCAATATCCGGCGTTGTTTGAGAAAATGTCCGACGAAGCTTTCCTTGCCAAAGATCCGGTGCGCTTTGACTTTGCCCGCCATTTTGGTGCGTTTGTCTCGGAATCGAGCGGCCACTTCTCCGAATATATTCCTTACTATCGTAAACGGCAGGATTTGATTGACCGCTACTGTGCGGCCGGATACAACGGCGCAACGGGCTTTTACGCCAATGAGTGGCCGGTATGGCGCAAGGAGACGGACGAGGAAATCGAGCGGATGATTTCTGGTGAGGAAGAGATCAAGTTGGAGAAGAGCGACGAGTACGCAGCGGTCATTATCGACAGCATCGTTAACGAGAAGCCGAATGTCATTTATGGCAACGTGCCGAATCGTGGCTTAATTGAAAACCTTCCTTTTGAAGGGGTTGTGGAAGTCGCTTGCCTTGTGGACAAAAAAGGGGTTCAACCTACCCAATACGGTCGTCTGCCAGAGCATTTGGCAGCGCTTTGCCGCAGTAATATGGCCTTTTTTGAATTAGCTGTGCAAGCCGTACTGGAGAAAGATCGCGAAAAAGCATTGCAAGCGCTATATATTGATCCCCTGACAGCAGCAGTTTGTTCACCAGCTGAAATAAAAAGTATGTTTGAAGAGCTTTGGGAAGCCGATCGTCTCTACTTGCCGGATTGGAAGTGAATATATGAAAAGTTCAAAAGTCATTGTTATCGGAGAGCTGAACGTAGATCTGATCTTTGCGGGAACCGGAATCCGTCCCGAGCCCAATCGCGAGAAGCTTGTGGATGAGTTCCGTCTGGCGCTAGGCTCTTCCTCTGCCATTACGGCGGCTGGTCTGGCCGGGCTTGGCCTCGAAGTAGAGCTGGTGTCGATCGTCGGCGACGATGAATTCGGTAGATTTTGCATCAATGAGCTCGCCGGTTATGGAGTCGGCGTAGGCAACATCAAGCTGGACGCCAGCCTTCGCACAGGCGTGACCCTTTCTTTAACCGATGGAAGCGACCGGTCGCTGCTCACTTACCTTGGCTCCATCGCTTCCGTTACTCCCGATCTCATTCCAGCATCCCTGTTTGAAGGAGCATCTCATGTCCATTTTGGCTCTTTTTATTTGCAAGAGAGCATGCGTCCGCACTGGGCGGAACTGTTTCGCAGGGCGAAGGAGGCGGGGCTGACAACTTCCTTTGACGTCGGCTGGGACCCGAATGAGCAGTGGGACCGGGAGCGGCTCAAGGAGCTGCTGGCATGGACCGATTGGTTCCTGCCGAGCGAAGAAGAGGCGTTAGCTATATTCCAATGCAACGATGTTAAGGAGCTAGCGGAGCATTTGCCCGAACGTCGTGGATATGTAGCGGTGAAAAGAGGCTCAGCCGGAGCTCTAGTTATCGGCCCGGACGGCAGTGTGACGGAAGGCAAAGCAGTTAAGATCGTGCCGGTCGACACGACCGGAGCCGGGGATTCTTTCAACGCCGGCTGGATAACAGCCCGTCTGTCGGGTAAGTCGGAGAGCGAGTCGCTGTCTTATGCCAATGCTTGCGGGGCGTTGTCTACGCTGCGCATCGGAGGCGCGGGCAGTCTTAATTTGCAGGAATTGCATCGTTTTTGCGAGGCCGAGCTCCAGCCTGAATAGGAGCATCAGCATGATGATATCGAGGAGTGACTAGAGATGAAGGAAACGATAGGAGCCCACACATACCGGGAAATTGCAGAACAGTCAATTGCGCTCAAAGAAGCCTATGAGGAGGCTATTCGCCGCAAGGCCTGGGCCGAAGCTTATTTAGGTGATTCCGAGGTTCAGCAAACTTTGTTTCTTGGATCGGGCTCTTCCTATTATCAAGCGATTACGATGGCTGCGACTTATCGTTCCTGGCTGAAGCGGCCGGCAACGGCTTTGCCTTCTTCCGATCTGTTGTTGATCCGGGAACAGGCCGTGCTTGAGCAATCTAGAACGGTAGCGATTGGCGTTTCACGATCGGGTGAATCTACCGAGGTTGTTAAAGCGCTTGATTCGGTCAAGGAACTGCCGGGCTGGCGGCTCGCAGGTGTGACTTGTTATGCGGAAAGCTCCATGGCCAAGCTTGGAGACAGCCTTGTGTCCAAGCTCGGTGCAGAGAAAAGCACGGTTATGACCAAATCTCTCGCTAGCATGATCGTCGGAATGCAAACGGCAATTGCTCTAGTGTCCGATCGAGCCGATGAGCATTTGCAGGAGCTGGATCAGCTTGTGCAGGCGCAAGAGGAGCGGGTGCGGGAAGGGGAACAGCTTGCGCAAGCGGCTGTATCCGCCCGGAATTTCGACCGCACGGTATTTCTCGGCATGGGAGCTATGTTTGGCATCGCGGAGGAAGGCTGTCTCAAGCTCAAAGAAATGTCCAATACGTGGACGGAGAGCTTCGGAACGCTGGAATTCCGGCATGGTCCAAAGTCGATCGTAGATCAGCACACCTGCGTGATCGTGCTTGTATCCGATCAATCCCGCGAAGCGGAGCTTAAGGTTGCGCGCGAAATGCAGGACTATGGAGCGTATGTTATCGTAGCTGCCTCCGCGACGGGAGAAGACACTGCTTTCGCTGATTCGTTTGTGGAAACAGGTCTGGTAGGCGGTTCTGACGAAGCTCGCGCCGTCGCGGCGCTTCCATTCCTTCAATACTACGGTTATTTTACAGCGCTGAAGCGCGGCAACAATCCCGACGAACCTCGCAATCTTTCCCAAGTTGTCATTATCTGATCATCAGGAGGAATAACCGATGTCTCTCGTATCATCCACTCCGCTGCTTCAAGCCGCGCGCGCGAATGGTTATGCCGTTACCGCATTTAATGTTCATACGCTCGAAATGCTGCAAGCTGTCGTCGAAGCGGCTACGGAGCTGGACGCTCCTATCATTCTGCAGTCCACCATGGGAACGGTAAAACATCTCGGCGCTGACTTCATCGTTGCTGCGGCTCAGGTTGCTGCCTCGAAAACGCATGTTCCTGTAGCTTTGCATCTGGATCATTGCCATGATTTTGACATGATCGTTCAATGTATCCGCGCTGGATATACGTCCATTATGATCGATGCATCCATGAAGCCGTTCACGGATAACGTGGCGGATACAAAACGTGTGGTTGAGTTGGCCACGGCAATCGCCATCAATGTGGAAGCTGAACTTGGAAAAGTCGGTGGCGTCGAGGACGACATTGCGGTTGAGGACCATGAAGCGACGCTGGCCGATCCAGAGGAATGCGCACGTTTTGTTGCGGCAACCGGCGTTGCAACGCTGGCGCCTGCTATCGGCACGGCGCATGGCATCTATAAAGGTGAGCCGAATATCGATTTTGACCGGATTGGGCGTATCGCTTCTCGCGTCGGGGTTCCGCTTGTTCTGCACGGTGGCTCCGGTATTCCGGAGGAGCAGGTGAAGCGGGCAATTGCGCTCGGTATGGCTAAAATGAACGTAGCAACCGAACTGCGAATCGTCTTTTCGGATGCGATCAAAAAGGTGTTTGCAGACAATCCGGCTGTGGACGATCCTCGCCATTATTTGAAGCCGGCGAAAGACGCGCTCCGCGAGGCCGCCAAAGAAAAAATCCGTATGTGCGGGGCAGTTGGCCGCGCGGTGGATCATGTATCCTGAGCTTAAGTCTTCCGTTGTGTGCGGAGCTCTGAATCCCGCTGTGGACAAGAGGATCCATGTTCCCAAGCTATCCATTGGCAATGTGCAAAGAGCGACCATCCAGGAGTCGACACCCGGAGGCAAAGGGCTGAACGTTTCCAGGGCTGCCGTCTCCCTTGGCGCACAGGTCATAGCGACCGGGTTTTTGGGAGGAGACAACGGAGAGTGGATTCAAACCTCTCTTTACGAATCCAGAATCGAGCAGGAATGGCTGTACGTTCAAGGACTTACTAGAATGTGTTTGAATATTATCGACGATTCCAGCGGCACATCGACCGAGATTTTGGAATCCGGGCCTGTTGTAAAGGAAGAAGAGGCGCAGGAGTTTATCGGTCGTTGGAGGGCGCTCAGTACGCCGGGCGAATGGATGACGCTGTCGGGGAGTTTGCCGAAAGGGCTAGATGATAATTATTATGCCGAGTTGATCGCCGTATCCCGATCCAAAGGAGCCAACATCGTCCTGGATACGAGCGGTGCGGCGCTAATTCGAGGAATAGAGGCGGGACCGCATACGATCAAGCCGAACGAAGAGGAGTTCAGGCAGTGGACCGGAGCTGATCCGCGCAATAGGGCCGCTGTGCAGCAGCTTATGTCCGAGCTTATCCTTAAGGGAGTTAAAGTGCTGATTGTTTCGCTTGGCAAGGAAGGCTGTATCGCAGCAACGGCGGAGGGCGAACTGTGGCGCGCTATGCCTCCGGCGATCAATGCCGTTAATGCCGTTGGCAGTGGCGACTGTTTTGTCGCCGGATGGACCGTGGCGAATGCGCGAGGGTTCGATATCGCCCAGTCTCTGCGCCTGGCGACGGCAGCAGGGGCCGCCAATGCAATTTCCCACAGTACGGGCAAGATCAGTATCGTAGACACGGCTAAACTTTCCGCATTGACGCAGGTGGATCGTTGGTAGAATGAACAGAAATAACAATAGGCCGTGCCTTCGTTTTCTAATGATAACGAAGGCACGGCCTCACTTTTTATCAATGGAAGATTTTGCGTCTGGTTATGTCATTCCAGAAGCGTTGGTTAAAAGCTATTTCTAATCGTAAGTGTTGTGCCATTGATATCATACGTTACTGTTATAGCATTAGATCGTGTAACGGACCAATTTGAACCGCCGTTCGAATCTGACGCAGAGTACAATCTAGTGTCAAAAGTGCCATAACTAACATACGGTCCCAAAATCACTTCAAAGGTTGCTGTGGCTGCATGAGATGAGCCTAGAGAGCGCTGAACTTCAAAGCCGTAGGAACTTCCTTCAGAAATAATCGTGTTGAGCGGCGGACCTGGCGGTTCGAATTGGTTATTTTTTGCTGTTAATTTTAATGAAAAGCTAGATTCATTAACTAAGCGAAATGCTCTTGAGCTTGTAATCGAGAAGTCTGGGTTGGTACTGCTGTCAATTGAAGATGCAGAAAAAAAGCTTGTTACTATAACCAGCAAAATAAATAAAACGAGAATCATTCCGATACTTGACCCTTTGAAATTGCTTATAACCGCCCGTTCAGCGTTCATTCTATATTCCTCCCAAGACTGTTCTATCATCATAGTATAAGGAACGAATTGAAGGGTTCAGGATTTGTTATAATAATGGGGCGGCGTCTGTAATAGTAAGCGTTGTTCCGCTGATTCTATAGGTCACTACGCTAGAAACAAACCTGTCCATGATCCATTCTGAGGATGTTCCCACTCTGCCTGATACCAGCGTTGTTTCCATAACACCGACACCTTGTTCTCGCACGATGCCAAATGAGGCATATGCCCTACGTGTTGCTGCCACAACAGAAAGTACCTCAAAGCTATAATAAGTGGAAGGTGAGATGACTACGATTGACGGTGGACCTGGCGGTTCAAAATCCCCTCTGCTACTCGTCAACACTACAGAGGAACCGGAATTGTTTATAAGTCTAAAATTTCTTGAAGCTGTAATGGAGGGAACCTCGTCGATAATATTATTGAATGAAGATGCGCAAAATACGCTAACGACAATAACTAGCAAAATAAATAAAACAAGAATTACTCCCATGCTTGAGCCGTTAAAATTGCTCACAACTGCCCGTTCATTGTTCATTCTATAATCCTCCTAATGATGTTCTATCATCATAGTATGAGGAATGGACAAAATGGTTCGGGCATATTGCAGGTTGCGTGATGCGTCTCTCAATGTAAGAGTAGTGTAATTAATTATTCATTCAATGGATTGCCGAGCCAAATCTTGATGTATCCAAGTACAAACGGACTGTGTGAGCGTATAGATGAGAAAATGAAGCTACACTCTGAAACAAGCCTTTTTCGCCCGGAACTCTCCATAATTAGGGGGCGGTCCGCTAATGTTTCGTAGCATAGAAGAGTAGGATGAATGCTATTGGTGAAAACATCCGTTTATTGTATTCGATGTGGGTCAAGCATAATTGTGTGGGAAACAGCGAATTCCACAACCATAACTGGGGGAGGAATTCTCGGCTTTCTTCAAAGGATTATTCTGGTGGGCTTCGTTAATGTGGGGAATACGGGTCAACGTTCAACGTACAATGTGGTTCCAATAGCAGCGACTACCAACGCTCCCGTTACTTCAATGTTTGAGATTCTGGTGTCACGTCCAAATGCCGGAACCCTCATAGTAAATCTGAACCCGCCAACAAGTTGCCCGGCAGAGTCGTTTACAATATAAGTCGCGGTAGCGGAAGAATTAGCAATACCATAATTAGTCACTTCAAATCGAGCCGGGGTGCTTGGTTCTGGTTCGATGATTCTAGGTGAAGGAAGCGAAGAGTTTCCTGTAAGCGATGTAATCGTCAACCAGTAGGGAGTCCTATTGACAACATAAAAACTTTTTGTCGCTGCAGGAGACACGGTTCCATTATCCGTCAAACCAGCAGGCCACCTGTTTCCTGGCGAGTCGCAAAATGTTTGAACGACGATTACAAGCAGAATGAACAGTACCAAAATGACCCCAATACCTGACTTACTGTAGTTGCTGATAGTTACGAATTCCTGATTCATTATATCGGCCTCCTCAATTATGAGAAAAATAGTAGTGATTATTGACTACTTTTCTCATAATATGAAAAAGAAAAACTGACGGACTCAATCAAATGTCCCTATGAATTGAAAGATTCCAAGGCGTGTCTGAAAACTATTTCTTGTTTCAAAGAAGAAAACGTAGCATAACTTGGCTAGGCAGCATCCCGACGAACCATGCACCACGTTTCTAGAGGAAGAGGAGTGGAGAGTATTATATTGCATCTCCAATCGAACGAGAACTGCTCCCTCTAGCCCTTCAACGATTAAAGAGGTCGTTTCTTATTTGGTGCAACTTGGAGGTTTTTTGAGACGGAAGGGGGACGATGAACCCGGAGCTAAGGTGATTTGGAAAGGGGTGAATCAACTCCATACGGTACTCAAGCATTTCGATCCCGTACAGAAAACGGGCCTACCCCAGATTTGAGCAGCGCCGATTGTTGCCCTGAGCACGTGTACAAAAGTACACTTCTCTTTGCTGAATGATTTGCTGAATGGAACACAAGGAAGGGGAGGAAGATGGATGCTATTTTGAAATGATGTGCAGAGCTCGACGTACATCAAGAAACAATTGTAGCTTGTATACTGACAGGGCCTTTGGACAAGAAAGCGAAGCAAGAGATTTAAACCTTGGGAACAGCAACTAAAGAATCACTCAGGCTGCTTGACTAGAAAATTGGTATTTAAAAACAAATAGGGTGGGTCTTTTTGCGCCATTTTACTGGAACCTTCGACTTCAATTCAACCCCTAAGTTGCTACAGCGGTAGTTGAATCACAATTTTCGTACAAAAAGCCATAGCGGCGCAGCTTAAACATCTGCTGCAGCACTATGGCCTTTTTTTTAGTTACGGCTATTTCAGCTCATAAGCCCCGATATCAACCGAGGAACCAACAACCCGCGTTTTACCAGCCAGATCGGTTGCGCCAATGATTGTCGTAAGCTTCTCCCCTTTGTTTACAGCTGGAGAAGAAGCGTTCAGACGGTAATCGCGAGTGCCCGCGTTCACGAAGAGCGGATTGGCAAATACGGAGTTTGCATCGTTTTTAGTAGCCTTTTTATAGGCGGCAAAGTTTTTGTAAGTACTGTTTTTCCATGTCCATTGCGATCCATTTGCTCCGCCAGTTCCGTAGTAGAGGTTATAATTCACCACGTTGCCGCTGTTTTTTGCATATTGGTTCTGAATCATAATGTTCGAAGAGCTTGCAACCAGGATGTTGTTTTTGATGATGTTGTTTTTGGTATCGTATTGAAGCAGAATTTGGCCGCCTTCATACCCAATCGTGTCGTTCTGAACGAGCGTATTGTTGACGATTTTGCTGTCGACGGTAGAGCCGCGTTCCGTATCATAACCGCCGATGGCAATGCCAGTATAGCTGTTTCCATAGATCAGATTGTTGCGCAGCGTAATGCCGCTGGTGGATTTGCCTTGATGCTCGCTGGCGAGCTCAACGCCGATGTCATTGTTGTAGCTTTTGTTGCGCTCAATGACAACGTTTTTACCGCCATCAACATAGATTCCACCGGCGGAATACTGATCATTCGGAACAGGACCGTAGGACGGGTTTTTCGTAGCGGTAGTGTTGTAGACGGTATTGCCGCTAACAAGACCGTTGCGAGCCTGATCGTTTTGGGGAGCGGTGCCCTCGAAGCCGATGATGTCGATTCCGATATTATCGTTGTCATGGACGAGGTTATTGGTAACCTTGAACGTATCAACGTTACCGTTAACAACGAGCGCCTCGCTTGATCCAAGCACGAGATTCGACAGTTCGTTTCCGCTAATTGTAATATTTTTCAGAGCGGTCGATTCTGTCCCATAAACGGCGATTCCATGCGCGTTGCGGCCGGACCAATCGCCGCCGTCTTTTCTTACTTTGGCGTTGCTCTCGATATGATGCACTTTGTTTCCGCTCAGCTCGATATTGCTGCCAGATCCGAATATGGAGATTCCCATCGGCACTTCGTCATAAACAGAGGTTTTAAAGTTGCGAACCTCAAAACCTTTAAATTTGATGTTGCTGACGTTGGAGATTTCGATGAGACCTTCGCTTTGATCGGACACTTTAAGCCCGCTGCCATCGATTACGGCTTTTTCATTAGAATAACTCTGGAAGGTGATTGGGGCGGTAGCTGTACCGGATTTGGTAATTTTCAGCTTTTGCTTGTAAATGCCGCCACGCACATAAATGGTATCACCAGGAGTGGCTATATTGGCAGCTTTCTGAATCGTTTTAAAGGCGGAGCCTGTGCTCGTTCCCGAATTGCTGTCGCTGCCGGTTGTCGAAACATAATAGGAAGAGCTTGCATGTACCACAGATTCATTCCCTGCAAACTGGAAGGTGGAGATAGCTGTTGCTGCAGCGGTAGCCATAAGGGCTAGTTTAAAGCCTTTTCGCGTGTGCTTCATCATGATGTCTCCTTTTATCGATAAATAAATTATAATGGGTCTGCACTAGGTTTATATCATTTATGCAAATATACTGTCAACTTTTATAGCTGCTCAAGCTAGTTTTTTGTTACTATTTTCATAGAAAATATATTAAAACCATTACTTTTGAAATAGGAAGCTTGTAAATGCAACTATTATTAACTTAACTCTATTACAATGATGTTAACATAGAAAAAAGAAAAACTGCTCCGTGAAGGAGCAGTCTTGATAAATGGTTTTATTGCTTCTCGTACGCTCCGATATCGACAGCGCCGCCAAGAACTCGTGCGTTACCGGCAAAATCATTGGAGCCGATAATCGCAGTATCCGTGCTGCCGGCGTTAATGGCCGGGGAGCCGGTGCCGAGAGTGAAGTTGGAGCTTGTCGGATTTACGAACAGAGGATTGGTTACGGAAGAGTTCGCATCGTTGCCTGTGGAGGACTTGTACGTGCTGAAGTTCGTGTAGGAGGACGTTTTCCAATTCCATTTCAGGCCGGATGTCCCGTTTACACCATAGTACAGGTTGTTGTTCACGATATTTCCGGTGTTTTGGGTGAATTGATTTTGGATCAAAATGCCTGAAGAACTGGCGACCATAATGTTGTTTTTGATGATATTGTTTCTGGTGTCGAACTGAATGAGCAATTGGCCGCCGTCATTGCCGACTGTATCATTATTGTAGAGAGTGTTGTTGACAATTTTGCTGTCCACTGTGGAGCCCCGCTGGGTATCGTAACCGCCGATGGCGATTCCTGTGTATCTGTTGTTGTAGATAAGGTTGTTGCGGACGGTAATGTTGGAGGTGGATTTACCTTGCCATTCGCTTGCTACCTCGATGCCCATGTCATTGTTGAAGCTGCGGTTTTGTTCAATGACTACGTTTTTGCCGCCATCTACATAAATGCCGCCGGCACAGTAGCAGTTGCTTTCATAGGCGGGGTTGTTTTTAACGGCTATATTAGAGATGCTATTGCCGCGAATAACACCGTTTCGTGCTTGGTCGTAGCCGCTTGGTGCGGTACCTTCGAAGCCGATAATATCGATTCCGATATTGTCGTTGTCACGAACAATATTGTTCGTAACCGAGAATCCATCTACGTTGCCGTTAAGTACGAGTGACTCGCTGCTTCCCAAGACAAGATTGCTGAGCGTATTGCCGTCAATCGTAATATTGCTCCATGGGGTCGATTTAGAGCCATAGACGGAAATGCCGTGGGCGTTTCTGCTGCTAGAAGCCGTGTTTTTAATATTATTTACTTTATTATTCCGAAGTTCGATATTACTGCCTGAACCCTCAAGGGCAATGCCTACCGGAACAGCTCCGGAGCTTGAAGTTTGGAAATTGCGGATCTCAAAGCCTTGAACCTTGACGTTGCTGACATTCGCCATATGGACAAGGCCCTCGCGGCCGCTTACGGGCAAGCTGTTGCCTTCGATAACAACCGCGCCGTTATTATAGTTTTGGAATGTGATTGGCGAACCGGATGTTCCGGATTTGGTGATCTTCAACTTCTGATTGTACGTCCCTGCCATAACAAATACAGTATCTCCGGCATTTGCCGTATTGGCGGCTTTTTGCAGCGTTTTGAAGGCGGCGCCTGTACTTGTCCCTGCGTTGCTGTCGCTTCCCGAAGTGGAAACATAATAGGAAGTGGCGGCGTGGACGGTAGTTGCAGGACCGACCAATTGAAAAGCAGAGACGGCGATTGCCACTGCGGACACCATTGCTCCTAATTTGAAGCTTTTGAACCTCTTCTGTGTCATAAATAATTCTCCTTTGTACGATAAATTGGTCTGCTTATGCCGATCCCTGGCTGGCGTTGCTGTCGATTCACCTCCTCATGAAAGCGTATTAATGATTGCGCAAAATAAAAGTAAAAGTTGCGCAAAACCTTGCAACTTGTTTATAACATTTTCCAAATTGAGTGTCAACGCTGAAAAATGAATAAAGTCGGTTTTTGGCGGAGTGAGAAAGGCTGCTTCTGGAGTTGAAGCAGCCTGATAAAGAAGCGAATTATTGTTTTTCGTACGCGCCGATATCAACTGTGCTGCCGAGGACGCGCGTGCTGCCGGCCAGATCGATGGAGCCGATGATGGCGGTATCCGTATTGCCTGCGTTAATGGCTGGAGATCCTGTATTCAGCGTAAAGTTTGTTGTTGGGCTTACTAGCTGCGGGTTCGCTACGATGGAAAGGGCATCGTTGCCGATCGAAGATTTGTACGTGCTGAAGTTTGTATAACCGGAAGTTTTCCAGTTCCATGTTAAGCCTGAATTTCCGCCAACGCCGTAATAGAGATTGTAGTCGATGCCGATGTTGTCGGAATGGTGGATGGCATTGTTGGTTACGGAAAACCCGTCGACGTTGCCGTTCAGCATAAGCGCTTCGCTAGACCCTAGTGTGAGATTATTCAGCGTGTTGCCATCAACGGTAACCACTGCTCCAGGAAGTCGTGCTCGTTCCATAAACGGCGATTCCGTGGGCGTCCCGTCCTTCACGGTCGCTGCCGGTTGGTGTTACCGTGCTTGCGATATGATGAACGTTGTTATTTCGTATTTCAATATTGCTTCCGGCGCCGGTAGCAAATATTCCGACAGCAGCATTCCCGCTTGTAGAGGTTTTATAATTGCGGATTTCAAAACCTTGAACTTTAATATTGCTGGCGTTTGTAATTTGCACAATGCCTTCCATGCCGCTTACAGACAGGCCTGTGCCGTCGATAACGGCAACATCAGCATTGTAGTTGCGGAAGGTGATCGGTGCGAACGAGGTTCCAGAGTTTGTTATTTTCAGCTTTTGATTGTATGTGCCTGCCAACACATACATGGTGTCTCCAGGACCTGCTGTGTTGGCGGCTTTTTGCAGCGTTTTGAAGGCGGCGCCTGTGCTTGTGCCTGCATTGCTGTCGCTGCCGGAGGTCGACACATAGTAGGAGGCTGCCGCTTGGACAGCCGGGGGGGCTCCGATCAGCTGAAATGAGGTAAAGGCAATTGCCGCTGCGGAGACCATAGCTCCGATTTTAAACCCTTTTGTTTTCATAAAATACTCTCCTTTGTTGAATGGATTGGTATTGCTTGTTGCTTGTGCCGATACCGGGCTGCTGTTCTTTCTCACCACCTCCTGCAAGAGACAGAATGGAATTCGTGGATTTTGCGTTTTATTGCGCAAATTTCCGCGAACCGGTTCAGGTAACGTTTGGACGGTAGTATTTAAAGACGAGAATTAGTTATTAATTTTATTAAAAAATATTAAAAAATAAATCGAGATAAATCTGGAGAAGGTTGATTGATGTTTAGGGACTTAGATTTAGCTGTTCTGATCCATGCGAACAGTTCCTAATTCCATGATATGATAAAGAGAATTGTAACCGGACCGAAGGCCTGCACCTGTCAGGCCTGATAAAGATAGAGGAAGGAAGAAGCTAGGTATGCATAAGGAACAATGGAGCGAGTCCGAAATTCAGCTGCGTTGCGGCAAGCTGTCGAGCCGCAAGGGCAAGGAATTGGCTGCGGATGGGCTCGTTGTGATACAGGAATGGCCTCCGGGGGTGGACCGCCTGTCAGCGGACATTCTTGGCAAAGATGCCGCAAGAGTGGAGCTGGCTTTTGGCAAGCATGGGCTGACTGAAGCAAGCTGCAGCTCCTGTCCGGCTCTCGGTTCCTACGATAAAAGCTGCAAACATATTGCTGCGGCTTTGTACGCCGTAAGGCAGCGGCAGCAAGGAATGTCGCATGTCGCTCAGCGAAACGGCGGGGCAGATGCAGATCATGCGGATCAGAGTGAGCTACTACATCATTCGGAGAAGCAAACGGAGCCTGTCCCGGCTGCGCTCGCCAATGTGATGGCTGCTTTTACCCGCCGGCAGCGAGCAGACTCGGCATTGATTCGTCCGGCGTTATTTGACCAGCGCGAGACGCTGGGAATGAGATTGAAATTCCAGCCTAGAGTCATGCGAGAAATGCTGCTTTTGGCCGTTAGCCTCAACGTTTTTGTCGAAGGAGGCTGGCAGCCGGTTTACTATTTGAGAAGTTTCTTGGAGAGGGTGACGGATGGGCGCGCAGCAACGATAACCCGGAGATCCGCATATGACCCCGACAAGCACCGGTTCGCGGAAGGGACGGCTGCTTTGATCCGTCATTTAGGAAGAATTGTTTCGACGGAAAAGTTGCTGCGATCGGAGGCGGACAGCTTGAGTGGCCATCGGCGGGAGGAACTGCTGGAAATTCCTCCGGCGGAGTGGCCCACGTTGTCCGTGCTGGCAAAGGAATGTTCCGAAGCCCGCTTGCGCCAAGGAGAGCATGAGCAGCCTTTTGCCCCGGATCGCAGCGGATCGATGGATATTAGCTTTGAGTTATCTTCCGGTTTAAAAGGAGGGGGAGTTCTTGCGGCGGAAGGTCTGGATGAATTGCTCGTTTTGGACGAATACGGCATCGTGCTTCAACGCGGCAAGCTGTACGACTGCGGGAGGGAGATTTGCGGGAGACTGGGCGCTCTGCAGCAACTGTTTCGAGCGTCCTCCAGTACAAAGATTAATTTAAGTTCGGATCAGTTGGAAGAACTGAGCCGGCATGTGTTGCCTGGGCTTGGAAGGCTGGCGGAGGTAAGGTTAAGCGGCTCAATGGCGGAGCGGATTGAGCACCCGCCTTTGAAAGCAAAGCTGTATCTGGACCGAGTGAGGGACAGGCTGCTGGCAGATCTGGAGTTTCAATATGGAGAGGAGACGTTTCGTCCTTTTCAAGAGGAAGAGCGGCGCGCAACCGGAAAGCTGCTTGTCCGCGATCGCGAGAAGGAGTATGACATTCTGGAGCTTATGGGCGAAGGTCGTATGAGCATGACCGAGCGCGGCTGTTTTGTGGACGGCGAAGAGGATGAATTTCATTTTTTATATACCGTGCTTCCGCGTTTGGAACTGCTTGTACAGGTGTACGTGACGACGGCGGTGAAAACGCGAGTTCATGCGCAGTCGCAGCCACCTATTATCCGGGTCTATCCTGACGAGCGCACCGACTGGCTGGAATTCCGCTTTGAGCTGGACGGAGTTCCTGAGTCGGAAATTCGCTCTGTGCTGCTTTCGTTGGAAGAAAAAAGGCCGTTCTATCGTTTGCGCAACGGGTCTCTGCTGCCTTTGCAGTCGGAAGCGTATCAGGAAATGATTCGTTATATTAATGAGACGGGTTTCACCTATGCCGAGAAAACCTCATACGGTTACCGAATGCCTGCGCCAGCGGGGGTGCCTCTGCTCGAAGCGGCTATTTCCAGTCCGGTTGTTCACACCAGCGAGCAGGCCAAACAGCTGCTGCAGGCGCTCAAGGGGGCGGATCATGCGAATTATCCGCTTCCGGTTGAACTTGACGATGTCCTGCGAGATTATCAGAAGGCCGGCTATCAATGGATGAAGACACTAGCGGCTTACCGGTTTGGAGGCATTTTGGCGGATGAAATGGGGCTTGGCAAAACGCTTCAGGCGATTGCGTTTATGCTGTCCCTACTGCCGGAAATTCGTTCGGAGCGGCGGCCTGCACTGGTCGTATGTCCCTCTTCGCTTGTGTACAACTGGGCGGCCGAGCTGGAACGTTTTGCTCCGAATATGCGTGTGCTCATTCCGGACGGCGCCAAAAAAGAACGTTTGCGCAAGTTGGACTCCATACAAGAGGCGGACATTGTTATTGCCAGCTACCCGCAGCTTCGCTTGGATGGGGAAGCATACGTGGCGTATCCCTATACTGCGCTCATACTGGATGAGGCTCAGACGATCAAAAACGAATCGACGCTTACTGCAAAAGCAGTGGCAGAGGTAAGTGCCCATTACAAATTTGCTTTAACGGGAACGCCGGTAGAAAATCACGCAGCCGATCTGTGGTCCATTTTCCATGCGGTATTTCCTCGTCTCCTGGGCAGTAAGAAGCAATTTGAGGAGCTTCGCCGGGAGGAGCTTGCTGCGCGTGTGCGTCCCTTCCTGCTGAGAAGGCTGAAGAGCAGCGTATTGGAAGAGTTGCCGGATAAGATTGAGACGCTTCAGAGCGCCGAGCTGCTGCCGGAGCAGAAGAAATTGTACGCCGCTTATCTTGTGCAGCTGCAGCAGGAGACTCTGAAGCATATCGATAAGGACGAATTGAAGCAAAACCGCATTCGCATTTTGGCAGGTATAACTAGGCTCAGGCAAATTTGCGGTCATCCCGGCTTATTTGTGGAAGATTATGCGGGAGGCTCAGCCAAGCTGGAGCAACTGGTCGGTTTGATTAAGGATGCGCTGGAGTCCGGCCGCCGCCCGCTCGTTTTTTCCCAGTTCACGACGATGCTCGGAATCATTCGCCGGAGGCTGGAGGATTCAGGTCTGGACTGTTTTCAACTGGACGGCTCGACGCCGGTCCGAGACAGAGTACCGATGTGCCGTCGTTTTAACGAAGGAGAGCGGGATGTATTTCTGCTTTCATTGAAGGCAGGGGGGACCGGCTTGAATTTAACGGGTGCGGACACGGTTATTTTATACGATCTGTGGTGGAATCCGGCTGTGGAGCAGCAAGCGATGGACCGGGCGCATCGAATGGGGCAGAAGCGGGTAGTGCATGTTATTCGATTGCTTGCGCGAGGCACGATTGAGGCTAAAATGCATCAGCTTCAGCAGCGCAAGCAGGGGCTGATGGAAGAGCTTGTCCAGCCGGGCGGGATGGGAGCGGATGGTTTATCTGATGCAGAGCTGAGGGATCTGCTCGGTTTAGCAGGACAATAATGGAAAAACTCCGGTTGGCCGCTTTAGAAGCGGCGCCGGAGTTTTTTTTGAGCGAAATCAGACCATTTGGTGCACGGACCAGGTTGAGACGGAGGAGCCCGCGCCGCCTAGGTCCAGGTTCACCGTCAGGCCGTTCGCGACGTAAAAAATGCCGATTACATCGCCTGCAGTTAATGCATACTCGCCTGTCATTGTGATGGTTGATGAGCCGAGAATGGCCCTCAGCGTGAGCAGCAGCAGTATATTTACGTCTAAGATAGGGAACAACCCCGTAACCAAGTCCGTTGTGGTCGGAGCAGTCCTTCGTATGACAAAAGCCGGGTTAATCGCAGAGCCAAGTGAGATGGACAGCGCAGCCGTAGTTGAGTAGCTGAGTGTTGCTTCGATGGAGTAACGACCGGTTACAGGAACGGTATAGTTGCCGGTTGTTGCGTTAAAACCTGTTCCGTTGTAAAACGGCGAGGTCGTAGTCCAGTTAGTCAGTTGAGCGCTGGCTGATACCGTGCTTGGCGCTCGAGTTGCTGAAAAGCCGTTGGCTAAAATGTTAGGGCCGGTAGCGCCGGTAAAGCCTGTGGCTCCGGTAACCCCGGTGGCGCCCGTGGAGCCAGTGGCGCCAGTAACTCCGGTTGCACCGGTAACCCCGGTAGCTCCAGTAGGGCCGGTGGCCCCGGTGACTGAAGCTCCAGTGACGCCTGTGGCGCCTGTAGCCCCGGTGGAGCCGGTGACACCAGTGACGCCCGTGGTGCCAGTGGTGCCGGTAACCCCGGTAGCTCCAGTAGGGCCGGTGGCCCCGGTGACTGAAGCTCCAGTGACGCCTGTGGCGCCTGTAGCTCCGGTAGAGCCGGTGACAGTAGCGCCAGTGACGCCCGTGGAGCCAGTGGCGCCAGTAACTCCGGTTGCACCGGTAACCCCGGTAGCTCCAGTAGGGCCGGTGGCCCCGGTGACTGAAGCTCCAGTGACGCCTGTGGCGCCTGTAGCCCCGGTAGAGCCGGTGACAGTAGCTCCAGTGACGCCCGTGGAGCCAGTGGCGCCAGCAACTCCGGTTGCACCGGTAACCCCGGTAGCTCCAGTAGGGCCGGTGGCCCCGGTGACTGAAGCTCCAGTGACGCCTGTGGCGCCTGTAGCTCCGGTAGAGCCGGTGACAGTAGCGCCAGTGACGCCAGTAACTCCGGTTGCACCGGTAACCCCGGTAGCTCCAGTAGGGCCGGTGGCCCCGGTGACTGAAGCTCCAGTGACGCCTGTGGAACCGGTCGCCCCAGTGTTGCCCGTAACGCCGGTGATACCCGTGGCGCCAGTAATGCCTGTATTTCCAGTTACACCGGTAAACCCAGTCGCGCCCGTAGTTCCAGTAGCTCCAGTAGCGCCGGTCGATCCAGAAATGCCCGTGGAGCCGATGACGCCGGTCGCCCCAGTCGATCCTGTAAAACCTGTTTCGCCAGTGTTGCCAGTAGCTCCAGTAAAGCCCGTTGTTCCTGTAGAACCGGTGCCACCCGTAGCGCCAGTTGGTCCGGTGTTGCCAGTAACGCCGGTGAAGCCAGTCGGTCCTGTCGAACCTGTGGATCCGGTGCTGCCAGTAGGGGCGGTAGGTCCGGTGTTGCCAGTAGTCCCCGTGAACCCAGTCGCGCCGGTTGCCCCAGTGTTGCCAGTAATTCCCGTAGCTCCGGTGACACCAGTAACGCCGGTCGGCCCAGTGCTGCCAGTAACTCCAGTGAAGCCAGTCGGTCCTGTGGATCCGGTGCCGCCAGTAGGGGCGGTAGGTCCGGTGTTGCCAGTAACACCTGTGAAGCCAGTCGGTCCAGTCGAACCAGTAGAACCGGTGTTGCCAGTAGTACCGGTCGGCCCGGTGTTGCCTGTAGCCCCGTTGAAGCCAGTCGGTCCAGTAGAACCTGTGGATCCGGTGCCGCCGGTGCCGCCGGTAACGCCGGTCGGTCCAGTGTTGCCAGTAGCTCCTGTGAACCCAGTTGCTCCAGTCAAACCTATAGAACCGGTGTCCCCAGTAGCCCCAGTCGAGCCCGTGGCGCCAGTAAGACCCGTAGTTCCTGTGGAACCGGTATCGCCTGTAGCGCCGGTTGGCCCGGTGTTGCCAGTAACTCCCGTGAAGCCAGTAACTCCCGTGAAGCCAGTAGCTCCAGTCGAACCTGTAGAACCGGTGACACCAGTAGCGCCGGTAGTTCCGGTGTTGCCAGTAGCGCCCGTGAACCCAGTCGTTCCAGTCGAACCTGTAGTCCCAGTGACACCAGTAATGCCTGCAGTTCCTGTAGAACCGGTGACGCCAGTAACGCCGGTAAGTCCGGTGTTGCCAGTAGCGCCCGTGAACCCAGTCTCTCCAGTAGAACCTGTAGAACCGGTATCACCCGTAGCGCCAGTAACTCCTGTGAAGCCAGTCGAACCTGTAGAACCGGTGTCGCCAGTGACGCCGGTAGTTCCGATGTTGCCAGTAACACCAGTAGAGCCAGTCGAACCTGTAAATCCAGTAGCCCCCGTGATACCAGTAAAGCCAGTGGTTCCAGTAGTACCGGTGTCGCCCGTAGCACCAGTTGTTCCGGTGCTGCCAGTAGCTCCTGTGAAGCCAGTAGCGCCAGTCGAACCAGTAGAGCCGGTGCCGCCAGTAACTCCTGTGAAGCCAGTCGGTCCTGTCGAACCTGTGGATCCGGTGCCGCCCGTAGCGCCCGTGAACCCAGTTGCTCCAGTCGATCCAGTACTGCCAGTAACGCCAGTGAAGCCAGTCGGTCCAGACAAACCTATAGAACCGGTAACGCCAGTGACGCCGGTAGTTCCGGTGTTGCCAGTAGCTCCTGTGAACCCAGTTACTCCAGTCAAACCAGTAGCCCCCGTGGCACCAGTAAAGCCAGTCGAACCTGTAGAACCGGAGTCTCCAGTGGAGCCGATTGGTCCGGTGTTGCCAGTAGCGCCCGTGAACCCAGGCGCTCCAGTCGAACCTGCAGAACCTGTAGAACCTGTAGAACCTGTAGAACCTGTAGAACCGGTATCGCCCGTAGCGCCAATTGGTCCGGTGTTGCCAGTAACTCCAGTGAACCCAGTGGGTCCTGTCGAACCTGTAAAACCGGTGTCGCCCATAGCGCCCGTGAGCCCAGCGGGTCCTGTCGAACCTGTAGAACCGATGTCGCCCGTAGCGCCAGTTGGTCCGGTGTTGCCAGTAACTCCCGTGAACCCAGGCGCTCCGGTCGAACCAGTAGAGCCGGTATCACCAGTGGCGCCGGTTGGACCAGTGTTGCCAGTAGTTCCCGTAAGCCCAGTTGCTCCAGTCGAACCGCTATCGCCAGTAACGCCGGTCGTTCCAGCGTTGCCAGTAGCTCCGGTGAACCCAGTCACTCCGGTCGAACCAGTAGAACCGGTGACGCCAGTAGCGCCGGTTAGTCCCGTGCTACCAGTGGCCCCCGTGAGCCCAGGCGCTCCAGTCGAACCAGTAGAGCCGGTGTCGCCAGTCGGTCCAGTATTGCCGATAGCTCCTGTGAACCCAGTGACACCAGTAGAACCAGTAGAACCAGTAGAACCAGTCGAACCAGTCGAACCAGTCGAACCAGTAGAACCAGTAGAACCAGTCGAACCAGTCGAACCAGTCGAACCAGTCGAACCAGTAGAGCCAGTGTCGCCGGTAGCGCCAGTTGGTCCGGTGCTACCAGTAGCGCCCGTGAACCCAGTTATTCCAGTTGAACCAGTAGAACCGCTACCGCCAGTCGCTCCTGTGAGTCCAGTCGCTCCAGTCGTACCCGTGGAGCCGGTGTCACCTGTGGAACCAGTAAAGCCCGTAGTTCCTGTAGAACCGGTGACGCCAGTAACGCCGGTCGTTCCGGTGCTGCCAGTAGCCCCCATGAAGCCAGTCGCTCCAGTCGCACCCGTGGAGCCAGTGACGCCAGTAACGCCGGTCGTTCCGGTGCTACCAGTAGCCCCCGTGAATCCAGTCGCTCCAGTCTCACCCGTGGAGCCGGTGTCGCCAGTGGAGCCGGTCGTTCCGGTGCTGCCAATAGCCCCCGTGAATCCAGTCGTCCCAGTAGCCCCCGTGGATCCGGTGCCGCCAGTAGGGCCGGTAGGTCCGGTGTTGCCAGTAGCACCTGTAAATCCAGTAGCTCCAGTCGAGCCCGTGGTGCCAGTTAGACCCGTAGTTCCTGTGGAACCAGTGCCGCCAGTAACTCCCATGAACCCAGTCACTCCGGTCGAACCAGTAGAGCCGGTATCGCCAGTGGCGCCGGTTGGACCAGTGTTGCCAGTAGTTCCCGTGAGCCCAGTTGCTCCAGTCGAACCAGTAGAACCGCTATCGCCAGTAACGCCGTTAGTTCCAGTGTTGCCAGTAGCTCCGGTGAACCCAGTCGTTCCGGTAGAACCAGTGTCGCCAGTAGCGCCGGTTAGTCCCGTGCTACCAGTGGCCCCCGTGAGCCCAGTCGCTCCAGTTGAACCCGTAAAACCGGTGTCACCAGTGAAGCCAGTCGCTCCAGTAGCCCCCGTGGAGCCAGTGTCGCCAGTGGAGCCGGTCGTTCCGGTGCTACCAGTAGCCCCCGTGAAGCCAGTCGCTCCGGTCGAACCAGTAGAGCCGGTGTCGCCAGTAGCGCCAGTCGGTCCAGTGCTGCCTGTAGCTCCTGTGAAGCCAGTCGATCCAGTGTTGCCAGTAGCCCCCGTGAAGCCAGTCGCTCCGGTCGAACCAGTAGAGCCGGTGTCGCCAGTAGCGCCAGTCGGTCCAGTTCTGCCCGTAGCTCCTGTGAATCCACTTGGTCCAGTATTGCCGATAGCTCCTGTGAACCCAGTGACACCAGTAGAACCAGTAGAACCTGTGTCACCAGTAGCGCCGGTCGTTCCGGTGCTGCCAGTAGCCCCCATGAAGCCAGTCGCTCCAGTAGCCCCCGTGGAGCCAGTGTCGCCAGTGGAGCCGGTCGTTCCGGTGCTGCCCGTAGCCCCCGTGAATCCAGTCGTCCCAGTGGCCCCCGTGGATCCGGTGCCGCCAGTAGGGCCGTTAGTTCCGGTGTTGCCAGTAACACCAGTAGAGCCAGTCGAACCTGTGAAGCCAGTAGCCCCCGTGACACCAGTAAAGCCAGTAGTTCCAGTAGTACCGGTGTCGCCCGTAGCACCAGTTGTTCCGGTGCTGCCAGTAGCTCCTGTGAAGCCAGTAGCGCCAGTCGAACCTGTAGAGCCGGTGCTGCCAGTAACTCCAGTGAACCCAGTCGGTCCAGACGAACCTGTAGAACCGGTGACGCCAGAAATGCCGGTAGGTCCGGCGTTGCCAGTAGCTCCTGTGAACCCAGTTACTCCAGTCAAACCAGTGGAGCCAGTAGCCCCCGTGAAGCCAGTCGTTCCAGTCGCACCCGTGGAGCCGGTCGTTCCGGTACTGCCAATAGCCCCCGTGAACCCGGTCATCCCAGTAGCCCCCGTGGAGCCTGTGTCTCCAGAAGCGCCGGTCGTTCCGGTCGTTCCGGTGAAGCCAGTAGCGCCAGTCGATCCAGTGTTGCCAGTATCCCCTGTGAACCCAGTCGCACCAGTAGATCCAATGTCGCCGGTAGCGCCGGTAGTTCCGGTGCTGCCAGTAGCTCCTGTGAACCCAGTGGCTCCGGTCGAACCTGTGGAGCCGGTAGCCCCGGTAGAACCCGTCGCGCCGATAGGTCCAGTTGGTCCCATTTCACCAGAAGCCCCTGTGAGTCCGGTAAAGCCGGTAGCGCCCGTTGCCCCGGTAGGCCCGATGCCACCAGTAGCGCCAATATTGCCAGAATTACCAGTAGCCCCCGTGAATCCGGTAAAGCCAGTGGCACCCGTAGCACCTGTAGAGCCGGTATTTCCTGTTGCCCCAGTGGCGCCAGTAGGGCCGATACTTCCGGCGGAGCCTGTCGCGCCTGTCGCGCCAGTTGCGCCCGTAATGCCGATAGCACCGGTATTTCCCGCCGCCCCAGTATTCCCCATTTCACCGGTTGCACCTGTGCTACCGGTGAAACCGTTAGCTCCGGTGGGGCCAGTGTTGCCAGTCTGCCCAGTGATTCCCGTAATTCCAGTGCCACCAGTAGGCCCGACCTCTCCAGTAGTTCCTGTGTTACCAGTAAGACCGGTGGAGCCAGTGAATCCAGTAGCACCCGTGGCACCGGTCGTACCAGTAGAGCCGGCCGTACCTGTGCTCCCAGTAAAGCCAGTTGAACCTGTTTCGCCCGTGACCCCAGTCGGTCCGATCTCACCGGTAGCACCAGTAGAGCCGGTAAAGCCGACTGGACCCGTCGCCCCGATTGTCCCAGTATTTCCGATGCCTCCAGTTACACCTGTGTTGCCAGTAGCTCCAGTACTGCCAGTAATACCTGTAGCTCCCGTAACGCCGGTCACTCCGGTAGAACCAATCTCACCTGAGACGCCTGTGCTGCCAGTAAAGCCAGTAATTCCAGTTGCGCCCGTGGAACCAGTAGGCCCGATCACACCCGTGATTCCGGTAGAGCCTGTAGCGCCGGTGTCACCAGTAGGCCCGAAACCACCGGTTGGGCCAGTGTTTCCGGTATACCCGGTGGCGCCGGTGATACCAGTCGCCCCGGTAGTTCCTGTCGAGCCACTGGAGCCCGTGCTGCCCGTCAAACCAGTTGCTCCAGTAGTTCCGGTAAGTCCGATCCCACCAGTTGTCCCTGTAGAGCCGGTTGCTCCTGTAGAGCCAATACTACCAGTAAAGCCTGTAGCTCCCGTCTCACCTATGGCTCCTGTGAAACCGGTAGAGCCCATCACGCCTGTGGGGCCTGTCGGCCCGATGTTTCCAGTGTCACCGGTGGCACCAGTTGCCCCAGTCGATCCAATGTCTCCAGTGGCACCTGTGATTCCAATTGATCCGGTAATGCCTGTAGCTCCAGTAGGGCCGGTCGGTCCAGCAGATCCGGTCGGTCCAGCAGCTCCGGTCTCACCAGTAGCACCAGTGTTTCCTGTGGCTCCGGTAGAACCATTTACGCCTGTTGAGCCAGTCGATCCAGTGGCACCTGTGGTTCCAGTTGAACCCGTAGCTCCGGTTATACCAGTCATACCAGTGATTCCGGTAAGACCAGTAGATCCAGTGATACCAGTAAACCCGGTAGACCCCGTCGAGCCTGTCGATCCAGTGTTTCCAACACTTCCTGTAGCACCAATAGAGCCAGAACTTCCCGTCGCCCCGGTAGCCCCGGTGGTTCCGCTCATACCTGTGGCGCCAGTGTTACCGGTTAAACCGGTAGTTCCAGTAGCCCCTGTAGAGCCAGCAGGCCCAATTACACCAGTGGCACCTGTGGTGCCAGTCAATCCAGTAGCTCCGATACTTCCAGTTGTCCCTGTGATTCCGGTGACTCCAGTAGAACCAGTAGTTCCCGTAGCTCCAGTCATACCAGTGTTTCCGATCACACCCGTCGGACCAGTTGATCCAGTATTTCCGGCGACACCTGTGGTACCAGTCGCCCCTGTACTACCGATCTCACCAGTAACTCCTGTGGATCCGTCCACACCAGTCGGCCCAATGCTACCAGCAGGACCGATCGCTCCTCTTTCACCAGTAGCCCCGGTCGCACCAGTGGCTCCAACCGTACCTATAGAACCCGATGCTCCAGTAGGGCCAGTCACGCCCGTGGGACCAATCGTCCCAGGATCTCCTACACTCCCGGTTGCGCCAGTAACCCCAGTAACCCCAGTAACCCCAGTAACCCCAGTAACCCCAGTCGCTCCTTGCGGACCCTCGCAGCCTCTTGGCCCTCTTGGCCCGATTGGACCACGCTTGCATTTCTTCCCTTTAGAGCCGTGGCATTTCCTTTTGCAAGGTTTATGCGACCCAGAACATTCCCCAGAGCATTTCTTTCTTCTTTTGGTTGAAAGACGTTTTTTATCTGAATGCATCAATATACTTAGTTTTTTTGCAAGTGATTTGCGAGATCGACGTGTCTTGTTTAGAGAGCCCGCCGTTTTAATGGGCACCTTCACCACTCTGCGCGCAACAGCCGCATCACCAGGCATAGGACGGGTACGTCCTGTGGATGATTGAGAATGCTGTTGCTTTCCTTGAGCGGATTTTTGCTTCAACACTCGTTTCCGTCCATTGGTTGTCACCCGTTTACCGCCCCATCCCGATAAAATCTGTACGATTTTCAGGCGCTGCTGAAATCGTTCGTTGTTGTGTTATATGTACTCCGCGTTTGTCCTGGTGCATGAGGGGGCGCGGTGGCCTAATTTGGCGCAGCTTCAAGCGGGCCTGATTTGATGGCATGAGCCTTTGAGCATCGGAATACGGATTAAGTAGGAGGGATGATCTTGATTACGATAAGTCTGTGCATGATTGTCAAAAATGAGGAGGCCGTCCTTGCACGGGTGCTTGAATCCGTAAAAGGGATCCCGGATGAGATCATTATCGCGGATACCGGCTCCACGGATCGGACCGTGGAAATTGCCAAGTCATTCGGGGCGCGGGTGGAGCGCTTTGAATGGGTGGACGATTTTGCCGCTGCGCGCAATTTCTCATTTTCCAAGGCGACTAAAGATTACATCTTATGGCTGGATGCAGACGATTATTTGAACCAAAAGGATGCTGTAATGCTCAAGAATCTCAAAAAGACCCTCGATCCTGCAACTTGCCGGGTCACCATGCCTTATGTGTTAAGCCGCAGCGCAACGGGAGAAGCGCTTTCGAGCTTGAGACGTAACCGCCTGGTGCGGCGGGATTGCAACTTTGAGTGGATCGGAGCCGTGCACGAGTATTTGAATGCGTATGGTCAACATTTGGATTTGGATGCCGAAGTGCAGCATGACAAGGACAAGGCCTATACGGACCGGAATTTGCGCATTTATAGAAGCAGGAGGGAGCAGGGCGAGGAATTCAATATTCGTGATCTTTATTATTTTGCGAACGAGCTTAAAGATCACGGTCATAACGACGAAGCTGCTATTCATTACGAGACGATGCTGAGGACAGGCGAGGGTTGGGTGGAGGACAACATTCAAGCATGTATTAAGCTGTCAGCTTGCTATTCTGCACTCAATCAGCCCGAGCTGCGCTTACAGTCCGCACTCCGGGCGCTTTCGTACGATACGCCGCGGCCTGAGGTATGCTGCTCTATCGGCAATGCGCTTTTCGATGCTGGAAGCTATACCGTCGCTGCATACTGGTATGACCTTGCGGTGACGACCGAGCCTCCTGCTACGATGGGGATGTCTGACCGATCCTCCAGCACTTGGTATCCACATCTTCAGCTCTGTTTATGTTATGACAGACTAGGCTTATACTCTAAGGCGCATACACACAACGAGGAAGCGCTTAAGCTATTTCCTGGCCACCCGAGCATGCTGCACAACCGGACTTATTTTAAGGATAGTCATGGGTTTTTACCTAATTAAAAAATGGACATCCAAAAAAACTAAAAAGACGATCTAGACTCCAGCAACTGGATATAGGTCGTCTTTTTGTGTTTTCAAAAAGACCAGTTCCAGCAAGGTCAAAATCCGCTTTTCCACTAAAAACCATAGAAGTCCTAATTTTCCGACTTTTATGTCTTCAAATGTGAGAGCTTTCTCATATTTTTCTAACAAAGGTCAAAGAGACCAGTCTCTAATTGGTTTTTTGTTCTTTGTGGAAAAATATAGTTACTTTCATTTCTGATATGCTGTGTTCCAGACAAACCCAAGGAGGCTACAACTAGATGAACAACAAATGGGTAACGAAAAAGCTGGTCGGAGCAACGCTATGTGCAACACTCGGGTTTAGCGTGATCGGCGCAACATGGATTCCAGCTGCTCAGAAGGTGTCCGCAGCTGTATCTTATGATACTAAAATTACTTATGGCGTAAACATGCGGGAGCAGGCAAGCGTCAATTCATCCAAAATACGGTTGCTTAAAAAAGGCGAGCAGGTAAATGTCGTCGGCCATGCGGGAACTGGCTGGCTAAAAATACAAACGAAGCAGGGCGAGAGCGGGTTCATTTCCTCGGATGGCAAATATTCCACGCATGACGAAACCCATAACGATGATGGTGGGCAAACAACCCAGCCGGGAGATACTTCGTCCAAGCGCAAACAGGTCGTTGAGCTTGCTAAGAGCTATATGGGTCGGGTTTCGTATGAATTCGGCGTTCGCAATACATCCCAGTTAATCTTCGACTGCTCCTCGTTCACTGAGTTTATTTACGATAAAGTGGGCGTTGATCTCAAATGGGGGACAAGCTCTCAGAAGCTCCAGGGCAAAGCGGTGAGCCGTGCCAATCTGCAAACGGGCGATCTGATCTTCTTCGACTCAATCGGCAGCAATAACGGTGCAATCAACCATGTCGGTATTTACATGGGGAACGGTCAGTTCATTCATAACGCACCTTCCGCGGATGGCGTTAAAATAGACAGCCTGAACTCCGGTTGGTGGAAAGACCGCTACGTGTCTTCTCGCAGTGTACTTTAGTTCTATTTCTGTAACACGAAAGTCCTGTTTCTATAACAAGAAATTACTATGGCTTCTCAAACAGCCACAGCTTCCAAAGAAAAAAGGCAGTCTCTCGTCATCAACGGTACAAGCCGGGATGACGGGGACTGCCTTTTTGACTAAAACCAGACAAGATGCTAAGTTCGTACCTTATTCCTCCACTACGACCGTGAATCCAGCCACTTCGGTTTCCATGTCCTTTAGCAGCTCCAGGAGTGATTCGGCACTACCGTTGCCGAGCTTCGCTGTGCTCTCCTTATAATGCGACCAACGAATTCGAACCGGCGGTTCGCTGTAATCCTGCAGACAATCATACAAGGCATCCAGATTACGGCCGTAATAATCGGGAAAAGCTAATTCCCTAGCAAATAAGTCATGCACATCGTCCATAGACGCAAGTTTTTTTCCGTCTAGCAGAAGCTCTTTCATCGCTACACCTGCTTTCTTGATTTCTAGCTGGGAAGACCAAGGGACCTGCCGCTTGGACAAGTCCCTTTTTCCTAATTTTAAATGTTATCTACCATTTTTTAAAGGTAGCGTAATGATCGTCTGTTGAATAGTACAGCCCGTCATTGGAATATAACACACGAGAAGCGTTGCGGCAGCCAGATGTATAGTAGGCGTCCGCTTCACGCCAAGTGCGGCCGCTTTTCGCCGGCAGCAAGCCCTCGCGGTTTTGGAACACATCTCCGCCAATACTGTACCCCGGAGCGACTGTAGCTAGATTGCATTTGCTGGATACCCAGCCTTTACTGGATGCCTGGCTTTTCGTCAAAAAGTTGGGCGGGAGCTTACCGTTGGCTTTCAAATAATTGATGATACCGGCGAAATCTGTCGGCCCTGAAACAGCGGCCTCGGCGTTAGGAACAGGCGACAGCCCCAGCGGCTGTGCACTGCCTAGCACCAGGGAAAAGATTAGTGCGACGCATGCAAAAAGTCTTACAAAAGCTTTCATTACTTCATACCTCCTGACAGGATTGGGATTTGACTGCATGTGCATTATACCAATTATTTCCTCACACAAAGCTATACATTTTGTAAAAGATGTCTCTGTCAGCTTGTATAAAGGGGGCAGGGAATGAATTGGATTTTGCTGGATTATGGCGTCTCCTAAGCTATAATAGGTATACCATTCAGGTAGAGAGAGGACAGAATTGAATGCAAACATCTGCTGCCAATCGGCGATGGCGTATTTACGCTGCTACGATGCTCGGCATAGCAGGGCTTACTGTAGTTCTGCAGCTTCCTGTTCTGCGTATGGAGCCGGTCAATGCGGCTTTGCTTTTTTTATTTCCGGTACTGTTATGTGCGGTTTATGGCGGTAGAGCACCAGCGGTATTTGCGGCGATTGTGGGTGTACTTGCTTTTGACTTCTTTTTTGTACCTCCCGTGCTTAGCTTTACGGTTGCTGATTTGCGCTATTTAATCTCCTTCGCTGTTTATCTTGCGGTGGCGCTCATGACTGCTGGACTTGCAGATCGTCTCAAACAACAGGTGATACAGGCTCGGCAGCAGGAGCGTCTAACGGCGATTTTGTACGGGATGAGCAGAAGCATGTCCGATGTGACGGATTTGCCAGCACTTTTGCGGGCTTTTGGCGGTGGAATCCGGGAAATGTCTGGTCTGGAAACGATTTTCTATCTTCCGACAACTGGAGGCGAGCTCCAAAGGCATGATGAATCAGGCCGCTCACGAGCTGCCGATCCCGAGGACCCGAATCTATCGGCAGCCAAGCGAGCGATGTTAATCAGTGAGGTTGCTGATAGGGGAATCTCACAATCGATGGGTGGCCAAGTTTTTTGTTTGCCTTTGCTAGCAGAGGATTCAGTGCATGGGGCCGTATCGTTTCGAAGTCGGGAGCAAAACGGGTGGCCGGATTCAGAGGAGCGGTTGCGACTGGCGGCGCTGAGCGATCTAGCTGCAGGTGCACTGGCCCGCATTAAGCGCGGCGAAGAGGCTAGGCTTGCGCAAGTGACAGCGGAATCCGAGCGAATGAGAGCAACGCTGCTCGATTCAGTGTCGCATGAGCTGAGGACACCGCTCGCGGAAATCATCGGCTCCAGCAGCGGCTTGCTGGAATCGGGGAACCTTTTTACAGATAATGAGAAGCGTGAACTGCTTGAGTCCATCCGCAATGGTGCTCAGCGCATGAACCGACTCGTTGGCAACTTGCTAGGGATGGTGCGGCTTGAGGGAGGCATGCTCAAGCTGCGGCGCGACTGGGTAGGCGCTGATGAGCTGATTGGCGCTGCTCTGCGCCAGCTGCGCGAGGCTCGTGGTAGTCGTAGAACGGTAATGCTTATGCCAGAGCCCGTGCCGCTGCTGAAAGGCGATCCGGTGCTGCTGGAGCAGATGATGGTCAATATTATTAGCAATGCCATCAAATATTCCCCAGAACAAAGTGTGCTTGAGCTAGAAGTGCGGACGACGGACAATCGTGTGTCGCTTATTGTACGTGACGAGGGGATTGGCATTCCAAGCGAAGATGCCTCCAAAGTATTTGATAAATTTTATCGCAGCGGGAATGCGGCTCACTTGACTGGAACTGGTCTTGGACTGGCGATCTCCAAAGGAATCGCTGAGCTGCATGGAGGCGCGATTATGGCCGGCGTCGGCGCTGGCGGCAAAGGAACAGCTATCACCGTAGAACTTCCGCTGGAACAGCTGGAGCTGGTGGATCAAGGAGGGGAACAAATTGAGTGAAGCCCACAAGGGAGCGCGCATTCTGCTTATCGAGGATGAACCACAGATTCGCAAGCTGCTGAAGGTGACGCTTCAGGCGCATCAGTATGATCTGCTTGAGAGCGGAACCGGTTCAGACGGTTTGTTGCAGGCATCGATGAACCATCCGGATCTTATTTTGCTTGATCTTGGGTTGCCGGACGGGCCTGGACTGGATGTGCTGAAGCGCATACGGCAATGGTCGCCGGTTCCGGTTATTGTACTAACTGCCAAGGATCGGGAAGAAGACAAAATCGAGGCGCTCGACAGCGGGGCGGATGACTATGTCACCAAGCCGTTCAGCATGGGCGAGCTTGTCGCTCGTATCCGCGTAGCGCTTCGGCATGCGGTTGGCACGGCTTCAACGGAGCCTGTACTCCGCTTCGGAGAGCTGACGATCGATCTGGCACAGCGGCTGGTGGAGCGATCAGGCAATCGAATCAAGCTGACGCCGACGGAATACGATCTGCTCAAAACGCTTGCCCTCAACGCAGGCAAAGTCATGACCCAGAAGCAACTGCTGCGCCAAGTATGGGGCTCCGCGCATTTGGAAACGGAGGGCCATTACCTCCGTATCTATGTTGGCCATTTGCGCAAAAAGCTGGATGATCATCCTGCCGACCCGATCTATATCGCGACAGAGCCAGGCATCGGTTATCGTTTCTTGCTTGGAGAGGGCAGGGACGCGAATGACAATCGATGATTTTTGCGAGGGAATTGGGCTCCATCAAGATGCTAGAGAACTGATTGCAGCGTATAACATGGATGAAGCGGAGTATTTGCAGCACAAGACAGCCCTTTACAATCATTCGGAATCCTTTTTCAAAGAGCTTGAAAACGAGCCCCATTGCCGCCAAAAAATGCTGTATCTGTTTGTGCGATTTGCGGTTGATGCCTATGAAACTTATCAGAAGCGGGGAATCGATTCCAAGATTTACTTTGATACGTTTTCGGATCTTCAAATTTGGTGTATGGCCTGTGTGCGGAAGTTTGGAGAGTACGGGATCGCTCAATATGATTGGTTGAAAGAGCATGTACAGCTCAAGCTCTTCCGGCTGGGCCGACTGCAATTCCAGCCCATTGCCATGAGTGAAGAGGTCAGAGTAGATCACGCAGTTATTGAAAAGCAGCAAATTGTGCTCAATGTACATATTCCGGAAGGCGAGCCCTTGTTACCGCATGAGGTCGAGGCGTCATTTGAAGCAGCCCTAACGTTCTTCCGCGGCATAACTCCCGTATTTATTTGCCAGTCATGGCTGCTTTATCCCGGGCTCACTGAATTGCTCGGTAGCCAGTCTAATATTGTTCAGTTTCAAAATCAATTTGAAATCTACGATATCAATGAATCTTCCCGCCAAGCCGAAAACCGAATTTTCCATTCGGTCCAAGCGAATCCGCTCGATTATGAAGTAAAGACGAGCTTGCAGCGGTCAGCGCAAGCTTGGCTCATGTCGGGCCGCCAGCTCGGCGTGGGCAGCGGCATCAAGATCATGGCGCCATTATGAGGCGCTGAAGGAATTCGGGCATTTAGGCAGAAAAAAGAGCGAGTGGAGGACCGGAATCGGCTAGCCACTCGCTCTTTTAGGTTTAAAACGCCCAGTTGCCGCTGCGGAAGATCGGCTCGGAGCTGCCATCTTCGGCAATTCCATCGATGTTCATATCGGCGGAGCCGATCATGAAATCGACATGCGTAATGCTCGTATTGAGGCCACGCTTGGCAAGCTCGTCTTGCGACAGCTCTTTGCCACCCTCAAGGTTGAAGGCGTAGGCACTGCCGAGTGCGAGGTGATTAGAAGCGTTCTCGTCAAACAGCGTGTTGTAATACAGAATGTTGGAACGCGAGATCGGTGAATCGAAAGGCACAAGCGCTACTTCCCCGATGCGGCGGGCGCCAGCGTCCATGTCCAGTAATCCTTCCAGCGTTTCGAGGCCGCGCTCTGCTTCAGCCTTGACCACACTGCCGTTTTCGAACGTCAGCTTGAAGTTGTCGATGATATTGCCTCCGTAGCTGAGCGGCTTCGTGCTGGATACATAACCATTTACGCCGTCGGCCTGAGCAGCCGTGAATACTTCCTCAGTCGGTAGGTTGGCAACAAACGGAATTCCGTTTGCATTAGTGCTGTCAGCCGCGACCCAGATGTGGCCTTTTGGCAGCTCGATTGTCAGATCCGTGCCTGGAGCGGTATAGTGCAGCTTTTTGTACTTCCGCGAATTAAGGTGCTCCGAACGGGAATTCAGACCTGCAATATGTTCTTCCCAAGCCGCAACAGGATCATCGAGATCACAGCGGACTGCTTTTAAAATGGCGTTCCATAGGCTGACGTATTGCTCCTCTTCGGTTGATCCAGGGAACACCTTGGAAGCCCATGCTTTGGAAGGCGCAGCAACGACGCACCAGCTGAATTTATCGGATTGCATCATCTGACGGTATGTAGACATTGCTTTGCCGTATGTTTTCTGATGATTCGTAATGCGTTCCTTAGCGATGCCCTTCAGCAGGTCGGGATCCGACGATACAACGCTGATAATCGCAGCTCCTTGCTCAGCGAGATCCATCATCTCGGCGGCATACCATTTTGGCTCTTCCAGGAATGCTTCATCCGGAGCTAGTTCATATCGAGCGCGTGAGATCGCGTCATCTGCCCAGTTGACCTTGACGGAGAATGCTCCCGCCTTATAAGCTTTGCGAACAAGTACTCGGACCAGATCGACGGAATCAAGAGAAGCGTTGATGACCAGCTTTTGGCCGGACTGTATACGGACGCCCACTTGGATGATCAGATCTGCGTAACGTTCAATTTGCTGATGTAGTTTGCTCAAGATTTCAGCCTCCATTTCATATAGACGTTATACTGTCTTATTGTACACGATCTTGTTCAAAAATGGTAAATCTCATACGTGGATGGGATGGAATAAGCATGAAAAGGAGGACCGAGAATGTTTGCTTGCGAGCTTGAAAATGGCCTGCATCTGGGGCTGCTCCGTATCTCCGACGCAAAAGCGCTTTATCGTACCGTAGAAAGGAACCGTGCCGTTTTGGAGGCATGGCTGCCATGGGTGCACCAGATTGAGAATGCTGCGGATATGAAGAATTATGTCCGTTTTGAATGTAAGCGCTACAAGGAAGGTAAAGCGATGTCTGCTGTGATTTTCGATGGATCTGAAGCAGCAGGTTTGATCAGCTACCAGGAGCTCGATTTTCGCAACCGGAAAGTTACGCTCGGATACTGGCTGGACTCTGCCCGGCAGGGCAAAGGAATCATGACGGATGCTGCCGCTGGGATGATTCGATTCGCCTTTGCAACACTTGACCTGAACCGAGTGGAGATTCGGGCTCGCGCCGACAACCGGCGCAGCTGCGCCGTAGCGGAAAGACTCGGTTTTAAACAAGAGGGAGTGCTGAGACAGGAGGAATACAGCGGGGGAGTTTATCGCGACCATATTGTATACGGGCTGCTGGAAGCTGACTGGAAACGCCAGGAAACGGGCGGGGACGATTTTAATCGAATTACCGTTTGAAAGGGCAGAGGGTATTGTTTCAAAGACCGAAATTCACTCCTGTCTGCTATAATTAAAGCTGTAATCTAAACGATTTGTATGGTTAGCAATGCATGGAGGAAGATTTCATTGTCAGTTGATAGGACACAAATACAGCTTAACCGCCGGTCGCAGCCGAAGCGGACGGCTCATCTGCGGCGAGTTCCGGCTCCGGCAGAGCGGGATACCGTCTTTTGGAGACGGGCAATGACCGCCATTTGGATTGCTGCAGCTTTTCTGTGTGGGGCCACATCACTAGGCTTGCCGCTTGGCTTCGGTGCGTCACTGGATATTATGGTTATGACACTGATCGGCACGATAGTGCTGGCGCTCGGTTCCTGGCTAATCGCTTGGTTGCTAGCAGTAATTCGGCTGCCGATGCCGCGACTGTTCCTCGGAGGCTGTTTGACCCTTGCCGGTGGTATGTTGACCGTTCTGCTCGTCATTGAGACGACGCTGCTTGCTGCATTGCTGCTCTCTGTTACTTATGCGTTTGTTGCTGCTGGGGCGGGCATCGTTTTCGCTCTAGTGTGCTCAAGACTTTCGCCGCGGCGTCCTCGCCCGCATTTGGTTGTTGTCGCAGCAGCTTTTACGTTATTGCTGGTCCCTCTAGGTATTGATTTTTCAGCAAGTGGATTAGGTGGCAGTTTAGATGACAGTGCGGATTCCGATGCTCCGATTAACAGAGTTGAGTCAGGAAGTTATGCGTATTCCGTTCTGACATACGGGAGCGGAGTAGGTAGAAGAGACGAGTTTTCGGGTGGGGCTGATGTGCTTACGGAAACCGTTGACGGTTCTGCAATGCTGACTTCCTGGAGCGGCCTTCAGTCCTGGTATTGGGGCTTCGAGCCAGAGAGGCTGCCGATAAACGGTACTCTTTGGCTGCCGCAAGGGAAAGGACCCTTTCCGCTTGTCCTTATCGTGCATGGGAACCATATTGCGCTTCAGCCGTCCGACCAGGGCTATAGTTATTTGGGAGATCTGCTGGCGGGCAAAGGTTATGCCGTAGCTTCAGTAGATCAAAACTTCTTCAATTATTCGCCTTGGAGCGGAATATCGGATTCCGATATGCGTCTCAGAGCCTGGATGCTGCTGCGTCATTTGGAAGAATTGCGGCGGCTGTCAGGTGAGCCAGGACAGTTGCTTTCCGGTCGATTGGACACGGATAAAGTGCTGCTGATCGGTCACTCCCGAGGAGGACAGGCGGCGGCGATGGCAGCTGATGCTGGGCGCTGGTTCAGCGGCGAAGAAGATCTCCGTGCTTCCATTGTCGGGGTTGCCGCTATTGCACCGACAGATATGGTCGTTGAGGGCAAGCAGGCGCAGCTGCGGGATGTCAGTTATTTAACGCTGCATGGTTCGCGGGATGCGGATTTGACAGTTTTTTATGGAGAGAGGCAATATAATCGTACTAGCTACAGCGCCGGCTCGGATGGGTTCAAGAGCGCATTTTACATCCAAAATGCCAACCATAGCCGATTCAACAGCGATTGGGGTACGATGGACATTTCGCTTCCTGGCGGTTTGCTGCTAAATCAGCAAGGGGTGCTTAGCAGCGAGCGGCAACGGGATGCGGCGGCTTTTTATATTGGAGCTTTTGCTGATGCAGTGCTCGGGGGGGACGAGCAGGCGCGTAAACGACTGCTTCCGAACACAGGCGTGTCAACGGGTCAGCCGGGACTTGGCGTTCTCAGTCAGTACAACGAGGCGAGCGAACAGACGATAGCGGATTTCGAGAGTGGTGACAAAACGAAGCCGGGGAGAGGTGTTTCCGCTTCCGCTTCACCGCTGTTTGTTTGGTCCGAGGAGTCGCTGCCAGACCGTAACGGCGATGTCAAAGGAAGCCGCGGAGCTGTGCTGAGCTGGCATTCGGCAGGCCAAAGCTCCATCCTGCCGGATTCGACCAAGGTTAGCACCGAGAGTGTAACTTCCAACTCCGAAGGTGGCTGGCTGCGGCTCACCGGTCTGCCGTCCCCGGCTGACACCGAGCTTGGTGGCTTGAGCTTCGCGGTTACTAACCGCAGCTGGGATCTGTGCCAGCGCAAAAAGGCTTGTCAGCCACAGGCGCTGCAGTTGTCAGTCGTTTTGCGTGACCTCAGCGGGCGCGAGGCGGAAGTTGAGCTGTCCACACCGTTGACCGCTCCTCGGCAGGATAACTTTATGCGCCTCGCCTGGCTGGACAGCGGGATCAGCAAAGGTAAATACAGTCGTCCGCCGGAGCCGGTCCGTCAAACGATCCGATTGTCATTCCAGCAATTCCGAAGCGTTAATTCTAGGATTAACATGAGAGCGCTAGATTACATTGAGTTGAGGTTCCGTTCGCAAAGCGGGGGCGGCAGCAAGCTAATGGTAGATGATGTTAATTGGTATAGTGGTAGTTGAGCTTCACACAATCGTCGATATATTCGCCCGAAAACTAAACTTTCTACGCTTGACGCTGTTCGTACATGGTATCTATACTTTAGTAAGTATCTAAGGCTAGTGTAATATGGGCTTCATATTTTCCAGCCTGACAATTGAAGGGAGAACATCCTCTTGGGCCAATCTAATTCCAGCAAGAAGAGAAAGAAATTCGCTTACGTACCTCCTTCCAAAAAGAAAAAAGGGAACGGGGGCTTAATCTGGCTGACTATCGCCTTTGCTTTCATTGCGGTTGTCATCATTTTGGGCATCAACAACTCATCTAAGGACTCCAAAACATTGTCTGAGCCCTATGAATTCAATTATAGCGAGCTTCCTCGTCTTGGCGATGAGAACGCTCCGGTCAAACTGGTTGAATTCGGGGATTACACTTGTGATGCCTGCAGAGCTTTCTCGGTACAAGTGAAACCGGATCTCGTCAAAGATTTTATTGAACCGGGAAAAGTAGCTCTGTATTTTGCCAATTATGCTTTTATTGGACCTGGCTCTAAAACAGCTGCTATTGCTGCTGAGTCGGTGTATCTGCAAAATCCAGATGCCTTCTGGTCTTACAACGATGCGATATACGCCAATCAGGGCGATGAACAAACTTTATGGGCCACTCCAGAGAGAATGGTGCAAATCGCGAAGGATGCGAAGCTCGACATCGACTTTGACAAGCTGGCCAGCGACATCGATGCGAAGGTTGGCGAGGATAAAATCGACGATCAAAAAAAGCTAGCGGAACAGACGCTTAAAATTCCTGGCACGCCGACCTTGTTCGTTAATGGCCAACAAATCGAATTCAGAAGTTACGGAGACATCAAGGCTGCGATTGAGAGCAAGCTCCAATAAGATCCAAACAAGGAGAATGATTAACCATGGAGAATTGGAACCAACAAGCAGCCTCCGATGAAGATGAATATGACGATGAGGTGGAGTATCTCGGCTTTTGGGAGCGATACCGGTTCTATTTTGCCTGGATTATCGCACTGACGGCCACACTGGGCAGCTTATATCTTAGCGAAATAAAGGGCTTTATCCCTTGTGATCTTTGCTGGTACCAGCGCATCTTTATGTACCCGCTGGCTATTATACTGGGCGTCGCGGTTTACAAGGGTGATCGCTCGATTACCCGTTATGTGATCCCGCTGGCCTGGATTGGCATTGCGATTGCTCTGTATCACAATATGCTCATTTGGTTCCCGGATCTGTCGGGCATCGTGCCATGCAAATCAGGAGTTCCTTGCAACAGGGATTACCTGAACTGGTTCGGATTCATTACGATTCCGCTGTTGTCGCTGACGGCGTTTACGATGATTCTCGCTTGCCTGCACATCAAAGGCCGCCGTTAAGAGCAACTTGAGAAGCAGCCGCCAAGAGCAACCTGAAAAGCAGCTCCTAAGCTCCTAAGGGCAACCTGCCCAGGAAGTAGGGAACGGAAATCGGTGCTTTCTCTGGGACAACTCTAGGACGAGCTCTAACCCGTACACATTTGAAAAAACTCTGGCTGCTTAGTAGCCAGAGTTTTTTTTGTGCATTTTTCTCGTGTGGACTCGTCAGCTTATGCACGAGAGAAACTCATCGCGCAATAAGTAGACTAATCACGCACGAGGGAAGCTCATCTCGCTTTAACTAGACCAGTCATTCACGAGGGAAGCTCATCGCGCTTTAACTAGACCACCCACGCACGAGAGAAACTCAACGTGTTTTAACTAGACTAATCGAGCACAAGAGAAACTCATCACGCTTTAACTAGGCCACCCACGCACGAGGGAAACTCAACGTGTCTTAACTAGACTAATCACGCAGGAGAGAGGCTCATCACGTGTCCGCCCGACCATTAATCCATAGCTAACGGAACTCAGAGAGCTTATTTCTGCTCAAAACAGGGTGCGAATCGTCTAACGAAACTGAGCGGTCTTATTCGGGGCGAAAATGATGATATTACCATCGTATTGCCTCAATAGCGTTCCTCAGTTTCGTTACGTTTCAAAAGCTTGCCAATTTGCCGGAATAAAGCTTCTCAGTTTCGTTACGTATAAAGGTGATAATCTATGAGCTTGGCAAACTGTATGTGCGGAAACGTTGCTTGCCGCTGTGAACATCCAACAACTTAAGTTCAGTAAGTTTGAAAAGTACTCTTCTTGCATAGGTGTCGGTTACCCTTAAATGTACGGCTAGCTCCGTAGGGCTAAAAGGCCGAAGCAGCCTTCTGGCGAAGCGGATCGTTTCTGCTTCTAAGCTCGTCAGGTCAAGAGGCACTTCAACTGCGACAAACTTCCCAATAAAAGATAGCACTAGTTGTTGGCAGCGCTTAGGCTCCTCTATTATCGAGAGGTAGGCTATCGGAAGAAAGAGCCAATCATCCATTGCCAGCAGGCAATGCCTCCAACATAAGTCTTTGAATCGTCTGACATCGAGATCGCGTGCATGCGGACCGAAGCCCTGGATCTCGATTCCTCCCTTGACATCGCTGCTTGGTATGTAGGCAAGGTCTAAGTAGCGGTAGCCATTGTTAAAATCCCGAACCTCCCATTCTGGATGCAGGTGGTTGAACGTTTTTACAGTCGGAAACCAGACGGTACGCAGAAATTCTACTGTGCCGTGACCTAACCCCTTCTCCAGCAGCTCGCGTCTTCTTAGATTTTCCTCCTTGCCTATGCATGTTTGCATCCATTCCTCATAAGCGGTTTCAAAGCGATTCATCTAATCTCATTCCTCTCTTTTGTTAGTATGCTCCATGCAAAATAGAGCCTTTCTGGCAAACAAAAAGCCGCTTCAATGCAATTTCACCCAAAACGGGTGTAGATTGCATTAAAGCGGCGTGTGCTTCACGACCGATTACATCAACTCTAATATAACATTCAGGAGCCGAAGATTTCTATAAATCAGCTCAAATCTAATGTATCAGAAGAGCAAGGCTTAAATCCATCAGCTCTAGGGTAACCGAGCAGGAGAGGGTTTCGGTATTCGATAAAATCCCCTTCAATATACCATCCAGTGGACGAAGATTTTGAGACTAAAGGACGACTGCTGTTAAAAATGAAAAACCTTCAAGAAGGGAAAAGCTTTTTTGGAAGAGAATAACTTTCTATAACAAAAGGAATAAATTTTGCAGCGACTAGTGCTGACTGTAGCTCAGGCTATGCTCTCTTATGCAACTGTGCCTGTAGCTCAAATTATGTTCTTTTATGCAAGTGTTTCTGCAGTTCCAACTATGTTCTCTTGTACAACTACTCCTGCAGTTTAAGCTATGCTCTGGCTAACAACTGCCTCTGCAGCTTAAGCTGCGCACTGGTTTGCAAACATTTACGAAGGGTAAATGGTAAGGGTAAGTAGTTCATGAAAGTGGATACATTTAACGGTTAATAACCTTTAAAATTCCAATTTACATGCCTGCGGGAGAAAATAGCATAAAAAAAACCTCGAAAATCATCAAGGGTTCGCTATCTCGATGCTGTAAAGACTCGCTTTCTCGACACTAAAGAGTTTCCTTATCGCAATATCAAAAATGTTCACAATATCGACAACATAGAGTTTTCTTATATTCGCAATTGCTGCTTGCCTGATCTATTATTCTCCGGAGGTGTTCCCATGCCGACTGTTAGTGTAAAAGAAGACAATGAATTATTAAAGGATGTTTATCTGTTTAACCGGGGTGAGAATAACTTCGCTTACCGCACTTTCGGGGCGCATATCGCACTAGAGAACCGGCGCAAGGGAGTCCGCTTCACGGTGTGGGCGCCTAATGCCGTCGAGATTGGCGTCGTAGGCGACTTCAACGACTGGAAAGGCTCCGAGCATGGGATGGAGGAGATCGGTGGAACCGGTGTTTGGACGCTGTTTATTCCCGGCATTAAGCCTGGAGATTTGTACAAATACGAGATTCTGGCCCGTGATGGGCGCAAGCTGCTGAAGGCCGATCCATTCGCATTCATGAGCGAGCTTCGCCCCGGTACCGCCTCCGTCGTTGGTGATCTGTCCGGATACAAGTGGAAGGATGAGGAGTGGCAAGTACGCAAGCAAGAAACCGCAGCTTACGACCAGCCAATGCTCATTTATGAAATGCATTTTGGAACTTGGAAAATCAAGGGCGAAGAGATTTTTTACAGCTACGATGAGATCGGCGGAGAAATTCTCGACTATGTCGTGAAGATGGGTTACACCCATATCGAGCTTATGCCGCTGGCGGAGCATCCTTTTGATAAATCATGGGGTTACCAGATTACTGGGTTTTTCGCTCCATCGGCGCGGTACGGCTCACCTAAGAGCCTGATGAAGTTCATTGATCGCTGCCACCGCAAAGGCATTGGCGTCATTCTCGACTGGGTACCGGCCCATTTTTGCAAAGATGAACAGGGGCTGCGCGAGTTCGACGGCACGCCGATCTTCGAAGGAAGCGATTCGCGGCTCGCGGAAAAACCGCTTTGGGGAACGAATGCTTTCGACTACGGTCGAACAGAGGTGCAGAGCTTCCTCATTTCCAATGCGCTGTACTGGATGGATATGTTCCATATCGACGGCTTGCGCGTGGACGCGGTTGCCAGCATGAGGGATCTGACGATGGACAAAACACCGGAGCAGCAGACGCGCAACAAATATGGCGGAACGCGTAATCTTGAGGCGGACGAGTTTTTGAAAAAGCTCAATAAGGCAGTTTTTCACTATTTCCCGAATACGCTCATGATAGCAGAAGACAGCTCTTCCGAGCCTGGCATCACGGCGCCGGTTCATGAAGGAGGACTCGGTTTCAACTTCAAGTGGAATATGGGCTGGATGAACGATATGCTCCGCTACATGCAACTTGAGCCGTCCGAGAGGTCGAATCGCCACAATTTACTTACTTTTGCCATGATGTATGCTTACACAGAGAATTTTATCTTGCCGCTCTCTCACGATGAGGTTGTCCATGGCAAAAAGTCCCTGCTGAACAAAATGCCTGGAAGTTACGAAGAGAAGTTTGCCGGTCTCCGACTTTTCTATGGATTCTGGATGACACATCCCGGCAAGAAACTACTATTCATGGGAGGAGAATTCGGTCAATTCGACGAATGGAAGGATAGCGACTCTCTCGACTGGATGGTCCTCCAGTACGATTCTCACAAGAGCATGCAGCAGTACGTGCGGAAGCTGAACGGACTGTACCGCAAGCAAAGCGTTTTGTGGGAGCAGGATTTCGATCCGGCCGGTTTCCAGTGGATCGATGTGAACAATGCCGAGCAGAGCGTAATCTCATTCATCCGTAGAGGGCGGAGCGGTGGCTACACGGTCACTGTCGCCAACTTCTCGAGCAACGATTATGGGGAATACCAAGTCGGAGTACCGGACAAAGGGCGCTTCAAGCTCCTCCTGCACAGCGACGATTCCCAATTCGGGGGCTCCTCTCAGGGGCTTTCGGCCCGTTATACCAGCACGGCAGCACCAATGCATGGCCAAGATTACAGTCTTAACCTGCACCTGCCCCCGCTGTCCTTCCAACTTCTAGAGTTCCAGCCGCGGGGAACACATTGACACGAGGAGTTGGGATCATGGGCCAAAAAGAAATGATTGCCATGTTGCTTGCCGGGGGAGAAGGCAAACGCTTAGGCGTGCTCACAAAGGATTTGGCCAAACCGGCCGTCCACTTCGGAGGTAAATACCGGATCATTGATTTTACGCTCAGTAATTGCATGCACTCGGGAATCGACACCGTAGGTGTGCTGACCCAATATCAGCCGCTCGTGCTGAATCGATATTTAGGCATAGGCAGCCCTTGGGGCCTTGACCGCAGCGATGGCGGAATGGCCGTACTGCCGCCTTATGTAAAGTCCAAGGGGGGCGACTGGTATAAGGGAACAGCCAACGCCATTTACCAAAACATGGGTTTCATTGACCGTTATGAACCCGAATACGTGCTCATTATTTCCGGTGATCATATTTACAAAATGGACTATGAGCAGATGCTTGAGCATCACAAGGAGATAGGCGCGGATGTGACCGTAGCTGGTCTTGAAGTCGACATCAAGGAGGCAAGCCGATTCGGTACGATGATCATCGGCGACAACTGCCGAATTACCGATTTTGAGGAGAAGCCTAAACATCCTGTCAGCAACGTCGTCTCTATGGGAGTATATATTTTCAACTGGAAGGTGCTTCAGCGGTATCTCATTCGCGACGAGGCTAACCGTAAGTCCTCTCATGACTTCGGCAAAGATATCATTCCGGCAATGCTTGAGGATGACATTATGCTTCATATGTATCCGTTCAAGGGTTATTGGAAGGATGTCGGCACGATCGAAAGTCTATGGGAGGCTCATATGGATCTGCTCGGCGATGAGCCCTTGCTTGATCTCGGTGACAGCGACTGGCGCATCTATTCTACGAGGCATAATCGGCCCGCTCATTATGTTTCGCCAGCGGCGTCCGTCACGGAATCGATGATTTCAGAGGGATGCATCATCGAAGGTGAAGTAAATCGCTCGGTGTTGTTCAGCGGCGTAGAGATCGGCGAAGGCAGTGTGATCGAGGAATCCGTCATTATGCCGGGAGCCGTCATCGGCGCAGGCGCCAAGGTGTATCGCACCATCGTAGGCGAAAATGCTGTTTTGGAGCCAGGAGTTATGCTTGGTTCCCCGGATAGCCGTGATATCGGCGTCGTTGGCAGCGACGAGAAGGTAAGCTTAATCCAATCGCTCGAGGAGGTACCGCTGCCATGATCAACAAAGCTATGGGAGTCGTTAACCTGATTCACGAAACAGACGAACTGGAAAGTCTGACGGCCTACCGCTGCCCGGCCACAGTTCCATTCGGGGCACGCTATAGGCTGATTGATTTTATCCTTTCCAGTATGGTGAATTCGGGTATCTCGAAAGTGGCGGTGTTCGCGCATACGAAGTACCGTTCACTCATGGATCATCTGGGATCGGGCCGACCTTGGGATTTGCACACCCGCCAAAGCGGACTGTTCATTCTGCCTCCGGCGACTGACAATATTCATGAGCTTAGCCGCGGCGATCTGTTCCACTTCTACCAACATCGTGACTACTTCCAGCGTTGCAAGCTGGAATATGTCGTCGTGACACGCAGCCATATGGTGTGCAATATCGATTTGGAAGCAGTGATAGACTTCCATGAGAACAACGGTGCTGACATTACTCTCGTATGCAAAAAGCAAGCCGACCTGCTTGGTGGCAAAACACGCAAGGTCGAGCTTGGTGAGAGCGGCCGTGTAAAAGGGATGCAGGACCACTTTGGGAATATGGATACGGATATCCATTCCATGGAAATCTATGTTATGAAAAAGGATCTGCTCATGGATCTCGTGCAGACGTCCTTGGCGCAGGGCCAGGATCATCTGGTACGGCACGCGATTCTTTCACGGGTAGACAGCCTGCGGATATTTGGCTACCTGTATGAAGGTTATCTCGGCGTTGTGAACACGGTGGATGCCTACTATCGCACGAGCATGGATCTGTTGCGGCCGGACGCTGCCCGCGAGCTATTTTTCAAGCCGGGCGCGATTTTAACCAAAACAAAGGATGAGCCGCCAACCCGTTACCTCGAGGGAGCCAAAACCGGAAATTCGCTTATTGCCAATGGCTGCAAGATTGAAGGTACGGTTATCAACAGCGTGCTGTTTCGTGGCGTGCATGTCGGTAAGGGAGCGGTGATCCGCAACAGCATTATTATGCAGAATGGAATTATCGGCGCCGGCACCGGGCTGGACCGCGTCATTTTGGATAAGGAAAGTAATGTTGAAGCGGAACGTGATATCCGCGGCACGGAAGGCATGCCCTTCCTGGCGGGCAAAAGAAAGACCATTTAATGGTCTTTCTTTACTAAATTCGGCGCTCTTCCCTTACAGATAGAGCCTTGCGTAAGAGGGAAGAGCGCTTATTTTTGGAGGGAACCATACGAATGAAAGTATTATTTGCTACTTCGGAGGCGGTTCCGCTCGCCAAAACTGGCGGGTTGGCCGATGTTGCTGGCGCACTTCCTAAGGCGCTGTTGAACAAAGGCATCGACGCACGAGTCATTCTTCCTAATTACGAAACGATTCCCTGGGAGCATCTGAAGCATTTCAAAACGGTGGATGTGTTCTCGGTAAATCTTGGCTGGCGTTCCCAGTATTGCGGCTTACTGAAGGGTGAAATCGACGGCGTCACCTATTACTTAATCGACAATGAACATTACTTCCGCCGCGGAGGATTATATGGTTATGACGATGACCCCGAGCGGTTCGTCTTCTTCAGCATCGCGGTGCTGGAGGCGGCAAGGCGTATGGAGGAGCAATGGGATATTCTGCACTGTCATGACTGGCAGACAGGTCTCATTCCTTTTCTTCTGAAGCGTCGCTACTGGAACGATGATCGACTGTCCGGCATCCGGACGGTATTCACCATCCACAACTTGCGGTATCAAGGCGTATTCGGCAAGCAAGAGATGATGGACCTTATCGGTATGGGACCGGAAATTTTCGGATGGGACGGGCTTGAACATAACGACGCGGCCAACTGCATGAAGGGCGGCCTGCTCTACGCGGACAAGCTTACGACGGTCAGCCCAACCTATGCCGAGGAGATCAAAACTTCTTTTTATGGCGAGGGTCTCGACGGTATCCTTAGAGTTCGTTCTGGTGACTTAAGTGGGATTGTAAACGGCATCGACACGGAGTTGTTCGACCCGATGAACGATGCTGCGATTAGTGCTCCTTATCTCGATTCGCTGGATAAAAAGCGGCTGAATAAGCTGGCTCTTCAGAAGGAAATGGGCTTGCCGCAAAATCCCGACGTGCCGGTAATTGGAATTGTATCTCGCCTGGTGGAGCAGAAGGGCTTCGATCTGATCGACGGCGTGTTCGGCGAGTTGTTGGAAGAAGAAGTTCAGTTCGCTGTGCTCGGCTCCGGGGATTGGAAGTACGAAGAGATGTTTCGCTCAGCCTCCCACTCGCGTTATGACAAGGTTAGTATTCGAACCGGCTTCAATGATGCGCTGGCTCGCCGGATCTACGCTGGCTCGGATATGTACCTTATGCCATCGCAATTCGAGCCTTGCGGTCTGAGTCAATTGCTGGCGCTTCGTTACCGTACGGTTCCGATTGTTCGCGAGACCGGAGGACTTAAGGACACCGTCCAGCCATACAACGAATATACTGGCGAGGGCAACGGTTTCAGCTTTACGAACTACAATGCCCACGACATGCTGTATACGATCCGTGAGGCGATTGGTTTTTATAACAAAGAGGATGTTTGGAAAGGGATCGTTCTCAATGGAACCCGAGACGATTACAGCTGGAGCCGTTCCGCCAGTTCTTATATCGGCCTCTACGAACAACTCGCACCGGAGCGGAAGGAGAAGGAAACATGGCCCGTCATCTCGTAATCGGCAATGGCAAAATGCTCCTGAACCTGGACCATAACTGTTACATCCGGGATATTTATTATCCCTATGTTGGCCAGCTCAATCATGTTGGGGGTCAGTACTGTCGCCTTGGTCTTTGGACCGAAGGACAGTTCACCTGGCTTGAAGATGCAGCATGGAACAAAAGCCTCGGATATATCGAGGATTCCCTCGTGACCGATGTTACGGCGCGGCATAGCGGATTGGACGTTGAGCTGCAAATGAACGATGGCATTCACCAGCGTGAATGCATCTATCTGAAGCGGGTTGTCATCCGCAACCATGCGGACCGGGAACGGGAATTCCGTCTCTTTTTCCATCAAGATCTGATGATCGACGGCTCGGAAGTGGGCGATACCGCCGCATATTATCCGGATAATCATACGTTGTTCCACTATAAACGCTCGTCCTACTTTATGTTCAACGGCTTCTCGGAGGAGGGCGGGATGACGCAGTACTCCACGGGCATCAAGCGATTCCACTCCGCAGAAGGGACATGGCGCGATGCTGAGGACGGCGTGCTCATGGGCAACGCAATCGCTCAGGGATCGGTGGACAGCACGATCAGCTTCAGCACGGTTATTCCGGCTGGCGGCGAGAAGACCATTTACTACTGGATGTCGATCGGTAAAAGCTTGGAAGAGGTCAAGAAGCTTAACGAGTATGTTGAGGATAATCATCCTGAACAGCTGCTCAGCCGCGTCGTCATTTACTGGAACCACTGGTTGAACCGTGCGGAAAGAGAGCTCGGCGATTTGCCACCTTCTGTGGCGCGTCTGTTCCGGCATAGCTTGCTGGTCGTGCGCACGCAAACCGATGAACGTGGAGCGATCATTGCCGCTAATGACACGGATATTTTGCAATACAATCGTGACCATTACAGCTATATGTGGCCACGGGACGGGGCGCTTGTTGCGGATGCGATGTCGCTGGCTGGTTATCAGACCGTCATTGCGCCATTTTTCCAATTTTGTACGGAAGCGCTCACCCCGGAAGGTTATCTCAATCATAAGTTCAATCCAGACGGTACAGTAGGCTCAAGCTGGCATCCCTACACGGTGCAAGGCTCCAAAAGACTGCCGATTCAAGAGGATGAAACGGCTTTAGTATTATTCGCTCTGTGGCGAGATTACCAGCGCCATCAAATCATCGAGCTGCCGCAATCAATGTACAGCAAGCTGATTCGTAAAGCCGGTGCTTTCTTGAGCAGTTATATGGAGCATTCGCTCTCGCTGCCGAAGCCGAGTTATGACTTGTGGGAAGAACGCTACGGGATCTGGACTTATACGGCGGCTTCCGTATATGGCGGTCTGATGGCAGCAGCCTTTTTCACGGAGCTATTCGGCGATTATGAGCGCAGCGATCATTATAAGCGGACTGCGGCAGACGTCAAACAAGGTATTTTGACTCATCTATGGGATGAAGATAGTGGCCGTTTCGCTCGTGGCCTCGTCCAGAAGGACGGCGGCTGGGTTAAAGATATGACGCTGGAAAGCAGCTTGTTCGCAGTCCTAGAATTCGGCGTGCTGCCGGCAGATGATTACCGCGTCGTCCGCACGATGGAATCGATTCGCGAGGGGTTAGCTGTACGCACTCATGTCGGCGGCATCGCACGCTACACCAACGATTACTACTTTCAGCAGTCTGGCGAAATCGACAAGGTTCCGGGTAATCCGTGGATCATCTGCACGCTGTGGGTAGCCAACTTTGAGATTGACTCCGCACGGACACTGACTGATCTGGAGGCACCGCGCCGTACGCTGGAATGGGTCGTGTCCCAAGCTCTTGAAAGCGGCTTGCTTCCAGAGCAATTGAATCCGTATGACGGAACTCCGCTATCTGTTGCTCCGCTTACCTGGTCTCATGCTACGTTCGTGCAGAGCGTCTCCAAGTATGCGGCGAAGTACAAGGAGCTTGCGGTGAATTAAAGGATTTACTGGATTTGAGGTTTGTACTGAATTAGTGCTTTTAAACATAGAAATCCCGGCTCCGATTGTGGAGCCGGGATTTCTATGTTGTACATTCAAAGCACGATGTGCTTTCAAAACACGACTTACATTCAAAGCACGTTGTAGATTGTCAACCTTGCAATTTTATCAGGGTACTGCGATTGTTGTGGGAAGATTCTAATCGGAGCAGTTGTTGAAACGTAGCTGAAGTAAGCCTTGTCCTGACTGTTTAAATTTACGAGTGTACATTGTAGTTGACCGACACTTAATCGGTTAGCATCGTTCACATTAAGTCTCACTTCTGCACTGGTTGTATTGAATCCATTGGACGACACGTAGAAGCTGGTGACTCCCCCATTAGGAACAATAATGGAGGGGCTGGGCCAACTCGAGGGTCCAACGATAGACACGACGTTAAGCGTGAAGTTGCTCGTGAGATTGATGATATTGAATACTCGCGTTTCTGTGATAGAGGGTGACTCATCATCAAAGTCGATACAAGCGGAGCGGGTTGGGCCAATGCTGAAGGTGCCGGTAACGATGACCAGCAGAATAAAAAGAATTAGTATAATACCTATGTTAAATACGGAGCCGCCAGAGCCCACTGTGTTATTTTTATTCATTTTAGTTCCCCCTGTAGAGCTAGACTTCATCGGATAGGGTCAAAAGTGCGCGGGTCGTGTCCAAACGGACCGGTGCATCTGTTGTAATGTTAATAATGGAAGGTGTATTTACGAAAAATCCTTCTAAACTAACGTTCTGTACCCGAAGCGTGAATTGGAACTCACCTACACTAGAGAAGTCATTAAAGTACCAAATATAATTGACAGTACCTTCTGCCGTTCTATTTATCCGAATCGATAGATTATAAATCTGCTCTCCGCCAAGGGGAAGAAGATTGGTGGGAGGGAGGGGCTCAACAATTCTTCCAGAAATGCTAGTTCGCTGGAACGTAATCGATTGCGTGTTGTTGATGATATTGAAACTTTGGGTGAATGCGATGGAGGACGATCCACTGTCCGGCGATTCGATAGGGAAGGGAGCGATTTTTTTTGGGGAAAAAGCTTGCGTAACAATAACTAGTAGAATAAATAGAATAAGAATGATGCCCATGCTTGATCCAAGGCCGTCCTTGTAATTACTAATTGAGGTGGTTGTGGGACTATTTTTCATAATGGGTTCCTCCAGTAAGTAGATCATTACTCGTCGTTTCACTTATCTATAAGTAATCTATGTGTTAGTAAGGAATGCGAACTCCGGCAAATGTCCAGTAGAATGATAGTTTTGATAAAAGGGGAGAATAGATTGAAAAGGATATTGAAGACAGACAGATTGCTCTTAAGTGTAGCGAGCCCAGAAGATTCAGCGGTCATTACCAGCTATGTAATTCGCAACAAGGAGTTCCTAGCGCCATGGGAGCCGAAACGTGAAGAGGCTTTTTTTACGGAGGAGTCCCAGCGTGCGCTGTTGGAAGCCGACGAGCAAATGATAGAGAGTGGCGGGCTCGTCAAGTTTTGGATTTCTTTGCAAGCGGACCCAGACACCGTTATCGGCTCCGTTGCGTTGGGCAACATCGTACGAGGTGTATTTTTAAGCTGTAATTTAGGTTATCGTTTGGACAAAGGATTGCTTGGAAAGGGCTATATGCCTGAAGCAGTGCAGGCGATCGTGAAGCATGGTTTCGACAATCTGGGGCTTCATCGGATTGAAGCGAATATTATTCCCCGCAATGCCGCTTCCTTGTCGGTTATTCGCAAGCTGGGCTTTCAGGAGGAGGGACTGGCCAAGCGGTATCTCAAAATCAACGGCAAATGGGAAGATCATATCCATATGGTGATGCTGAACGATGCTCTGGAGTGCGATGAGGAAGGACACGGAGGATGAATGGTGAGAAGAGTGGATAATGAACTTTCAATAAAGGACGTTCCTAAAGCAGCAAGCTGCTTTAGGAACGTCCTTTTAACATATTGCCGACAAGGAATAAAACCCTGCCCGGCTTCCCAACGCAGTTAGTCTATCCCAGGCACTCTACTGCCAGGTCAAGCTGCGGAGCCCATCATGCTTCTATTCGAGTAGTACGAATGTCAACTAGATGAAAAAAGCGCGAGTAATAATGACGAGCAGAATAAACAGAACCAAGATCATGCCTATGGCCGAGCCATAATTCCCGCAGCCGTTTCCGCAACCGCCCCAGTTCTGTCCACAGCCAGCCCCCCAGCCTGGTCCGTACCCGACGCCTGCGCCTTCGACCCCATAACCCATCGTGAATGCCTCCCATACTTGGATGTTATGAAGTCCGATTGACCCTGCCATGCTATGCTAATTGGCGGACTTCACAATCACAATGTATGCGGGAGGCGAGTTTACGGACCCTGGCATTTGTCCCGGTTCATGCGGCGGACTTGAATGGCATTGTTAGATCAATCGTTATCTGCGGTAAGTTTCGAACCGCTGGTGTCAGCGTTCTGGATGATCTCGCTTGCTTCTGTATTCGGAGTCGGAGTTGATTCAAGCGAATAAGCATATTGCCGAAAATGCTTCAGGCGTGACTCTAGATTGACTTCAACGGCACTGCCTCCAAGCAGAATGGAGGAGGAGCTATAGGTGATGACATAAAGCGAACCGAGCTGAATAGCTGGAACCGGATTGGATCGGATTGTACGCACATCTGCCTCGTCCAGGCTCTCTTCCGGCAGAGGATTGAGTGGCGCGTTAAATAGCGAGTAACCGCTGAAATCTACCTCACCTCCGACGCGGTGATCGAGTTGACGCTGCACGGCAATGCCTGTCGATTTGGCGTTAATAGTGCCGGTATCTCCGAAATGAATGACGGAGGATAGCCCAACAGTGATCATTTCGACGGAACCGATGTATGAGGTGCGGATGGAATTGTCGGAGTCGATCATAAGGTAAGGTTAACGGCGGAAGCAGGAATTATGGAGCCGTTCCTATTTATAGATGCTGGTCTTCCCGGTGTTGCTTCTGGTTGAACAGTACCGGTAGTGTTTTGAATGGGTACAATGGATTGTCCGCCAGCGCCTTGGATAATGCCAGCCTCTGTCTCTCCTGCGCCCGGAGCAGGCAACGGTGCAAAGGGCCCGATAATGATGGCCTCGGGTGGTGTATCAAAAATGGAATACAGATTAATGGAATCGGTATCGCCGATCTGCAGCATGGAAGCCGCAGCGACGCCTGTCAGCTCAAGGCAGCCAACGGATAGCAAATGATTCGTAATATGAACATTCATTGCCATTTTGTTCATCTCCTTCTTCCTTCAGGCGCGTTGCGAGCAAGTTGCTGGACATAACTTTTGAGCGCGGATTCCGCGTCGCGAAGCGTCCGCTCTGCCGTCCGACGCAGCTGCGCGTCGCTCAGCATGGCGTTATCCGGGTTTGTTCCAGATGGTCTGTGATTACCCAGCTCTTCGTTCATGTAAAAGTGTATCCGTTCAGGAAGCTGGCGCCTGACGTCCTCGATAACCATTTGCCGATGGGTCGGGTCCAGCGGAATTTTGCTTGATTTGGCCGCTCTTTCCAATATTTCATGAGCGGATTCATTCAGCCAGCCGTTTACATAGGAGCGGACATCGGTAAAGCCAGGCAAAGGGATAGGAGATGGAGCTGTCCCCAATGCTGCTGCCTGAGCTGGGGAGGAAGAGCTTCCGGTTGTCGGCTGAGTCGTAAAAGGGCTGGATTCCGGCTGGAGATTGCTTTGTGATCCCGGCATCCCTAAGCCGGGAGAGGCGGGAATAAACCCTGGCTGGGAGAAGCTGTTACTAGCCGCTCCTCCATTCCCTGGCATGCTCGAAACCGGTGGGCCCGAGAAGCCGGGGATTGCCGCCGCGCCTGGAGCGAGGCCTGGACTTGGAGCCGGAATATTGCCCAATCCCGGCTGAACGGAAGTGGCTGGTTGGCTAGAGGTTGCTTGCGGCTGTAAGGGTTGTTGTGCTTTCGCGGCAGCAATACTCTTATTTACCGCACCAGAATTAGAGGAGTTGTTCGGGCCGGCTTTAGCATTTTGGGGAATCGGCAACGGATAAACCTTGGCTCCTGCATTCGTTTGTTTATTAGGCAGCGACATTTGGCCGAATTCTTGCAGCTGCGATTCGGAAGGAGCCGTCATGCCGATGTTAAGCGTGCCGTCTAACTGCTCTACTTTCAGCTGATCAAAATTGTACTCCAGCTTCTCGATTGTATAGGATGGCTTCGTCTCCAGCTCTTGCAGCCTTTCCCATAACAATTTCATATAAGCAGTTAACTGCAGATTAAGCTGTTGCTGCTCGGCCAAACCAGCGGCCATAGCCCCGAGGCATTGCTGTAAGCAATGGGGGTCTTGTAGATTGCCTGAGCATGGATTTTGCATATTTGTGGAGGTTTCCGCCTGCAAGCTGGGGGAGCTTGCGGAGTTGTTTGCCAGCGGGACCATATTAGGAGGGCCGGAAAAGGGCCAGCCTTGATAGTCCTCCCACTGCTGCGGAAACCCAGGATCAAGAGCCTGGAAAAATTGAGGAACACTATTTTTATTAACACCTGGAATTGCGTTTGGATCCAGTCCAGGGATACCGATCCCAACTGGCTGGCCTCCTTGCTGGAGTCCACCATTAGGAGCGATGGTAAAGTTGCTTCCTTGAAATCCAAGCTGGCCAGTGTGCTGCAAGTTAGACTCTGCTTCCGCTTTCTCCTCGCCTGGTATTTCAACAATTCCGCCAGGTGTCAGTTCGATCGTTGTACCATGCAGGTCAAACGTATTGCTGCCTTCGATAAGCTCGGAAATCGGCTCTTCCTTGTTCAGGTTTCCTTGCTTTCCGACACCCGCTCCTGGGGGCGGACCACCGGAGCCAGGCCAACCCGGGCCAGCGCCCGCGGGCCACCCGCCTGGGGGAGGCCAACCTGCGACTGCTCCTGGGGGCGGGCCCCCGGGAGCAGGCCACCCGGGACCCGACCCTTTTGCTGGACCACCTGGGGATTGCCACCCTGGCCCTGCCGGTGGGCCCGGGGGAGGCCAATTTTGACCGGCCCCTGCTGATGAACCAGCGGGGGGAGGCCACCCTTGGCCCGCCCCTGCGGGCCAGCCATTTGGGGCGGGCCACCCTGCGCCGCCTGCGGGAGGGTACCCTTTCGGAGCCGCGGCAAATGGTGATCCTTGTGGCCCGCCATTTTGAAAACCAGGCCCGCCTGGTTGCTGCAGCCAACCTTGCCCGGGAACGGCTCCTTGGTAAAGCGGCCACTTCGGTGGAAAGCCTGCTCCAGGTTTGCCCATCATGCCTGGGAATGCTCCGCCCAAACCGGGCCAGGCCATGCTTTTGCCAAGCAAATTAGAAGCAATGTTCGTCCCTAGGCCGCCTTTGCCTCCAAGGCCACTCATGCCAGTCAGAACTCCTAGCGCAGAGGTGAGAGGAATAGGACGATTCGGATGTACCTGGGGAGCCTCCGCTTGCTGCTGTACACCGCCTGGAGCGGAAGATTCCTTATGTTCCATCCGGTTAGTCACCTCCTTGGCGAATCAGCTTGGTTTGGGCAACGGGACGAAGTTGAGAGAGTTCGCACTTTCCTCGCTGGTGAGCTGTGCTGCCGGTTTATTGAAGCCTCCGGAATTATACAGCTGCGAGACGGGTCTAATTGATCCCGCACTTCCAATCTGCAGCACAGAGCTATTTGTGACGGTGTCGACGCGTAATTGATTAATGGTAATGGACTGGTGTACGGTCAGATTCATATGACATTAGCTCCCGAGGCAATCTCGTTACTTGAGTTATCCTGGAGATCCGGATCCAGCGTGTTGGTAGCACTGAGTCCGTTGTTGGCGTTAGTCAAGCCGCCGGTCAGAAATGAGCCGGAGCCGGCGTATGTTTTGGAGGTGCTGGCAGGAGATATTTGAACGGTATCCCCGAACTGTACCACTCCGCTGGAGCCGACGCTGACTATATTAACGAAGCCTATCGCAGCTGGCATGAAATTCACCTCTAATCGGTAGATGTGGGCAATCCGCTAAGCATTCGGGGTTGCCGCCTTTATCCCCACTATATGCGGCATTCGCCCAAATGTGCCAAAAGTCGAGCCGGAAGGGCGCGAGCTGTCACCATTGGAGATGCTGATGCATAGCGTAAGGCATAAAGGAGGCGATTGCCCATGGGAGGCAGATTCGATCGAATGCAGGATTGGCTGTCTAAACAGCAGCTTCCGCGAGGGTTCGATATGATGAAGGATCCGGAATGGGTTGCAAGCTTCGTCAAAGGCATGATGGAAAGCGCAATGAGCGGCAATCCTTCGGCGGGACTGTCTGGCTTACAGGAAACCGCTGAACAGGAAGGCAAGGATAAGGAGTTCCAAGCGGCGATTTCTTCCATTGAAGCCAAATGGAGCGAAAGTCGAGAATATTTAGTGCTTAAACTGCCCATGAACGGAGATCCGGATTGGGATACAATGCGCGTGATGGCGAAGGAAGATAAGCTTAAACTCGAAGGGCTGCCCGGCCGCAAACCGCAGGTGCTCAAGCTTCCAAGCCCGATTCTGCCCAGGTCTACCCGTGCTGTCCTGCGGGGAGGCGTTCTGAGAATCCGCATGAAAAAGAAAATGGCTAGCCGTTTTATTGAGATTTCCGTTGAAGAAGGTATGGACTGAGCGAGGGCTAGTTGCCTCTCGCTTTTTTTGAGTTTGCAGACCCGACAAATTTGAGCGAGCAGCTTTACTCAACACGGGCGAATCAGGTTGCGTTTGGCAAACGCTTCCTTTATGATGCAAGAAGACTAATCATACATAAGGGAGTGGCGAAGGTGTCAGCCGTAGATGTAAGCAGTGTTCCCGCTGGTTTATTCGTTCTAGGAGTCATCTTTATTCTGCTTATTTTTTCTTTGCTCAGCCTCGGTGTACTGAGAATGTTCCAGGAGCGTTTCCGTGCCGGATGGTTCTACTTTGCAGGAAGCGTTGTCAGCGCCGTCGTGTTCTATTTGTTACTTGATCTTTGGTATATCTAGCTCTTATATTTGGACAAATTCTATGAATCCGGAGCCTATCTTTTCGGATGGACCGCTGGCGCTGCCGCGGTTTTTTGCGTTTAAAGTGGTAGCTAATATGTTTATTTTGGGAATGGAAAAGAGGTTGCCTTATGTGGAAAGTAATTTGGTTTTTCAGCAACATTGCCTTCGTCGCCACGCTGATTTGGTATATGTTTTTGCATCGGGCTTACGCTGACTCGCTCTTTCGCAAGGACTCACCCGAGAAGCTTGTGCGGCATCGCCGCCGTAGAAAAACAGCGGCTCTGACCTCCGTCGTTTTGTTCATTGTTATGGCCACCGCATTCCTCACAGATATGAAGATGAACGGTTGATTTCATGTGGACGTTTTATGACGATTCCTTGACTAAACGCAACTTTCCCGTGTTCAAAGCGTTTATGCTATCGACATAGGGAAAGCACGGCATCCGGTGCAGTCCGACAAAAAAGGAGTCGAAGCATGAAATTATTCAAGTTGTTGTTGGCGTTTTCCATCTTTTTATCTCTACTGGGGAGTATTGCTGCGAGTCCCGCTACGGCGCGCGGCGCGTCCAATTTACTCGTCCTCACTAAGAACAGCAAGTCAATGGTGCTCAATGGCACCGCCTTCATCGGTGCACAGCCGCTCACAATCCGCAATGGCGTGTCGTTCGCGTCATTCAGCTCCATGGCTGCCCGTTACGGCTATGCCGTTTCCTACGACGCTAAGACCAAGGAATCCGTCGCGCGCACCGCGTCCGGCGAGATCCGTTTCCGTATGAATACTAAGGTTGTGCTTGTAAATGGGGGCAAAATCACGGGCCAAGCAGCTTCCTTTTCGCTGAATGGTTCGATGATGGTTCCTATCCGTACCTGGGCTCAAGCGACGAATAGTCGCGTGTCGGCTTCGGGCGTTAAGGTCAATTTGGCCTGGGACACCAAGCCTAGCGCCGCTTTCAGTGTACAGCCTACCAAAATCTACACGGGAGATCCTGTAACCTATGTGGATAAATACAGCTCTCCATCCGGTGAGCCGATGGTCAATGAGGAGTGGCAAGGTCGCCAGGAGGTATTCCTTGATCCTGGAACGTATACGATTACTCGCTCTGTGCAGGACGCCTCGGGCGCATGGAGTGATCCGTTCACAGTCACGATCGAGGTACACGCACCGAACCAGCCTCCTGTCGCAGATTTCCGCACGGACAAAGAGGTTTACCGTCAAGGGGAGCGCATCACCTTTACAAGCTTGAGCACGGATGATGCAACGACCAATCTGAAGGAATACTGGATCGGCAAGCAAGATGTATTTTTCGAGGCAGGAGAGAAGTCGATTACTCTGGAAGTAACCGATGAAGAAGGGTATGCATCCAGCATTACAAAGACGATCCGTATCTCGGATGAGGTCCTGTACACTCGTGAAGAATACGGCAAGTTGTTCACTGCCATCGGCGAGATGTTCCCAGTTGATGGCAAGTCGGTGCTGAGCATCCCGACTCTGTCCTATGAATTCCACTCTGAGCCGTCCAAGTTGGTTCGAAGCAACAGTCCGGAGTTATGGACATCGGAAGGAATCGCTTATGATGATCAGTTCCAAGGCGAAATCCGGCTGCTGTTCCATAACAAAAACACATCTAACATCCCGCTTCGCATGTACCTCGTTGCTACCAATGAGGGCTGGCGTACGGCAAACTTTGGAGTGAAACATTTTGGGGCTGGTGGTCCGGCTCAATATGAGGATACGACGGGTAAAATGTCCACGGTACGCTACATGGATTCCTTGCTCACCACTCCGCAAATCAAGACTACAAGCATCAAACCGGGACAATCCAAAGTGGTGCTGTCGGAAATTTCTTCGTCCGCGATCAAGACGGGTATGGTCTACTCCGCTTATGCGGATGTCACTTCTGATGAGACACTTCGTTTCCGCGTTGTTGTCGTTGCTGACGGCAAGGACCCGCTGAAGGAAGTGAACCGTATGGAGCTGATGCCGGCGGACGGCAAGCATACCCGTGGCTCGTTCAACAACGCGACACGAGCGATTGACGTGCCGGGCGTACTCGGAAACAAGCCGGAGCGCATCGTGCTCGGCGACAACAAGCTTGACCCTTATCTGGATGGATACGACAACACAGACGGCTCGCTGCAGCTGAACCGAGGCAACTTCGGCGTCCTGTACAAAATGAACATCCAGCTTTCCCCACGCACGCTCGTTGCGCTTAACCCGCGCGGCGGTCTGTATACCGGCGCATTTATCGTGAACGGAAGCCTCGTTCCGGTGCCGACGAGCGGCTGGCTGCGCTCGCAAAACGAAGCCATGGTGATTTATCGCTCCGGCAACTCACGCGAAACGCTTAATCTGACCTACCTTATCGCATCTGGCAGCAACCTGCCGGTTACGATGATCTTCCAGCCGCTTCCGGCTGAGAAGAACTAATCAACGAACAGCCCCCCGATACGATTATCGGGGGGCTGTTTTGGCTTTTAAGTCTAGTTTTGCTCGTCGGCAGAGCCGCCGGCATAGTCAGGCACAACGACGCTTACTTCAGCGCGCTGCTCCGCGGAGCGGAGAACGCCGTCAATGATCGCTTGTTGGATGAGAATTTGCTCGCCGGGAATCGGCGCGCCGCGTCCTTCGCGAATCGCGTCAACGAAGTCACGCACCTTCTCGCGGAACAGGTCAAGCTGATGCTCGATAAGCGGGACCTGCGTCATCGTTTGGCCGCCCATGAAATCATGGAACATTTGAATGCTGCCGACTTTGCCATCCCATACGCCAGACCAATTGCCTTGGCCGAACGGAGTGATTTTCAAGCCGGCATCTGTACCGAGGAAGTTGGTCGTACCGAGCGAATCCAGATGCATGGCCCAGCTGATTTTGAAATGCAGCGTCAGATCGCCCTCAAAACGGATCATAGCCGCCCCGAAATCTTCCACGTCAAACTTATCGGCTTCTGGATGATGAAGCGGATTGCGGCCGAAATGATTGAATGTGCTCGCTGACACAGTGAGCGGCTTCGGATAATCAAGAGCGTTCAGCGCCATGTCGAGCGAGTAACAGCCAATATCGGCCATTGCACCGGCGCCAGCCAGCTCTTTGCGGATAAACGTGCCTCCTGGCATGCCGCGGCGACGTCCGCCCCCGGTTTCCACGTAGTACACTTTGCCGAGCTTGCCGGAGCGCACGATGTCCTGAATCAGCTTCATATTGGGATCGTAGCGTGGCTGGAAGCCTATCGTAAGGATGCGCCCGCTGAGACGGGAAGCACGCACCATATCGAGACCTTCATCCAGCGATACGGACATTGGTTTCTCAAGCAGCACATGTTTGCCGGCCTCAAGTGAGTCTACCGTCGGCTGACGATGCGCCGAGTTAGGTGTGCATACGCTGATTCCGTCCAGGTCGAGCTTCAGAAGTTCGCGGTAATCATCGAACGCTTGAGCCCCCTGAAGGCCATGTCTTTCGATGAATTCAGCTGCTTTTCCTGGAATGGCATCGGCTATAGCTACGATTTCTACGCCACGAATCGTTTTGTAGGCAGCGGCATGTCCACCCGCGATTCCACCGCTGCCGATGATGCCGACTCGAATGTTCTGGATGCTCATATTGTCACTCCTTGAGTTCCTTGTTTAGTTTTCGGATAGCTCAGACAGAACAATGCGGCGGCCTTGAGCTGCGGACAGATTGGCCGCCTCCATGAGACGGGTTAGGTTGCTTGCCAGCTCAATATTTTCATCGGCATTGGTTCCATTTTGAATATGACCGACCCACTGGTTAAAGGCATTCGGTGAGCGCTCCGCAAGCGGCAACTCGCTCCAGCCTTCAGTTTTGTCAGTGCGAATGAGCAGCCGATCCCCCGGCATGCCGTAGAGCAAGGAGCCAGCAGTGCCGCTAATCTCGATCTGGAAAGGAGAGTGTTTGGCTGCGAAGCCAGCCTCTACTACAGCTACGGCGCCGTTTGGATACGAGAGGACTGCAACGGCATTGTCCTCAACCTCGCGGTCCGTTACATAACCGTAGGTCGCTGTCAGGCTCTCTGGCAATCCGCCGAGGAACAGGCTGCTCAAATACATGGGGTGGCAGCCAAGGTCGATCAGCGCACCGCCAGCCGTCTGCTCAAGGTTATAAAAGTGTTCAGGAAGCCAATTGGAAATGGAGCCGTCATGCGCAAGGCGCACCCTAACTTGTGTTAGCTGGCCAAGCGATTCCTGTTGCAGCACTTCACGAATTGCAACCGTATAGCCATCATAGAGACGCGGCAGCGAAACGATCAGCTTAACGCCGGATTGCTGGACAGCGGCTAATATATCATTTAGTTCGGCTGTTGTTGGAGCTACGACCTTTTCTGTGAAAATATGTTTGCCTGCGCGCGCGGCTTTGACCATTACATCACGGTGCATCGTCGTCGGAGCATCTACAATAACGGCATCAATATCGTCGCGAGCGAGCAGCTCGTCCAGGTCTTCAACGAAAGGTACGCTAAGCTTCTCGGCAGCTTTCCGACCGCGTTCCGGCAGCTCGTCCCAGACGGCGGTAATTTCCGTGTCGGGATGTTGGAGGGCAAAGTCGGTATACTCCCAAGCATGAACATGCCAGTAGCTAAGTTTTGCAATACGAATTTTCATAAGATTAGTCAAGCTCCTTCCGATTATGAACTTCATCAGAGCGGGAGAAGTGCGTGAGAGCGCTTCCTCGTTCGCTTGGCTTAAAGGTAGCACAGCTAACGCAGAAGTGACAGAGGCAAAGTAGGGCAATCTTTATGCTATCTTGCATTGGCCGGCAGTTGATTCCTGATTCGGATTGGTTCAAAATAGAAGGAGTTACTTACAGCGTGGACAAGAGGAAAGGAGGAGTAAGGAAAATGAGTGTGAGGTTTGTGGTCAAAATCCCGATACATGTATACCGCAAGGTCATTTCACCGCTGAAACCGCCGACCTGCCGCTTTTATCCGACCTGCTCCGCCTATGCGCTGGAAGCGATCGAGAAACATGGCGTAGCCAAGGGCTCCTGGCTCTCGGCGAGACGTATTCTGCGCTGCCATCCTTTTCATCCGGGGGGCATAGATCCGGTGCCATGACCTTCCTTGACATGTCGTGTCGGCATTCGGTATTATTACCATTAAATATGAGTTCCGATGAAGGGAAGAGTAGTTTCTTAGCCGCCGATTCAGAGAGCCGGGCATTTTGGTGCAAGCCGGACGGGGGAGAGAGACGAATATGGTCCTGGAGGATTTCGCCTCGAACGCTATTCTAATTTAGAGTGGCGCAAGACGCGGACGCGGCTGCCGGCGTTAAAGGCTACTGTCGCTCCCCACGGAGCGGCGACACGAAGCCTTCCTTGTTTTCTCCATTATGGGGAGAGGGAAGGGAATTTGGGTGGTACCACGAAGCGCTCCCGCTCTCGTCCCATAGCGGACGGGGGCTTTTTGTTTTTCACGGGCCTAAGGCTCGCTGCATCCCCATGCCATGTTGAAGGAGAAGATTGTCATGCCAGAGAACAACAAAACTTTTTACATTACAACGCCAATCTACTATCCTAGCGGCAAACTGCATATCGGTCATGCTTACTGTACGTTGGCAGGCGACGCTATGGCTCGCTACAAACGCGCGACGGGTTACCAGGTCACGTTCTTGACGGGAACCGATGAACACGGACAAAAGATCGAACGCACAGCAGCCGAAAGAGGGCAAACACCGATTCAGTTTTTGGACGAAACCGTAACGGAGATCAAGAAGTTATGGAGCAAGCTGGAAATTAGCAACGACGATTTCATCCGCACGACCGAAGCTCGGCATAAACTGTCCGTCGAGAAAATCTTTAAGCAACTGCTTGACCAAGGAGACATCTACAAAGGAACGTACGAAGGCTGGTATTGCACGCCGTGTGAATCATTCTTTACGGAACGTCAGCTGGACAAAGGCAATTGCCCCGATTGCGGACGCCCGGTTGAGCTGGTCAAGGAGGAAAGCTACTTCTTCCGCATGAGCAAGTACGCGGATCGTCTGTTGCAGTACTACGAGGAGCATCCTGACTTTATCCAACCGGAATCCCGCAAAAACGAGATGATCAACAACTTCATCAAGCCTGGTCTAGAAGACTTGGCCGTATCGCGGACGACGTTCGACTGGGGCATCAAGGTGCCGAACGATCCTGATCATGTTATCTATGTGTGGATCGACGCGCTGTCCAATTACATTACGGCGCTAGGTTACGGCTCGGATGATGAGAGCAAATACCGCCAGTTCTGGCCGGCGGACGTACATCTGGTCGGCAAGGAGATTGTACGTTTCCATACGATCTACTGGCCGATTATGCTGATGGCGCTCGAACTGCCGCTTCCTAAGAAGGTATTCGGGCATGGCTGGTGGCTCGTCAAGGAAGGCAAAATGTCCAAGTCCAAAGGGAATGTCATCGACCCTGTGGTGCTTTTGGACCGTTATGGACTGGACGCCCTGCGCTACTTCCTGCTGCGTGAAGTTCCATTCGGCTCTGACGGTACGTTCACACCTGAAGGTTTTGTTGAACGGCTTAACTTCGATCTGGCCAACGATTTAGGCAATTTGTTGAACCGCACGGTGGCGATGATCGACAAGTACTTCGGCGGCGAAATTCCTGCTTATACAGGCCTGGTGACGGACTTTGACGAGTCGTTGCAACAGCTCGCGCTAAGTACGGTTGGATCGGTTGAGGCAGCTATGGAAAAAATGGAGTTCTCTGTCGCTCTTTCGGCTATTTGGCAGCTCGTCAGCCGCACGAACAAATACATCGATGAGACGCAGCCATGGGCGCTCGCCAAAGATGAGGCGCGCCGTCCAGAGCTGGCGTCGGCGATGTACCATCTGGCAGAGTCACTGCGCATTGTATCTGTGCTACTGACGCCGTTCATGACCAACGCTCCGAAAGAGATTCGGACGCAGCTTGGCGTAAGCGAGGGCGCTCTGGCTGCATGGGACAGCGCCCGCGAATTCGGTTCTCTGCCAAGCGGCGTACGCGTCGCCAAGGGCAATCCGCTGTTCCCGCGTCTCGATGCCGAGGAAGAGATCGCTTATATAACTAGCGCTATCTCTGGCGGGACAACGTCTGCTGCTTCGCAAGCCGGAGATGCCACTGCTGATGCAGCAACGACGGGCGCTCAAGCTTCCGCTGCTGCGCTGCCGGGTTCTGCCCCCGCGGCTACAGAAGTGCCGGAGCTCAAAGAAGAGATCGGCATTGATGACTTTGCTAAGGTAGAGCTTCGTGTGGCACAGGTAATTGCCGCAGAGCCAATTCCAAAGGCCGACAAACTGCTCAAGCTGCAGCTCGATCTAGGTTTCGAGCAGCGCCAAGTCGTTTCGGGTATTGCGAAGTTTTACAAGCCGGAGGAACTGGTTGGACGCAAGGTCATTTGCGTGACGAACCTGAAACCGGTGAAGCTGCGCGGTGAACTTTCCCGCGGCATGGTCCTCGCCGCTTCTCAGGGGGATCAGTTAACGCTGGCGACGGTGCCGGATTCCATGCCCAATGGCGCATTGGTGAAGTAGGAACGCGTCTCTCAAGATACGTGAAAGGGGGAACCCCCCGCTTATGTCTACGCTGAATCTCGGCTTGGCCTTTGTCGGCGGATTTGCATCTTTTATATCGCCGTGCTGCCTGCCGCTTTATCCTTCTTATCTTTCCTATGTAACCGGTATTTCTGTTGCTGATCTCAAAAGCAACAAACCAAGTGCCGAGATCCGCAAGCGGACGATGAGCCATACGTTGTTCTTCATCCTTGGCTTCTCGGTCGTTTATTACACACTCGGTTACAGCACGAATAAACTAGCCGAGGTGTTCGCTGATTATCAGGATTTAATCCGTATGCTGTCGGCCATTCTGATCATGTTGATGGGGCTGTTCCTGCTCGGGATATTTCAGCCCCGGGCGCTAATGAGAGATTTCAAATTGCCGGTGAAGTTTAAGTCGGGGTATATAGGCTCCTTCATATTCGGAATCGGCTTCTCGGCCGGCTGGTCGCCGTGCATTGGGCCGATTCTGGCCGGTATTCTGGCGCTTGCCGCATCTGATCCGGGAACATGGTTCGGCCTTACTACTGCTTATGCGCTTGGCTTCGCTATTCCATTTTTCATTATGGCGTTTTTCATTGGATCGGCTCGTTGGATTCAGAAATATTCGTCCATAATGATGAAAGTCGGAGGCGGGCTCATGTTAATAATGGGCGTGCTGCTGTTCACTGACCGCATGTTTATGATCACGGTCTATCTGAACAGCATCACGCCGGATTGGCTGAGGTTCTAATCGAGGATTAAGTGAAGTAGTCGATCGTTGCCTGTGGAAAATGTTCAAAGATGCGCTCCGAGATAAACAAGCGGAGCGCATTTGCTTGTTCATCGGGGTAAACATATTTGCCTTGTCCCCAGCGGCCCCATTTATACTTGCGTTTTTCGATATCCATTTCAAGCTTTGTTTTTGGGTATCTTCTTTCAATTGTGTTTTTTGCCGTTTTTGTAAAGCGATGCTGAATCAGTTCAAAAGTTAAGTCCTTGATGCCAGGAGGCAGAGTTTTTGCCAAGTTTTCCAGCAACTCGGAATAACCTTCCTCCCAGCCATCATGCCAAATGATCGGCGCGATAATGAAGCCGATGGGATAACCCGCGTGAGCAACTTTCCCGGCGGCTTCGATGCGCTGCTCGAAGCGTGAGGTAGCAGGTTCGAAGTTTTTAATGACGTACCGTGAATTGACGCTGAAGCGGATGCGAGTATGCCCATTATGCTTTAACCCAAGCAGAGAATCGACATGGTGGAATTTAGTCACAAAGCGCAGCCGCCCGAATTCTTGCTCGGCCATGAATTCAATCAGCTCCGCGAGCGAGCCGCTGATTGGCTCAAGTCCAACTGGATCAGAGGTACAAGCCGCTTCAAAGCGGGTAATCTGCGGCACTCTTTCCTGGATGTACCCTTTGGCCGCCTCCATGATCTCGTCTGTATTTACATAGATGCGTATATAAGGCTTCGCTCCGAGTGTCGTTTGCAGGTAACAATAATGGCAATGAGCCATGCAGCCGGTTGCTATAGGAATGGCATACTCCGCAGAAGGTTTGGACTGATCAAATTTCAGTGTTTTGCGGATGCCGACAACGAGGGTGCGCTTGGCGATTTTGTATTGCTCCAGCTCGGACTCCCCGGGCAGGTTTGTGATGCGGTTATGGGAGGTAGTCATGCGGATCGGCAAGCCTTGTTTGACGGCCCATTCATGGATACGTTTGCCCTTAGGATAATTCATCGCATCAGGTTCAAAATAGACGAGCTCCGGGACGAACACATCCGGTCGGCCTGTGCGGGGCCGCTCTAAAGTGGTACTCAGACGTCATTCCTCCTTTGGGAAGATGGAAGATCATTGATACAGTAACGCCTGGTTTAGTTTTGCCTGAGTTTCAGCCTAACAATCCGGTAAATTTGGGGCGCAGCAAGTTGCAGTCGCAATTCTTTACGTTGTATGATACATAAGAGCATGGCAGTCACCAGTGCAGGTGTACAGCCGGTTAGGAGGGTTTACATGCCTACACCGAGCATGGAAGATTATTTGGAACGGATCTATAAGCTAATTGAGGAGAAGGGGTATGCCCGCGTCTCGGATATAGCGGAAGGTCTTGAAGTACATCCTTCATCGGTAACCAAGATGATTCAGAAGCTGGACAAGGATCAGTACCTCATTTATGAGAAGTATCGCGGACTTGTATTAACCAGCAAAGGCAAAAAAATGGGCAAACGTCTCGTTGAGCGACATCATCTGCTTGAGGAGTTTCTGCAGCTGATCGGCGTTCAAGAGGAGAATATTTATCAGGATGTGGAAGGAATCGAGCATCACCTGAGCTGGGATTCCATTACTTGCATCGAGACGCTGATTGAATATTTCCGGCGTGATGGCGGGCGTGTGGAGTCGCTTCGGAATCTTCGCAGCGAGCTGGACTCGGAAGCTTAAGTTCAAAGAGCTTAAGAGCTTTCCAAGAGCCGATAATTATTAAAAAAAGAACCTCTTTCTCCACGGCTTAGGTGGAGAAAGAGGTTCTTTGCAATGCGGCTCAATGATACTTCGGCATGCTGTCGTCATCCTTACCGCCATCGATAACCCGAAAAGGGGATGGCTTACGAGCGCGATTTTTGGCAGCAGTGGAAGATGAGCGTGGTCTGCTGGCAGCTGCTCTGCCAGGCTTGATACGGGGCTGAGCATTGCGCCGTCCGGGATTCCATTTGTAAAGCGCGAATATAATGGCCAGCACCGCCAAAGGCAGTAGCATGACGTAATTGCGGTCGAGCAGCATGTCAACCAAGCCGATCACCGCCAGAACAGACAGAATAACCATCCATATCGATGCCGTTTTACGCTTCATGGAAAATCCCGCCTTTCACTATATGACTCCCGTCTACACCTACACCGCTGTGCTTGCGGATTGTGGAGCGTTGACCTTTTTCTCAAGTTCTCTCATCCGATTGAAGGAAGCGATGGAGACGGCTACTTGATCATCCGTCGGCTCTTTGGTCGTCAACATCTGTAGCCACAGTCCCGGATATCCCAGGAAGCGCAGCACAGGAACGTCACGGAGAGAGTTTGTGAAGCGAAGTACCTCATAAGAGATGCCGAGTACGACTGGCAGCAACAGAATCCGGATGTAAACCCGCTCCCATAGAGTATCCCAAGTGAAGAAGGAATAGACAATGACGCCGACAATGACGGAAAAAATAATAAAACTGCTGCCGCAGCGATAATGTAGTCGAGTAAACTTCTGCACTTTATCTACAGTCAACTCGGAACCATTCTCGTAGGCGGTAATAACCTTATGCTCCGCTCCGTGATACTGGAACAGCCGCTTGATCATCGGCGTTAAGGAAAGTAAGTACAGATAAGAGAGCAGGAAGATGATCTTAATTGCGCCTTCGAGCAAATTGTGCACGACAATATTGTCAAATCTCCCGTCGAATAAAAACTCCTCGACGATCGCCGGAACTGCCGTAAACACAACCTTTCCGAGTACAAAGCTGATAACGCCGGCCACAGCGACGCCAAAAACCATCGCGAGACTCCAGCCTTCCTTTTTCTCAGGCTTGGGCTCTGCCTTCTCGACTTTATCGGCCTTGCCGACCTCGGTTTTGCCGTCGCTTTCCTCACTGTCCTCCGCATAGGCTTCCATGGAGAAGTTAAGATGCTGCGACCCTCTCGCGCTGGATTCAAGGATGCCGATGACACCACGAATGAATGGGATTTTCTTGAGCGGCTGATACCAAGGTTTTTTCTGGCTTGCAGGAACCTCAAAATATTGGATTTCATCATTTTTGCGTCGAACAGCTGTAACATTGACGTTGCGTCCTCCGAACATGACGCCTTCAATGACCGCTTGTCCGCCGTATATGGATGTTGTCGGCTCTGGCAACGAAGCTCCACCTTTCTGTGTGTCCACAGCGGCATGAATCCGCTGAATCTGTATGTTCCTATTGTACTTGATGAGCAAGTCCAATGCCAGCGCGCCTTGCTGGGGGTTTATCGGAATTGGGACGCTTTATTGGTGCATACTACCTACATGACATTGGAGGAGGTTGTGAATATATGAGTGCATCCGCTGCAGCAGCTTCAGGGGGGAGAAGCAGAGATCGGGGACCCTATCACAGAAAGGTGACGAATCCTTGGAAATTCTGCCTTATGATCGGCTTCTGGGGAGGGCTGATCTGGGGCGGTATTCACTGGTTGATGTATACATTCCGGTTTACACCAGTATTGCCTGGTTTTATGGCCGAGCCATTTTATAGACGGTCCTTTCTAGTCACAGGTTGGGGGCATGTCGCAGGCTTGGTCTATTTTATCCTCTTTTCCATCCTGGCCGCATTACTGTACAAGCTGCTGCTCGGTCGTTTTCAAGGACCATGGCCGGGGCTGATTTATGGTTTGTTATGGTGGACGATGATCTTTCTTGCTTTCGGTCCGCTGCTCGGCATGATGAATCCGGTCAATCAACTGGGATGGGGCGGTGTACTTTCGGAGCTGAGCTTATTTGCGGTATGGGGAATCTTTATCGGATATTCTATTGCCTTTGAGTTCAATGATGAGGCTTCGCGTGAGCCTCAGAAGGCGGAATAGCCCTTCTCAACGGCTCCTTTTTTGTGTTAGAATGGCAAGTAGCCTTTTTTCAACATGCTGGAATTTATATCCTTAGCGATATAGTTCTCGTATTCCTATTGCATACGGACACCGCCCATTAGGAAGGTGCTGCCGTGATGCTTGAAGACTTGGCATTGGAGGAGCGGGATGATTCGAATTCTCGTATTGAATGGCCCGAATCTCAACATGCTGGGGGTTCGGGAGCCGGGTGTTTACGGTACAGTCACGTTGGAAAGGATTGAAGCGATGCTTCGTGAGCAGGCAGCTGCTGCTGGAGCTGAGCTGGAATGTTTCCAATCCAATCACGAGGGAGCCTTGATCGATCGGATTCATGCTGCCTTTGGTGAAGTGGACGGGCTGATTCTGAATCCAGGTGCACTGACGCATTACAGCTATGCGCTGAGGGATGCAATCAGCTCTGTTTCCATCCCAACCGTTGAGGTCCATCTATCGAATATCCACAAAAGAGAAGCGTTCCGCCATGTCTCGGTTACTGCCGCGGCGGCCATCGGACAGATAGCCGGTTTCGGAGCAGCCAGCTACACGCTGGGCTTGCAAGCGCTTTTGGATCATTTGAAGGCTGATCAATCGGCTTGAACGGAGGGCCCGCTGGAAGGGCATATCAGCTTTGAAGGAGGTGGCCGGCAGCATGAAGCACCGGTTAGACAAGCTTCGTGAGAAGTTGGCTAGTCAAGGATTGGAATCGCTGCTTATCGGCAGTACTTACAATCGCCAATACATAAGCGGATTCACAGGATCGGCTGGATGGGTCCTCGTAACTGCGGCCAAGAGCTGGTTCCTTACCGATTTCCGTTATACCGTTCAGGCAGCCGAGCAGGTGCATGGGTTTGAGATCGTGCAGCATGGATCGGACCCGCTCGTTACGGTAGGAGAACTGCTTCGCAGCGAAGGCATCACCTCGCTCGGCTTCGAGCAGGAGCATACGGTGTATGCTCAGTATGTCAAATGGAGCAAGACGCTCCAGGGCATTAAGCTCGTGCCTGCCCCGGCGCTTGTGGAGCAACTGCGTATTATCAAGGACGAGACCGAACTTGCCATCATGCAAGAAGCAGCTAATCTCGCGGATCGTGCCTTCCAGTACATCCAAGGGCTTATCAAGCCTGGCATGAAGGAATCCGATGTCGCTCTGGAGCTAGAAGTATTCCTGCGCTCCGGCGGGGCAGCCTCTTCCTGCTTCGATACGATCGTAGCTTCAGGTGAGCGCTCTGCGCTTCCGCATGGTGTAGCCAGCGATCGGATCATCGGCATGGGCGAGTTTGTCAAGCTCGACTTCGGCGCCCTTTATCATGGATACTGCTCCGATATTACCCGTACGGTGGCGGTTGGAGAGGTGTCAGACAAGCATCGTGAAATTTATGACATTGTGCTTGAGGCGCAGCTTCATGCGCTTAACAACATCCGTCCCGGCATGACCGGCAAAGAAGCCGATGCGCTGGCTCGCGACATCATCACGAAGTATGGCTACGGCGATAACTTCGGTCATAGCCTTGGTCATGGCCTTGGCATGGAGGTGCATGAGCAGCCTACGCTGAACATGCGTAGCGACATGATGCTTGCTCCCGGAATGGTCGTCACCGTTGAGCCAGGCATCTACGTCCCAGGCTTCGGCGGCGTTCGTATCGAGGATGACGTTGTCATTACGGACAGCGGCATTCGCATTTTGACCTCTTCACCTAAGCAACAATTGATCGTGCTTTAAAACCCATCTTAGGAGGAATCACCTGTGATTTCAGTGAATGATTTTAAAACCGGCATTACGATTGAAGTAGAAACCGATATTTTCACCGTTATTGAGTTCCAACACGTTAAACCGGGCAAAGGCGCTGCATTCGTCCGCACCAAGCTCAAAAACCTTCGCAACGGCAACATCGTGGAAAAAACTTTCCGTGCCGGCGAAACGCTTGGCCGTGCTCATGTTGAAAACCGCGAAGTTCAGTACCTGTACAATAGCGGCTCTGAGTACAGCTTCATGGACAATGAGTCCTTTGACCAGTTCAACCTGGACAAGAAACAGCTGGAGTGGGAGATCAACTTCCTTAAAGAAAACATGAACGTTAACATCGCCAGCTACAAAGGCGAAATCATCGGAATCACGATGCCTAACAGCGTTGAGCTGAAGGTAACGGAAACCGAGCCAGGCGTTAAAGGCAACACAGCTCAAGGCGCTACGAAAAATGCTACGCTGGAAACGGGCTTCACGGTTCAAGTTCCACTGTTCATCAACGAAGGCGACGTGCTTCTGATCGATACTCGCGAAGGTCGCTACATTTCCCGCGCCTAGTGAATAGTAGCCTTTCCTTTACTTGGAAAGGCAATCATGTTAGGAATTGGCCGCCTGGCTTGCCGGGCGGCTTATTCCATTTTGGGGTAGGCGGCGACGGGGGAATTTCATCTACTCTGTAATGCGGGAATGTGCTATAATCGGTACTTGATTGTATCAGCTTAGGTAGGGAGTGAACAGCGGTGTCGTTGATCGTAATGAAGTTCGGCGGCAGTTCGGTCGGCACGACAGAACGGATGCAAAGAGTTGCGCGACGGATTGTTGAGAACAGGGATGCGGGGCATAAAGTTGTCGTCGTGGTGTCTGCAATGGGAGATACGACGGATGACTTGATCGACAAAACCAAGGAGCTGAACCCGAACCCTCCGGCTCGTGAAATGGATATGCTGCTGACGACAGGCGAGCAGATCTCGGTCGCCTTGCTGTCGATGACCATACATGCTTTGGGACGCGAAGCCGTCTCGATGACAGGCTGGCAGGCAGGCATCCTGACGGAAGCTCTGCATGGAAAGGCACGGATTACGGATATTCAGCCGGAGCGTATTCATGCGGCACTCAATGACGGCGGGATCGTCATCGTAGCCGGATTCCAGGGTATGACGGACACCGGAGAGATTACAACGCTCGGACGAGGCGGTTCCGACACGACGGCTGTAGCGCTTGCTGCGGCGATCGAAGCGGATGTTTGCGAGATTTTCACCGACGTGGATGGCATCTATTCCACCGATCCACGCGTTGTGAAAAATGCACGCAAGCTGGATGAGATCTCCTATGATGAAATGCTGGAGCTCGCGAACCTGGGGGCGGCTGTGTTACATCCAAGGGCGGTTGAATATGCGAAGCAGTACAATGTGAAGCTGGTCGTCCGGTCGAGCTTCAACCATAATGAGGGAACGACGGTCAAGGAGGAAGCGGTCATGGAACAAGGAATCGTGGTAAGCGGAATTGCGTTCGACAAAGATGTTGTCCGCATCAGCATTCTGGGCGTGGAGGATGTACCTGGCGTGCTCGCTGGCGTATTCGGCGCACTGGCAGACGGCGGTATTAATGTCGACATCATCGTGCAGAGCGGAGTCATGGAAGGCAAAGCCGACTTCAGCTTCACGATCGGCAGTGGCGACCGCGATAAGGCTATGGCCATTATTGAAGGTAACCGTGCCCAAGTTCCTTACCGTGAAACGACCTCTGAGGACGGCCTTGTGAAAGTTTCGATCGTTGGTGCCGGCATGGTGAGCAATCCGGGTGTTGCCGCCAAAATGTTCCGCGTCATGGCAGAGACTGGCGTCAGCATCAAGATGGTCAGCACCTCGGAGATCAAAACCTCCTGTGTCATCGAGGCTGGCCCGCTGCAAGAAGTAGTCCGTGCTCTCCATACCGCATACGGTTTGGATACGGCGGAGCAAGTATTCGTCGGCGGTCCTTCGGAACGCCGCTAAGGATTAATTCGATTTATCCCTCAAGCGGGCGCTTGAGGGATTTTTTTTGTTAGGGAAAACGTGGGGGCGGCCCAAAAGTCATCTTTAGATGATTTAGGGGCTACCCTTTAGTTATTTAGGCCGGCAGTAAGATATAGCGGGCTGGCCCCCTAATTCTGGAGAGTTCAGGGCGAAATAGGTTTGAATCGAAGTCTAGCTTCATTTTTCTCGCAAATACGCTTATACGGCCCGTTTGTACTCGGATACATCCGGATTTGTTTCGGCAATCCACTGCATAAACTCAGCGGGGGATCGCTTCCCTAAGCTGAGGTGCATCTTGCGGTGGTTGTAGAAATCCATGAACGAATCCACGGCCTGAAACGCCTCTTCAAACGTAGTAAAGCGCTCCTTACTCAATAACCAGCGCTCCAGCGTGGCATGGAACGATTCAATATAGGCATTCATGTTGGGCGTTTTCGGAGGGATTCGTTCATGCACAAATATAAGCTCCTCCGCCAGTTCTCCAAACGCCTTGCTCACAAACTGAGGGCCATTGTCCGTTCGAATAACAGGTGTTTGTTGTCCAGGCATGAGACGTAGATTTAGTGCTGTACGCACCATATCGCAGACGTGTTTGGCTTCGCAACTAGAGCCGGTGTAGTAGCCCACAATGCTGCGGTCAAATACATCGATCATGTCCGCGATAAAAAAGAACTGGCTGTAGCCGTCTACGTATCCATATTTAATATCCAGCTGCCACAGCTGGTTCGAGGCCGTAATGTCGTGGTAACGCGCCAGACGTCTCGGGTAATGAACCTTCTTTCGGCGCTGGGGATGCAGAATCTGCAGCTCGCGACAGAGTCGGTACACCTTCTTTTTGTTAATAACCAAATCATAGGACTTGCGAAGACATTCGGTTAGGAGGCTGTAGCCATACCCGTGCTCTTCCCCTGATACCAGCTCCAGCAACCATTCCTTGATTTGCTCGTCGCTAATGACACGGCCGGCCATGGTGAGCGACTGGGTCGAGAGAGGCCGTCCTGAGCGCTGGGGAGTGGAACGGACAGAACGATTCGCCTGGTTTCGCCGGCTGTAAAACGTGGAGCTAGACAGGTCAACGATACGTAAAAGAACGGCTATCTGGTGTCCCTGCTCGACGAACGTTTGGGCAACGTGAAGTTTGTCATCGAGGCAGGGCTGGACTTTTTTACGAGCTCCCGCAGAACGTTGTTCTCCAGTTCCTTTTCACCTAGTGCCTTGAGGGCTTGCTCATACTTGGCCTCTAGCTCAGCAAGTCGCCTGGCATCGTCGATCCGTTCATCGATGGTTGGGATCGCATCATGACCGACTTTCTCCTGATACTCCTTCACCCAGTTTCGAATGGTCTTGGGAGATACGTCATATTTGCGGGCAAGGACGCCGCTCTTTATTCCTGCCAGGGCTTCCTGCGCCACCTTGTTCCGAACTCCTTCAAACACCTGATTCCTCTGCCTCATGGCCCTCTCACCTCTTACTAGTAGTGTACCTGATTTCCCAGGGTACTCTCCAATTCAATTAGGGGGCTTAAGAGATAGGCGGATGGCGCTGCATCGTTTTAGAATCTGAAGCGTTCTGAGTTTCGCTCTTTCATTAATGCAAACTCCTCGCTCGGTAGCGTAAAGGAACTGAGAAGCCTTATTTCAACAAAATAGCGGGTTTTCGAGGCGTAACGGAACTGAGAGACGCTAATTGAGGGTGCTTCGCGGAAAAATCATCATTTTGACTCAAATAACGCTTCTCAGATCCGCTACATAATTTGTAGCCTGTTTTGAGGGGAAATAAGCTCTCTCAGTTCCGTAAGAATGTGCGTGGACAAGCAGAGGTGCTTCCAGTTTCCCTAGTGTTAAAGCGAAGCGATAGGAACTTTCAAAAAGGGGCCGTCCCTAAGTTATTTAATGAGTGACGATGGGGACAGCCCCATTCTTTTTCTACCAAGCTAGTTCACAGCCATACTTGAAAGCCCCGCAGTTGCCCCCAGCATGCCCAATCTTTTTATTTTATAGGATATTTTTAAACCCGCAGTGCTCGGCTAACAGTTCCTGGATTCTCTCAGAAGGGCGATCGGTGAACAGACCTCCGTGGTAACAGAGAACGGCGTTGATAGAGTAGGAGGTTAGAGCTTCGAGTGAATTCCAAGCCAACTCAAGGTCAAGCGAAGTTGCATTATCCGGACCTTTTAGTTGTCCATCCTCGACAATCAAGGCATCGCCTGCGATCAAAGTCCCGCTGGGTCGGTGAAACAGACTGATATGTCCCGGTGTATGGCCTGGGGTAGCAATGACATCTATGCCTCCGCACCAGGGCAAAGTAGTTCCATTCTCCAGTATTCTGCCGATGTTCACGCGGGGAGGATGTAACATCAATCGTTTCAGCCCTGCTTTGAAGGAGGCGGGTATATGATCCGGCATGTTGTCTAAGCTGGCAATCGCTTCATCCGTAAATCGGAGCAGCCTCTTCTGCCCCTCAATATATGGTTTCTCCAGGGAGCTAGTGGCGAACTCGGGATTCCCTGTGTGCTCTAACACTTCAACATTGCCAATATGATCGATATCCTGGTGAGTCAGGATAATGCGCTTAACAGTCTCAACGCCATGCTTGCTCATTCCCCGCTGCAGCTCTTCCATGCATCCAGGAAAGCCGGTATCGATTAACACGGCATCCTGTTCGTCCCATAGTAAAACTGGATAGACAGTTTCCGTTTTTCCCAGAACTTGCGCATTTAAGGGAATCAGAGCAATTCCATCATTCAGAAGCATCTCATCCGCTCCTTGTTCAAATGAAGTGGTGGCCCGGCCAGGTCCGCTTTTATCCTAACGCAAAATTGAAATTAGGTAAATGGGTAAATATTTTATTATATCATAAAAATAATTTAAAGTCAATATAAATCCCGATTTTATTTTATGACTAAAATCATGAAGCTGAGCGAATGCCTGCCATATTCAAAGACAAGCCGGCATAGGCTTGGATTACGACATTTACGGAAAGTTGGAAGCAGAATGTTGAATAAAGTTGTTGTCACGATGGCCTCGCTGCGACTTGTGTCGGGCTCCATTGAAATATTGGCTGCGCTGCTGATGCTGCGCTTGAACCAAATCGACAAGGCGCTGCTTGTCAATTCCTCGCTTGCTTTTGTCGGGCCGGTCGTTTTGCTGACGACTACTACGGTTGGCCTGATCGGATTGTCCGATAAACTATCGCCTTCCAAGCTGCTCTGGGTCGGGGCCGGGATCGTTTGCCTACTAATCGGTATTTTCAAAAAATAGAATGCGAGTCTATGAAACTTCTTTATAGCAGGCGTCATAATGCGGCTAGACAAGCATACAAATAATTCTAAGGACTAGCCGGGGAAGGGGTGAACGCCAATGTTGAAAGTTATCGCGCATCTGCTGCCGCCAGAGCTCTATGAACGGATCAGCCTGCTGCCGCATTCTCTGCAAACCGGGCTTGAAGAGGTAAGAGTGCGGGAAGAACGGCCGCTGGAGCTCGTTAGCCTGGGCAAGTCGGGGTTTCTGACGGACAGGGGAGATTGGAGCGACGCTCCACAACAAGCGTTCAAGCCTTCCGCCGAATTGTGCCGCAAGCTGCTCGGCAGGCTGACCGGACATTCCCTCTATGCGATGGAAGAAGAATTGAAAAAAGGTTATATCACGGTGACTGGCGGCCACCGGGTTGGACTGGCCGGTCGTACCGTGCTTGAGCACGGCGAAGTAAAAGCAATCCGTGATATTGGCGGCTTCAATATTCGGATCGCCAGGGAAGCGGTTGGAGCGGCGGACAGGTTGGCCCCCCAACTCGCAGATTCATCTCGACGAACGATCCTTTCCACATTGATTATCGGGCCGCCGAGAATGGGCAAAACGACGATGCTTCGTGATCTGGCCCGCATCGTCAGCTCCGGTGCCTGGAAGGATCCTGCACAGGCAGGTTGGCCGGGCAGAAGGGTTGCCATCGTAGATGAGCGCTCGGAAATCGCGGCATCCGTCAAAGGGGTTCCTTCTTTCGATGTCGGACCAAGAACCGATGTGATGGATGCATGCCCGAAAGCGGAAGGAATGATGATGATGCTCAGGTCGATGTCGCCGGAGGTGATCATGGCCGATGAGATCGGCCGGACGGAAGATGCCGTAGCGGTACGGGAAGCAGCTCATGCCGGAGTTGCGGTCGTCGCAACTGCTCACGCTTCCAGCCTTGAGGAAGCTAAGGGCAGGCCGATCTTGAGAGAGCTGCTGATGGAAGGAACGTTTTCCCGCTGTGTCATCCTCAGCCGCGGAAACAGTGGGTTTATGGCACAAGCCATCGCGCTCCGGCATTCCCAGCCGACGGCGAGAGAGCCGACTGCAGATTTCGCAGTAGGAGGTGGAGGTCCATGATCAAAGGGGTTGGAGCGGTTTTGATTCTGCTCGCAGGCACGCTGATCGGATTTCTGCAAGCCGCCCGCTTTGCGAAAAGGCCCCAGCAGTTGCGGGAGCTGATTCATGGGCTGCAGCGCCTCGAAACGGAAATTGGATACGGCTACACACTGCTCCCTGAAGCGTTGCGCCGAACAGGCGCTCCGATGGCTCAGCCTGCCGCATCGATTTTCAGCGGCGCCGCGGACAGGCTTGAGCTGGCAGATGCCAGCTCCTTCGAGGAGTGCTGGGAGCAATCGCTCCAGCAATGCTGGCCTCTAACGGCGATGCGCAAGACGGAGCTGGCGACGATGAAGCGGCTTGGCTCCACGCTTGGCATGAGCGACCGCGAGGATCAGCTGAAGCACCTCAGGCTTGCGCAGCAGCAGATGCAAGCAGAAGAAACTGGCGCCCGGGACGACCAGGCGCGTTACGAGAAGCTGTCCCGCTCGCTAGGCATTCTCATTGCCGCGCTGGTCGTCATTTTGATGATTTAGGGGTGCCGATTACATGACAATGGATATAAGCGCCATCTTCCAGATTGCTGGCATCGGAATTATCGTTGCGATGATCCACACTGTGCTGAAGCAGATGGGCAAGGAAGATATGGCGCATTGGGTGACGCTGATCGGATTCGTCGTTGTGCTGTTCATGGTCGTGCGCATGCTGAACGACCTGTTCCAGGAGATCAAGACGATCTTCTTGTTCCAGTAGCGGACGACGGGGCGGGAGAAGCTTATGGAAATGGTTCAAATTGCAGGGATTGGCCTGCTGGCAGCAATTCTGGTGCTTGTGCTCAAGGAACAGAAACCGATCTTCGCCTTCTTGCTGGCTATGTTCGCGGGAATATTCATCTTCCTGATGATGATCGGACGTATCGAGGCAGTCATCGGCACAATGCAAGGGCTAGCGGAGCGATCGGGGATTCCGTCGGTATACCTGAAGACGATTTTGAAAATGATCGGCATCGCCTACATTGCGGAATTCGCTGCACAAATTATCCGGGATGCAGGCGCCGAAGGAGTGGCGGCCAAGGTGGAATTTGCCGGCAAGGTGCTGATCCTCGTACTGGCAGTGCCGATCATCAACGTGATCGTCGAAACGGTAGTCGGCCTGCTGCCGGCCGGGGGGTGAGGGCTTGCGGGGAACTTGCACGAGATTGCTACTTATGCTGTTCGCCTCGCTAGTGCTACTTGCTCTGCCGAATATAGCTTCGGCCGCCGCGTCACCTCAGGCGAGCGAGGTTGCCCCGGGAGATGCGGGGGGCCAGGCAGCGGCCGATATGACGGAGAAGTTGGCAAGGGAGCAGGCAAGCAACTACGGAACGGACGCCGTGGAAACGTACTGGGATGATCTCGTAAAGCAGTATGGCGGTTATTTTCCAGAGGGAAAGATGCCGAGCTTTATGGAGATGGTCACGCCAGGCGGCGAAGGTCTGAAACCTGCATCCGTGTTGAAGGCACTATTCGCCATGCTGGCGCATGAAGTACTGTACAATGGCAAATTGCTTGTCTCGATCGTGTTGCTCGCTGTATTCAGCTCCATCCTACAGACGCTGCAGTCCGCTTTTGAGCGGCAGGCGGTCAGCCAGGTCGCCTACGCAGTCGCTTATATGGTGCTCATCGTGCTAGCCGTCAACAGCTTCCATGTGGCGATCGGTTATGCCAGAGATGCAATCGAGACGATGATCCAGTTCATGATGGCCATGGTACCGCTGCTCATGACGCTTATCGCCAGCACGGGCAGCATTGCCACAGTGACGCTGCTGCATCCGGTCATTATCTTTATGGTTCATCTGGTCGGCACGCTTATCTACACCGTTGTGTTCCCGCTACTGTTCTTCTCGGCGGTGCTGCATATCGCGAGTGCGATGTCAGACCGCTTCCGGGTTACTCAGCTGGCGAATCTGTTACGGACAGTGGGCGCAGGGCTGCTCGGAGTGATGCTCAGCGTATTCCTGGGAGTAATCTCCATCCAAGGTGCAACGGGGTCGATGACGGACGGAGTGACGATGCGAACGGCCAAGTTCATCAGCGGCAGCTTCGTACCCGTCGTCGGCAAATCCTTCTCGGATGCAGCGGATACGGTCATCTCAGCATCCATGCTGGCCAAAAACGCTGTCGGGCTGGCAGGAGTTATTATCCTGATATTCCTGAGTGCATTCCCGGCCATCAAAATTCTCGTACTGGCAGCCATATACAACGTATGCGGAGCGGTGCTGCAGCCTCTTGGGTCTAGCCCGATAACAGTTTGCCTAAGCACAATCGGCAAAACGATGCTCTACGTGTTCGGTGCGCTGGCAGCGGTTAGTCTGATGTTTTTCCTGGCTGTAACGATTATTCTTACCGCCGGCAACGCGGCCATCATGATGAGATGAGCGATGAGCAAGGCTCCTGCAGGAGCCTGGGGAGGCGTTAGTTGTGTTGGATTGGCTGAGCTCCTGGCTGCGTGATGTCGTTGCTGTCGTTTTACTGGCGGCATTGGTCGACCTGCTACTGCCAAATGAAAGAATGCAGCGGTATGCGAGACTAATTACGGGACTTATCGTACTGCTGGTCATTCTGACGCCTTTACTGAGGCTGGTGCAGGGGGATTTCCAGATGAAGCTGGAAACCGGCTATCAGGAATGGAACCGGGAGCTCGAGAATTCAGCGGTGAAAATGCCATCTCTGGACGAAATTATGCGCCGCGCCGAGATCGCCGCAGGAAGCTCGCAAGAGCAGGTTGTCTCGCTGGCTCGGACTCAGCTGGAAGCAGGCATCGAGACAGCAATCGAGCAGGAAACAGGTGCTGAAGTCAGCGCGGTGAACGCAGCGGTTGAATGGGACGGCCAGGGAGGCGGCACGATTTCTTCCGTCGTAGTGACGCTCGTAGGGGATCCGAACGGAGCACCGGTACCTCTTTCTGAAGAGGGTGAAAGCTCGGCGCAGAAGAAGGATACGGATGTTCAGCCGGTGCAGGCAGTCGAAATCGAGGTGTCGCCTAGTGACGGCGGCGGCCAAGGACAGGCGGGATTAGATGACGGAGCCAAAGTCGGCGAGGATGCTGTTCCGGTGATGGGGGGCTCGATCGAGTCTGCGGAGGAAGAAGCAAGCGTACCGCCGGAGTTGGAGCGCCAGATTCGGGCTTTGGTCAGCAACGGCTGGCAGATCGGGAACGGCAGCATCCGCGTAGAGCTGGAGCCGTCCCGGAGCCGCTAGGGAGGGGGAGGCCGTTGTGGCCAAATGGTGGGAAAAGCTGGAGCAGGCGGCCGGAAGCGGTACCGGTGGTCCGGGCCGAATTAAATCGCTGCGCTGGCTGCTAGTGCTCGGCGGCATTGGAATTGCATTGATCATTGCCGGCAACGTACTGAACTTTCGGGAAGTCGGCACAGGCCTAGGGGCCACCCCACCGCTTCCGGCGCCAGAGGATCAGAGTGTTCTTGGGTCTCGGATCCAGCCTTCCGGGGCAGATTTTACTTCAATCGAGACGCCGCTGGAGAACAGGCTTAAGGAGATTCTGGAGCAGATTGTCGGAGTTGGTACCGTCAGCGTGTTAGTAACGGTGGACTCGACCGAGGAAATGATATGGGGGAAAAATGACAACACCTCGCAGCAGACAACGGAGGAAACGGATAAAGCTGGCGGCAAGCGGCATGTGACGCAGATGACCAGCAGTGGACAAATTGTCATGTACGAGGTGTCAGGGGAGCAAAAGCCGGTCGTCACAAAAATCATCAAACCGAAAATTCGGGGGGTACTGGTCGTAGCGAAAGGGGCGGAAAACGCCACCGTGCGACGGATTATTACGGAAGCAGTTGAGCGGGGAATGGATGTTCCGCTATCCGCCATTTCGATCGTCCCTCGCAAGACATGATGAGTCGAAGAAGTGATCTGCTAGACGGCAAACACGGAATGGAATATGAGGATACTAATCCAAGGAGGGTTAAAAAATGAATTCCAAACGTCAAACAATATGGCTAGTTTCGATGCTGAGCTTGATGGTCGTTTTGTCCGCTTATTATCTGTTCACTGAAGACACTGGTACGAAGGGGCTTAAGGATACAGCCCAAACTCAGGCGGGAGCAGCTGAGGTATCAAGCTCGGAAGGCATTGATGTGCAGCAAGTTACTGGCAAAGGAGCTCTTGAAGAGGAAGCGGCTGTTGAAGCTGCTGAGCAAGAAGCTACAATGGGAGGCCAATATTCAAAGGATAATCAAGGAGCTCAGCAGGAGCCGGCAAAGGGTACCGATGCAGCGGGCAGCAAGGATAGCGGAACGACCAAGGAAGGTACCGATGCCAATAAAGAAACATCTGCGGAAACTGGCTTGACTCCAGATGATCTGGCTGTACTTGAGCAGTACGAAGCTGGCGGTGCTTCCAGTAAGTTTCAGGAGATGGGGATTCGCTCCCAGGAACGCGTCAACCAGCAGTATGAGGAGTTAATGAACAAAATTTCCGACGTTAAGCAAGACGCAGAGGGATCGACCAAAGCGGTGGCTGAGCTCGACACGTTCGAGGCGCGTCAGGATAAGCTGACTGAGCTTCGCGAACAACTGGGCAAGGACTTCAAAAATGTCGTGATCGACGAAAACGGCGAGGCCGTCAAAGTTGTCGTACAAAGCGAGAAGCTGCAGCGCAGTCAAGCGGCCGCTATCATTACGAAGGTGAGCACGACGCTGAACATCAACGCAGGCGATGTGCTCGTGCAATACTTGCCATAAGGCAAGCTTAAAGCTTAATTAAAGGCTTTCCGGTCTCCCCCGGAAAGCCTTTTTTCGTCCGGAGGGGCTTGCAAGTCAGGCATCTCAGAATAGTAGAGTGAAACAGAACGGATTTCCTTTGGCATTCCTACTCGTGCTGAAGGAGGGCTTGTGCTATAATACACTACGTCTGGCCGCTAGGAGCCAATGGCTCAGGCTAGCAGCGCGGCTGGAGTAGCATGAATGCTGCTTTCTATGCTGCAACCGTCGAAGGAGTGAATCGCATGTTCAAACTTAACGAAATCAAAGAGCTGATCAAGCTGATTGACCAGACTTCCGTGCAAGAATTCGAGATTGAGAACGAAGGTACCCGCCTGCTGATCCGTAAGCCGGGCAAGACGGAGGCGATCGTTTATCAAAATGCGCCTGCTGTCCATACATATATGCCTGCTCCGGAGCAAGCCGCAGCCCCTGCACCAGCTGCAGCAGTTGCCCAGACGCCTGCAGCGGCAGCGCCGAGTGTGCCGCAGGAAAACCTGCATCAAATCGTTTCGCCGATGGTCGGCACTTTTTATTCCGCCTCTTCTCCGGACAACCCGCCCTTTGTAACGCCGGGTAGCAAGGTAACCGAGAAAAGCGTCGTCTGCATTCTTGAGGCGATGAAGCTGATGAACGAGCTGGAAGCAGAGGTACGCGGCGAAATCGTCGAGGTGCTCGTGCAGAACGGTCAATTGGTCGAATATGGCCAGCCGTTGTTCCTGGTCCGTCCGGAATAAGATGACGTTGCGCAGGGAGGAGACAAGCATTTTGAAATTCCAAAAAATCCTTATCGCCAACCGCGGCGAGATTGCCGTGAGGATCATCCGGGCATGCCGTGAGCTCGGCATCGCAACTGTCGCCGTCTATTCTGAGGCTGACCGTGAATCGCTGCATGTACGATTGGCAGACGAGGCTTATTGCATCGGACCTACGTTGTCGAAGGATAGCTACCTGAACTTGACTAACATCATGAGTGTCGCCACGCTGACCGAATGTGACGCTATTCATCCGGGTTATGGCTTTCTCGCTGAAAACGCTGACTTCGCGGAAATTTGCGAATCCTGCAATATTTCGTTCATCGGGCCTTCGCCTTCAGCGATAACTCGCATGGGCGACAAAGCGATGGCCAAGCAGACGATGAAGGATGCGCGTGTACCGATCATTCCTGGTTCGGACGGGATCATCGAGGATCTCGATGAAGCGGTTCGCATCGCACGCGATATTGGCTATCCTGTCATTATCAAGGCGACGGCTGGAGGCGGAGGCAAGGGAATTCGCATCGCCGATAACGAAGAGGCGCTTATTCAACAGATTACGACTGCTCAGCAGGAAGCCCAAAAGGCTTTCGGCAACGCTGGCGTATATTTGGAGAAGTATTTGACCGGCATGAAGCATGTCGAAATTCAGATCATGGCCGATCGTCATGGTAACGCGGTACATTTGTTCGAGCGGGACTGTTCTGTGCAGCGCCGCAGACAGAAGCTCGTTGAGGAGGCGCCATGCCCGGTTCTGAGTGAAGATCTTCGGGAGCGAATGGGGCTCGCGGCTGTGCGCGCGGCTCTGGCCGTGGAATATTGTGGCGCAGGCACGCTGGAGTTTTTGCTAGGACCAGACGGGCAGTTCTATTTCATGGAGATGAACACCCGCATCCAGGTCGAGCATCCAGTTACGGAGATGATTACCGGAATTGATCTGATCAAGGAAATGATCTCCGTAACCGAAGGTAATCCGCTATCATTTACGCAGGAAGATCTTAAGATCAACGGCGTTTCGATCGAATGCCGTATCAATGCGGAAGATTCCGATCGAAGCTTCATGCCTTCTCCGGGCAAGATCGGTTTCTACTTGCCTCCAGGCGGTATCGGCGTTCGTGTGGATAGCTCGGCTTATCCTGGTTATACGATTTCACCGCATTATGATTCCATGATTGCTAAGCTGATCGTTTGGGCTCCTACTCGCACAGAGGCGATAGCGCGAATGAAACGTGCGCTTGCTGAATTTGCGATCGAGGGGATCAAGACGACGATCCCGTTCCACTTGAAACTGCTAGAGCACCCGATCTTCCTCGGAGGCAGCTTCGACATCAAATTTTTGGAAGAACATGATGTGAACAAGCCCTATGGCGATGAAGCTGCAGACGCTTGAATCCGTTTGTCATAAAACCCATGGAATGTTATAGTATAGGAATATGAAAACGGATGAGCCCTCGGTACTAGGACCGGGGGAAGCCTATCAAGCGGGAGGTGCGCTTAGCAGATGAGCATCATGGCAGCGGACTACGAGAAAACAGACATCGGCACCATCCAGATTGCGCCTGAAGTAATCGAGGTTATTGCAGGACTCGCAACAATCGAGATCGAAGGCGTAGCAGGGATGAGCGGCGGTCTAGGTGGCGGCATTGCGGAGCTTCTGGGCCGCAAGAATTTGTCCAAAGGCGTGAAGGTAGAAGTTGGTCATCGCGAGGCAGCGGTTGATGTGTCCATTATCGTGGAATACGGCAATCCCATTCCTGACATCGCAGCCGAGATTCAACGCAACGTCAAGAAATCCATCGAGATGATGACTGGCCTGATCGTAGTTGAGGTGAACGTACATATTCATGACGTTTACTTTAAGTCAGGGGAGCGTCCCGAAGAGGAAGACGCTGCTCTGAGAGTAAAATAAGTTTTGATCCATCACCCCCTTGTGATTGGGCAGCCGCTCGGCACAAGGGGGTTTATTCCGCTTTATAGAGGAGGTCTACCTCGCGTGAGTCGAATTGTGGACAGACTGCTCTTGTTTCTGTACAGTCTTGTGGCAGGTATCATAGCTGTAATTGCGATTATTTTCAGCGCCGGTGGCTTCAAGGAACATGACGTAGAAAGTTTCATATCTGATTGGTACGAGACCGGCAGTTTGGTTAATCTGGCCATTCTAATCGGTGCGATTGTCATGCTGTTAATCAGTGTACGGTTGTTCTATGTGTCAATCCGGGTTGCGGGAACTGCTTCATCTTCCATCGATCAGCGCAACGACTTTGGTGACATTCGCATTTCAATGGATACGGTAGAGAGCCTTGTGCTTAAAGCAGCAGGCCGCCAGCGCGGTGTGAAAGATCTCAAAACTCGTATTACAGCAGCTGAAGCCGGACTTGAGATTGCGATTCGCGCTGTTGTGGACGGTGAAACTTCCATTCCTCTTCTGACCGAGGACATTCAGAAGTCTGTCAAGGATCATGTGGAGGAAATAACGGGGATTCCGGTTGCGGCCGTGTCGGTGTATGTAGCCAATGTTGTTCCTTCTCCTTCCTTCAAGAGCCGTGTAGAATAGGAGGCGGGCAACGATGTGGAAAGAATGGTGGGAAGTTTACGGCGGCAGAATAGCCGGAGTAGGTACCGCCTTGTTTTTGGCGCTTATATTTCTGGTCTCCGGCTTCTGGGACATGCTTTTTGTGGCCTTGCTCCTGTGGATCGGCTATACGGTCGGCTTCCGCAAGGATACCGGCGGCGAGCCGCTAGTACCCTGGAGAAGGATCGCGGCATGGCTTGAAGATCGGTTTCAACGGTATCGCTGATCCTGTGATCTCCTCCGTACTTCGGACCTTTGCTGCGCGAACGCGCGGTTGTTCGGAGCAGGGAGGAGATCATAGGTTTTTTAAGGGTTAGCACGAAAATCCTATACAATTATATAGCTTAGGCTAGGAGGCATTATGAAACGTAGGTTGGCGCGTGAAATTGCGGTACAGAGCCTGTACCATATGGAAATGAACGAGGTAACGGTGGAGGAGGCGGTAGCAATGCTGCTTGCCGAAGCCCGGGATGAGAATGAGATCGGCGCAGACAAGGTGGAAGAAGGCGAGACGGGAGATTTCGCGAAGCAACTAGTGCTTGGCGTTATCGAACGCAAAGTGGCCATTGACGCTATGCTGCAGCAATATTTGACGGGTTGGCAGGTCGATCGTCTGTCCAAGGTTGATCATCAGGTGCTGCGACTTGCTTGTTACGAGTTAGTATTCGGCGCTGATGTACCGCCTAAAGCGGTTGTCAATGAAGCCATCGAGTTATCCAAGCATTTTGGTACGAACGAATCGGGCAAGTTTGTCAATGGTGTACTTGGCAGACTTATCGCGGAACTGGACAAGCTCAAATCCCAATAAACCGTTCACAAGAGGTCAACGTTCCGAGGGGAGAGATTCTCATGAGTGCAAAGGTTATTGACGGCAAACGTATCGCACAGGAAATCAAGGAAGAGATACGACTGGAAACAGGGAACTTGAAGGGGCAAGGCATCGTGCCCGGCCTGGCGGTCGTTTTAGTCGGCGGAGATCCGGCTTCGGCTGTTTATGTCGGCAATAAGGAGAAAACCTGCCGCGAAATGGGCTTTTACTCCGAGGTTCATCGACTGCCGGAGGAAACGACGGAAGCTGAACTTGTGGAGCTTGTTGGAAACCTGAACCGTAACGATTCCGTGCATGGAATTTTAGTTCAGCTTCCATTGCCTAAGCACATCAACGAGAAGTCGGTCATCGATGCGATTGCGGTCCACAAGGACGTAGACAGCTTCAGTCCTCAAAGCACTGGCAATTTGGTTATCGGTGATGAGAGCCTTCTGCCATGCACACCTGCAGGCATCATTGAGTTGATCAAACGAACGGATATGGAGATTTCTGGCAAACATGCGGTAGTCATTGGACGTAGCAATATTGTGGGAAAACCTGTTGCAATGTTGCTGCTTCGCGAAAATGCGACCGTTACCATCTGCCACTCTCGTACAGAAAATATGGAGCGAATCGCTGCGGAGGCCGATATTCTCGTCGTCGCAATTGGTAAACCCAAAGCGATCGACAGCCGCTTCGTCAAGCCTGGTGCTGTTGTAATCGACGTTGGCGTTAACCGGCTTGACAATGGCAAGCTATCCGGGGATGTCGACTACGACGATTGCCTTAACAAGGCGTCCGCAATTACGCCGGTTCCAGGCGGAGTCGGTCCGATGACGATCGCCATGCTGATGAAGAATACCCTGAAGGCAGCCAAGCTTCAGGCAGGGGTTTGATACAGTGGCCGATACACCTCGTATTTATTCCATCAAAGAACTGACCAAATATATTCGCATGAAGCTGGAAGGCGATCGTCTGCTTGGCGATGTATGGATTCGTGGAGAAATCTCCAACTTTACCCATCATTCCAGTGGCCATATGTATTATACGCTCAAGGATAAGGACAGCCGGCTCAAATGCATCATGTTTGCAACTCACAATCAGAGGCTCCCCTTTATTCCACGTGAAGGCACCAAAGTTATTGCCAGAGGCAACATATCCGTATATGAGCGTGATGGCAATTACCAGTTCTACTGCACGAGTATGCAGCCGGACGGACTTGGAAGTCTTTATCTTGCGTATGAGCAGCTCAAGGCTCGATTGGATGAGGAAGGTTTGTTCCACGAATCGCGCAAGCGGCCGCTGCCGCGCTATCCTGCCGTGATTGGCGTTATCACCTCGCCGACAGGAGCTGCAATTAGGGATATTATCACAACGCTGCAGCGGAGATACCCGGCGGCAGCGATTTTGATTTATCCCGCAGTTGTGCAGGGCAAAAGCGCTGCTCCTTCCATTGTGCGAGGCATTGAGGCGATGAATCGTCATGGCAAGGCCGATGTATTAATCGTTGGCCGTGGAGGCGGCTCGCTGGAGGAGTTATGGGCCTTTAATGAGGAAGCAGTAGCCCGAGCCATTGCTTCCTCGCTTATACCTATCATTTCTGCCGTTGGCCATGAGACGGACTTCACGATCGCTGATTTTGCAGCTGATCAGCGTGCTGCGACACCTACAGCGGCAGCAGAGCTAGCTGCGCCGCATATGGCGGAGCTCCGAGAATCGCTGGCCAGGCTGGACCAGCGTTTGGAGGCGGCCGTTCTTAATAAGGTTCGCATCCGCAAGGAGCGACTGCTTCGCGCGCGTCGCTCCCCTTATTTTGTCCATCCGCGCCGTTATATGTTGGATCAAGCTCAGCGGCTTGACCGACTTCGCCAGCGGCTGGAAGAGCGTGCTGGGCGGCATCCCGAGCGAGCCGCACATAAGCTGGAGCGATTGCAAAGAAGACTGGAAACTCAATCACCGCATAGCAGAGCTGGCGAATCCCGCCGCGAACTGGGACGTTTGATGGAGAGACTCGAGAAGTCGATTCGTTCTAATGTGAAAGATGCGCGGCAACGAACAGTGTCTTCTGTCCGACAGTTGGATGCTCTTAGTCCGCTTAAAGTAATGTCTCGTGGGTACAGTCTTGTATACGAAGAAAGCAACGATAAGCTGGTCCGTTCCGTAAAGGATCTGGAGCTCGGCGATGTGGTCCATGTCCGCCTGCCTGACGGCAGCGCGCAGTGTCACGTATGGTCGATCAAGGAGGATGAGCAGGAATGAGCGATGAGACGCTAGAGCAGGCGCTCAGCTTTGAGCAGGCAATGGAAAAGCTTGAGGAGATTGTAGAGCGGCTGGAAAGCAGCGATGTGCCGCTGGAGACCGCTATCGAGCTGTTTCAAGAGGGCATGAAGCTTTCCCATTTGTGTGGCGGCAAGCTCGAACAGGTCGAAAGAAAAATCGAAGCTCTGCTTGATGGAGGGTCTGAGCTTAGGACAGAGCCTTTTGCCTCTGCGGGTGAAGAACGGGGGGAGACTCTGTGAGTGAGCAAGCTATGCTTGGCGACTATTTAGCTACCTCTGTTTCTCGCGTTGAGGAGGAGCTGGCAAGATCGCTGCCTGTCGAATGGAATGTTCCGGTTAAGCTCCGTGAGTCAATGGACTATTCGTTGTCTGCTGGCGGGAAGAGGCTGCGTCCTGTACTCGTGTTAGCTTCAGCAGAGGCAGCTCGAGGCGACGAGCGAGACAGCAAAGCAGTTCTTCGTGTCGCTTGTGCTGTGGAGCTGATCCATACTTATTCGCTTGTCCATGATGATCTGCCTGCGATGGACAATGATGATTTCCGTCGCGGGAAGCCGACGAATCATCGCGTTTTTGGCGAAGCGATGGCGATTCTCGCCGGGGATGCATTACTTACTCATGCCTTTCAGCTGGCAGCATCGGCTCGTCACTATGGAGCCAATCCGGTGGATGTGCTGGATATTGTCGAGGATCTTGCCCGCTTGTCTGGAGCTGCAGGCATGGTTGGCGGCCAAGCCGCAGACATGCAAGGAGAGCAGGGAATAACGACAATTGCGGAGCTGGAATATATTCATGAACACAAAACGAGCGACTTAATCGTCTTCTCTGTAACGGCCGGTGCAAGGCTCGGTGGCGCCGATGCTGAAACTTTGGTGAAGCTGACGACGTTCGGCCGTAAAATTGGTCTAGCCTTTCAAATTCAGGATGACATTCTGGATCTGGTTGGAGATGAGAAGAAGCTTGGCAAAAAGACGAACAGCGATACTGCCGCAGGCAAAGTTACTTATCCTTATCTGATCGGCATGGAAGAGAGTCGCCGGTTGATGGAGAAGCTGACTGAGGAAGCGAAACAAGCGTTGTATGAAGCAAAGCTGAAGCGGCCTGACCGGCTGCTTCAACTGTCCGATTTCCTGATGAACCGAGATCGGTAACAAGGGAAGAGGATTCATGTCGTCTTATATGGTATAATGGAGAATAATGTGTATTGACTGGATGGCAACTTTCTTGCCGCTCACGAAAGCGAGGAACCTAATGTGCTGCTCGATAAACTTAACGGACCCCAAGATCTGAAAGGCCTCTCCGTCCTGGAGCTTGAACAGCTCGCGGGCGAAATCCGAGATTTTCTCGTGACGAAGCTTTCGGCCACGGGAGGACATTTAGCGCCAAATCTTGGTGTTGTGGAGCTGACTCTTGCGCTGCACTTTCTGTTTGACAGTCCAAATGATAAATTTATTTTTGACGTCGGTCACCAATCCTACGTGCATAAGATCTTAACCGGGCGCATGGATCGTTTTGATTCACTTCGCAAGCAAGGTGGACTTTGCGGCTTCATCAAGCGAGCTGAGAGCGAGCATGATGTGTGGGAAGCTGGGCATAGCAGCACATCGCTGTCTGCGGCTATGGGCATGGCTATGGCTCGTGATTTTAAGGGCGAGTCGAACAAGGTTGTTGCCATTATCGGCGACGGTGCGCTTACCGGTGGAATGGCGCTCGAAGCACTGAACCATATCGGCCACGAGAAGCGGAATATGATCGTCATACTCAATGATAATGAGATGTCGATCGCTCCGAACGTCGGTGCGATGCATCAGTATTTAGGCCGAATCCGTACAGATCGCCACTATCAAAAGGCTAAAGAGGATCTTCAGTCGCTTCTTCAGAAGGTGCCGGCGATTGGCGGCAAGCTGGCCAAAACGGCTGAGCGATTCAAGGATAGCCTCAAGTATTTGCTAGTCAGCGGTATTCTGTTTGAGCAGTTCGGATTGCATTATCTTGGACCTGTAGACGGCCATGACATGGAGCAGCTGCTGGAGACGCTTCAGCAAGCCAGCCATATGCCGGGGCCAGTAATGGTGCATGTTGTAACGCTTAAGGGTAAGGGTTATAAGCCAGCTGAAGCCGATTCCTTTAAATGGCATGGGACTACTCCCTATAAAATTGAATCCGGTCAAGTACTGAAATCCGCCGGCCTGCCTATGTATACGGAGATTTTCGGCAATGCTCTTATCGAGCTGGCTGAACGCGATGAGCGAATCGTCGCAGTCACTCCGGCCATGCCGGCTGGTTCTGGCTTGATGAAGTTTGCGGCTCGATTCCCGGGTCGGATGATCGATGTGGGAATAGCCGAGCAGCATGCGGCCACGATGTCTGCTGCCTTGGCAATGGAAGGAATGAAGCCCGTTTACGCGGTTTACTCTACGTTCCTTCAGCGGGCTTATGATCAGGTCGTGCACGATATTTGTCGTCATAATGCTAACGTTATATTTGCAATTGACCGGGCTGGGTTCGTAGGACCTGACGGCGAAACGCATCACGGCGTCTTCGATATCTCATTCATGCGGCATATCCCCAATATGGTCATGATGATGCCTAAGGACGAGAATGAGCTGCGGAATATGCTTAAAACGGCCGTAGACTATAATGACGGACCGATAGCGGTTCGCTATCCCCGTGTAAGCGGCAGGGGAGTAGAGCTGGATCCCGTCATGACGCCGATTCCGATTGGAACATGGGAAGTTGTGCGTCAAGGCGATTCCGCTGCTGTGATGGCGATTGGTCCTATGGTCGAGATGGCAGAGAGGGCTGCAGAGTTGCTTCGTCGCGAAGGGCTTTCTCTGAGAGTGATCAATGCCCGCTTCATCAAGCCGCTGGATACGGCGATGCTGGATAGCTTGGCGGAAGAGGGGCTGCCGCTTCTGGTCATGGAAGAAGGTGCTGTCCAAGGCGGTCTCGGCGGAGCCATCCTCGAGCATTATTCGCTCACGGGACGAGCAGGAACTTCTGTCAGCCTGATCGGCATTCCCGATGAATTTATCGAGCATGCTTCCATTGAGGAGCAGCAGATAGCCTCTGGTCTTACTCCGGAGCGCCTCGCTGCGGAAGTGCTTGCTTTGCAGCCTAAGCGCAAGCGGGCAACCAATCAGCATTAAATAAGCCTTTGTATGGCCTGCGGCGATTCCGGCTGCAGGCCATTCTATGGTTATAAGGAGAGCTGGAATGACAACGACTAAAGAACGAATCGATATTCTGCTCGTGGAGCTTGGCTATTTTCCAAGTCGGGAAAAAGCGAAGGCTGCTTTGATGGCCGGACTCGTGCTTGTTGACAATGAGCCGGTTGATAAAAGCGGAACAAAAGTAAAACGTGAATCCGTCATCAAGGTGAAGGGGAGCGTCCATCCTTATGTAAGCCGGGGCGGCTTGAAGCTTGAAAAGGCGATCCGGGAATTCGGAATCGATATGTCTGGTCGCGTTATGCTCGATATCGGAGCTTCCACGGGCGGGTTCACCGATTGTGCGCTCCAAAATGGGGCCGACTATGTGTATGCCATTGACGTTGGTTACAATCAGCTGGACTGGTCGCTTCGCCAGCATCCTAAAGTCAATGTAATGGAGCGGGTCAATTTTCGCTATATCAAGCCTGAGGATCTATCGGGGCCAGTCCCGAACTGCGCATCCATTGATGTATCGTTCATCTCACTCAAGCTGATTCTTCCCGCCCTTGCGCCTCTGATTGCCGAAGGCTCGGATGTAGTCGGCCTGATCAAACCTCAGTTTGAGGCGGGACGGGACAAGGTGGGCAAGTCCGGAGTAGTCAGGGAGCAAGCGGTGCATCTTGAAGTTCTGCAAAGCGTAGTTGCTGCAGCGGCGACGGCTGGCTTAAGTCTTAAACACTTGACATTTTCGCCCATTACAGGCGGTGAAGGCAATATCGAATTCCTTGCACATTGGGTGCGGGATGCTGATCCGGAGGCTCTTGATGCATGGGCCGAGAAGCTCGAACAGCTAGTGCGCCAAGCGGCCGAGCATTTTCATTCCGGCAAATAATTCCGTTTCCCTCTTTACAGACAAACGCATGTTCTGGTATTCTGATTGCAGCAAACAAACGTTCGGGGGCTCTCTCCCCTAGCCTGGAAGGATAATCCTATGTCTGAATAGAAGTCTACCCTCATAACGCACGGGGAGGGAGATATCTTGGACGGGATCGTCATGATCGCGGCTGCGCTGTTGATCGGCTTTTGGGTTTATCGGGCTTTTTACAACTGGCTTCATGAGCCGCGGGGTATGAAGCGACTTGTTTTAGGACGGGGAGAGATATTAGCTCCGGATGATCCTCATGTGTTGTTTCTTGAATCACAAGGATATGAGGTCGTCTCGGGGAAACACCGCGTTCCGCTCGTCGTAGATTTGGACGGGCAGGAGATGTACAGCCGGCTGTACGTGGACTATATAGTGGTCCGTGATGACAGCATGTATGCGGTGAAGCTTGTGCGGGACCGCCAGCCGATGGAATGGACAGGCAGCGGATTAAGAGACCGTCTACTCGTATTTACGCTTCTGCTTCCGGAGCTGGAGGGTATACTGATCGTGGACATTGAGTACAACACCATAAGAACGGTTAAGTTCGATATTAATCTAGAACCTAAACTAAAGGAGGCCTGAAGTATGAAGGGATTGCGACATGTAAAAATTCGTGAAATTATCGGACGCAATGTAATTGAGACCCAAGACGAGCTTGTGGACGCGCTTCGCACGGCTGGCCTACAGGTAACGCAGGCAACGGTTTCAAGAGACATCAAGGAATTGCAGCTCATCAAGATTCCTTCCGAGGATGGCCGTTACAAATATTCACTTCCACAGGAACAGCGCTTTATTCCTGTTAATAAGCTTAAGCGTTCGATGCTCGACAACTTTCTTCATGTTGATCAAGCAGACAATCTGGTTGTAATGAAGTGCCTTCCAGGTACGGCCAACGCTATTGCGGCCTTGGTTGATGGCATGGAATGGCCTGAAATTATGGGAACGATCAGTGGTGACGACACGCTTTTACTTATATGCCGCAAGAAAGAGCATGGCAATAAAATTGTTGAGCAGCTGCTTGCAATGATGAGCTAACTAAAACTCTAATTGGATCGAAGGAGTGTTTTCTATGCTTCGTGAATTGTCCATCCGCAACCTTGCCGTAATTGAAGAAGTTACAGTGGGGTTCCATGACGGTTTTCATGTTCTCACAGGAGAGACTGGGGCCGGCAAGTCCATTCTGATTGACGCGCTTATTCTGCTTATTGGTGGAAGAGGATCTTCGGATATGGTTCGTTACGGATGTGACAAGGCGGAGATGGAGGCCTCCTTTGACCTTCCTGCTTCTCATCCGGTTTGGCATGTATTGGACAGGCTCGGTTTGAAGGGCTCTTCAGAAGATTTGCTTACCATTCGCAGAGAACTTTCGGCTCAAGGTAAGAGCTCCTGCCGTTTAAATGGTTCCATAGCCAACCTGACCATGCTCCGCGAAGTCGGAGAGTGTCTCGTTAATATCCACGGTCAGCATGAGCATCAATCGTTGCTGCGCAGTGAGCAGCATTTGGAATGGCTTGATCTGTTTGCCGGTGAAGAGGTAGCGGCATTGAAGAAGCAATATCAAGCGACCTTTTTTAAATATGGTGAGCTTCGCAGTTCGCTCAAGAGCATGATGAATACGAGTCGTCAGAATATGCAGATGCTCGATCTGTATAAATTCCAGATGGAAGAGATCCGTTCGGCCAATCTTCGCGCAGAGGAATGGGATCAGCTACAGGAGGAAAAGGACGTTCTTGGTCATGCCGATAAGATCATGACCCACACTTCTGAAGCATACGAGCTACTGAACGACAGCGGGGCATTAGATGCGTTCAGCACGGCCATCGAGAAGCTTGAAGAAATTTCGGGTTATAACCCTGCCTTACTTGGTCCACTTACGGAGCAGCTTAAGAGCGCTTATTACCAGGCAGAGGATGCTGCACATCAGCTTCGTGGATATCGGGAGAACATCCAGAGCGATCCGGTTCGGCTTGCTGCAATTGAAGATCGAATCAATCTGATCAACAGTCTTCGTCGCAAATACGGAGACAGCATACCGGATATTATGGCTTATTACAAAAAAATCAAACATGATGCTGATTTAATTGAGAACCGTGATGAGCATATCCAGACTCTGAAGAAGTCCCTTAAGGAAGCTCATGCTGTTTGTTCACAATATGCGCTTGAGCTTTCTCTTAAACGGCAGTCCGCTGCTGAGTTGCTTTCAGCATCGGTGGAAGCACAGCTCAAGGATCTCGGAATGAGCCGTACTCAATTCAGAGCCAATGTGGAGACGCAATCAACGAATGAGACCCTCAAGCTTACTCTTCATGGAATTGATGAAGCAGCCTTTTTACTTGCACCCAATCCAGGTGAACCGCTTAAACCGCTCAGTAAAATTGCTTCCGGTGGCGAGATGTCGCGTATTATGCTGGCACTTAAGAGCATCTTTGCCGAGATCGACCAAGTACCGGTACTGGTATTTGATGAGGTCGATACTGGTGTCAGTGGACGGGCTGCTCAAGCAATCGCTGAGAAAATGTCGCAATTATCTGGCAAATGTCAAGTGTTTTCAATTACTCATCTGCCTCAAGTGGCTTGCATGGCGGATTTCCATTATGAGATAAGCAAGGATGTCGTACGAGATCGAACCGTAACTTCCGTTAAGGAATTGAGTGATCGGGGCCGGATCGATGAGCTAGCGCGGATGCTTGGCGGCGTAGAAGTCACGGACAAAACAAGGCATCATGCACAAGAAATGCTTGTGCTGGCAGATCGACAAAAAGGAGCCTAATGGCAGGCATTCAGGGAATGTTTTATCGGACATAAATCAGGGGGGGCGGGGTACCTTATAGGTACGCAATTGGCGAGACCAATCGTCAAGCGATGGAACTACAGGGAGCGTGAGATCATGAACGCCAACCAGCGGAAGCGGTGGTTCGGATTAGTTCTCGTATTCTTCGTTTGCATGATCGGCATCTCCAGTCCGTTCCTGAATTATGCCTCGTTTCCGAATGAACTGCGTTTGTTCTCCGGGCAATTGAAACGGCTGGAATACAACATGCCTGTCCATGCGGACATGACGGTGGATTCCAACATCCTTCATGTAAACGGGAAAGCTGAGCATCGCCAAGTGCTTGATTTGAAAAAGCCGATTTCCATCGAGCCGCATCACAGCGGTCGAGCTACAATGTCCCTGAAGCTGTTTGGCAAAATTCCTTTTAAAACGGTTCATGTTGATGTCGTCCCTGATCTTAAGGTGATACCAGGTGGACAAACCATTGGTGTCAAAGTGAAGTCCTCCGGTGTCCTTGTTGTTGGCCATCATCTTGTACATGAAAAAGCCGATACTAAAGTTTCTCCGGGAGAGATAGCTGGCATCCGTCTAGGCGATCTGATTATGGAAATTGACGGTCACAGAGTTCGCGAAGTTAAGCAAATTGCAAAGTACACCGAACAAGCAGGAAGCAATCAGCATTCGATGAAGCTAACAATCAAACGTTCAGGAAAACTTATGAACGTCAAGCTCAAACCTGCTTACGACTATGAGGATAGTGCATGGAGGATTGGATTGTATATTCGCGATTCAGCTGCTGGTGTTGGTACGTTGACCTTCTTTGCTCCTGATCAAGGCGTCTATGGTGCATTAGGTCATGTAATTACTGATCTCGACACAGGTACGGCAATTGAAGTCGGCGAAGGTCAGATATTAGAATCCAATGTTACGTCGATTAACAAAAGTCAGAACGGTGAGCCAGGAGAAAAGCGAGCTACATTTGTAAATGAAGCGAATATTTTGGGTAATATCGAACGTAATACGCCATTCGGCATATTTGGCAAGATGGGGCAGCTTCCAGGTCATAGTTATCAGTCCGAAGCAGTTCCAGTCGCTTTTTCTGAAGAGGTGCAAGAAGGTCCAGCTGAAATTCTTACCGTCCTAAATGGACAGAAAGTTGAACGTTTCAAAGTTCAAATCAGTCATGTAAGTAAGCAGAAGCAACCTGCAACAAAAGGAATGGTTATTAAAGTTACCGATCCTAAATTACTGGAACTGACTGGCGGTATTGTACAGGGAATGTCAGGCAGTCCAATCATTCAAAATGGTAAATTAATTGGAGCTGTAACCCATGTATTTGTCAATGATCCTTCATCGGGATATGGATGTTTCATTGAATGGATGCTTCAAGATGCTGGCATTATGTTGCGAACAGCTAACAAAAATCTCAAGGCTGCTTAAGCCCTGAGATTTTTGTTGTTTATGTGTCGAAAAATATCTCATAAGGTCAACAAATGTAGTAAATTATTTATTATACATAATCAAGTTGAAAAAAGAAAGAAAAATAATATTCGACAGAAGGAAATCAATCTGAGCTGTCGAATCGATATAATAAGCAAAATAACAGACTATCTTAACGTGATGAAGGAGGATCCACCTTGCCTAAGATTGAAGTATTACTGGCCGATGATAACCGTGAATTTACCAATTTATTGTCCGAATATATCTCCGAGCAGGATGATATGGAAGTAACTGGTATTGCCTACAACGGTGAAGAAGTGCTGCGTCTGCTCAAGGAAACAGATCGTATTCCAGATGTACTGATTCTGGATATCATTATGCCTCATCTTGACGGTCTTGGCGTTTTGGAGCGTTTACGCGAAAGCAGTATTCAACCGATGCCCAAAATCATTATGCTTACGGCATTCGGACAAGAAAATATTACACAAAAAGCGGTTCAGCTTGGCGCATCATATTACATTCTGAAACCGTTTGATATGGAAATGCTTGCTAACCGAGTTCGTCAATTGGTCGGCAATCAAAATGTAATGTCGACATCGTCGTCATCCAGTGCCTTCTCCAGTGCTTCTTCTTTGATCAAGTCCAATGTTGTACCGATTGCTAAGGGCAAAAATTTGGATGCTAATATTACGAGCATAATTCATGAAATAGGTGTTCCTGCACATATTAAAGGGTATCAGTATCTCCGTGAAGCGATTACGATGGTTTACAACAATATTGAAATTTTAGGCGCAATTACGAAAACGCTATACCCGGCGATTGCGGAGAAGTTCAAAACGACTCCTTCCCGCGTTGAACGTGCTATCCGTCACGCGATTGAAGTCGCTTGGACGCGCGGCAACATCGACAGCATCAGCCATCTGTTCGGCTATACGATCAACATAAGTAAGTCAAAACCGACTAATAGTGAGTTCATTGCGATGGTCGCTGATAAGCTGCGTATTGAGCATAAGGTGAGCTGAAATTAAGGTGAATTAAATTTTGCTCGAAATTCAGGCGATTTTTCACCGCTAAAAAGAAAAACAGAAACCGTTGGGCTGAGGCCCAACGGTTTCTGTTTCCAAGTGATTAAGGTTATTTTTTGGAACGGGATTTTGAAGATTTTTTAGCTTTGGATTTTTTGCGGGAAATAGTAGGACCATTAGCATAGTCAATTTGTTCAGCATTAAAAACGCCTTGATCATAAGCATTTTCTTCTCGTCCATAAACAAATGGTGTTGGAATTGGTTCTGGAAGTGGAACCGGAACCGGTTCGACTCTTTCGTCGCGGTAGAAATACCTATTCTCAACGCAGCGAACAGGAACACAGTTGTAGCGAGTTACGACCTCAATAGGGTTAATTACTCTTATCTTTTGAGGACAATAAACATCGCGGTATACTGTTTCAACGGGGCCAACAACGGTCTCAGTAGGACAAAATCTTTTGCAACGGCAGCACATTTAAAGCAGCTCCTTTCCTTCTCGGATAATTGTATAGTACGAGGAGGAGTAGGAATTTGCTTGTGCCATAGCCTTATTAGATCAAACGTTGGGTCTTGGACGTTTCTTTTTGAAGCGTGGAGCAACATAATTATGCTTGCGATCACGGAAGAAAATCCAACCGCCAATGAAACCGATTCCGATAACGAACAGAATAAAGCCAATGATGAACGTAATCCAATTGAAGTCCGGTATGACGGAGTCGTTGCCGAATTCCGCCAAATAATCAAAGGTGGCACTTTTCATCTGCAAAAAACCGTAACAGGCGATTATGCCAGGTATGACAAGAATAAGAATAGCAACAAACCTGGAAATGACAACTTTCATGGTGTTCTCTCCTTAATCCAGCCTGTATGCGTCTTAAGATATACAACTCAAGATGCAAGTTTAGCTCGTTTAATCATACTTCAACATGAGCTTCCTTGTCCATGTAGTGTTATTCAGCCGGTAAAAAAGGTACAATATTCACTAGCTTTATGAAAAGAGTTTTAACATTTATACAAACTGCGCGGCCTGTCCGTGCTTCGGAAAGGGAAAGATGCAATGCCAATTCAAGTGGATGTTGCTGTGCTCGGAGGCGGCCCTGGTGGTTACACGGCTGCAATTAGGGCTGCTCAGGAAGGGAAAAAGGTTGCGATCGTTGAACGGAGTCAATTGGGAGGAACCTGCCTTCACCAAGGTTGTATTCCAAGCAAAGCTTTGCTGCGAAGCGCAGAGGTTTATGCCTCCCTGCTGCATGCCGATACATATGGAATCAAAATCGATCGGGAAGCGTTCAAACTGGATTTCAGTGCTGTCCAGGCCCGCAAGGAAAAGACGGTTGAACAGTTGCATCGCGGGCTCATTCAGCTGATGAAAAAGCACGGTATTGAAGTCATTTACGGTAAAGGAAGAATTGTCGGTCCTTCGATCTTTTCTCCGAAGAGTGGTTCACTTGCTGTTGAGCTTGATAATGGTGAGATGGAATCGGTCGTCTCCCGCCATCTGATCGTTGCAACGGGCTCCAGACCTCGTCAATTACCAGGACTTGAGGCAGATGGTGTTCATTTGCTTACTAGCGACGACGCTCTGAAGTTGGAAGCCTTGCCGGAAACGCTTCTCATTGCAGGTGGTGGGGTTATCGGCGTTGAATGGGCAAGCATGCTGAGCGACTTCGGAACGAAAGTCACGTTAGTTGAAGCTGCTTCTCGTCTGCTGCCAGCAGAGGATCCGGATGTATCGGCTGCTATAGCCAAGGCGCTGGGCTCTCGCGGCGTGCGCATCCTGACTGGGGCGGCAATTCAAGCCAACTCGCTCGTAATTGGCGATGCTGGTGTATCGATTACAGCGAAGATTGGTGAAAACGAAGAAATTCTCACTGCGGACAAGCTGCTCGTCTCGGTGGGCAGGCAGGCGAATGTTGAAAGCATTGGTCTGGAAAACACGGATATTGCAGTTCAAAATGGATGGATCAAAGTTAAAGCAACTCTTCAGACTGGTGAGCCGCATATCTATGCTATCGGCGATGTAACGGGTGGTGTTCAGCTTGCCCATGCAGCCGCTCATGAAGGAATTTTTGCAGTGGAGCATTTGCTAGGTCTTGATCCACAGCCGCTTGCTGATCATCGTATTCCGCGGTGCGTGTACAGCCGTCCGGAAACAGCCAGCGTCGGTTATACCGAGGAGCAAGCCCGTGCCAAAGGGCATGATCCTGTTGTGGCCAAAATTCCATTCGCTGCTATTGCCAAAGCGATCGTGCAAGGCGACACGGAAGGGTTTGTAAAGGTGATTTCTGACAGAGACAGCCAGGATCTACTTGGAGTTCATATGGTTGGGGCGCATGTGACCGAGCTGATTGCAGAAGCATCGCTGGCGCAATATTTGGATGCAGTTCCTTGGGAAGTCGGATCGAGCTTCCATCCACATCCGAGTCTGTCAGAAGCGTTAGGCGAAGCAATGCTCGCGATAAACGGCAAAGCGTTGAATTTTTAGGCCTTGCGGCAAAGGTTTCCTTTTATCGCTTTCAGCGTTATAATACTACTATCAAGTATTAGTACCAGGTATTAAACCTGGAATGAAGAGGAGGTTCTTCCATGAGCCGACCACAGGTTGAATTACGGCATCACGAGTTAGGCCTGTCTGATCAGGATGCCATCGATATGTATTCGATGATGAAGAGCGCCCGTATGTTTGATGAGCGAGTGCTGTTGCTGCAGAGAGCGGGAAAAATCAATTTCCATGTCTCTGGCATCGGCCAAGAGGCTGCTCAGGTAGCGGCTGCTTGGGCGCTGAACCGAGAAGAGGATTATTTTCTGCCGTATTACCGGGATTATGGATTCGTCCTGTCCGTCGGAATGACGCTGCGTGAACTGATGCTTTCGGTATTCGCCAAAGCGGAAGATCCAGCAAGCGGCGGCCGGCAAATGCCAGGCCATTTCGGCCATAAAAAGCTAAGGATAGTGACTGGTTCTTCACCGGTTACGACCCAAGTCCCTCATGCTGTCGGCATCGCTTTAGCGGCCAAGATGAAGGGCGAGAAGCTTGTCAGTTTTGTTACTTTTGGGGAAGGATCGAGCAATCAGGGCGACTTCCATGAAGGTTGCAACTTTGCAGGTGTGCATAAACTACCGGTTATTCTGATGTGCGAAAACAACCAATACGCCATTTCTGTCCCTGTTCACAAGCAGCTTGGCGGAAAAGTAGCGGATCGCGCGCTTGGTTATGGCTTTACGGGATTGCGAGTGGATGGCAACGATGCATTAGCCGTTTTCCAAACGGTCAAGGAAGCTAGAGAACGCGCCTTGTCCGGCGAGGGGCCAACGCTGATCGAAGCGATGATGTATCGTTTGTCGCCTCATTCGACCTCGGATAACGATTTGGCTTACCGCACGAAGGAGGAAGTGGAGGAGAACCGCGCCCGCGACGGCGTGATCGCTTTCAAACAATACCTGATCCAGTCTGGCATATGGAGCGAGCAGCAAGAAGAAGAACTGGCTGCGGTTATCCGGCAAGAGATGGATGAGGCGACTCGTTATGCGGATGAAGCCCCGTTCCCGACTCCGGAGAGCACCCTTTGGCATGTATACGCGGGCGATGCGCCACAGGAGGGATATTAATCATGCCGGTTATGGACTATATAGAAGCGATTCGTGTTGCCATGAAAGAGGAGATGGAGCGCGATCCAGATGTGTTCGTACTAGGTGAGGATGTTGGGGTCAAGGGCGGCGTATTTACGACGACCAAAGGGCTGCAGGAGCAGTTCGGCGAGACTCGTGTCATGGATACTCCGCTGTCGGAGTCAGCTATCGCAGGCGTGGCTATCGGCGCGGCTATGTATGGGATGAAGCCGATTGCCGAGATGCAGTATTCCGATTTCATGTTCCCGGCGACAAATCAGATCATTAGCGAAGCGGCCAAAATCCGTTACCGGTCCAACAATGATTGGAGCTGTCCAGTTGTCATTCGCGCTCCGATTGGCGGCGGCATTTTTGGCGGGCTGTACCATTCTCAATGTCCGGAATCGGTCTTTTTCGGCACGCCGGGATTGAAAATTGTGGCGCCATTCACGCCTGCTGATGCGAAGGGGCTGCTGTTAGCCGCTATTCGCGATCCTGATCCGGTCCTCTTTTTTGAAAATAAAAAATGCTACCGCCTGATTACCGGACCTGTTCCCGAAGGGGATTATGAGGTCGAGATCGGCAAATCCAATGTGCTGCGCGAAGGGGATGACATTACTGTCATCAGCTACAGCCTGCCGCTTCATTTCGCTATGCAGGCCGCGGAAGAGCTCGCCGAAGAGGGCATTAACGCCCATATTCTTGATTTGCGCACGCTTCAGCCGCTGGACAAGCAAGGGATCCTTGAGGCAGTACGTCGTACCGGTAAGGTTCTGATCATTCATGAGGACAACAAAACGGGCGGCATTGGAGCGGAAGTGTCGGCCATCATCGCCGAAGAGATGTTGTATGAGCTCGACGCGCCAATCCGCCGGTTATGCGGGCCAGACGTGCCAGCGATGCCGATCAACCCACCTGGAGAGAAATTTTTCATGTTGAACAAAGATAAAGTGCTTGAGGCGATGAGAGAGCTGGCTCTCTACTGATGCGCCGCAAGTTCTACGCATAATGCATCCGTTTGACAGCACTGTCGATTAGACCTAAAGCTGTCCACGGCAAGGAGCGATACGATGAAAGCAGGAACTGTTCAAGAGATCGTCATGCCCCAGCTGGCGGAATCGGTCGTGAACGCCACCATCGAGCGTTGGCTGAAGCAGCCCGGCGATTCGGTAGGCATGTATGAACCGTTATGTGAAATCATAACGGAGAAAGTTGGAGCCGAGATTCCTTCGACAATTAAGGGCACGCTCGTCAAGCTGCTCGTAGGCGCTGGCGAAACGGTCGATGTTGGCACGCCGATCTGCTTGATCGAGGTTGAAGCGGATCAAGCTGCAACTTCAGCTCAAGCTGCATCTCAAGCGGCGACTACAGCTTCAGTGGGAGCAGGACCATCGTCCGGCGAGGCGACGAATCGCGCAGGTTTGTCTGCCAGCGCGGCGCGGCCGGAGCTTGGCGATGTCAGCATGCGGGGGCGTTACTCCCCAGCTGTATTGCAATTGTCAGCGCAGCATAACATCAACCCCGCCGATGTGCCGGGTACAGGCGCGGGCGGGCGTGTGACGCGCAAAGACATTCTGGCCTTTGTCGCAGGGGGCGGCAAGGCGACGCAGAGCCAGGTTACTGGCCGTGAGGCGTCCTCAGCGGCAGCTTCAGCAGCCACAGCTCCTGCACAGCCGGCGATACAGCCGGGTGATCGCATTATTGAACCGCAAGGGCCGGTACGCAGCACAGGCTTGCATCTTACTGAGCCGCCGCGTGTTCCGAAGATCGAGGTAGAGGCGCAGCAAGTTCCGGGTCGCGGAGAATATTTCATCGACGTGACACCGGTGCGCAATACAATTGCCTCACGGATGCGCCAGAGCGTGAATGAGATCCCGCATGGCTGGATGATGATCGAGGTGGACGTGACCAACCTGGTCGTTCTGCGCAGCAAGCTCAAGGACGAGTTTATAAAGCGCGAGGGAACGAATCTGACGTATTTGTCCTTTTTCATCAAGGCGGTCGTCAATGCAATTAAGGATTTCCCGATCATCAACTCGGTTTGGGCAGTCGATAAAATTATCGTCAAACGTGATATCAATATATCGCTGTCGGTAGGTACGGAGGATTCCGTTGTAACCCCGGTTATAAGAAACGCCGACCAGAAAAATATCGCTGGTCTCGCTCATGAGATTGAGACGCTTGCTCGCAAAACACGAGAGGGCAAGCTGCGGCTGGACGATGTGCAGGGCGGTACGTTTACGGTGAATAATACGGGATCGTTCGGGGCTATTTTGACTCAGCCGATCATCAACTACCCGCAGGCGGCGATCATTACTTTCGAGTCGATCGTTAAACGGCCGGTCGTTATTAATGACATGCTTGCTGTGCGATCGATGGCGAACATCTGTCTGTCGCTGGATCACCGAATTCTTGACGGGGTCATTTGCGGACGTTTCCTGCAGCGGGTGAAGGAGAATCTCGAGGGCTTTAACTCGGAAACACAACTATACTGAAGCAGACATCCAGAGCAGGAGGACCCCAATGGACACAAAAAGCGAAGTGCGGCCGTTGGCCGCGCGCTATATAGATATTATCGACTATGGCGAGGCTTGGGACCTGCAAAAGGAGTACGTCAGCGAAATTGACAAGGGGGAGCGCGTGGAGACGCTGCTCCTTCTTCAACATCCACCGACGTACACGTTAGGGACGGATCGCCATCCCGAGCATCTGCTGCTTCCACCAGAAGTGCTGAGTGAGCGGGGGATCTCGGTATACGAGATCGATCGGGGTGGAGATATTACCTATCACGGTCCGGGCCAACTCGTCGGCTATCCATTGATTTATTTGGATGCCAAAGGGCTCAACCTGCACGGGTTCCTACGCGATCTTGAACAAGTCATCATAGACTGGTTAGCTGATTACGGTATCGTAGGCGATCGCAAGTCGGAGTATACTGGAGTGTGGGTCGGCGATGAGAAAATTGCTGCGATCGGCATCAAGTTCAATAAATCGCGTCGGCGCAGAGGTTTCGTGACGAGCCATGGTTTTGCGCTGAATATTAAGGCTGGTATCGGGCAGGAAGGATTCACAGGTATTGTTCCTTGCGGAATTCAGGAGTACGGAGTAACTTCTTTTGAGGATTTGACCGGAATTGAAATGGATCTGGAGCGGGCTGCGCGAGAAATCCTGCCTCATTTCATGAAGCGCTTCGACTTCTCTCCGGGTTGAAACAACACCAGGTTACAACGAAAAACGGGACCCTCGCGCTGACGTGCGAGCAGTCCCGTTCTTGCTTAAAGCAACAAGCCGATGCTGGATAAGATGGTGGTCACCAGGAGGGTGATCAGCACTACGTATACGACGATTTTGATTAAGCGTCCTTGGTTCAACTTGATCTTCTCCTTCCGAGATCGTCTTCCGCTCCGGAGGGCGTGGGACAACCCATATACGCTCTATTGTAACGAATTTCACTGTGAAAAGCCAAGGATTAGCATGGTGAAGCTTAACATGATTTTGAGGCGTCAACAGTTGAAATTCAGTTTATTTGAAAGGATGGGAAAGCAATGATTAATCGCAACAGGCTGATTGAAGAATTCTTGGAGCTTGTCCAAGTGGACAGTGAGACGGGGTATGAGAGTGCAATCAGTGAGCTGCTGAAAGCCAAATTCTCGGGGCTCGGATTGAAGCTGGAAGAGGATGATGCTGCGGCAATTACAGGACATGGAGCAAACAATTTGTTTGTTACGTTGGAAGCCACCGGGAAGGGGGACGCTCCGGTCGTTTTTTTCACCTCTCATATGGATACGGTTAGCCCGGGAAAAGGCATTAACCCGCGCCTCGATGAGGACGGCTATCTCCGTAGCGACGGCACGACGATTCTCGGCAGCGACGACAAAGCTGGCCTCGCAGCAATGCTGGAGGCAATTCGCGTGCTGAAAGAAACCGGAGCCGAGCATGGCGAGGTTCAATTTGTTATTACAGTAGGAGAAGAATCCGGCTTGGCCGGAGCCCGGGCGCTGGACCGCTCCAAGCTGCGTGCGGAATTCGGCTACGCCCTTGATTCTAATGGCGAAGTTGGTTCCATCGCGACTGCTGCGCCGTCACAGTCCAGAATCCAAATCCATGTGACGGGCCGCTCCGCTCATGCTGGCGTCAACCCGGAAGATGGTATCAGCGCCATCCAGGTAGCGTCCAAGGCCATCTCGCGCATGCCGCTTGGACGGATTGACCGTGAAACGACAGCGAATATTGGACGTTTTGAAGGCGGCGGAGCAACTAATGTCGTTTGTGAATACGTCAAGCTGCTGGCCGAGGCTAGAAGTCTTGACAAAGCCAAGCTGGAGCGCCAAATTCAAGCGATGAGGGAAGCGGTTGAGAAAACGGCAGCGGAGTTCGGCGCGACGGCGAAGCTGGAGGATGAGCTCATCTATCCGTCCTACAATTTTGCACCCGATGCACCTGTCGTTCAAACGGTTGCCGATGCGATCCACTCGTTAGGTTTAACGCCGCGAACGTTCCAGTCGGGCGGAGGCAGCGATGCCAATGTGTTCAACGGTCTTGGTGTGCCGACTGTCAATCTGGGTATCGGCTACGAGCATATCCATACGACCAAAGAGCAGATTAAAGCGGATGATCTGGTTCTCACAGCGGAACTGGTTACGGCGATTATCGGCACTACCGCGGCTCAGCGCCGCTCCAAATAGGTTTTCAGCTTGCCGGAAGCACCGGAACCGGCATGACGGTTGTTGCTGGATTTGGCACCTGATTCGGAAGCGAGCATGCGCTGCTCCTCCGTTTCTCGGCTTAGCTTACGCAATGTATGGCGGATTTCCCATGCTTTACCGACAAGCCGCAGTTCTTTTTCGCCCAAGTACATTTTCATTATCCATTCCGCCCCCCGCATCTAATTAACTCAACGTTATGCGGAAGTAGGACAAGTTATGCTCAAGGAGGATAAGCAGATGAGTGATTCCCAGCAAACGGGCGGTCTGCCCGGTCCAGAAATTACGCTTTCCAGCGAAACAAAGTTTGAAGGGCGTATTATTACGCTGCAGGTGCATCAGGTGCAGCTGCCGAGTGGCGCTACATCGACAAGAGAAATCATTCGGCATCCCGGCGCTGCGGCGGTCATTGCCATCATGGATGGTAAACTGCTGACCGTTGGCCAATATCGCAAACCAATGGAAAAATATCAGGTGGAAATTCCGGCAGGAAAGCTTGATCCAGGTGAGGATCCGGCGGTCTGTGCGGCGCGTGAGCTGAAGGAGGAGACAGGCGTCTCAGCCTCGTCTATGCGTTTGGTGGATGCTTTTTATACATCGCCGGGCTTCGCGGATGAGAAGGTGTATCTATACGTTGCAGAAGGGCTCGTTCAGGGCGACAGCCAGCCGGATGAGGACGAAGAGCTGCATGTAGAGGCGCTAACGATGGAACAGGCGCAGGATTATATCGAGCGGGGCATTATCGGCGATGCCAAGACGCTAATGGCCGTTTATTTGTGGAGATTATCGCAGCATACGGGCATGATTGGTTTGCGTGGGTGAGCTTTCGGCTAAATGCCTTAGCGTGTCGCTGTGAGCGGCTACATACTACTTATTTGCCATGCCTGCTGCTGATGACCGTCATACGATGCTCTGTACGAGCATAAGCTTTACCGTGACGGGACTGGCTTTAGGCAGGGAGGGGCAAATATGCTCGCAGCGGCGGGAGAGAAATTCAAGGAGGAGCGGCTGCTGCTCCTTTTTTTGACGATATTGTTCGGAGCAGGAGTTGTGTTTGGGACGTTGCTGGCAAGCGGTCTGGATGAAGAGCAGCGTCGTATGTTGAATGAGGAGCTAAGTCGCTTTTTGATGCAACTTTCTCAAGGACAATCCGTGGAGCGGGAAAGCGCGTTCTGGCAAAGCCTCTGGCAACATGGCCGCTGGTTGTTGCTCATCGCGTTGATGGGGCTTGCGGTCATTGGTTTGCCAGTCATACTGGCGCTCAATTTTCTGAAGGGCGTATTGGTGGGCTTTGCCGTCGGAACGCTTGCTATTCAGCATGGAGGGAAAGGATTGATGTTTGCCCTATTGTCCGTACTTCCGACCAATTTGCTCAGCGTACCGGCATATTTGGCTGCAAGTGCGGCGGCTATTTCCTTTTCTTTGTTCATAATTCGCTGTAGACTCATTCGCCGATCTGGCTCGCTGCTACCTCCCGCAGCTGCTCTTATCGGTACAACCGCAATCATGCTGGTCGTGCTTGCCGCGGCTTCCATGCTTGACGCATGGTTGTCGCCAGCACTTATGGCCTGGGCATCGGGCTGGCTGGTAACAGGCTGAATCATTGACTTTGCGCTCCTTTTGCAACTATAATAGATTCATAAGTGCCGGCGGCTAAGCCGGTTTTCTTCTGGCAGGGGGGAAGTCATGGAAGCCCGGATTGATTCCATTAAGCAGCAGCTCCAGTCGCAGGGCTACAAGTTGACCCCGCAGCGTGAAGCAACCGTACGCGTTCTGCTCGAGAACGAAGAAGACCATTTGAGCGCCGAGGACGTGTTTATGCTCGTCAAGGACAAGGCTCCCGAGATCGGTTTAGCTACCGTTTATCGTACGCTGGAGTTGCTCAGTGAGCTTCACGTCGTGGAGAAGATGAACTTCGGCGACGGAGTAGCCCGTTACGACTTGAGAACAGATAATAGCAAGCATCATCATCATCATCTGATCTGCGTACAATGCGGATCGATGGAGGAAATTAAGGAAGACTGGCTCGGACCTCTGGAAGAACGGTTGGAGATCGAATTCGGATTCACCGTACTGGATCACCGCCTGGATTTCCAAGGTATCTGCAGACGTTGCCGAGAGGTTAATGACTCCAAGAAACCTTAACAGCTCCGTATTCATCGTCCCCCTAACCGGGGTTGACGATGGATGCCGGAGCTGTTTTATTTTTATGGCGACGGAAGCTCGTGGCTCAGCCGATTGGCAGTCTTGTCTGGCGATTCCACTTCCGCATTATTCATTTTACCGGGTAGAATGCTGTGGCTGTTTTGCTCAGTTGCAGCAAGCCTTGGCCTTGAGAGGGGCTATTATAGTTCGGTAGCTTGCGTGCCCAGCGCTTCAGCATCGGAGCAACTTGTGATGCCTTCATGTCTGGATTGGCTGCCAGCAGCAGAGCTGCTCCACCGGCAACATGAGGCGTGCTCATGCTCGTACCTGATTCTGTTTTGTACCCGTTATTCAGCCAGCATGAGCAGATGCTGTCACCTGGAGCAGACAGGTCAATTCCTTTGCCACGGCTGCTGAATTCGGCAATCAGATTACTCCGACCCGTAGCGGCCACGGCGATCGTCTCCGGGTATACGCCAGGGATGTCGATGCCGCCGCTATTTTTGCCTGAGTTGCCTGCGGCAGCGACAAGCACGATTCCGTTTTTATACGCTCGTTTTACGACGCGCCGCAAGGCGGGACTTTTCGTTTTAGAATCAGTTCCAAGGCTCATATTGACGACTTTTATTCGGTTTTTGATGCACCATTCCAATCCTTCCAGGATGCTCGTTAAGCTACCGAGGCCATTGTTGTCCAGCGCTTTTACAGCATAGAGAGAGGCACCTGGAGCGACGCCTAACGGTCCGCCGGAGCGTCCCCTGCCTGCTGCGATTCCGGAGACATGCGTTCCGTGGCCGTTGTCATCCCGGTACGAGCTTCCGCCGATGACGTTGACGCCGCCTGCAACGGTCAGATTGTCATGCGGACCGATGCCGGTGTCGATGACTGCCAGGCGAATTCCGCGTCCCAGTGTTTTTTTCCAAGCGGCCGGTGCTCCGACTCGTTGGATGTTCCAGGGTACACGGCTTCCGCAGCCTTTGCTCGACTGGACTCTGGCCGTTATCTGACGTGAGCGAGAGCGCTGTTGTCGGGCCAGCGGCTTGTTGCAGGATCTGCAGTGCTTACGGAATTTGCAGGATTCACAGAATATGTGCAATTTGCGAGATGTACAGGATCTGCAGGATCTGCAGGATCTGCAGGATCTGCAGGATCTGAAGGAGCTATGAGATCGCTTGGATTTGGAGGAATTACAAGATTCGAATGGTTTGAGGGAGGCTTTGGGAGAAGCTCCTAAAGCCCGCATGATCACATCCTTTTCCAAACTGCTCACATGGCGATGACGGTGAATCTCCTTCAAGCTCGTACGTCGATCAAGATGAAGACATATGATGCAACTCCCTCTCCAAGCGTGCGCCGGTTTGATGCCGGCCAGCTTAAGCTCCTTGATCGCTTCATCATAAGCTTTGCGACTGCGCAGCGAGATAATGTGCTTCTTGGTATGTTTACCCGGGCTGTGCGCCGCGCATTCGCATAGACATTTTCCAATGGACTTCATACGCTTTATTCCCCCCTGAGTCATTCCTTCTCAGTGTATGGGGGCGTGCGGATCGCGGATCGGGCTCATGGTCGGGTCGGAAGTGGACATATCCTGCTTGTCCGGTGCATACCTTGTCTGTGTGAAAGGGGGAGTCTCGCGAATGATCGTCTCGGTGCGCAGATGGTTAACAAGGTTCGTATTTGCCGCGTTGTTCGCTTGCCTGACCGTGTTGGTATATGAAAGCTTTCAGCTAGGAGCAAGCTGGATTCGTCCGTTTGATCCCTATGCTGTTCCACAAGGCCAGGCACTGAAGGTATTTGAGCTCAATGAAGCTCCGCCAGAGGGCGGTTCCATCGCAGATCGGCTACGCTGGTTCTATTACAATGGAGAGTGATGACGGTGAGCTTGCAGGCTATAGCTGTAGCAACGATGCCCGGGCCAATTGGCTACGGGCTTTTTATGTTAGATTGAACAAGGCGGACAACCTATTTGTGCTGTTATTTGACCTTAGCCTGAAGACCGCAGGAAGGGCTACAAGTAACTTCGACTACTTGGTTTGAGCTCCCGAGCTTGAATTCCGCTTCACAAGTAACTTCGACTACTTGGTTTGAGCTCCCGAGCTAGAATTCCGCCTCACAAGTAACTTCGACTACTTGGTTTGAGCTCCCGAGCCAGATTACCGCCTCACAAGTAACTTCGACTACTTGGTTTGAGCTCCCGAGCTAGATTACCGCCTCACAAGTAACTTCGACTACTTGGTTTGAGCTCCCGAGCTAGATTACCGCCTCACAAGTAACTTCGACTACTTGGTTTGAGCTCCCGAGCTAGAATTCCGCCTCACTAGTAACTTCGACTACTTGGTTTGAGCTCCCGAGCTAGAATTCCGCCACTCAAGTAACTTCGACTACTTGGTTGGCTCGTCCGAGCTAGATTACCGCCTCATAAGTAACTTCGACTACTTGGTTTGAGTTCCCGAGCTAGATTACCGCCACTCAAGTAACTTCGACTACTTGGTTTGAGCTCCCGAGCCAGATTACCGCCTCACAAGTAACTTCGACTACTTGGTTGGCTCGTCCGAGCTAGAATTCCACCTCTCAAATATTGACGTCTGATTAAGAAACCCGTCTGAGCAAGTAAATCGAATTCCACTTTTCCTCCGCCTGCTGTTCATGCCTTGCCCTAGTTTTACCCCCACTTCAACGGGCAGTTTGCCGAACGGCGCTAGAGCGACTATACTTTGGAGCGAGGGGGGAAAGGAACATGGAGCTGACACAATGCCTCTATGCCTGGCTGGACGAGCTTCAGAACGGGCGCCGGGTGTCCGCGGCGACTTATGATGCCTACAAGCGTGATCTCGAACATGCGATTGCTTGGCTCGAGAGTCAGGGATTGTCGAGCATCGGCAGCATAGGCCGCCACCATCTGGTACGCTACCTGCAGGTTTGCCGCGAGGAGGGCAGTAGAAGCTCGACGGTGAGTCGCCGTTTGGCATCTATCCGCTCCTTTTACCGGTTCCTGACCCGGGTCGGATACACGGATCGCGACCCCTCCATGCATGTGGAACTGCCCCGCCAGGAGCTGGCTCGACCGGTGCCGCTTACGCTGGACCAGGTCGAACAGCTGATGGCCGCGCCATCAACAGACTCTCCGGCAGGGCTGCGTGATAAAGCGATGTTGGAGCTGCTGTACGGCTCCGGGATTCGCGTTTCGGAGCTGCTTTCCATGAAGGCCGGCGATCCCCAGCCAAGCCTTGGTTATGTGAAGGTATGCTCCCCGCGCAATAAGGAAAGAGTAGTGCCGCTTGGACAAATTGCTGCCGGCTGGATGTCCCTATATTTACGCGAGGGCAGGCCGGGGCTGCTGGAACAGCGCGTCGGAATGGGCTCACTTGCCCGGAAGGGTGTAGCGGAGCCCGAGGAGCTGTTTCTCAACGTGTCCGGTGAGCCGCTTTCCCGGCAGGGTTTCTGGAAAATTATCAAAAAGCATGCCCGCATCTCCGGCATTGAGGACGGAGGAGCGATTACGCCGCATACGCTGCGGACATCGTTCGCCGCTCATATGCTGGAGCGTGGCGCGGATCTGCGGGCCGTGCAGGAAATGATGGGCCATGAAGGCATCGTTTCTACTGAACGCTATGCAGGTACGGATCGCCCAAGGGTCAAGGATGTGTACGAGCAGGCGCATCCGCGCGCTGGAGCACGCGCCGCCATGATCCAGCAAGAAGACGAAAGACAATGACGAGAGGAAGAAAACACATGAGCACACAAGAAACAGCTAAACAAATTGGAGAGGCCGTCCAGTTCATCCGTTCCCAAAGCCCTATTACGCCGCAAGTCGGCCTAATCATGGGGTCTGGACTCGGCATTCTGGCTGATTATATTGAGGAAGCTGTCACGATCTCATACAGCGACATCCCACATTTCCCGGTGTCCACTGTAGAAGGACATGCCGGTGAGCTTTTAGTTGGGATGCTTTCCGGAATTCCGGTCATCCTGATGAAGGGTCGTTTCCATATGTACGAAGGATATGGAGCGGAATTGACAGCGTTCCCAGTCCGTGTCATGAAGGCGCTCGGAGCAGATCGTCTCGTCGTCACGAATGCAGCAGGCGGCATCAACACGAATTATTCCGCAGGCGATCTGATGTTGATCACGGACCATATCAACTTTACGGGGCGTAATCCCCTCATGGGACCAAATGACAACGCAGTTGGCGTTCGTTTCCCTGATATGTCCGAAGGTTACAGCCGTCGACTCGGCAATGTGGCCAGAGAGATTGCAAAGGAGCAAGGTTTTGACCTGCGTGAAGGCGTCTATCTTGCTGTTCTCGGCCCATCCTATGAAACGCCGGCCGAGATCCGCATGATGCGTACGCTTGGTGCTGATGCTGTAGGCATGTCTACGGTCACGGAAGTGATTGCAGCTAACCACTGCGGCATGGAAGTTGTTGGAATTTCTTGTATTACAAACATGGCTTCTGGCATTTTAGATCAGCCGCTGTCGCATGAAGAAGTCATTGAAACGACAGAACGTGTCAAATCTCGCTTCCTGGGCCTCGTCCAAACGCTCGTTGCACGTCTGTAGCCCCAGAAAAAAGCTCAAAATGATGCTTTGGGCTCGACGCTTTCTGACAGTCTTTTTCCCCTCTCCGTTATATGATGACCGTGACAAATCATGAAATTTGGAGAGGTATGTAATGAAAGAGAATGTTCAGCTGCATCAGCAAATCGAGAGGCTTCGAGGTCAGATGGTAGAAACGGCCGCGATCCAAAACACGCTGTTGCATGGAGAAGTCCTGCAGCTTAGTCAATCCCTTGACTTGCTTATTGTGCGAGTACAGGAGGAGAGGCTGACCAGGCAGCGCAAATAAACATAGTCTTGAGTATTAGATCAGGACTTCCAACAAAGCGGGCAAGCCTGCCTGCAGTCCCGGCGTATTCAGCGTCGGTCGGCTGCGGCGGCTAGGCCCGCTATTTGTGTTTTTCTTATATAGCCTTGGGGGACGAATTGTCTATCGTGAAGTCTCGCAAGTTTGGAATAACCTCCTTCTAGTTGGGCGATACTGGAAACAAGTAGAATGCCGCCCTGCCAGCAATCAGCATTCAGCAGATAGTAGTCAGCATGCAGTTGCGGCAGCTGATCCATTTATTAGGAGGGAATTTTTGTTGAAACGAATATCGGCTATGCTTGTCGCTGCTCTGGCTCTTACCCAGCTAGCGGCAGTCGCTCCCGCCTATGCGGGTTCCACCCTTCCGCAGGATAAGCCTGCGTATGCTACTCTGAGCCCGGATGCTGCTTCCTTCGCGCCGGATATACTTGAAGCTGATGCCAACGCAGGTGCTCCGACTGTCGCAGGTAGCGATCTGGCTCCTTCCGCCCGTTCTGCGGTCGTGATGGATGCGGACAGCGGAACGATCATTTTCGAGAAAAATAGTCATGCCAAGCTGCCTCCAGCCAGCATCACCAAAGTTATGACGATGTTGCTTATTATGGAGGCTCTCCAGGATGGCAAAATCAAGCTGAAGGATAAAGTATCCACCAGCGAATATGCCGCTTCGATGGGCGGTTCGCAGATTTTCCTGGAGCCAGGCGAGGAAATGTCCGTTGATGAGATGCTAAAAGGTATCGCCATGGCTTCGGGCAATGACGCTTCGGTCGCAATGGCTGAAAAGATCGGCGGAACTGAAGCGGAATTCGTCCGGATGATGAACGAAAAAGCGGCTCAGCTGGGGCTCGCGGATACACATTTTGCTAATCCAAACGGGCTGCCGGCAGCTAATCATTACACCTCCGCTCATGATATTGCGATCATGTCGCGCGAGCTGCTTAAGTACAGCATGATTACGAAATATACAGGTCAGTACCAGGACTATTTGCGCAAAGGCAGCGAGAAGCCGTTCTGGCTTGTCAACACGAATAAGTTGGTGCGTTTCTACTCGGGAGCGGATGGGCTGAAGACCGGTTATACGAGCGAGGCAAAATACTGCTTAACTGCCACGGCCAAACGGGATGGTATGCGTGTCGTCGCTGTTGTCATGGGCGAGCCCAACACCAAAACTCGCAATGCCGAAGTATCGAGTCTGCTGGATTACTCCTTCGCGCAGTATGCCAATTACCCGATTCTCAAAAAAGGCGACAGCATGGGTACGCTCACGATCGAGAAGGGTGTACAGAGCACGCTGCCGCTGACGGCTCAGCACAACTATAGCATTCTGATGAAAAAGGGTGCCGCAGCCAAAGATATTCGCTACGAGACTAAATGGAATGGCCCGATCAAGGCGCCGGTGAAAATTGGCGATCCCGTCGGCAAGCTGATTGTGTATCAGGGTGACAAGGTGATCAAGGAATTCCCGCTCGATATGCCGGTATCGGTGGAGAAGGCCGGATGGTGGAAGCTGTTCAAGCGCAGCTCCGAAAGTCTTTTCTCGTAAAACGCGATAATTGTCAGAGCTTGACGGCCTGCTTCTAGTTTTGTCGTCTAGCAGGAATGAGGCGTTGCCAAAGAGAAATCCTCCTTCATTCAACGGGAGGAGTGTGCAACGCCATATGAGTCTTCACGTGGATCTGGAGCATCAGCGCCATATCTTGATCGTCCGCCTGCAAGGCGAGCTTGACCATCATACTGCCGATTCAGTGCGCATTCGTATGGAAGAGGCCATTTTGCGGGGCGGCAGCACCCATGTCATCCTCAGTCTGAAAGATCTGGCCTTCATGGACAGCTCCGGCCTGGGCGTCATTCTCGGCCGCTATAAGCTGCTTAAGAGCCGCGGCGGCAAAATGGTCATCTGCGATGCCAGTCCTGGCGTGTACAGGCTGTTCGAGCTGTCGGGACTGTTCAAGATTATGCCGATTCACGACACAGAGAGCGATGCGCTCTCGAGCCTGGAGGTGGCACTATGAACGAGCGTCAGCAGCCTGAAGCGAATGTCATGAAGCTGAGCTTCAGCGCCCGATCCGAAAATGAAGCGTTCGCCCGCGTCAGCGTGTGCGCGTTCATTTCACAGCTTGACCCGACAATGGATGAGCTGAACGATCTCAAAACCGTCATCTCCGAAGCGGTAACGAACTCCATCATCCACGGTTATGACAGCGATGGAAGCAAGCAGGTGTATATTCAGGCGTCTATCAGCGGAGACTCCGTGACGATCGTCATTTCTGATGAAGGTCATGGCATCGAGGACCTTGAGCTCGCCCGCCAACCTCTTTACACCTCCAAGCCGGAGCTGGAGCGGTCGGGCATGGGCTTTACGATTATGGAAAATTTCATGGACAGCTTTGAGGTGACCAGCGAGCCCGGACGAGGTACGCAAATTGCCATGACCAAGCGAATTGAATCCAAAAAAGCGCTGTACAATTAGGCGCATAGGGGCTGAATCATGGATGCCGATCTGAAAAAGAATGCGGGTCCGTTTCTGGATGATGCAGAGGTAAAGCGTCTGATCGCGCTGAGCCAGTCCGGGGATACGCTCGCCAGGGATACGCTGGCCCGCTGTAATATTCGTTTGGTTTGGTCTGTCGTGCAGCGCTTCATGAATCGCGGTTATGAGCCGGATGATTTGTTCCAGATCGGCTGTATCGGGCTGCTGAAGTCCGTAGACAAGTTCGATTTGAGCTATGAGGTCAAGTTTTCTACCTATGCAGTTCCGATGATTATCGGTGAGATTCAACGTTTTCTCCGCGATGACGGTACGCTTAAAGTGAGCCGCTCTCTTAAGGAGACAGCGAACAAGGTACGCAAGGCGAAGGACGAGCTGTCCAAGACGCTCGGACGGCTGCCGACGGTTGGCGAAGTGGCGGAATTCCTCGGCATTACGGCAGAGGATGTTGTTTTTGCACAGGAAGCGAACAAACCACCAGCCTCTATCCACGAGACCGTGTTTGAGAACGACGGGGACCCGATTACGTTGATGGACCAGATCGCGGACGAGTCCAGCGATAAATGGTTCGACAAGCTGACGCTTAATGAAGCGATCGGCGGTCTTAGCGAACGGGAACGGCTCATAGTCTACTTGCGTTATTACCGGGATCAGACGCAGTCCGAGGTAGCGGGGCGGCTCGGTATTTCCCAGGTGCAGGTGTCGCGGCTCGAAAAGAAAATACTGCAATCCATCAAAGACCAGATCGCCCTTTAACGGGTGATCTGGTTTTTTTTGGTTGTGCAAAATGATGCCAGCAAAAGAGTAGCCGTTGCTTGACTGTTCCATACTAACCAGGAGACGGAAATGTTGCCGGAAGGAGGGCGGTGCCATGCCGCATAAAAGTCGCCATTCCCAGGCATGTACCGTTTACCTGAGGATGAAAAAGCGGATTTCCTGTCCTCCTGGGGGGACAGTCAGACTGGGAGCGGTCGCCAGACTGCTTGCCGATGAGCCGCTGGTGCAGAAGCTCAAGCAGATTCCGCTCTATACTCATCGTCCGGAGGACGGCAATCGCGTTGTCATCGATGTGCTGCAAATTGTAAAAGCGCTGCGCGAAACCGCTCCGGACGCCGCGGTTGAAACCTATGGCGATCCGCAGGTGCTCATTATGGTGGAAGCCTCTTCTACTCACAAGCCGAGAGTGGCCGTGCTGATCGCAGCGTGGTTGCTGCTGTTTTTCGGCGCGGGGCTTGCGATCATGAACTTTCACACCGACGTGAGCATGAAAGAGGTTCATCAGCGGCTGGCGTTTCTGCTGACCGGCAAGGAATCACTGCATCCGCTCTGGTTCCAGATCCCCTATTCGGTCGGTGTTGGACTCGGCATGGTGTTGTTTTTTAACCATCTGTTCCGCAAAAAGCTGAACGAGGAGCCTAACCCATTGGAGCTGGAAATGTACAACTACCAGGAAAATATCAACGCCTATGTCATTGCGGACGAGATGCGGAAAAAAGCAAACCGCGTGGAGGGAAGGGGCGATGAGTGATCCCTTTGCCGGTCTCTTTATGGCGGTGTTGGGCTTGGCTGGAGGCATCGCGGTGGGCAGCGGCATGGTGGCGCTGCTGATCGTGTTTGACCTGATCCCCCGGCTGGCACAGCTGTCTAGAGCGTTCAAATTTTCCGCTGTTTTTGAATCAGCGGTCGTAGGCGGCTCGATGTTCTGGACATGGGCTGATTTTTTCGGATGGAAAGTGACTTTGCCGGCGGCTCTCGTCCTGCCTTTGCCAGGACTCTTTTGTGGTATTTTCATCGGCATGCTCGCTGCGGCTCTGACCGAGGTTATGAATGTGCTGCCCATTCTGGCCAAGCGTCTCCGACTGACAGCTTATTTGGGCGCGCTGGTTGTGGCGATGGTCATGGGGAAAATAACCGGGTCATTGTTTGATTGGCTGGTCTATCAGTGGTAAGGCTTCTGGAGCCGGCCTCGGAGGCGCTCCAAGACAAAGCAAGGAGTGGTGATGCTGCATGACCAAATGGCAGCGAATTAAGCGGATTGGTGATGAGTCGGAAGAGAAGCTGGAACATGAATACGAACTTGAAAATGATCATGGAAGTGAGCATGAAAATGGTCATGACTTTACCGATCGTGCTGACGGCGATGATGATGAATGGTCTGATCTGCTTGAGGAAATTGATCGGCAGGATCAAGCGGAAAGGAAACATCCGGCCGCAAAGGCCGAACTAAGCAACTCCAGGGATTCGGACGGCTCGAGAGAGCAGGAAGATTGGATGGAGGCGCTGCTGCTGGAGGCTTCTGCCGACCCGGGAGAGAGAGTGATCGATGGGGACGACAGAGGTAAGGACGATTTTGCGGCGGGGCTATTGGATGAAGAGACTCATGGAAGAAGTGACGTCAATGACGACGTCAGTGACGATGATGATCGCGATACGCGGTCCGGCGAGAGGAGAGATGCGGCCCTGAAAGGTCGTGTTGGGAGCGGCGCCAAGTTTGAGGAAGAAGAGCGCTCCGGCCGAGAGGAAGAAGCGGGCGCTAGCCGGGTTCGCAGTCAAGGAGATGAAGGAAAGGGCGGGAGCCGGGTCCGCGGTCAGGCCAAAGGTGAGCAAGAGTCAGTCCGAGGCTACGACCAAGGCAAAGGTGAGCAAGGGGCAGACAAGAGTTATGTCGCTATGGAGAAGGGAAGGAAAGGCGGCCACTCCGCTCCGGGAACGAACGGGGAGCAAATGGAGCCGATTCCGGATGAGATCGAAGTTTTCGTCGAGCGGCTGAAGGACGAAGCCGGTTACAAGACTAGCTTTGATGTTATCGTTCGGCAGATGACGTTCGGCGGCAAAAAAACGGCCTTTTTCATGCTAAACGGCTTGTCGAACGGCCTTATCATGACCGAGATTCTACAGCGTCTCTCTTTCCTGGAAACCGACAACATTTCCACTCATGCAGTAGAGTCTTTCATGAAGCTGTATGTGCCTGCGGTACAAGTGGAGCAGGAGGACGACTGGACTATGATGATGACATCGGTCCTGAGCGGCTCTACGGGAATGTACATCGATGGGGAACCGACGATGTTAATCATTGACGCCAAGTCGTTCCCAATTCGCAGTCCCGAGGAGCCGGCTTTGGAGCGGGTCGTACGAGGCTCGCGTGACGGGTTCGTAGAAACGCTGCTTATGAATGTGTCTCTGGTGCGTCGGAGGTTGCGCGATCCGATGCTGCGTTATGAGATTTTGCGCGTTGGTGAACGGACCCGCAGCGACGTATGTATCGCTTATATTGACGACATTGTGGACAAGAAGCTGCTTGAAGCGATTCGGGACAAAATTTCAGCTGTCGAAATTGACGGCTTGCCGCTTGCCGACAAACAGCTGGAGGAGGCAACCGTCAAGCGCGGTTGGAATCCATATCCGCTCGTTCGCTACTCGGAGCGGCCGGATGTCGTCGCTGCGCATTTGCTGGACGGCAATGTGGCTGTGTTTGTGGATACTTCTCCGAGCGTCATGATTTTGCCAACGAGCTTTTTTGATCTGGTTCAGCATGCCGAGGAAAATCGTCAGACGCCGTTCATCGGTACGTACTTACGCTGGGTGCGCTTCCTTGGCATTATGGGCTCACTGCTCCTCGTCCCGTTGTGGTTGCTGTTCGCGCTCAAGCCGGAGATGCTGCCTGCCGCGCTATCCTTCATCGGGCCGGCCAAAACGAGCAGGCTGCCGATAGCGGTCCAGTTCCTACTAGCCGAGGTGGGGATTGATCTGATGCGGATGGCCGCTATTCATACACCGACGCCGCTTGCGTTAGCCATATCGCTCGTGTCAGCGATTCTGGTCGGCGACATCGCCGTGCAAACCGGGCTATTCATCAATGAGGTAATTCTGTACATGGCTGTAGCTGCGGTCGGCATGTTCGCGACTCCGAGTTATGAGCTCAGCTTGGCTAACCGTGTTGTGAGGCTGTTGCTGATCTGCCTTGTCGCAGTTTTCCATGTTCCTGGACTTGTAGTCGGTTGGACTGCGGTGTTCCTCATTCTTGTCATGCAGCGCTCGTTCAATCGACCCTACATGTGGCCTTTCATTCCGTTTGATGCACGCGGCATGGTCAAAATTTTGCTGCGGCTACCGGTCATGCAGAACAAGAAACGTCCAAATCTGTTGCGCCCGCAGCAGAGTGATAAGATGCCGGAGAACGGCGGTTAAACGCTGGAATAACCTGCGAATGCAAGAAATGCAAATGAAACGACACAAAATCCATTACTCCTTTCAGCGGGGTTCGTTTATACTTATGTCACAATAGGACAAACGAACCCCGCTTCATCTGCATCTGGGGAGAAAGAGGTATGGACCATGTATCTTCACGGCACATCCAAAATAAACGAACAAGGCCGCCTGGAAATTGGCGGTTGTGATACGAAGGACCTGGCCGAGCAGTTCGGCACTCCGCTTTATATCGTGGACGAGGCGCTTGTGCGCCAACGTGCTCGCGAATATGTGGAGGCATTCAAGGCTTCCGGGTTCCGCTTCCAGGTCGCTTACGCGAGCAAGGCATTCAGCACGGTTGCAATGTGCGCGATTGCCGAGCAAGAAGGGCTTTCGCTTGACGTCGTCAGTGACGGTGAGCTTCATACAGCCCTGCAGGCTGGCTTCCCAGCTGAGCGCATCCATTTCCACGGAAATAACAAAACTCCATTTGAAATCGAGATGGCGCTTGACGCCGGAATCGGCTGCTTCGTGGCTGATAACTTCTCGGAGCTGGAGCTGCTTAACGCTATTGCTGCCTCCAAGGGCCGCAAAGCGAACATTCTTCTGCGCATCACTCCAGGTGTAGAGGCACACACCCATGACTACATTTCTACTGGCCAGCAAGATTCCAAGTTCGGTTTCGACCTTGCAGGTGGTGCGGCTTACAAGGCTGTAGAGCAATCCCTCAAGCTGGATAATCTCGTCCTGCTTGGCGTCCATTCCCATATCGGCTCCCAAATCTTCGAAGTTGAAGGCTTCCGTATGGCTGCGGCCAAGGTAGCGGAGTTTGCCGTCGAAGTTCGCGACAAGCTGGGACAGGTATTCCGCGTCATCAACCTTGGCGGTGGCTTTGGTATTCGTTATACGAGCGAGGACAGCCCGCTTCCGGTGAATGTTTACATTAGCGCTATTACCGAGGCGATCCGCTCCAACTTCACTGCAGCCGGCTACCCGCTGCCTGAGATTTGGGTCGAGCCAGGCCGCAGCATCATCGGCGATGCTGGTACTACGCTGTATACGGTCGGAACGAGCAAGGACATTCCCGGTGTGCGCAAGTATGTTGCTGTTGACGGCGGCATGACGGACAACCCTCGTCCTGCGCTGTACGAATCCAAGTACGATGCGCTGCTGGCCAACCGGGCAACGGAGCCTGCTGTTGAGAAGGTATCCATTGCTGGCAAATGCTGCGAAAGCGGCGATATGCTCATCTGGGATCTGGAGCTGCCCGAAGCAAAAACCGGTGATTTGCTCGCCGTGTTCTGCACTGGCGCTTACAACTATGCGATGGCTTCAAACTACAATCGCATCCGCCGTCCGGCGGTCGTGCTGGTGAAGGATGGTGGGGCGGATATTGCCGTACAGCGCGAGTCGCTTGAGGATATTTCGCGTAACGATGTGTTGCCGCAGCGTCTGCGCAAGGCAGAGGTACAATCTTAATCTAGCTGGCAGCGGCAGGCCTCCCGGGCGGGAGGCTTGCTTTGCTTTGCGAGCTCCTTCTGTTGTATGATAAACTTCGTACATAGCTTTTTATTTTTGAAATAGGAGTGATACCAAATGGCAAAACAAGCAAAGATTACGCTCGAAAACGGCGGCGAAGTCATTCTGGATCTGTTTGACCAGGATGCTCCAAATACGGTAGCCAACTTTGAAAAGCTGGTAAACGATGGTTTCTACAACGGCCTGTCGTTCCACCGTGTCATCCCAGGCTTTGTTGCTCAGGGCGGTTGCCCGAACGGCACAGGCACTGGCGGTCCTGGTTACAATATCAACTGCGAAATCAATCCAAACAAGCATGAGCGCGGCTCCCTGGCGATGGCCCATGCTGGACGCAATACCGGCGGCAGCCAGTTCTACATTTGCTACCAACCGCAGCCACATCTTGACGGACAACATACGGTGTTCGGCAAAGTAACTAAGGGCATGGAATACGTTGATGCCTTCAAAGGCCGCGATAAAATGGCTAAAGTAGAAATTTCCGAAGCTTAATTTAAGCCGTCAGGATGGGCAATGCCGATCCGATTTAGAAAGGCTCTCCTCGCTGAGAGCCTTTTTTCATTCCGATCTGATTGCTTGCTTTTTCTCAAAGCGGCGAGTATGATGGGCAATAGCAAGATTAGCAAATTCGCGATCCTTCGGGGTAGGGTGAAATTCCCAACCGGCGGTGATCCGGCTTTTCAGACAGCGAGAGCTCCGGCTCAGCCCAAGAAATCCGGTCAGTCCGTGACCCGTACGCAAGAGGTTATGCCTCTGCGGCCGGTGGACCTGGTGTAATTCCGGGACCGACAGTACAGTCTGGATGGGAGAAGGAATCGCTGTTGATAACCTTGCAAAGGACTGCCTTTTTGATTTGCTGCAGGTTTTTTTATTGAACCCTGTTGTTTTTCTATAGGCAGAAGTCTGTTGTGATATTCCATTGGCTCCAAGCTTGTTTGATGTCCCCTGGACATTGTGCAGCAGCAATGCGGAGCTTAATCCGATGCCTATGGCCGCGGTTTATTTGGTCTACTCACTTAAGCAGCCCCTTTGCAGAGACTTCACAGCGTTTTGAATTCCACCCACCCCCGAAGGTCGCATCCGCGCATTCGGGGGTGTTTTGTGTGTGATTGAACTTATTGATGATCGATATTACATGGAGCTCGCGCTGCAGATGGCAGCCAAAACCTCGGGCCAAACCTCAATCAATCCCGTAGTTGGCTGTGTAGTAGTCAAGGACGGACGTATCGTTGGCATGGGTGCGCATTTGAAGCGGGGAGAGGGTCATGCGGAGGTGCATGCACTTTTAATGGCTGGCGAGGAAGCAAGGGGCGCTACGGTTTATGTGACGCTGGAGCCTTGCAGCCATTTTGGACGCACCCCGCCATGCAGCGATCGGATTATCGAAGCGGGCGCGGCCAGAGTTGTCGTGGCGGCGCAGGACCCCAATCCGCTCGTCGCTGGCAGCGGGATTGCTAAGCTGCGAGCGGCCGGGATAGATGTGGTCACAGGTGTGCTGGAGCAAGAATCGAACCGGCTCAATGAAGCTTTTATCAAATTCATCTCGACCCGGCTGCCTTATGTCACTTTGAAAACAGCCTCAACACTTGACGGGCGAATCGCTTCGAAAACAGGGGACAGCCGCTGGATAACCGGGCCGCAAGCGCGGGAAGCAGTTCATGCGCTGCGCCATCGGCATATGGGCATTATGGTTGGCATCGGTACGGTGCTGGCGGATGATCCGTCGCTTACGACCCGGCTGCCCGTACAGGGGCTGCACCCGCTGCGCATCGTCGTAGACTCCTCACTTCGCTTGCCGCTCGGCTCTAAGCTCGTTCAGAATCGCGAAGCCCAAACGCTTGTGCTGACAGCAGCAGATGCCGATATCGGTCGCGAGGCTGCGCTGCGCGAGGCCGGTGTTGACGTGCTGCGCTGCGGCAGCGGCAGCCGAGTGGACTTGGCCCAGGCGATGCGCTTGTTAGGCGAGCGAGAGATTGGCTCTATTTTGCTGGAAGGCGGGGGGCAGTTGAACGGATCGATGCTGGAAGCAGGTTTAGTGGACCGGATTCGACTGTTCATCGCTCCCAAAATAATCGGCGGAACTCAGGCGCCATCCTCGTTCCAATTTGACGGCTTTAGCCGTATGGCGGAAGCGATTGAGCTGGAGGATATGGAGCTGGAGCAATATGGGCGGGATATTTGCATCAGCGGTAAGCCGGTATGGAAGGAGGGGAGCCCACATGTTCACAGGTCTCATTGAGGAAAAGGGAGCGCTGCGTAGCGTATCACGCAGGGGCGAGGCGATGGTGCTGAGCATCTCTGCCTCCAAAGTGCTGGAAGATGTCGCGCTCGGTGACAGTATTGCTGTGAACGGCGTTTGCCTGACGGTGACCGCTTTTGATAGCCGCAGCTTTGCGGTCGACATTATGCCGGAAACGTACCGGAATACCAATTTGAGCGAGCTGCCGCTTGGCAGCCCGCTCAATCTGGAGCGGGCGATGCGGGCGGATGGCCGTTTCGGCGGGCATATTGTGCAGGGGCATGTCGATGGAATTGCGGTCATTACGGATCGCCGGGCCAATGCCAACGCCGTCGTGTTCACGATGCGCCTGAAGGATGCCGACAATGGGCGCTACATTATCCCCAAAGGCTCGATCACCGTGGACGGAATCAGCCTCACTGTAGTTGATGCGGATGGAGACAGCTTCTCCGTGTCGATCATTCCGCATACGCTGGCGGAAACCGTGCTTCAACACAAGCAGCCCGGGTCGACTGTTAACATCGAGTGTGATGTGCTCGGCAAATATGTGGACCATCTGCTGCGCTATGGCAGCGGAGCTTCGCAGCAAGCTGGCGCCGCGGGGCGGACTGCTCACGGAAGCGGTCATGCTTCAGGCGGATTATCTGCTGCATTTCTCGCCGACAACGGCTTCGCTTAAGCCCAGCAGAATCAGCGATAATGTATAACCTTTTGACCGCATATAGAGGCTAAGTCAGCGATGTTTTTGTAAGACAAAGGAGGACAACAACGATGACCCGCTTTGACCATCAAGAAGGCTTCACGCCGTTCAACAGCATTGAAGAGGCGTTGCAGGATCTGATCGGGGGTAAACCAGTCATTGTCGTGGACGACGAGGACCGCGAAAATGAAGGGGACTTAATTGCGCTAGCCGATACGATCACTCCCGCTGTCATCAACTTTATGATAACCGAGGCCAGAGGGCTCGTATGTGTACCGATTACAGCCCAGCGGGCGAGAGAGCTAGAGCTGCCGCCGATGGTGGCGCGCAACACGGATTACCACGGTACGGCGTTCACGGTATCTGTCGATCATATAAACACAACAACAGGCATTTCCGCTCATGAGCGCTCCGAGACGATCAAGGCGCTTGTGGACGGCACTGCCAATGCCGATGATTTCCGTCGTCCTGGACATATTTTCCCGCTTATCGCTAAGGATGGCGGAGTGCTGCGACGCGCCGGGCATACGGAGGCAGGGGTTGATCTGGCTCGTTTATGCGGTGCGCAGCCTGGGGCAGTCATTTGCGAGATTATTAAAGAGGATGGATCGATGGCCAGGCTGCCGGATTTGGCCGACTTCAAGCAAAAGCATAATCTTAAGCTGATTACGATCCAGCATTTAATTGAATTTCGCAACCGTCGTGAGCAACTCGTCGAGCGAGCTGTGGAAGTTAACATGCCAACGGACTTTGGAGTTTTCCGCGCTGTTGCCTACACGAACGATGCCGATGGCAAAGAACATGTCGCCTTAGTCAAAGGCGAGATCAAGCCCGACGAGCCGACGCTTGTGCGTGTTCATTCGGAATGCCTCACTGGCGATGTGTTTCATTCACGGCGCTGCGATTGCGGGCCTCAGCTGGCTGCGGCGCTGGGGCAGATTGAGCAGGCAGGAAGCGGTATTCTGCTTTATATGAGACAGGAAGGGCGCGGCATCGGCCTAATCAACAAGCTTAAGGCGTATCAGCTGCAGGAGCAGGGGCTGGATACAGTGGAGGCGAATCTGAAGCTCGGCTTCGCTGCCGATCTCCGCGAGTATGGCATTGGGGCTCAAATTTTGCGTGATCTAGGTGTACGTGAGATGCGACTTATGACCAACAATCCTCGCAAAATCAGGGGGCTTGAAGGGTATGGTTTGAGTGTTGTTGAACGGGTGCCGATCCAGATGGAGCGCAATGAGAGTAATACGAACTACCTGAATACGAAAAAATCCAAGTTAGGTCATCTATTAGAGTTTGAAATTTAAGCCGAATAAATTAGAATAGAAAGGTGTGTTTAAAAGACATGACGAAATATTATGAAGGACATTTGGTATCGCAAGGACTGAAGTATGGGGTAGTCGTAGGCCGTTTCAATGAATTCATTACGGGCAAGTTGCTCAGCGGAGCTCTGGATGCATTCAAGCGCCATGGCGCTGGCGATGATGAGGTCGAGGTCGAGGTTGCTTGGGTTCCGGGAGCGTTCGAAATTCCGCTGATCGCCCAGAAGATGGCCGAAAGCGGCAAGTACGACGCCGTCATTACGCTTGGAGCGGTGATTCGGGGGTCAACTCCGCATTTTGACTACGTGTGCAGCGAAGTTGCCAAAGGGGTTGCGGCGATCAATCTCAAAACGGGCGTGCCTACGATTTTCGGGGTGCTGACGACAGATTCGATCGAGCAGGCCGTTGAGCGTGCAGGTACAAAAGCGGGCAACAAAGGTTGGGAAGCCGCTACAGCTGCAATAGAGATGGCGAATTTGACACGCGTTATCCAGGGCTGATGATCTAGCCGGCTGCAAGGAAAGGGTGAAGCGGCATGACCGTTCTATACAAGCTGGAAGCATTCGAGGGGCCGCTGGATTTGCTGCTTCACTTGCTGGACAGAGAAGAAATCGACATCTATGATATTCCGATCAGCCGGATTACGGATCAGTACATGGATTATCTGCATGCGATGCAAGAGTTTGAGCTGGATATTACGAGTGAGTTTCTCGTTATGGCGGCCACTCTGCTCGCGATCAAGAGCGGCCAGTTGCTCCCACGGCCTCCTGTTGTGGAGGAGTATGAGGAGTACTGGGACGAGGATGAAATGCTGGACCCGCGTGACGAGCTGGTGCAAAAGCTGGTGGAATATCGTCGCTTCAAGCAGATTGCGGAGCATCTGCGAGATCGGGAGATGGCTCGAAGCCTCGTGTACAGCAAGGAACCCGAGGATATGACGACGTTCATGAAAGAGGATGATTCCCATCCGCTTGAAGGACTCGATCTAGGCGACATAATGGCTGCTTTCCGCCGTGCTTTGAGCAAGGCTGCGAAGCGTACATCGGTCGCTCGAATTCATCGGGACGAGATTTCGGTCAAGGACCGTATTCGCGATATATCGGATATTTTGCGGGAGCATGACACGGTTCGCTTCTCTCGGCTAGTAAGCACATCAATGGAGCGGCATGAGATCGTCGTAACCTTTCTGGCCATCCTGGAGCTGATGAAAATGAAGCAGGTCCGCGTATTCCAGAACAGTCTTTTCGATGACATCGTCATCCACTGGAGAGGGGAAGCATCGGATCGTGATGGTTCAGCAACTGAAATCGATTATTGAAGGCCTGTTATTCATGGCAGGCGACGAAGGACTGACGGTCAAGCAGCTCGCAGAGATTATAGAGATCGATGTGCGGCTTACCGGGGATATGGTACGTGAGCTCAAGGCGGATATGGAGCAAGGGGGGCGGGGCATCCGCATCGCGGAAGTAGCCGGAGCATTCCGGTTCACCACGCATGCGGAGCATGCTTCGTATTTTGAGCGGATGGCGTACTCGCCATCCCGTTCTTCGCTGTCCCAAGCGGCGCTTGAGACGCTTGCCATTATCGCTTATCGGCAGCCAATTACTCGGGTAGAGATCGAGGAAATCCGCGGAGTGAAGAGCGAGAAGGCGATTCAGACGCTCGTGGCCAAGGATCTCATTGAGGAAAAAGGCAGAGCCGAACAGATCGGCCGTCCGATCCTGTACGGAACGACACGGTCGTTCCTGGATCATTTTGAGCTAGGATCGCTCGAGGCGTTGCCTGAGCCAGCGGCGGTGACGCCGGAGGCGGAGCTTGAAGAGCAGACACAAATGCTTTTCGGCAGACTGGACAGCCGCGAGTCGAGAGGGAATAGCTGATCTACTTTGAGAATGTACCAGAAAGACGGGAGAAGATTGAGCAAAGCTCAGTCTTCTCCCGTCTTTTCTGTGAAAGCTACTATCGAATCGCTTCCAACACCAACTAACTAACTAAACTACTCATTACACACCAACTCGACCGTTCATGCCCTAACGGAACTCAGAGAGCTTATTTCCCGTCAAACACGGGTTCAAGCCAGCTGACGGATCTGAGAAGCGTTATTTGGATCAGAAATGACGATATTCCCAAGATCATACTGGAATAACGTCTGTCAGTTCCGTAACGCCTCGAAATCCTTCGATTTTACCGGAATAAGGCTTCTCAGTTCCGTTACACATGGAGATGCATGAATTATTGAACGATGCGATTCTCAAGGCAAAGTACTTGATGTCTAAGTTTAAATCCACGCTTGAAAAAACGTCGCCAAGGCTTGAAAGTCAGATCTGCATCCGGAAAAATATGTCATTAAGCAGGTTCGTGCAAGCAAAATCAGCTTTGCATTCATGAAAGACATAGAACTGCACATTGCGACTAACCATGCCATAGAAAAATGCGATGTTTCGATGAATGAGTTGGAGGAGGTTTTGTCTGAAACGGGATATTTTTTTTGATCTCACCGAATCTATAGATGCGTAGAACAATTAGCAGACGCCATTATTGTTGCAGCTCCCGCCTCGCCATATCAAGGAAGGCGTGAATGGCAGGAGAGATCCATTTCTTTTTGTGCCACACCATTTGGATGGCGACATTTAGCTCGGCCAATTCCAGAGGCAGCGCAATGAGCCGGCCTTGCTCCAGTTCGGAAGCAACGGCGATTTCCGGTAAAAAGGCGATTCCCATGCCGAGCATAGCGCATTGTTTGATCGCTTCGGCGCTGCTGAATTCCAGGTTGGTGACGTTTTCCGCGCCTTCGCGCACGATGAAGCGATCGAACATTGTGCGATAGGTGCAGCCTTTTTCGTGAACAAGAAAAAACTCATCGCTTAAATCGGCGGATTGGATGGAGCTTTGACCGGCCAGTCGATGATTAGGCGCGGCCAGCATGCGGAATCGCTCCTCCCGCAATGGCTCGACATGCAGCCCGGTTGATGAAATGGGCTCGTCAAAAATAAAGATTACATCTGTTACCCCGTCATAAAGAGACTGTCTAAGACCCTCATGGGAAGTGGGCCGGAAAATCAACCGAACGTCGGGGTACAACTCGCGAAATCGCAACAGAACACCGGGAAGCAGGTAGGTGCACATAATTTCGTTTGCGCTGATAGTAATCGTCCCGGCGATTTTTTCGGAATTCAGATCGTTTTTTGCTTCCTCCACATCGTTTAATATCTTCTCCACATGAACAGAAAATCGCTTACCTGCCTCCGTTAAGGCAATTTGTTTGTTCAAGCGGTCCACAAGTTTAACTCCAAGCTCCTCCTCCAGTGATTGAATCTGCATCGAAACATTCGAGGGAACGTAATTCAACGCTGCGGCTGCACGGCTGAAGTTAAGCGTCAGCGCGACCATCCGGAACGTTACGAGTTGGCGAAGCTCCATTTTCACACCCCATTGTTCATAATTATTGAATCTAGTATTCATTTATATTCACTTTAATTGATCATGCTATAGTATTATTCTATAAACAACAAGCCTCACGTGAGCTTAATGAATCAACTGGAGGAAAGATCATGAACATAAATCAGCCCACATCTTCCGCTCCTCAAGAGCGATCAGGTAATTGGTTCGCCCTATTCGCCTTGGCGATAACATTTTTTGGCGTAGGCGTTACGGAATTTATCAGCATCGGTATTTTGCCAGGCGTTGCGCGCGACTTTGGTATATCGATTTCAACTGCAGGACTTATCGTCTCCATGTATGCTCTAGGCGTAGCTGTAGGCGGACCTATCCTTACTTCGCTGACGGCTAAGTTGAACCGAAAAAAGGTTTTGCTGTCGATGATTGTGCTGTTTATTATCGGCCATTTCATTACGGCGATTGCCCCAGTGTTCAGTCTTGTGCTCGCTGGACGTGTGTTGTCGGCCTTTTCCCATGGTGTATTTTTTGCTCTTGGCTCCACGGTCGCCGCCAATCTGGTACCGCAAAACCGCCGCGGCAGTGCGATTGCTTTTGTGTTTGGAGGATTTACAATTGCGACTGCAATCGGCGCACCGCTTGGAACGTATCTGAGCGAGATTTACGGTTGGCGATTGCCCTTTTACGGAATTACGATAATCGGCGTTATCGCGTTCATTATGAATGCAATCGCTGTCCCGAACATCGAGCGGAAAAGGGGCGCAGCACCTTCGTTTAAGGATCAAATGAAGCTGATCACGACCGGCAGAATTCTGCTCGTTCTCGCAATTACAATTATCGGGTATGGCGGAACGTTTGTTACCTTTACTTATCTTTCCCCGATTTTGCGGGATCTGAGCGGATTCGGCGGAACAGCGATCAGCTTTATCCTCTTTCTTTATGGAGTAGCGATTGCGGTCGGGAACCATTTTGGCGGCCGTCTTGGCAATAACAGACCCGTACACGCGCTATTTTATATTTTCATCGTGCAAGCCGTTATATTGCTGCTGTTTACCTTTACCGCTCCTTCCAAATCGCTCGGTTTGATCAATGTGATCGGTATGGGGCTGCTCGCTTTCATGAGCGTTCCAGTTCTGCAGGCTTACGTGCTGACGCTGGCAGAGCGTTACGCTCCCAGCGCCGTTGACTTTGCCTCTTCGCTCAACATCGCTTCCTTTAATGGAGGCATAGCGCTTGGCGCTTTTGTCGGAGGTGTAGTTGCCGATGGGATGGGGCTGCAACATACGGCGTGGATGGCTGCCGTTATGGTTGGCTTCGGGGCGCTGCTTACTTTAGGCAGCATGAGGTTGGAGAATAAGTACAACCAGGACCGAGTTGAGATTGGAATCAAACCTTAAAAGTTGGAGATTTTTTGATTTGCTGGGACATACTACTTCTAATTGCACGCATGTTCATGTCTGTTTTGACCGTGCCGCTTAAGGAGGTGAGCTTCATGCCGCATTGGCTAGGCTGGCTCGTCGTTGTGTCGCTGCCGATTATTGCAGCTGCGGCTTTGGCAGCCGTTCCAATCCGGGCGCATGCCGAAGGGCAGCGCAACCACGGCGACGACAACATCGTGCTTAACATTCGTACGCTGTTCGGGCTCGTCAAATTCAAATGGGAAGTGCCGATGATGAAACTCGGGGGCTCAGGATTGAAGGTCAAGGAGTTATCCGAGCTTGATAGCGGCTCCTTACTGCATACGGGAGCTCGCAAGGATGAGGAGATTGGCTTCAGCAAAATCAATCTATTTCTACAGCATGGCTGGAATCTGCTTAAGCAGACTGATCATTTAACTGCCCTCGTCCGCAAAACGATGGGAAAAGTAAAAATTACCCGTTGGGAATGGAAAACGACCGTTGGGACGGGGGATGCGATGTGGACAGCCATGGCTACCGGCATGGTCTGGTCTTTCAAAACGTCCGCTCTTGGCGTGCTGTCCCAGCTCGTTCGTTTGCAGGGGAAGCCAATTATGGGAGTGCAGCCGGAATACCGAGTTGCTTGCTTGGAAACACGGTTTAACTGCATAGCTGAAATTAGCTTGGGAAATGCTATCCTTGCCGGACTGCAACTCCTTGTCCGGATGATGAGAACGAAAGGAGGCGTCAGACTGTGGCAGAACATCCTATTCAGGGCCTAATGCAGACGGCCATGGAAAATATCAAGGAAATGGTGGACGTTAACACGATCGTCGGAGATCCCGTGCAAACGCCGGACGGCAGCGTGATTATGCCGATCAGTAAAGTCGGCTTCGGATTCGTGGCCGGAGGCAGTGACATCCGTATGGACGGCTCCACGCACAACACTTCATCCCACGCGGATGCTCATAACGCGCAAGTAGCGTCGCCTTTTGGCGGAGGTAGCGGTGGTGGCGTATCCATTACGCCAATCGCATTTCTCGTAGTAGGCACGCATGGAGTGCGGGTTGTGCCGCTCGATAATCAGACCCATCTCGTTGAGCGGGTCATTGATTCGGTGCCAGGTGCTTTTGAGAAAATCCAGGGCATGTTCCGGCACTCCGGAACCGACCGTGTCGAAAGCACTCTTATCAACACCGATCCCATCATCTAAGCCGTATTTTCACTCTATGACTGAACTGTCCCTCTTTCGGGGCAGTTTTTTGTTATGCTTGTCGACTCGCATTCCAGGATAATGTTTGCAGATGAGTAGGGCTTGTTCATATTTAGCGGACAAGGTACATACAATTTGACGAGTAGACGGGAGCCTATGCGGCTCTTCGTGCCATGAGGAGGAGCGAATACCGTGGCCCTAAATGAAGCTTGGAAGCGCACAGTTGCTATTGCGCTCGGAATGTCTTTGCTTTGCGCTGTTATGCTGCCTGCCGCTGCGGCATCTGGAGCTTCGAAGCCGCCGTCCACTAGTGCTAGAGCGTCTGCACTCATCGATGTGGAATCTGGTCGATTGCTGTACAGCGACTCCGGCGATACGCCGATGCTCATTGCCAGTTTAACGAAGATCATGACCGCCATTACCGCTATTGAAGAGGGTGACCTGACTGATACGGTTACAGTTGGCCCGCGCGCAGTTGGCAAGGAAGGCTCCTCGATTTATTTGAAATTGGGCGAGAAAATGAAGCTAGAGAATATGCTCTACGGCCTAATGCTCCGCTCTGGCAATGATGCAGCTACGGCGATTGCCGAGCATGTGGGCGGCTCTGAGGAAGGTTTCGTCCGAATGATGAACGATAAAGCAGCTTGGATCGGCATGGAAAATTCCACCTTCATGAATCCTCACGGCTTGGATCAAAAGGGACATATGTCCACTGCCAACGATATGGCCAAACTGACTGCTTATGCTCTACGCAATCCGGTGTTCGCGGAAATCGTCAAGACGAAGGTGCACAAAGCGCCAAACCCTAATGATCCTTGGGATTACAGCTGGGTAAACAAAAACAAAATGCTCGCTATGTACGATGGGGCAGACGGGGTTAAAACCGGCTATACCAAAACGGCGCTGCGCTGCCTGGTTAGCTCGGCTACCAGGGACGGCCAGCAGCTTGCTGTTGTGACGCTAAATGATCGAGATGACTGGCATGATCATTCCGTATTGCTAGACTGGGGCTTTGGCAATTACAAACTGAAACCGCTAGCCCAAAGGGGCGAGCCGCTCAAAGGCTATGCGCTTGCGGCCGGCAGAGAGTTCAGTTACCCTCTGGCGGAAGGAGAAGAGACGGGACTCAGCAACAATTTAGTACTGCTCAGTCCTTCCAAAAATGCCACTGCATATGCGCTTGGCGAGCGCGGCAGGCTGGAGTGGAGCTTGAACGGGCAGCCGATCGGAACGGTGCCTGTGTACGATCAAGGAAGTCCAAGGCTCAAGCTGCCAGATCGGCCAGCTGCCTCTTTCCGCCCAGGCGGTATGTTTAGCAATCGGCCTGCTTCCATCGGCTCAGCGCTGATGATGAGCCTGCGAGCGCTATTTGGAGCCAAGGAGGCTTGATGCTGCGTGGTCAACTGGATATGGCTGTTTTTTATCGTGGTCAGCGTTGTCGTTGCGGCGGCTACCGGTCGTATGGATGCAGTGACGCAGGCAGCGTTTGATGGAGCCAAAAACGGAGTGACGATCTGCTTTGGTCTGATCAGCATTCTCGTCTTCTGGATGGGGCTAATGCGAATCGCTGAGGACGCGGGCTTGCTCTCCCGTCTCGCTCGGTTGCTGGGTCCGCTCGTCCGTCTGTTGTTCCCAGATGTGCCGAAGGGCCATCCAGCAATGGGTTACATCATGAGCAATATGAGTGCAAATATTCTCGGGCTAGGCAATGCGGCGACTCCGATGGGAATTAAGGCGATGCAAGAGCTGCAAAAGCTGAATCCCAATCCGGATACAGCAACTCCCGCAATGTGCACACTGCTTGCGCTTAACACATCCAGCATTACGCTCGTGCCGACTACTTTGATTGCAATCCGCATGAATTATGGGTCGGTGAATCCGGCGGAAATCGTCGGCACAACGCTTGCCGCGACAGCGGTTGCGACTCTGGCGGCGATTGCACTGGATCGCTGGTATCGACACCGACAGCCTCCGCTCGCTCCGCCAACGGCCGAGCAGCCTGTAGGCAAACAGGATCATCGCTCGGCAGGGTTGCTGCGATCTAGAGGAAGCGGGAAACGGCCTGCCACCTGAATTTGAGGGGGTGCATTCATGTATGCTTTCATTAATTTACTGTCCGCTTGGATGATCCCAGCTATTATTGCTTTCATTCCTTTATATGGCGCATTTCGTAAAGTACCTGTATATGAAACGTTCACTGAGGGCGCTAAAGAAGGCTTCGGTACTGCGATAAGCATCATCCCGCATCTTGTCGGCATGATGGTCGCAATCAGCATGTTCCGTGCTTCGGGAGCGATGGATTTCATTACAGGAGCGATGGAGCCCTTGCTGCGCTATATTGGCATTCCCGGTGAGGTGCTGCCGCTGGCGCTGCTTCGTCCGCTCACCGGGGCGGGATCGCTAGCCTTTACGTCCGATCTCATCGCGACCTATGGGCCTGACAGTATGATTGGCCGGATTGCATCTACGATCCAGGGAAGCACAGATACGACTTTGTATGTGCTCACTGTTTACTTCGGCGCTATCGGCATTCGCCGCACGAGATATGCGCTTAAAGTTGGGTTGTTCTCCGATTTGGTCGGTTTTGTTGCCGCCGTATTCATCTGTTTGTATATATTCGGTTGAGATTTATTCCGCTTCGATCCCTGCTTGGGACGGAAGCGGTCTTTTTTTGCACAATTCGACTGATGCAGGCGCCAGCTTGTACTTTTGAAGGACAATGGGTATGATGGTGGATGAGGTGAACTTAATTGGAACGATTACAAAAAATCCTCGCTGCTGCTGGAGTAGCCTCCCGTCGCAAATGCGAGGAGCTTATCACAAGCGGAGCGGTGGAAGTGAACGGAAAAGTGGTCCGCGAACTAGGTACGAAGGCGGATCCCACAACAGATGTCATCATAGTTAAGGGCAAGCGAATTGCTTCCGAGAAAAAAATCTACGTGATGATGAACAAGCCGAAGGGCGTTATCACAAGTGCTTCCGATCCAAAGGGCCGCAAAATTGTAAGCGACTTTTTAACTGGTATCCAGGAGCGTGTTTATCCCGTCGGAAGGCTGGATTACGATACGGAAGGACTTCTGCTGCTTACGAATGACGGCGAATTCGCCAATTTGCTGACGCATCCAAGCCATCATGTGCCTAAAACTTATTTGGCAACCGTGAAGGGTGTGCCCCATGGCACAGCGCTGGAGAAGCTGCAAAAGGGTGTTAAGCTGGAGGACGGCATGACAGCACCGGCTGAGGTTGACTACCACGATATCGACATGGACAGTAACTCTGCTACTGTTTCCATTACGATTTATGAGGGACGCAATCGCCAAGTTCGCCGCATGTTCGACGCGGTCGGTCATCCCGTTACACGACTGAAGCGGATCAAGTTCGGCCATCTCGGCTTGGACAATATGCAGCGCGGCAAATTCAGACATCTGACGCTATCCGAAATCAAAGAATTGCGCGATGCCGCACATTCACACAATAGCCACAAAAACTGACCGTAGAGCTCCATACGCAAACCCCGCCGACAGGTATAATGAGAAGGAAGAAACGCTTACATGAGGTGGTGACTCGGGATGAAGGGCTCTGCCCGAAAGACGGTTCAAATCATCATTTTTCTCGGCGTCTTGCTTCTCGGCGGTTATGCCATCAGCAAGACGCTGTTTGTGTCGAAGGAAGACTTCGTAAGACCAGGAGATAAACCTCCTGCATTTACGCTGGCTACCACCGATGGACGAACAGTTTCGTTGGCTGACTACGAAGGTAAGCCTGTTGTGGTCAATTTCTGGGGAAGCTTTTGCCCGCCTTGCGTCAGGGAAATGCCGGAGTTCCAGCGTCAATACGACAAGTGGAAGAGCGAAGGGTTAGAGATACTGGCGATCAACCTTAGCGAGGATGATCTTACGGTCAAAAACTTCGTCGAAGGTAAAAATTTGACGTATCCGATCCTTAGAGATGTCAATGAGGAGACGGAGAAGCGATACCGACTTCGATCCTATCCAACGACTTTTTTCATCAAGCCTGACGGTACGCTAGAGGAAGTCTATGAAGGCGGAATGACGGAAGCCGACATTGAAGAGCGTGTGCTTAAGCTAATCAAAGAAAGCTGAACCCGGCCCGAGCCTGATTGAATCTAACGGATAAGCTGGACGAACAGGAGGCTACAACGGTGTTCCAAAACACCAAATGCGAATGCGGTCACCAAAATCCTACCGGCACAGTATTATGCGAGGCATGCGGCAGAACGCTTGGTGAAGAATCCGGCGATGCCGCTGCTGAACTGCTGGAAATGCGTTACGACGGAGCGGCCAGACGGTCGCAAAAGAGCAACCCGTCCATATTAGACCGGGTATGGAACTTTTTCTCCTCCGTCAAGGTTGCTGTTTACCTAATTATTATCACGCTAGTTGGAGCATCGCTAGGTACCATCTACCCGCAAGAGAGCACCTTTATTACTAAGCAGAGCTTAGAGGACTATTACCGCGATACATACGGAACTTCCGGCGAGATCTATTATGCGCTCGGATTGTCCCACACATTCGAATCATGGTGGTTTGTGCTGCTGCTCGTTATGATCGGCACCTCGCTAGTCATCTGCAGTTTGGACCGCGTCTTGCCGCTTTATCGGGCACTTAACAAACAACAGATTCTCAAGCATGAGTCGTTCCTGCTGCGTCAGCGAGCTTCTTACAGCGGTACGGTTGAGGGTGACCCCACGGAATGGATGGATCGCTTCGAGGCACAAGCCAAGAAACGGAATTACAAGGTCATTCGCAAGGACAATGCTTTCCTGGCAGAGAAAAACCGCTTCAGCCGTTGGGGTCCGTATGTTAACCATATCGGACTGATTCTGTTCCTGCTGGCCGTGCTTGGACGCGCCGTACCGGCCTGGGAGATGGATGAGTATGTCACCATTCCCGAGGGAGATACAGTACGGATTGAGGGCACGAATTATTTCCTGAAAAACGAGAAATTCACCGTAGAATATTACTCCGATGACGAGCTGCCAAAAGAGCTTAAAGGTACGATACGGGCCAAGCTTTACCGGACAGACGCCGTAATGTATGAATGCTCGGCCAATTGCTCTTCCTCCGAAACACCTAAGCTTCAGGAGGTTGAACGTCACCCGATCGAAGTGAATAGTCCGCTTGAATATAAGGGGCTTAAGGTTTATCAATTCGATTTTGACAACACGCCTGTCCTGCGCGAAGTGAAGCCGATCATTGAAGACAAGGCGACGGGGAAAACGTACGGACCATTCACACTTGCGATGCGCAATCCGGAGACAAGTTATGAAGTCGGGCCGTACAAGCTCGAGCTCAGACAGAATTTCATGGAGTTCGGCATCGGAGAGGACGGTCAGCCCGTCACAAAGTCGCGTGATCCCAAGGCCCCCGCTTTCATCTTCATGCTTAGCGGACCGGGTCTTGCCGAAGGCGGAGAGCCTTATATCTACTTCCCGATGCAAAAGGACAAGGTAGCCTTCAGTCAGGATGATCTGAATGCTGGATTGGCCGATCGCTTCGAGATTAGAGTACAGGGAATGGAAAATGTAAATTTCGTGGAATACACGACATTCCTCAATATTCGCAAGGATCTCGCCATGCCTTACGTTTGGGTCGGTCTTGGAATTTCAATGCTTGGTCTGGTTATGGGTGCTTATTGGCATCATCGCCGCATCTGGCTACGCGTGGATGGCAACCGGATTACAATCGGTGCGCACACAAACAAAAATTGGTACGGTATGCGGGCGGATCTTGCGGCAGCACTCAAAGCTGCGGGCAACGAGGTTGACCCGAAGAGCTTGGATAACGGAGGTAATCGGACGTGAATTGGCTTGATTTGAGCAGCTCCGCTTTCATAGCGGCATTTTTCCTCTATTGCTTCGGATTTTTGTTTTATGTCATGGCGATTGCCGGCCGCAAGTGGAGCCATGGCGATCCCGTACGTCATGAGCGCAAATGGGGACGGATCGCCTTTACCGTCTCCGCGCTTGGATTGGCCGCGCATCTGACCTTTTTCTTCACGCGTTGGATCGGGCAAGGTCATATTCCGGTCAGCAATATGTATGAGTTCATGACGTTCCTCGGTATGGCAGTCATGATTGCTTTTGTCATTATATTCTTGATTTACCGTAAACCGATATTGGGCATGGTAACTTTGCCACTAGTGATTATTATTATTTCCTACGCTTCCGTATTCCCGCAGGAAGTCCAACCGCTTATCCCGGCTCTGAACTCCTACTGGCTCAAAATTCATGTTACAACCGCTGCTTTGGGCGAGGCGTTCCTCGCTGTAGGTTTTGCAGCCGGACTGCTGCATCTGCTGCGCACGGTTGATTTTAGCAGCAACACAGCTAGTGCAAAGAAGGAACGTTTCTGGTTAGAAACGACTCTATTCATGTTGTTAGTAGCCTGTGGCTTCATTATTAGCGTATTTGGCTTCCGCGTGGCAGGTTACGAGGCAGAGTTCAAGCAGGAGACAGTTGATGTTACTGGAGCAGGGCAAGCGGTTTCCAATACTGAAACGGTGCTTTACTCGCTGCCTCCAATTGTCCAGCCTTTCAACAGTACAGTGATCCAAGCGGATGCTTTCCTTGGCGTGGATAAACCGCTTGCTGAAGCTCCATCCTGGATGAAAGGCATCAACGCCGGACGTAAGCTCAACACAGTCATCTGGTCGCTGCTTACTGGTGCGATTTTGTATGGATTGCTTCGTTTGATCTTCCGCAAAAGACTCGGCGCAGTTATTCATCCGCTTACGACGGATATCGATCCAGATGATCTGGATGAGATTAGTTACCGCGCAATCGCGATCGGTTTCCCGATATTCACGTTAGGTGCGCTTATATTCGCCATGATTTGGGCGCAAATCGCCTGGTCGCGTTTCTGGGGCTGGGATCCAAAGGAAGTTTGGGCGCTTATTACATGGTTGTTCTACAGCGCGTATCTGCATTTGCGTCTTTCCCGCGGCTGGCACGGCAAGCGCTCGTCCTGGCTTACTGTAATAGGATTCGTTATTATTATGTTTACGCTGATAGGCGTCAATCTTGTCATTGCCGGCTTGCATTCTTATGCCGGAACCAAATGACAAATCAAAGGAGTAATGCTGCATGAGTGAATATGTGCACCGAATTCTTGTCGTTGATGACGAGGAGCGCATTCGCCGCTTACTGAAAATGTATCTCGAAAAAGAAGGATACCAAATAGAAGAAGCGGAAGACGGAGAGCAGGCTTTGAAGCTCGCCTCTGGCTTTGATTTCGACCTTATTTTGCTGGATGTTATGCTTCCAGGAATGGATGGCATCGAGGTATGTAGCCGGCTCCGGCAGATTAAAGGAACTCCAGTCATCATGTTGACGGCTAAAGGGGAAGAGATGAACCGCGTTCAGGGCTTTGAAGTTGGAGCAGACGATTACGTCGTCAAACCTTTCAGCCCACGCGAAATCATCTACCGTGTCAAAGCGATTCTGCGTCGCTCGTCTGCTACGGCATTTTTGACACGCGAAACTAATGCCAGCAGCAATATCGTGTTCCCTCACTTGGTAATTGAACATGACGCTCACCGTGTCACTGCTGGGGGTCATGAGGTCAGCTTAACTCCTAAAGAGTATGAGCTGCTGCACTATCTCGCAGTCAGTCCTGATAAAGTGTTCTCGCGTGAAGAGCTGCTCAAGGATGTATGGAACTATGAGTTTTTTGGCGATTTGAGAACGGTGGACACCCATGTAAAAAGGCTGAGAGAGAAGCTTAACAAAGTGTCCTCCGAGGCTGCTTCGATGATTACGACGGTATGGGGCGTAGGATACAAGCTAGAGGTGCCGAAGTAACCGATGAGATGGACGTGGAGAAGCGTCGTCGGCAAGCTGTGGATAACGATCATGCTGCTCGTCGCGGTTGTGCTGATCATTTTGGGCATGTTCCTGCTTCAGTACATTGATATTGCCTTTGAAGAGCCATCCCGTGTCAAGCTGCTATTTGTCTACATCGGAATCATCGGGTTTCTGCTATCCACCTTTTTCGCTTTTTTCCTATCCAGCAAAATCACCCAGCCGCTGTTGCAAATGAAGGATGCAGCCAATCTGATCTCCCAGGGAGAATACCGGACGCGAGTCCCGATCCGCTCCTCGGATGAGATTGGAGAGCTGGCCAGCGCCTTTAATCGGATGGCAGCAGATTTGCAGGAATTCATCACGGACTTGAATCACGAGAAGGAACATCTGTCCAGCGTGCTGCGCAGCATGGCAGATGCGGTCATCACCTTGGATGCCGCTGGCCAGGTCGTACTTGCCAATCCTCCGGGAGAGCAGCTGCTGGAACGCTGGCGTAAGGCGGATTGGGACCAGGAGGGAGACTCCATATCACGCGGCCCTCTCGCAGCTCCGGGACCGCTGCTCGGGCTGTTCCGCACCGTAACATTGGAAGGCCGAGATCTGAGCGAGAAGATCCAAGTACAGTCTGGCGTCTGGTCGGTTGTAATGGCGCCGCTCAAGTCGGAGGGTACGGTCCGGGGAGTGGTAGCCGTCATGCGCGATGTGACGGAAGAGCATCGGGTAGAGAAGCTGCGGCGTGATTTTGTCGCCAATGTATCCCATGAGATTCGGACGCCGCTGTCCATGCTGCAAGGCTACAGTGAGGCGCTGCTGGATGATATTGCGGCTTCACCGGAGGAACGTCGTGAGCTTGTCCAGGTTATCCATGACGAGTCGCTGCGCATGGGGCGGCTAGTCAAGGACCTACTGGATCTGGCGCGTATGGAAGCCGGTCATGTCGAGCTGAACTTGGGTCAGGTCGATATGGATCAGCTGCTGAAACGCGTCGCACACAAGTTCAATGTTTACACTTTGGATCGTGGTATTCAGCTTGAGTATGTCGGCTCTGGCGGGCAAATCGTTCTGCAACAAGCAGATGAGGATAGATTGGAGCAAGTACTGACCAATCTGCTCGATAATGCAATTCGGCACAGTCCGGATGGATCGGGCATACGGCTTATTTTAAACCCGGTTATCATCGACGGTGTTCAGTACGCAGAGCTTGAGGTAGCTGATGAAGGTCAGGGCATTCCGGAAGAGGATTTGCCTTACATTTTCGAACGCTTCTATAAAGCGGACAAAGCGCGCAAACGAGGGCAGGGACAGTCCGGCGGGACCGGGCTTGGACTCGCTATTGTGCGTAACATAGTGGATGCACACAGCGGCTCTATCCGCGTACAGAGTCAGATCGGCCGTGGAACAACCTTTACTCTGCTGCTACCTGTCGAAGCGAATCCTATCTTGTCTTAACACCCTCCAAGGAGGGTGTTTTTTGTTGAAACAGCAGGGCAAATATTGTTGCATGTGGAACAATATTATTAAAATCACCGCATTGATCCGGTAACGCGGCTCCGCGGATATGACACTTAAACGCGAAACCAATCCTCCTTCTGAACGCTCTTATGTGGGATTCAGATAACTATCTCCGAAAGATTGACGTGATAGTTCAATACCGAAAGGTCTACAGCACTGGCTTTCTCAACTAACAGGCAGTTATGTGCAGTGAATAGATTTTTAATGATACTGAAAGAGAAGAAATTATAGCAATTCTAAAAGAAATATCGTTGTTAGAAAGGAAAGCTTTAACCTATCTAAAGGAAATGTATGTTGCTTTGAGCTGAGCGATTTGCCTTGTTACGATTATAAACCCAACCAACACGTTATTAAGCTAACGGGACACGATAGTTGAACATAAAGGGTTTCACATATTAGTCATGACTAATATGTGAAACCCTTTAATATATCTATCTTTCTTAAACTTAGGTAATGTAGTTACACATTCGGATTATAGAAAAAAAGGGTACGGACGATTGGTTTTAAATAAAGCTATTGAAATTGCAAGGGAGAGAAATTGTTACAAACTTATGTTAATGACAGGTTCTAAGAGAGAGGGAATTCATAAATTTTATGAAAGCTGCGGTTTCCAGCAGGCGGTTAAGGCTGGATTCATTATTAAGATGATGTAATTTTCACCTAGAAATAAATGGTTTCAATTAACCCTTAATGTTGTTTTGCGCTAACGGGAAACGCTAGTTCAATAAAACAGCAGCAGTCTAGGACTTTCTTTTCTCGTCCATGGTTGCTGCTGTTTTATTTTTAGGGGTAAGTCTAATAGTTTAAACAATTAAACTTATATAGTAATGAAAAAAGCCCGCCAGAAGGCGGGCTGTGAGGAAAGCAATCTATTAGTAGAGCGTAACTTCCTTCGCAGACTTTAGCTCATCGAGCTGAGTCATCTGAGCGAGTACAGGTTTAGGAACGCCTTTATCAACGGTAAGTACCATGATCGCGGCACCGCCCTCGGCTTGGCGGCCTACTTGCATCGTAGCGATGTTCACATCATTGGAACCAAGCAGCGTACCGATACGGCCGATGATACCTGGACGGTCATTATGAGAGATGAGTACCAAGTGTCCGGATGGGGCAACGTCAACCGTATAGTTGTTGATCTGCACAACTCGCGGTCCATAACCGGTCAGAAGAGTGCCAGCTACATGAGTGCTCTCGCTGCGGCTGCTCAGCGTCACGCTGACAAGGTTTGTGAAGTCTTTCGCGGTATGCGATTGGTTTACGACGACATTAACGCCACGCTCTTTGGCAAGATGCAGGGAGTTGATGATGTTGACCTGGTCGCTGCCGAGATGGTGGGCCAGAATGCCTTTGACGATGTAGCGGGTGAGCGGCTGAGTATCTACCTCTGCCAGATCGCCCGAATAACCTACCGTAATTTCGCCGACAGCACCTTCCGTAATTTGAGCAATGAGCGAACCGAGCTTCTCGCCAAGCTCAAAGTAAGGCTGCAGCTTCGTCATGACGGCTGCCGCAACAGGAGGCATGTTGACCGCGTTAAAAAATGGCTCGTTGCGCAAAATGTGCAGCACTTGCTCCGCTACGTCGATTGCTACATTCTCTTGCGCTTCAATTGTCGAGGCACCAAGGTGTGGCGTTACGATAATTTTAGGGTGGGTGAGGAAGGGATGATCCGCAACAGGAGGCTCCACCTCAAACACATCGAACGCAGCTCCTGCAACGATGCCTTCATTGATGGCATCAACGAGAGCATATTCATCGACAATGCCGCCGCGCGCACAGTTAACGATACGCATACCGCGCTTCATGACTTTGAACTGTTCTGCGCCAATCATATGACGGGTCTCAGGCGTGAGCGGCGTATGAACCGTCATGAAGTCTGCGCCACGTACGATATCATCTACGCTAGCGAGCTTGATGCCGAGTTTTTCTGCTTTTTCTTCCGTTAGGAAGGGATCGTATCCGAGAATATCCATACCGAATGCTTTGGCGCGCTTAGCAACCTCGCTGCCGATGCGTCCCATGCCGACTACGCCGAGCGTTTTACCGCGCAGCTCAACGCCGACGAAAGACTTGCGGTCCCACTCGCCGCCGACCGTTTTGGCATAGGCCTGTGGAATATGACGGGCTACAGCCATCATCATGGCGAAGGTATGCTCGCAGGTCGTAATGGTGTTACCGTCCGGAGCATTAATTACGATAACGCCTTTACTCGTTGCGGCAGGAAGTTCGATGTTGTCAACGCCGACACCGGCGCGACCTACGACTTTGAGAGAGGTACCTGCTTCGAGTACTCTTGCCGTGACACGGGTCTGGCTGCGCACAAGCAGGGCATCGTACTCGCCGATGATGGCAACAAGCTCATCCTCGCTAAGACCAGGCTTCTTGTCGACTACGACGTCTTCAGCATCCATAAGCTGCTGGATGCCAAGGTCGCTGATCGGATCGGAAACTAACACTTTGAACATGGGGATTGCCTCCTAGCGAATGGTGGTTGCATACAAGCAAGCGACTTTGCCAATGTGAAATAAGAGCGGCTCAGACGCTTGCCAGACAAACATCTATGAAAGTTGTATGCTTGCGAGCCATGAAGAAAAAAACCCGCCCGGCAGTCATCTTGTCCAGCCGGGACGGGAGTTACTGGAGTGCTTGCCCGGGCTAAAGTGCCTTCGGGTGAGAATCTTCTCGGATTCTGTCGAATAAAGCCGTAACTTGCGCCTAAAGGCTGACCTTTACTATTCTAAAGCGGTGTAGTCCCAAATGCAATGACAAAACTTGATGGCCAAGTAAATTTTAGATATTATTCAACCAGAACGGATTTAGCTCTCGGGAGGGAGAAAAAATGGCAGCTGAGGGAGAACCTCCGAGCTGTATAGGCGCGGCTTGATTCCCCAGAAATCCCCACTGCGAACAGCGCCAGTGCCGCTTAGCAGCTCCGCAGCGCTTTGGAGGCTACCGAGATTGAGACGCTCTGCCTCGCCGGATTCGATGAGTTGATCCACCGCTCCGGACAAATCCTGAGGGAGGTATTCATTCATCTGTCCTCTTTTGCTGAGCAGATCTGCGACTAGCTTGTTCTTCACCGTAAGAGGGTTGCTGCTCCATTGTTTAAGGCTTATAAGGCCTGACAGCTCAATACGACTAGGAATGTTACTGTTCGTAGAAGAGGCCCAGGACAGCATCGCGCCATAATAATTGTTTTGGCCGACCAAGGATAGGTTGGAGCCCTTTTTGTAATCCTTGTCCGCCCTCAGGGTGACTAGGAATCTATCCGGGCTGCCCCCGGCTGCAGCTGTTTTCTGGCGTTTCGCAACTGTACTGAAGTTATCAAGGCTGGCGAGATAGGAAGCTCTGGAATCGGCCAACAAACCGCTTTTGTGTTCATTGGTTACCGCTTCAATTTCCTTGCGTTTTTTGGTAGCTAGACCAGCGAGCTGCTCCAGCATACCGGTCGACAACGTAGCGGAACGAGATTCCAAACGGCGCTCCATCTTGAGCCATTCGCTCTGAAATTCACGATAAGGAGAAAATACGGTATGATAAAAGGATACCAGATCCTGCTGTGAATAAGCAGAAGTGGTCTTTGCCGACGAAGCTTGGAGCTTCTTGGCTTCATAACGAGATTCCGTGCGCGAGGAGCCGATCTCAACGCCTGCAAAAAAGGCGCCCACCGCTACAGCAAGCATGAAAATAAAACCGAGAGTGAAAAGCATTTGATAGCGGTTCAGATGTTTGTCCATGAGAATTCTCCTTGCAATCGGTTGATTATCGGCTGTGATTACTTCCAAGACAGGCGGGATTCCATGAAGAAATTCGATATCCGCAACATTCGCGTTCGCAGCGTCTCCGTTAATGAGCTGTCGGACCGTATGTTGCTGCTCAACCTGTATGTCACACAAGCAGTTACCCTAGTTATCGGTTTGGCCTGGTGTTTTTTTCAGGGTAGGAATCCTTTCATGCTTCTTAAGTTACCGGAAGGACTTACATTCCTCTATTGGGGGCTCGGACTAGCCGTTGCTGTACTGGCTGTTGATCTTATCCTCTCCCGCTGGGTTCCTGAAGAGGCGGCCGACGATGGAGGCGTAAACGAGCGTATATTTGGCAACCGTCCAATATGGCATATCGCGTTGTTATCGCTAATTGTGGCGATCTGTGAAGAGATGTTATTCCGCGGAGCGATCCAGTTCGCTATCGGCGCCTACTGGACGAGTATTCTGTTTGCGGCAATTCACATCCGCTATTTGAAACACTGGATTCCAACTGGCCTTGTCTTCTCCATTAGTTATGGCCTAGGTTGGATCTATGAGCAAAGCGGTACGCTGTGGGCTCCAATATTGGCCCATTTTGCGATTGATTTTATAATGGGACTTATTATCCGTTTAAGGAGGAAGGCATGAGTCGGATCGAAAAATTCGGTCGCAGACGCCGAGAGCCTTCTGGCTTCGGTGAACGAGAGAAAAGCGAGCAAAAAAGCGATTTGCCTCCGCGCAGTCAGAAGCATCCTTCTTTGCGACCGCGTATGTTCCGGTTGTTGATGCAAACTTTGGTTTTTCTGTTTATTCTTTTGTCAGGCTGTCTCTTTTTCTGGGGCAGAAGTTTGTTCCTGGAAGCGGGGGAGCCGCCTAGTGCTGCTGTATGGAAAGGCATCGGTGATTCGCCATGATGACATCCGTTATTCTATTTACCTTGCTTGCCCTAATGTTGCTTATCGTCTTGAGTTGGTTTGGCATCCGACTGCTTCGTGTTATGAAGGAAGAGGCCATGGGTACGGATTTGATGAAAGAAACAGTTCCTTTGGCGAGGCTCCCGGTTGGTCTTGAAGGGCTGCGAATTTTGTTCATCAGTGACATTCACCGCCGCAGAATTGATCCCGGACTCTCTAGGCAAGTAGAAGAACAGGGCGGAGCTGAGCTCGTGTTAATCGGCGGCGATGTGCGCGAGAGTGGTGTTAGCTTGGAACTCGTGCGTGAAAATATGCGGTTACTTAGCCGCTTGGGACCCACTTATGCCGTGTTCGGCAATCATGATTATGATGAAGATATCGAAGCTCTTCGCTCTTGCCTTGAAGATGCGGAGGTTAAAATACTTCAGAATCGCTATCAAATGATCCGGCTTCCGGGTAGGGAGCCCTTCAAGCTGGCTGGCACGGATGATCCTCGCACACTGCGCGACAGGCTGGAGGAGACACTCACGAGGCCACTGGCGCCGGAGCCAGACCAATCTTTAATGCAGCTCCGTAGAGGCAGCTCCGAGCCGCCTTTCACAGTGCTTATGACGCATGATCCAATATTGGCATACCGCAGCCGCCAGAGCGGAATTGCAGCCGATCTTGTTCTGTCCGGACATACGCATGGAGGACAAATTGTACTTCCTTTGTTTGGGCCAGCGATGAGGACAGCAAGTGTGCGAAAATTCCGCGTAGGCTGGTTCCAGTTACCCGCTCCGGTGGCATGGCAAAAAACCGGACCCCATAAGGTCCGGTTACTAGTAAGCCCGGGCTATGGCACCTCGAAGGCGCCAATCCGGCTTAATTGCCCGCCTGCAGTCCATTTGCTAATACTGACTAAGGGCGATAAATAGTTAGCTTTTGATTTCGATGGTTGCAGGATCTATGAAGCCGTATCCCTTCTCCTTAAGCTTCGTCAACAGCGAGTCAAGGCCATCGGCCGTCCATTGAAGCTCATGCATGAGGATGTTGGCTCCGGGATGAAGCTGATCCATAACTTGTTTTATGACGAGCTGCGAATCCTTTTTGGTCGCTTTGAGATCCCAGTCCAGAGATCCATTCGACCAGGTCATGTACAGCATGCCCTCATCTTTGGCTACCTGTTTGCCGACATCTCCGCCTGCACCAAAAGGTGGGCGGAAGAATACCGGTCGTTCACCTGTTTCTTTTTCCACTATATCTTGCACATCGCCGAGCTGCTTCTGCACCTCGGCTTTGCTTTTTTTGCGGAGCTCAATATGATCCCAGGAATGATTACCGATCGTCTGACCGCGCTCTTGGATCAGTTTGAGCAGTTCCGGGTTTTCTTTAGCACGATAACCGTTTACGAAGAAAATCGCTTTAGCGCTATGTTTATCCAGCGTATCCAGCATCGAGGTCAGCATCTCTTTTTCCTTTGGACCATCATCGAAGGAGAGCAGTACAACCTTTTTAGAGGCATCTCCAATCGGAGCGAAACGATAAGATTTTTCATTCATGCGGTATAGCGGCTCTTTTGAAGCATGTTCACCCGTTCCTGCTGGGGATGGTGATGGCGAAGTAGTTATTGCGGCAGGCGAAGCGGATGGGACGGTGGTAGGAGAGGGCGAAGTGGTTGGAGCCACGCTTTCCTTCGGCGATGGGGTCAGGCTTGCAGCCGGCTGCGTCCCGCTTCCCGAGCCAGCTGTGCAACCGGCGATCAGCAGCACTGCCGCTGCAGCAGCAGTAGAGCGAGCTGCCTGGCGGAATGTATCATTGAGCAACGAAAATACCTCCAGATGTTTGTAATAGGGAGCCCCATATTAGATGGCTATTTAGATAGATCATTTTACCATAATAACCACTTGTTTGCCTGGCTGAATCAACAGAACTCCCTTAAAGGGCGTGTTCAAAAAGGCCGCCACTGGGCACCGAGAAGGTTGTATGAACCAGAAAAAGGAGATTGGCAAACCACATGAGCACCGGACTTCGAAGGTGAATACAAGATTCGATGTCGAGTTCGCTTCCTGGTTTTACATCGTGATCAATGGTGGCCTTTTTGAACAACCTCTTAAAGTCGAGGGCGCATGAAGGAGAACCGAGCGGGCATACTACAGGCATCAAGCTGAGCCGGTTCGCCGGCATATGAAGGAGGAATGGCCTTGAAGCTCGGAAGCCTTATAGTTGGAGGAGTTGCTGGGGCGGCGATGGCGCTATATGTTGCTCGCAAAAGACCTGGAATGGCGGCCGCCGCCAGCGTAGCTGTAAGCCAGCTATGGTCAGGAGCGGTCCGTAAGTCGCTCTCCGGTATGATAAAAAAAAACATATCTGGTGATCGCTCGTCTGTGCATGAGCATGACAGCCGTTCCACTGCTGCACCGCGGCAAGAGACCGGGAATTCCGGCGCCTCGGATGCTCAAGCATGGGCGCAAATTGCCGCGTTAGTAAGCAGCGATCCTGCTGCAAAAAAAGAGACTGAAAAAATCATGAGCGAAGCAGGCGCGAGCCCTCCGCTTCATTAACGTAGCAGCCGTCTATTCCCTCCGGAATGGGCGGCTGCTTTTTTTGCTGTGCTCGTGCAATCCTTCTCTAGAGATGGTAATATAGTCATATGGCACGTATGCCGCACCTTATGGCTTGCGCATCATACGCTGTTATATCCGATGCTGCAGAGGAGGATCCTGTCATGAAGATCGAACGGCTGGGGCAAGACAAAATTCGCATATTTCTGACGTTCGACGACCTGCTGGAGCGCGGGATCCAGAAGGACGATATGTGGCGTGAGATACCGAAAGTGCACGAGTTGTTCAGCGAGATGATGGACCAGGCCTATTCGGAACTCGGCTTTGATGCAAATGGACCGCTTGCGGTCGAGGTAATCGCGATGCCTGCGCAAGGTATGGTCGTTATCGTTACCCGCGGCAAGATAAACATTAGCTCAGATGGCAGCCAGATGGACGAGGAAGATGCCGATGAGGACATATACGAGATGGAGGTTACGCTGGAATCCAGCGATACCATCATGTACTCTTTCCGCGATTTCGAGGATGTCATATCTGCTGCTAAGCAACTCAAAGCTTCCCGATTGACGGAGGAAGGCAAGTTATACTCCTATCATGGACGATGGATTTTGGCCTTCGACACCACATCTTCCGAAGCACCCCTGCAAAATGCTCTTATTGCAGTTCTTGCCGAGTATGGCGAGGCAACTTCTGTTACCTCCGCAGTGCTTGAAGAGTATGGCAAGGCTATTATGCCGTCCGCTGCTGTTCGGGAGCTATGCAATCATTTCTCATCTTAACTTTAAGATGCAACGAGCATTCGCGAACGTCGCTTACGGCGCGAGTGCTCCTTTTTTGTGCCTCGGAGACGTTTCCTTTCGAGCGATAGAGAACTTACGATGACCATGAGGTCAAATAATGATAAAGGAGGCGTGACGACGCTTGCTGCTGTTTTCAATCTTAACCGCTGCCGTAGCACCAGGTATCGCGCTACTCACTTATCTGTACCTCAAGGACCGTTACGATAGCGAACCCATTCATCTCGTCATGAAGCTGTTTCTGACTGGAATGTTAGTCGTTGTGCCTGTAATGGTTATTCAGCGCGGCATTGAACTCTGGCTAGGAAGCAATCCCTTTTTATTGTCCTTCGGGTTATCCGGCGGGATCGAGGAGATGGCCAAATGGTTCGTTCTTTACCATATTATTTTCAACCACACCGAATTTGACGAGCCTTATGATGGCATCGTTTATGCTGCAAGCATATCGCTTGGCTTCGCGACGCTTGAGAATATTATGTATGCCGTGTATCTTCCTTCTACATTTACGACGTTGATGTTGCGCGCTCTATTGCCCGTGTCGGGCCATGCGCTATTCGGCATCATGATGGGTTATTACATGGGCAAGGCCAAGTTCGCTCCTGCTCGTAATTCTCGCCGACTGCTCGCATATTCGCTCGTGCTCCCAGCGTTGTGGCATGGGATCTACAACTGGATTCTTACCTCGGACGTTAAACAGCTGGCCTGGATTATCGTACCATTCATGGCAGTGTTTTGGATTTGGGGTTTTGGCAAAATCGGAAGAGCCAATGCAAGATCTCCTTTCCGCATCGTTGGCAGGGAAGAAGAGGTTAAGCTGTAGAATAACGGTCCATACTTGACGTATCGACGATTTAGGTTGGATACAAGAGGAGGACCGGCATGGAAGAAATGAGAGTGAAAATCAGCATCCGTTGCAAAATGTGCGGAGAAAAGTTCGTCCTCAGAGGCAGGCGTGACGGGGTCCGGATAGATACGGGCTTCAAGCAATGCCTTTGTAATAACACCGACGATTTCGAAATTGAAGAAATGCCGGTCTAACCGGTGCATAAAGCTCCTTTCCTCTAACCAAACTAACACCAGGTTTGGCAGAAGAAAGGAGCTTGTGCATTATGTACCGACGACTGAGCAGCGTGCTCTTCCCAATCGTGACCCTTTTGCTTATTGGCGCCGTCTATTGGGGTTATCAAGAAAATCAGGAAAAAAACTCGATTCTCATCAAGGCAGAGACTCAATATCAAAAAGCTTTTCATGAATTGAGCGATGATATGAACAAGCTCAATCACCAGCTTGGGAGCACGCTTGCGGTCAATGCGGCTTCGCAAGGCTTCCAACGCAAAAGCTTAGTCAACGTCTGGAAGCTGACAAGTCAGGCACAAAGCGAAATTAACCAGCTGCCGCTGACGATGATGCCTTTCAAGAAAACCGGCGACTTCCTGTCGCATATTTCGAACTTCGCCTATAAAGCATCTATGAGGGATTTAACTAAGCAGCCCCTCACGGATGGTGAGATGAAGACGATGCAAACGCTATTCGATAAATCGTCGGAAATCAATCGGGATTTGGCAAAGGTTCAGGACAATGTACTGCAGGACAAACTGCGTTGGATGGATGTCGAGACTGCACTAGCTGCGAGTAAACAGACATCTGGTAATGCCATTGTTGATGGCTTCAGCGGAGTTGACGGCAAGGTTGGGAAGTATGAAGCGATCGATTGGGGCCCAACGGTAATGAGCCTTTATGAGAAGCGCTCAGTTAAGATGCTTTCCGGCAACCCGGCTACTAAGGAAGAAATCAAGAAAAAAGCCGCTGCTTTCCTTGGTGATAACTCTTCAAAAGATATCGAGGTAACCGAGAATGGCAAAGGCACCGATTATGCGACCTTCTCCGCCTTTGTCAACAAAGGCGAAGGGAAAAATTTCACGATGGATTATACGTATCGGGGAGGCGAGCTGATCTGGTACATGAATTCACGTGATATTGCCAATAAAAAGGTGGACATGGCGCAGGCTCGCTCCCATGCGGCGACATTTTTGGCCAAACATGGGTATGATGGCATGGAACCGATCACGTATGATCAGTACGGTAATGAAGGTTATCTGACGTTTGTCCACAAACAGGATAATGTGCTCGTTTATCCTGAAAACGTAACGGTTAAGGTAGCTCTCGACAACGGTGAGGTTGTAGGTTTGCAGGCCAAAGAATACGTATATGCTCATCGCGATCGTAAGCTGGATAAACCGACGATGACCGCCGAGCAGGTACGCAAAGGGCTGACTCCGGCAATGAGTGAGTCTCCGGCGCGTCTTGCGCTCATTAAGAACGAAGATAACCAAGAAGTTCTCTGTTATGAGTTCAAGGGAAAAAGCAACGGAGCTAATTTCAAAATCTACATGAACGCCAATACCGGCTTAGAGGAAGCGGTAGAGGAACTGCCAGGAGAGTAAGAACTTCGCGCAGGAAAAAAACGCCAGCATTCGTTATGGCTCCCCTTAATCCGACATGCTATAATCATGGCATTACGGGAGGGGGCCTTTTTTTGCTGCCTAGAATCAATGACACTTTATATATTCAGGTCGCTTCTTCCGATGATGAGGAAGCCCAAGTCGTCTATAAGTCCAGGGTGGCGGATGAAGACGAGGATTCATTATTTTTAGAGATTCCGATCCATGAGCCGAGCGGCAAGCTTAAGAAGCTGTATTTGGGCGATGAGCTATCCATACATCTGATTAGCAAAGAAGGGGTCAAGCATTATTTCAATTCGCATGTTATCGGTCACCGCGATGATATTGTAAGACTTGTCCGAATCCGCAAAGTGGATCCGGGAAGCATGACCAGAATTCAGCGTCGCAGCTTCCTGCGTGTGCCGGCCGAGTTGGAATTGGCCGTCTCGCTCAGGGGACAGCAGCGCTTCATCGGTATGACTGATGATGTGGGAGGAGGCGGAATCTCGTTTCTTTGCGAGGGGAGCAAACCAGTAGAAGCTGGCAAGGAGTTGGATTGCTGGCTACTCGTGCCGTTCAAGAACGGGGTTGTTGAACATGCCTTCTTTAAGGGAGAGGTCATTCGTGTCAAGATTCTGGAGAGTGGCCGCAAGCAGGCGATGATCAAATTTACGACTATTTCCGAAGCGGATCGCCAGAAAATAATCCGCTGCTGCTTCGAGAAGCAACTGGAGTATCGCAAATAAGGTTTATTTTGCTTAGAGTTCTCGCCGCATACATATCTTCACGATTCATGAGAAAAATATCCATGCGTGAAATACAGCATGGGGGTGTAGGATTCATGAAACCGGAGGATCGATTTTCGGCCATGCTGGCGTTAGTTGCAGCGGTACTACTACTTGCGACCATGTTGTTCCAGGCCGGTCTGTATGTGGCTAGCTCAAGACCGAGCTTTCGTTCCGAACGAGCGGGAGAAGGGCAACCGCTTCGTTAATTAATATGCGATAGAAAGTTAACTCTTTTGCATCCATCAGTTGACTGTGATATAATTATTAGGCAGGCAAAGCCTGCTTTTTTACTGATTTTGGATGAACAACTCTGCTAGATGCCGCTTGGAGGAACAGCCCTTGAGTATCCATCACGACGGGATGGACGAACGCATCAATATTGCGATCGACGGACCCGCCGGTGCCGGCAAAAGCACCGTAGCACGGAGCGTTGCCGAAGCATTAGGCTATATCTATATCGACACTGGCGCCATGTACCGCGCAGTTACCTGGAGTGCAAGAGAAGCTGGCTTGAATGTTGAGGACGATCAAGCGGTCACCGATCTTGCACGAGAGCTTGAGATTACTCTTGCGCCAGGACCTGATGGACAGGTTGTGCTGCTGAACGGACAAGACATAACCGACAAAATCCGCTCTAGAGATGTCAATCTGCATGTGTCCCGTGTAGCGGCCAATGACGCAGTCCGGCTGCTGCTCGTAGAGATGCAGCGCAAGCTCGCAGCCGACAAAGGCGTCGTTATGGACGGACGGGACATCGGCTCCCATGTACTTCCGAATGCAGAGCTTAAGATTTATTTAACAGCAAGCGTGCAGGAGCGTGCGCTGCGTCGCTTCCGCGAATCTGGCGATGCCTCAGGTATTACGCTGGAGCAGATGGAGCGGGAGATTGAAGAACGCGACCGCAAGGATATGGAGCGGGTCGTCTCGCCGCTGATCCGAGCAGAGGGAGCGATTCTTCTAGACAGCACCGGCATTCCCGCCGGAGAAGTTGTCTCGCAGATCGTAACGCTTGGCCGCAAGAAACTCGCGGAGGCTAAACAAGATGTTATATGAATTTTGTAGAGGCGTTCTCCGCGGCGCTTACGCGGTGCTGTTCCGTTTAGAGGCGCGGGGGCTAGAGCATGTTCCGGCCGACGGACCGGTTATCCTATGCGCCAATCATATCAGTAACTTCGATCCGCCGACGATCGGCATTAAGCTGAACCGCAAAGTTCATTACATGGCAAAAGCCGAGCTTTTTGCAGTGCCTGTGCTGGGCAAGCTGATCGAAGGGCTGGGAGCTTTTCCAGTCAAGCGCGGCGGTGTCAGCAAGGAATCGATTCGTACTGCCATCACCCTGCTTAAGGAGGGTGGCGTAATGGGCATCTTCCCGGAGGGAACGCGCAATAGCGGCGCGGATGCCGCCAAGAAGGGCGCAGCTCTTATTGCGCTTCGCAGCGGCGCTATGATCATTCCGGTGTCGATCGACGGCTCTTATAAACTTTTTCGCAAGACTCGCGTCATCTATGGCCCGCCTGTGGATTTGACTGAATTCATTAATTCTTCTTCCGGCGACACTTTGGAGCAGGTCACGAACAAGATTATGAGAAGCATCGCTGAGCTTCGCCAATCATAGCATTTTGAATTTGTTTTAATCCCTTATTCCTGATTCAACAGTGAAATTTGGGTTTAAATAAAGTTGGGGTATGAACTGAGGAGGTAATTTCGATGTCAGAAGAAACAAAAATCCAGGACTCTGTCCAAGAATCTCAGCAAGGTCTCAGCCAAGATGAGCTGGAAAACATCGTCTCCCTGAAAAAGGGCGACATCGTAACCGGCACCATCGTGAAAGTTGAAGACAACCAGGCAACGGTTAGCCTCGGTTATAAATATGACGGCACTATTCCTCTGCGTGAGCTGAGCTCTGTTCAGCTGACTAATGCAAATGATGCTGTCAAGCTCGGTGACGAGCTGACGCTCAAAGTCATCACAATCGATGACGAGAAGGAAAAACTGCTGCTTTCCAAAAAAGCCGTTGATGCTGAGCAGTCCTGGGACTCCCTGCAAGCTAAATTTGAAGGGGGCGAGATTCTCGAAATTACGGTTGCAGACGTAGTGAAGGGCGGTTTGGTCGCGGACGTTGGCGTACGCGGTTTCATCCCAGCTTCCATGGTTGAGCGTCATTTCGTAGAAGACTTCAAGGACTACAAAGGTCGTACCCTGAAAGTCAAGATCAAAGAAATCGATCGCGAAAACAATAAAATCATCCTCTCTGCTAAAGAAGTTCTGGAGCAAGAGTTTGAGCAAAACAAACAATCCATCATGGAAAACCTGCAAGTTGGTCAAGAGCTGGAAGGTACAGTTCAACGTCTGACGCCATTCGGCGCATTCGTAGACATCGGCGGCGTGGACGGTCTTGTACACGTATCCGAAATGTCTTGGCAACATGTGGCTCATCCGAAGGATGTAGTTTCCGAAGGCCAATCCGTGCGTGTAAAAGTGCTTAAGCTGGATCCTTCTGTTGGCAAAATCAGCCTCAGCATCAAGGCTGCTCAGCCAGGTCCTTGGGAATCCGTAAACGGCCAATTCAACACGGGTGACATCGTAACGGGTACAGTTCGCCGTCTGGTGAACTTCGGCGCGTTCGTTGAAATCGCTCCTGGCGTTGAAGGTCTTGTACATGTATCCCAAATCGCACACCGTCATGTAGCGACTCCACAAGAGGCGCTTACAGAAGGCCAAGAAGTTAAAGCTAAAATTCTTGACTTCAATCCTTCCGAAAAACGTGTCAGCCTTAGCATCAAAGACACGGAAGAAGCTCCTGAGCAAACTTCTGCTCCACGCGCAGAGCGTCCGCAACGCGAACGTTCCGATCGCGGCGGCTTCAAGGAGAAAATCGATAACCCGAACGTCTCCCTGAGCAACCAAAGCATGAGCTTCAACCTTGGCGAGCGCTTCGGCGACAAGCTGAACAAATTCAAGTGATCTAGATCTCAAGCCCCACTTCGTCTTTAAGACGAAGTGGGGCTTTTTTTTGGTTTTTATTCCGTTCTTTTCCTGAGTGCTGATAATCTATTCTGTCCAAGCGCATAATACGCGGGGGAGGTGTAGCCAATGACTACCATTGAAGATGGGTTTCTGGCAGCCGAAGCAGCGATTATCCTGGTCATCATGTTATGGAGCGGATGGAACCATGAGGCAGCAGGCGGTTTGAAGGCCATGCCTGCGGCAGCCGCTTTTATTCTCTTCGCTTTATTAGGCCAGTTTCAAACGCAAGGACAATTGTTGCAGTGGAACGGATCGGCGATCGGACTTTTACTGCTGGCAGCATGGATTTGGCGAAAGTTAGTTCCGCCCTCTGATCGAGTGTACACGCTGGGATGCGCCTTTTTACTCGGTTTTTTACAAATATGGCTGGGCACGCTTTATGGAGGATCGCCTCAATTAGTGATTATTCGTGAGGGCTGGGATGCAGCGATTATTAGTGGTGCACTTGCCTCGCTGCTTACGCTGCGCGTTACCTCGCAGGTTGTCGTTTTGGCGGGAGCAGCTGCGCTTGCTTCCCTGTACCCAGTTTGGGCAGCACCTGGGTTGACGGTGACCGTAATTGGCGGGGCTGCATGGTGGGATAAGCTGGCGCTTGCTGCCTTTTCCTGTCGTCTCGCTTCACTTGTCGTTCAAGCATTGGCGGCATCGCTCGGACGAGTGTTGTCTCATCAAGGGAACCATCCAGAGGGAGAGGCTTAAGCCAATGCTTCAACACGTGAACGAATACTTTGAGCAACATAAGATGGTAGCTTCCGTCCTTTTCGGCATTTTCTTTGGCGTTACGGCAAGATTCATGCTGCTTCGCTCAGACTATCGCCAGTATCCCGCCTATCCACACGGACAAATCATCCACATTTCCCTCGGCGTAATAGCATCTGCGCTTGGTGCTGTCGCTGTACCAGCGCTTTATCAAAAAAACCTCACGGCACTTACCTTTTTAACTGTAGCGGCGCAGCAGTTCCGAGATGTGAGGAATATGGAGCGTGAGTCGCTCACAAAAATGGATTCCATGGAACTGGTTAGCCGTGGAACATCCTATATTGAAGGCATAGCGATGGTGTTCGAAGGCCGCAATTACTTGGTCATTATGGCTGCTATGGCGGCGAGTCTCTTTACAGCAGCGTTCAATGTGTGGATAGGGATGGTTGGAGGACTGATTTCCCTAATTGCGGTGTGGAAGCTCCGATCCGGCAAGTCCCTCAACCACATCGCCAATATACATGCCGCCAACGTTAAAGTAGATGGCCCTGATCTGTACGTAGATGACATCTACATCATGAACGTTGGTTTGGAAAGCGATCAGCAGTATATTCGCGAGAGAGGCCTTGGTTTGGTACTGGAGCCGAAAAATGCAAATGGCCGCGTTACGCTGTCTAATCTTGGCCAGAGGCAAGCGATCTTGTATGACCTATCCACGATTCTTGGAGTGCTTCGAGATACCGGCGAACCAGCGCTGCTGCCAATGGCCAAGCTCCATCTGGATTCCGGCAGGCTGGGCGTGTTCATTTTGCCGCATGACAAGGATATGTCCAAAGCGGTGGAAATCGCCAGCCGGGTTCCTCTGCTGGAATCAGCAGTGAGGATGCCTTCCAAAGCTGGCGTTAATCAGGAGGCGAAAGATAATGGCTAAAATTGTCGCGGTCGTTACCCAGTCACTATCCTCTGCGCTTGGTGGAGGAGCGCCGGTTTTTGTTGAGAATGGGCCGGAGAAGGCGGCACAAACAGCCTTTTTGCTGGAGAAAATATTGAATGCAAATGCACATGATCTTAAAAATGGAACATTCATTCTAGTTGATCACAGCCGCTGAGTGTGAGAAACAGTAGTTTTGGCAACCTGAAAAGTTAGCCAACTCCGTTGTTTTTTGCTATGATGAAAGGCGTGAGAATTTTTGAGGGGTGTATATTATGGCAAGACCCGTTATAGCAATCGTGGGCAGGCCGAATGTGGGAAAATCCACGATCTTCAACAGGGTCATAGGCGACCGCCTGGCGATCGTGGAAGATAAGCCTGGCGTCACGCGTGACCGGATCTATGGAACCGGTGAATGGAATGGAAAGTCCTTCAGTATCGTGGATACCGGAGGAATTGAAATTGATGGTGAAGATGAAATCATGAAATCCGTCCGTATGCAGGCTGAGCTTGCTGTGGAAGAAGCGGACGTCATTATTTTCATGGTGGACGCTAAAACCGGCTTAACGCTGGCGGATGAGGAAGTTGCTCAAATGTTGTTCCGCTCTCGCAAGCCGGTTGTAGTCGCTGTCAACAAGGTGGACAACCAAGGTCGTATGGAAGATATTTATGAGTTCTTCGGCCTCGGCTTCGGCAGTCCGATCGGGATTTCCGGTTCGCATGGAACCGGTATCGGAGATCTGCTGGATGAAGCGGTATCCAAGCTGCCTGAGCTTGAGGATGACGGGTATGACGAGGATGTAATCCGCGTTGCCCTAATTGGCCGTCCAAACGTAGGTAAGTCCTCCCTGGTGAATGCTTTGCTTGGCGAGGAGCGCGTTATTGTAAGCGAAGTTGCCGGCACAACGAGGGATGCCATCGATACGCCGTTTGAGAAGGACGGACAACGCTATGTGCTGATCGATACGGCAGGTATGCGTAAACGTGGCAAGGTGTATGAGTCGACCGAGAAGTACAGCGTAATGCGCTCGCTCAAAGCGATTGAACGCGCCGATGTTGTGCTCATCCTGATCAATGCCGAAGAAGGCATCATCGAGCAGGACAAGCATATCGCTGGTTACGCGCATGAGGCGGGCCGGGCTTCTGTGTTTGTCGTTAATAAATGGGATGTAGTCGAAAAAGACGACAAGACGATGCAGAATTTCACGCAAAACGTCCGCGACCATTTCCTGTTCATGACCTATGCTCCGATTGTATTCCTTTCGGCGCTGACGAAGTCGCGGCTGCAAAAGCTGCTGCCGGTCATCAACCATGTTTCGGAGCAGCATGCACTTCGCATTCAGACTCATCTGCTCAATGATGTAATCTCGGATGCAGTTGCAATCAATCCGCCTCCGACTGATAAAGGTCGCAGACTGCGCATTAACTATGTGACTCAGGTCGCGGTACGACCACCGACCATTGTCATCTTTGTCAATGCTCCTGAGATCATGCACTTCTCCTATGAGCGCTATTTGGAGAACAAGATCCGTGCGGCATTCAATTTCGAGGGCACTCCGGTACGATTGTTTACCCGCCGGAAGTCGGATGAAGATTAGGAGAGAGACGCCTTGCTGACTTCCATCCTTGCGATTGCGGCCAGTTATTTGCTTGGCTCCGTATCGTTCAGCATCCTTATTGCACGTTACATCAAGGGCATAGACATAAGGCAGCATGGCAGCGGTAATGCAGGCGCTACGAATACACTGAGAGTGCTCGGCAAGGGGCCGGGCATTCTCGTGTTCGCGCTTGATATTCTCAAAGGCATTGCTGCAGTCTGGATCGGCAGGTTCGCCGCTCCGGATGTGGATTGGCTGCCTGCCGTATGCGGCTTAGCCGTTATTGCCGGACATAATTGGCCGATTTACTTCCGCTTCAAAGGCGGAAAGGGGATTGCTACGGCTATCGGCGTCATGGTGTCGCTTGCGTTTCTGCCGGCTCTATATGCCGGCCTCATCGCCATTCTCGCTATCGTGATTACCCGGTATGTTTCCTTGGGCTCGCTCGTATTTGCCCTCTTAACGCCATTATTCATTCTATTACTGATTGGGCTCGGGCCTATTTTCTGGATCTCATTCGTGCTGTGTGTGTTTGCATTTATCCGGCACCGTACGAATCTGGTCAAGTTGTTTAAAGGCACCGAGAACAAGCTCGGTTCTAAAAAAGGATGAGGTGAGCATGTATGACGATACCGGAAAGCTCCTCGCATAAGCGGCTGAAGGCCGCCGTTCTAGTAGCAGGCAGTTGGGGAACGGCGCTCGCGTCCGTGCTTGCGAGCAATGGTCATGAAGTTGTGATGTGGACTCGCGGACAAGCTCAAGCCGATGAAATTCGCGAGGGGCATACAAACGGCAAATATTTGCCGGGAGCGCAGTTGCCCACTGGACTGACGGCAACGACAAACATGGATGAAGCTTTGCGTGATGCACAGCTCGTTCTGTTCGCTGCACCTAGCTCCGCCATGCGCCAGGTAGCGGCCGCCGCAGCTCCTATGGTTGCAAGGGATGCTGTAGTCATCCACGCAACCAAGGGCTTTGAGATCGATACGCTGGAGCGGATGTCGCATGTTCTGGCGGAGGAGCTGGGCCGGCCGCAGCAGGAGATTGTTGTGCTGTCTGGTCCAAGCCATGCCGAGGAAGTTGTCAAAAAGCTGCCAACAACGGTTGTTGTCGCTTCCGAGGCGGAAGGCTTCGCAGAAAAAGCTCAGGATGCATTGATCAACTCGGACTTCCGCGTTTATACCAATCGTGATGTAACAGGCGTGGAGGTAGCTGGCGCGATCAAGAACATTATCGCGCTTGGCACCGGCCTGTCGGACGGCCTCGGCTTTGGAGACAACGCCAAAGCTGCGCTAATTACGCGGGGGCTGGCTGAGATTGGCCGCTTAGGCGCGGCAATGGGTGCTAACATGATGACGTTTGCAGGGCTCGCCGGTGTGGGCGATCTTGTCGTCACTTGCACAAGTCCGCATAGCCGTAACTGGCGAGCGGGCTCCATGCTGGCGAGCGGACTTTCTTTGGACGAGGTGCTCCAGCGGATGGGTATGGTCGTAGAAGGCGTGCGCACGACCCGATCGGCCAAAGCTCTTGCGGCTCGTTATGGCGTCGAGATGCCGATTACCGATCAGCTCTACGAGGTGCTTTTCCAAGGCAAAACTCCTCGTGAAGCAGTGGAGAGCCTCATGATGCGTGACCGTACTAACGAACTATAGCTCGGGCGCATGTCCAATATGGCGTTTGTCCGACACCAACCGTTTCGCCTCTTCATAAAATGATGGTAGAGAGGGTATAACGTCGATTTAATCAGCGTTTATATCCCCATCATTTATTGGAGGTCGAAAAGATGAGCACACCGAAGGACATTTTAGGAGCGGTCAACAAAAAGACCGGCAAAAACATTACGGAAACTCAGGTGAAAAAACTCGCCAGCGCCGTAACTCCAAACACAATTAAAAACGAGGATGAGCTTCGCAGGCTGGTCAAACAGGTTGCACTCATGGCTAAAGTGCCGTTAACTGAAAAAACAATGAACGACATTGTTGCAGCGGTCAAAAGCAGCGGCATGAACATGGGCAGCCTCGAATCGTTGATGAAAGTGATGATCAAAAAATAAGGACATCCGTTAGGAAAGAATGGGGCCGACTTACTGCTGTTTTGGCGGGCCGGCCCTTTTTTTGCGGAAGATGCCTGGACAAGCTCGGTTGTGACTTGTTTGCCAGCGTTCCCCCGCCTGCGGAAGTGCAGATAGGAGTGACAGACAATGGATCCGATGACAGTCATGTGGATCTCGTTGATCGGTATCGGGATGATGGTCATTTCCGCTCTTCTCATTACTTTTGCCCGTGCCAAAACTAAAGGATTCATCCGGGGAGTACTGTCGCTGCTAGCCTTCGGCTTGCTCGTGACAGGGTTTATACTTGGTGTTTTCTCAATCATTGTTTAGTCGCGGAGGTACATATCAATGATTATTTTGCAAGGCCGCACCAGAAGCACAGAGACGCAGGCGGTGCAGGGCAAGACATTGCTTGAGCTGGCTTTGAGTGCCAAGGCGGAATGGGGTTCCTCCTGCCAACGTGGCACTTGTGCTCGTTGTCGCTGCCTGATTATACAGGGCATGGACCAATTGGAACCGGTTACGGATGCAGAATGGGACCGGCTTGAGCCGGAAGAGCTGGATGAGGGCTACCGGCTCTCCTGCCAAGCTGTAGTGCGTTCCAGCGACGCAGTTGTGGAAGTTCGGCACAAGCCCTATTTCTAGCTTGTAGTAAAAGGAGAGTTGTACCTTGATTGAAGTCACGTTTTGGCCGGAGGGGCGGAAGGTCAAGGTCAGACGAGGCACGACATTGCTCATCGCCGCCCATCAGGCCGGTGTGCCGCTCACGGTTCGCTGCGGAGGCAAGGCGGCCTGTCTGATGTGCAAGCTGAATGTGCATCCGGATTTTGGCGAAAAGGGCTTGTCCGCACCGACGGAACAAGAGCTTCACAAGCTTGGTAGCGGCAGCGGCCAACGGCTCGGTTGTCAATGTCGCGTCCTCGGTGATTGCCATGTCATTATACCGGAGGACCCGCTTAAGGCCGCAGTACGCAGGCAACTGGAGCGGCAAGCCGAAGAGGATGACGACAGCTGGCTTCGCTCTTTTCGCAATGATGCTCCAGGAGGGGAAAGATGATGAGTGGGATCGTCAAAAGCGGAAGCTTGGCTTCCGGCCGGCATCGCGGAAATGCGCTGAGACGTGTTATGGCTGCGGCGTCACTAGCCGTACTGTCTCTGACGCTGTCAGGATGTCTTTATCCTAAGCAACAGCTAGAACAGAATCAACTGCCGGCAAGGGACGCGGTAGCGGGAGTGCAGACGGTTGTCGACCTGTATCAGAAGGACACCGGTCTGCTGCCGATGAAAACCGCTTCGGAGAAAACGCCGAAGTACGAGAAGTTCATCGTTGACTTCAGCAAGTTGCAGCAAGGCAATTATATTTCGGAGCTTCCAGCCGCTACCTTCGAAAAAGGCGGTAATTATTATTTTGTTATCCAAAATGAAGAGAGTGATCCCAGCGTTAAGCTGATGCCGATAACGATTTTCCAAGCGGTCAATGACATTCAAGCCGAAAGTGATCGCTATAAAAGAAAAAATAATGTTATACCATCCGGCGAACAAGCCTTCCCCGGCTTCTATCGCCTGGATTACGAGAAGCTAGGCATTAAAGAGCCGGAGCTGCGCAGTGTTTATTCTGGGGGAGCTCTGACACTGATGCTGGACGAGAACGGCCGGGTTTATGCCGATTACGGCATTGATCTTATGCAAGCCGTCCAAAAGTACGGTATGGACCGTATTAAGGAAGGCGAAGACCTGCGCCGCCTGTTGGTAGAGCAAACCGACTTTGTGCCGGTTAAATCTCCCCTATACGAGTTAATCGGGAAGGAACCTGTCCCGCAGCTCGAAAAAAATTAGTACAATCTTGAACCTTTGTCCAACTTGACGCCCTCTGCGTCGTTGGCAAAGGTTCTTTTCTATTGATCTGAGGCATATCAATCATTCTTGAAAGGGCTGGTTGGTCCGGACCGGGATGAAAGATTATCAGGCGCAACCGTCATAATCCGGAAGGATGGACAATATGCTATTACTAGTCCACAGCATGTACGAGTTGCGTCGCTTTCCTGCCCTCTTGACCGGTGGAAGGCGACGAACCGGATAATCGATTGGGAGGGGATCTGAAAGTGGAAAAAGTGGATATTTTTAAGGACATCGCGGAACGGACCGGCGGAGACATCTACCTCGGCGTCGTCGGTGCGGTCCGGACAGGAAAATCGACCTTCATTAAGAGGTTCATGGAGACGATCGTACTTCCTAACATTACCAGTGAGTCGGATCGAGTTCGTGCAGTGGATGAGCTTCCCCAAAGCGCATCAGGCAAAACTATCATGACGACAGAGCCGAAGTTCGTTCCAAACCAAGCCGTACGCATTCATGTGGCGGAGGGGCTGGAAGTTAACGTACGACTCGTAGATTGTGTTGGATACGCTGTGGATGGTGCGAAGGGTTATGAGGACGAGAGTGGTCCACGCATGATTACAACTCCTTGGTTCGAGGAGCCGATCCCGTTTCAGGAAGCAGCTGAGATAGGTACACGAAAGGTTATCCAGGAACATTCCACCCTGGGCGTCGTGGTCACGACGGACGGAACAATTGCCGAGATTCCTCGCAGTTCGTACGTCGAATCGGAAGCACGTGTCATCGCTGAGCTGAAAGAGGTCGGCAAGCCGTTCGTGTTAATCATCAACTCGACCCATCCTAAGAGCGAAGAAGCGCAGCAACTGCGCGGAGAGCTTCAGGCGAAGTATGATATTCCGGTCATGGCGCTCAGTGCCGCCAGCATGGGCGAGGAGGAGGTTATCTCCGTCTTGCGCGAAGTGCTGTACGAGTTCCCTGTTCATGAGGTGAACGTTAATCTGCCAAGCTGGGTTATGGTGTTGAACGAGAATCATTGGCTCCGCAGCAACTATGAGAATTCGGTACGCGATACCGTCCAGGACATTCGGAGGCTGCGCGACGTGGACCGCGTAGTCGCTCAGTTCATGGAATACGATTTTATATCCCGTGCCGGATTGAGCGATATGAACATGGGGCAAGGTGTAGCTGAAATCGACCTGTACGCCCCGGATGATCTGTACGACCAGATTCTGATGGAAGTTGTCGGCGTCGAGATTCGCGGCAAAGATCATCTGCTCCAGCTGATGCAGGACTTCACGCATGCTAAGCGGGAATATGATCGATTCGCCGATGCGCTTGAGATGGTCAAAACGACGGGGTACGGCATCGCGGCTCCGACACTGGCCGAAATGCAGCTTGATGAGCCGGAACTTATCCGTCAAGGCTCACGCTTCGGAGTGCGGCTGACGGCGACGGCGCCATCCATCCATATGATCCGGGTAGATGTGGAATCCGAGTTCGCGCCAATCATCGGCACCGAGAAACAGAGCGAGGAGCTTGTGCGCTACTTAATGCAGGACTTCGAGAACGATCCGATCAAGGTTTGGGATTCAGACATGTTCGGTCGCTCGCTGCATTCCATCGTGCGGGAGGGCATTCAAGCCAAAATTTCGATGATGCCGGACAACGCCCGCTACAAACTGCAGGAAACGCTTGGCCGGATTATTAACGAAGGCTCAGGCGGATTGATTGCTATTATTCTCTAAAATGAATAAACATACAAATAAAAGCAAAAAGCTGGATGCCTTGGGCATCCGGTTTTTTGCTGTTCTATTTTCCAATTGATAGAAGCTCCGTATAACTAGAAAGTAGAACTTACCGTGTATACACACTCTATCCTTGATTCATTTCTAATAGTAGCCGTGAAAAGGCTAAAATGAAAAAAGCTGTTCATAACACAGGACAAGCTCTATACTAATTCATAAATATACTTTTCGAGTATATTCGACTTCAATTCACACTAATCCGATTGACTGGATTGGAAAAGCTGTTATGATAGACTTAATTATATGTCCACCCCTTAATAAGGGACGGGTCAAGAAGGAGTAGATTAGAGATGAAGTGGGGCAAAAAATCTTTGATTACGCTCGCAGCGGCAGCATTGTTAGTAACTGCGGCTTGCAGCAACAATGGTGGAGGAGCCGAACCGGCTAATAAAGGCGGAGATGGCGGAGCTATTAAGTCCGATGCGATCCTGGCTACACTCGGTGAGGGCAACGATAATTTGAAAGGCAAAAAAATCGCTCTCATTATGCAGTTCAACGAAGGAGCTTTCTCAGCTCAGTATGTGGCAGGCGTTAAGGAGCAGGTTGAAAGTCTCGGCGGAACGCTCCAGGTACAGGCCGCTGGCAACAATCTCGCGGATATGGCCTCCAAGCTGGATGCAGCGGTCAACGGCGGCTTCGACGGTATCCTGACCGACCATGGCACGGCAGAGGCGCTTGAGGCAGGCGTGAAGAAGGCTGTCGAGAAAGGGATTCCGGTAGTCGCTTTTGATGCTAATCTCCAAGTTCCTGGTGTAACGGTACTACAGCAAAGTGATGAGGAAATGTCCAAAACGCTGCTTGAGCAAATGAAAGCTGATATCGGCGGCAAAGGCAATATCGTGAAGGTGTGGGTAGCTGGCTTCGCTCCGATGGAGCGCCGTCAAATTTCGTACAAGTCGTTCATGGACGCCAACCCTGATATCAAGGAAATCGCTCACTTCGGCACGGCTGAGAAGCCAGCTTTGGATACTCAGAACCAGATGGAAGCGATTCTTAAGCAATATCCGAACAAAGGCGATATTTCGGCCGTTTGGGCCTCATGGGATGAATTCGCCAAGGGCGCGACTCGTGCGATCGAGCAAGCTGGGCGTACAGAAATTAAAGTATATGGCATCGATATGAGTGACGAGGATCTGCAAATGATCCAAAAAGAGAATTCCCCATGGGTCGCTTCTATTGCGGTAGATCCGAAAGATATTGGACGCGTTCAGGCGCGTTACCTGTACCAAAAGCTGCATGGCGACGAGACGGACGCGAAGGTCGTATTGGATGCGGTACTCGTGAAGCGTGAGGCATTGCCGAAGGATAAACAAATTAATACAACGGAGCTTGGTCAATACGTCGAGGGTTGGGGCAAAAGCGAGCAAGGCATCGCCGACTGGATGGGCCGGACCGACAAGTAGCAAATAATCAACAAGCAAGCGGAGGCGGCCGTTGGCCGCCTCCGTTTGCTTAACAATGGGAGGGAAAAGGATGGAGCAGCAGCTTGCTCGCTTGAAGCTGGCTGGCGTTCGGAAGTCATTTTCCGGCGTGCCGGCGCTGCATGGAGTGGACCTTGAGTTGAGGGGCGGAGAGATCCACGCTTTGCTTGGAGCGAATGGCGCCGGCAAAAGTACGCTCATTAAGATTTTGTCCGGCGCCTATTCCGCGGATGAAGGCATAATCGAGATAGACGGGCAGAGGGTTCGTATCGGCAGCCCCAAAGAAGCCAAAGCTCTCGGCATCCACTGTGTTTATCAGGAGGTCGATACAGCGCTTGTGCCCCGTCTCAGTGTGGCGGAAAACATCATGCTGGATCGCCATTCTGCAGCTGGCGGCAGCATGTGGGTGGATTGGAAGCTGTTGCACCGGGAAGCGGCAGCGACGCTGAAAAGGCTTGGAGCGGATATTCCGCTTCACAAGCCTGCTGGCGATCTGACGCTGGCTGAGAAGCAACTCGTCTTGATTGCGCGTCTACTCACGGAGCAAGCTCGCTTTGTTGTACTTGACGAGCCGACCGCTCCGCTCAGCCTCGAAGAAGCAGAGCGGCTCTTCCGAGTAATGGAGGGGCTGCGGCAGGATGGGATAGGCGTGGTGTTCATTACACATCGGCTTCCAGAGGTGTTTCGGTTATGCAGCCAGGTGACGGTGATGAGAGATGGAAGTCGCATTTGGACCAAGTCTGTCGAGGAGACTGATGCAGATGACGTAGCATTGGCGATGCTTGGCAGGCGCTTCGAGGATGAGTATCCGAAGCTTGAAGCGGAGATTAGCGACGTTTTACTCGAAGTAAAAGGGCTGCGCAGCGGCAGCAGGGTCAACGGAGTTGATCTGCAGGTTCACAAAGGCGAAATTACCGCTGTTGTCGGGCTTGTTGGAGCCGGCAAGACTGAGCTGTCGCGAGCTATTTTTGGCGCAGATGCTGTATCGGAAGGCAGCGTGTCGGTAGCCGGACACCGCATCAAGGCGAGTCAGCCCGCAGATGCAGTCCGCGGCGGGATCGTGCTCGTTCCGGAGGAGCGCCGCCGCCAGGGTATTATCGCCAGTGATAATGTGCTCAGGAACCTCACTTTGCCAACGCTGCGCAAGCTGACGCGTGGCGGGCTGCTATCCAGGGGGCGCGAGGAATCCAGCGCCACCGGCATTATCGAGCGGCTCGGCATCAAGACATCCGATCTTGGACAAATGGTCTCGACGTTAAGCGGCGGCAACCAGCAGAAAGTTAGCATCGGCAAGTGGGTGCCGACGGATGCAAGCGTCTATCTGTTTGACGAGCCAACCAAAGGTGTTGATATAGGCGCGAAAAGCGATATTTTTCGAGTAATAGGATCGCTGGCGCAGCAGGGCAAAGCGGTGCTGTACTTGACCTGTGAATTCCAGGAGGCGATCGGCATCGCCGACCGGATTCTGGTTATGTATGATGGCGCCATTGTGCGCGAATTCCAGCGAGGCGAAGTCTCGCAGGAGGAACTGCTGATCCATGCCAGCGGAGGAAGGGGAGGAGTCGCTTGAATTCCAGGTTAACTGATTTTATTTTCAAATACGGCTCGTTGCTCGTTATTGGACTAGTCATTATTTTCTTCTCGTTTTGGGACGAGCATTTTTTCACCTATGACAACTTGGCTTCCATTCTAAGATCGATCTCGATCACAGCCTTCGTCGCCATCGGGGTGACCTTCTCGTTGTCGGTTGACGGTTTCGATCTGTCCGTGGGCTCTACGGTGTCGATGGTCATCGCCTTCTCCACCGCACTGATGGTATGGTACGAGATGCCGCTTGCCGTTGTGATCATCGGTTCGCTGCTCGTCGGCGCGGCAGTTGGTCTGATCAATTCACTGTTGATCGTCCGTGTACGCATCCCGGACCTGCTGGCTACACTCGCGATGATGTACGTCGTCTCCGGTTTGCAGCAGATTTTCACAAAAGGAAATTCGGTCTACAGCAATATGGTGATGCCGGATGGTTCTTCCGCGCCAGGCTCAATTTCCCCAGCGTTCCTCTGGCTCGGTCAGGGAGAGCTGCTAGGTATGCCTGTGCCCGTCGTGATGATGGTGCTGGCGTTCATTCTCGTATTTATCTTTTTCAAATATACCCGAACCGGTCGCCAGATGGAGATGACCGGAGGCAATGAAGAGGCTGCTCGCCTTTCCGGCGTAAGGGTTAAACGAATTCGTACTGCCGCATATGTGTTGTCAGGTTTGTTTGCCGCTGTGGGCGGTCTGCTGTTCGCAGCACGCACTGGCAGCGGTCAATCCGGAGCTGGTGCGCCGATCCTGATGGAGGCGGTCGCCGCCGTGTTTGTCGGTTACTCGGTGCTCGGGGCTGGACGTCCTAATATTGTCGGTACCTTTTTCGGTGCGGTGCTGATCGGAGTGCTGCTGAACGGTCTCACTATGATGAATGTTCCCTATTATTCCAATGACTTCATCAAGGGTGGAGTACTAGTGCTGGCACTGGCTATTACGTTCATCCATCTCAATCGCAGAAAGGCCTGAGAAAGGGCTTAAGGACGCGCTAGCGGCATGAGAATTGCCCCTGTACGCCGTTAAAAATAGTCTTGTATTCCGGGTGCTACTGTATTAGTATAAGTTTGTTCCGCCTGAACAGGTATATTTTTGCAGGAAACGGTTAAACCATGTGATAAGGTGAGAAATTACAGGAGGTGAGTTCATTGAACAAGACCGATCTGATTAACAAAGTAACTGAAGTGACCGAGCTGTCCAAGAAGGACGCAACGAAGGCGGTAGACGCCGTGTTCGAAGCCATCTCCGACGCTCTTCAATCGGGCGATAAGGTACAACTCGTAGGCTTTGGCAACTTCGAAGTTCGCGAGCGCCAAGCTCGTAAAGGCCGCAATCCCCAAACTGGTGTGGAGATCGATATTCCTGCCAGCAAAACGCCTGCTTTCAAACCAGGCAAGTCCCTCAAGGACCTGGTATCCAACTAGTCCAGCATAGCTGGCGCCCGTCCGAATGTTTACATTCGGACGTTTTTTGTTTTAACGGATAGCTTTGGAAAAAGAGACGAAATTTCTTCCTCAAAAGTGCTAGTTTTTATGTTGCAGGGGTGCGCGTCTAGGTGCTATAATCATCCCTGTGCCGAACGGAAGCCACCGAACTTATTGTATGAATATTCGTTGGAACTGGCGTTACATAAGTGTTTTTACTCGTTCGGTTGCGTTTGTAATGTCGGGGTATGGCGCAGCCTGGTAGCGCGCACCCTTGGGGTGGGTGAGGTCGCAGGTTCAAATCCTGTTACTCCGACCATACATTATAGCCAAGGGCTACAGCAGTTTCTAAATTTTAGAAAAGTTGTAGTCTATATAAAACCAGGTTTAACCCAAATGGGACCATTTCTCAGATGTATTAAATTACATTTGAAGGAGTGGTCTTTTTTGTTGCTGAAATTTGCCGGCAGAAGTCCTCACCGCCCAAAGCCGTCGTTGAACCGGATAAACTCCACGTGACGTTTACCGAGCTGTTGGTAGGTTTACTTCAGGAAGTCGATGGTACTGCTGGAAAAGTACGTTCCGCCGGGACGGACTACCGCATGCAGGTTAATTAATTGTCAAGATGGTCACCCCTCAAGTAACATTTGTCTCCTTCAAGTAACGGGTCATTCTCGATATGATACATATACAAAAAGGAAGAGAGAAGGATGATCCTATGAGTTTTTTATCCTTAACGAATGCCAAACGCAAGTTGAGTATGGCTTCTCTTGTTATGGTCCTCATGGCAGGCTCGGTGTCCAGCATCTATAGTCCAGTATCTTTGGCGGCACCCGTTTCAGCTGTTACGATTACCAATCTCAAGGTCGAATCAACCGCAACACCGCTCGGAATCGATGTGGACAAGCCAAACTTTGGCTGGCAAATGGTCGTTTCATCCGATGCACGAGGGTACATACAGACCGCTTACCGAATCATCGTCAAGGATCCCGAAGATAAAGTGGTTTGGGACTCAGACAAGGTCGCAAGTGGCGCCTCAGTAGGTATTTCTTACGGGGGTGATGCTTTAAGGGCAGCAACCAAGTACAGTTGGACGGTTACCGTTTGGGATCAAAACGGAGATTCCGCTACGGGAGCTTCATGGTTTGAGACAGGTCTGATGAATCCAGAACTTTCCGCATGGAATGGCGCAACCTGGATTGGCGGCGGTCAAGATGATATGGTGCTGTTTTCACACTCTCTGTCCGTATTTAAGGTGAAATACAGCATGAAGCTTGACAGCGGCTCGAACAGTACAAAAGCAGGCTTTGTACTTGGCGCAAATGATAGCCGTTTGATGGACAAAAATAAAAATATTTACAATATCCAGAGCGGAAAAGATCAAAGCTATTTTAAATTTGAACTTGATATTTCCGCGGTAGATGGCTCTACTCAAGGTTTAGCTAAGTTCAATATTTATCGAGTGGGCTATGCTCCTGGTGATAAGGCGGATACTCCGCTTAATACGGGCACGATTCCATTGACGTTAATCAACAAGGATAACAAATATAACGCGCACGTGTTTTATTTGGAGGAAAACCTTGAGCAATGCATTATATATGTAGATGGAACAGGTGAAAGCAACCGAATCCAGAGTGCAAAACTTAATCCTTTAGGTGCAAGCGGTGATTTTATCAGCTTCCCGATGTTGGCCGACATCGGTTTTAAGATGGACGCCGGGCAGAAGGCTTCCTTCTCTAACCTCGAAGTGTACAATTTTCGCAAGCCTTCTAGTACGCTGTTTAAAGAGAAGCTGAGCCAAATGACCCCATACAACGGCATTTACAGCGGATTTGCGAATGATGCGAATTCGGGATTTGTGGTAGAAAATGGTGCATATGTTCTGGACGGTGGATCCGACGGTATCTTTGCTGTGGCAAACCCAAGCCGAAATTCGGTTCCTATGCTGCGAACAGAGTTTGCTGCCGACAACAAGGAGATTGACAAAGCCCGCCTATATGTTACAGCCCGTGGGGTATATGAAATGTATATTAACGGCAAACGTGTAGGTGAAGACTATTTTAATCCGGGTCATACCCAGTACAATGTGACTCATATGTATCAAACCTATGACGTTACAGATATGATTCATTCCGGAGGAGACAATGCAATAGGAGCTTGGCTGGGTGAAGGCTGGTGGAGCGGCAATTTCTCCTATATCGGGAACAACTGGAACTATTACGGCGACCGTCAATCGCTTTTGGCTAAGCTGGTTATTACGTATAGCGACGGATCGACCAAAGTTGTCACAACGAATCCCACCGAATGGAAATATTATAATGACGGCCCCATCCAATACGGCAGCTTCTTCCAGGGTGAGAACTATGATGCGACTAAAGAAGCAGCAATCAATGGTTGGAGCACGGCGGGATATGACGACAGCAACTGGAAGAGCGCGTTTGAGGTAAAGCTGGACAGCACAAATGCCTTTGTGGAGTGGCCTTTGCTGTATAACAACATGAAGATGATCGGTCAAGTTGGCGATAACGCAAGTATTGTGAAAACGCTTACAGCTAAAAGCGTAACGGATGTCCGCCCGGGCCAAAAGGTCTATGTGTATGATATGGGACAGAATATGGCGGGTGTACCTAAAATCACGATTAAGAACGGTATTGCCGGTCAAAAAATCACGATGCGCTATGCTGAGGTGCTTTATCCGAATCTGCCCCAATACGGGGTCAACGTCGGTATGATCATGTTGGAAAATATTCGGGCTGCCCATGCCCAGGATACTTACATTCTCAAAGGTGGAGATGAAGTTATTCAGCCGCGATTCACTTTTCATGGCTATCGTTATATTGAGATAACGGGTGTTGATGAACCGTTGCCGATAGATGCCGTGCAGGGACTGGTTATCAGCTCAATGAAAAATGAAGCTTCTCATTATGAATCCTCAAACAGTGAAGTGAACAAGCTATGGCAAAATATTAACTGGTCCACTCGCGGAAACTTCCTTAGCGTTCCTACTGACTCCCCGCAGCGTAATGAGCGGATGGCTTGGTCCGGCGACATCTCGGTATTTTCGAGAACAGGTACCTATATCACGGATGCAGACCAATTCCTTACCCGTCAATTGCAGGCTTTGCGTGATTCCCAGGATTCGAGCGGCAGATTCAAAGACGCTACTCCGGGTCAAAATGGATTCGGTGGAGTTCTGTGGGGAAGCGCGGGCATGACTATATCTTGGGAAGTTTATCAGCAGTATGGCAATGTTGCTGTATTGAGACAGCATTACGATGCGATGAAAAAATACATGGATTACTTGAGCACTAATTATGCTTATGATGCGAGGCTAGGTGACTGGCTTAGTCCTCAGTACGAACAGAATGAACCGATCTTCCTGGCGACAGCCTATTACGTTTACGATCTGTGGATTATGGCCAAAACCGCTGAAGTTCTCGGTCAATCGGGGGATGCTGCAAAATATTGGGCCTCATACAACGAGCGCAAGAATTACTTTAATGACACATTCGTGAAAATCGTAAATGTCGATAACAAACCTGTCAAAAAAACGGTCAAATCCGACGGTACGCTTATGGATACACAAACTTCCTATGCTGTTCCATTAGCTCTTGGAGCTTTCAGTGATGAGAACATACCTGTCATGAATGAAAATCTCGCAAATTCGGTAACGCGTCAAAACATCGACGACAATAAGGCATTACTTCCTGACTATTCGTTGATGACCGGCTTTATCGGAACTGCGTGGATCAGCAAGGCGCTATCAGACGGAGGGCATAGTGATTTAGCCTATCGTCAACTGCAGCAGACCTCTTATCCGTCTTGGTTGTATTCCGTAAAACAAGGCGCAACCACGATCTGGGAGCGATTGGATTCATATACAAAAGAAAATGGTTTCGGCCGCTACAATAATATGAACTCATTCAACCATTATTCCTTCGGGGCTATCGGTCAATGGATGATGGCGTATTCGCTAGGTATACAGCGCGATCAGAATAATCCTGGTTTCAAACATTTCATTTTGCAGCCTACTCCCGATCCTGATAAAGTCATGACTTCGGCTCAAGGTTACTATGATTCTGTGTATGGACGGATCGTCAGCTCGTGGAATATCAGCAATGACATGTTTACGTATAGCGCGACGGTACCGGCGAACACTACGGCTACCCTGTACATCCCTGCCGCCTCTGAGAGTGCAGTGCTGGAAGGCGGGAAGCGGGCATCGGAGTCCGCTGGAGTCACATTTGTTAAATACGAGAATGGCAACGCGGTCTATGAGCTTCAATCCGGTAGCTATCAGTTTACTTCCCCAATACTCAATAATTCCGGATTAGTCGATTTGGTGAATAAAGCTAAAGCGATTACCAATGCCAACGGAAAGTATACAGCGGACTCTTTCGAAGCTTTGCAAGTAGCAATTGGAGCGGCTGAAGCCGCTTTGGACACCAGCGAATCTGCGGAAGAATTGGCAGCAGCAACGGCAGCGTTACAAGCTGTTATGGATGGTTTAGCGGAATCCGGTAATTCAATTGTTGTATCTGCAAACAAACAACCATGGAAACCAGAATATGCATGGCAAAATGCTGCTGATGGTGATTTAAATACGTTTACTTGGATTAGTTCTACTCAAAGCATTGGTGATTACATTCAATTAGAATTAAGAGATCCACTGCAGTTACATTCCATCTCACTTACTTCAGTTAATACATCGGACCTGCTGGCTAAATCAGATGTTGAAGTTTCTATGGATGGAACGAATTGGGTTAAAGTCGGAGAAATGGACAAATTGAATAGGCAGACAATCACTGTCAGCCGAGTACAAGTTAAGTTCGTTCGTCTTACTGTAAAAGAAGAAGCATCACGTTGGACTATGATTAATGAAATAGCCCTTAATGATACGCCAGCGCCGACACCAACGCCGACACCAACACCGACACCGACACCAACGCCGACACCGACACCGACGCCAACGCCAACGCCAACCGTAACACCGACAATTGTTGTATCTGCAAACAAGCAACCATGGAAAACGGAATATGCATGGCAAAATGCTGCTGATGGCGATTTAAATACGTTTACTTGGATTAGCTCTGCTCAGAACATTGGCGATTATATTCAATTAGAATTAAGCCACCCACTGCAATTGCATTCAATTACACTCATATCAGAGAATACTACGGACTTGTTGGCTAAATCAGATATTGGGGTTTCTATGGATGGAACAAATTGGGTTACAGTAGGAGAAATGGATAAATTAAATAGGCAGACGGTCGAAGTTAGCGAAGTACAAGTTAAGTACGTTCGTCTTACTGTAAAAGAAGAAGCATCACGTTGGACTAGGATTAATGAAATCATTCTTAATGATGCAACGACGCCGACGCCGACGCCAACAGCGACGCCGACGCCAACAGCGACGCCGACGCCAACAGCGACGCCGACGCCAACAGCGACGCCGACGCCAACAGCGACGCCGACGCCAACAGCGACGCCGACGCCAACAGCGACGCCGACGCCAACAGCGACGCCGACGCCAACAGCGACGCCGACGCCAACAGCGACGCCGACGCCAACAGCGACGCCGACGCCAACAGCGACGCCGACGCCAACAGCGACGCCGACGCCAATAGCGACGCCGACGCCAACAGCGACGCCGACGCCAACAGCGACGCCGACGCCAACAGCGACGCCGACGCCAACAGCGACGCCGACGCCAACAGCGACGCCGACGCCAACAGCGACGCCGACGCCAACAGCGACGCCGACGCCAACAGCGACGCCGACGCCAATAGCGACGCCGACGCCAACACCAACACCAACACCAACACCAACACCAACACCAACACCAACACCAACACCAACACCGAGCGCTGAACCTGGAAATGAGCCAGGGCAGCACGAAGAGAATGTTGAATGGCCGGACTTGGGTGCTGAGCATTGGGCAGCTCAAGTCATTCAAAAAGCGGTTAAACTCGATATCGTCAAGGGATTTGCTGACGGCACATTCCAGCCGGGCCGGATAACAACGCGAGGTGAATTTGCAGCTCTGCTAGGAAGAGCACTGAAACTGAATGATGGGGAAAGCGGGGAGCCAGAGTTTGCCGACCAAGCGAGCATACCGGAATGGGCCAGACCATACGTTTCTCAATTAGTCCAGAGGGGCATTATTAACGGATTTGAGGATGACACCTTCCGATCAGGTGAAAGCATGACTCGGCTCGAAATGGTTGTCATGATTATGAGAGCGCTTGATACCAAGGTTGAGCTTAAGGCTTCAGTAACGATGTTTACCGATGACAAGCAGATACCGGAATGGGCTAGACCTTATATCGCCGCCGCATATAAGGCGGGATTTGTAAGCGGAAGAGAAGATGGAAAGTTTGAACCAGGCGCATCGGCTACTCGAGCAGAGGCGGTCGCAATGGTTATCAGAATGCTGGAGTTAAAAAACAACTAAAGCTTCTTGTTGCCGCTCAGTTTTTCTTTCAGGAAACGAGCGGCTTGTCCTTGCCGATTCATATGGGAAGACGTTACGAGATCCGTAATGATCAATGGGGAAAAGTGGACGACCTCTTGCCGCCAGAACTATATCTACAAGGGGCATCCGGCAATAGACAGCCGAAAGATGCTGAGTGCCATGCTCTGGGTGATCTGCTCTAATCATCGGAAGATTCAGCGAAAGACTGACTTTAAGGAGCGGCATTTGATCGAATGCCTCTTCAATAAACTCAAACACAGCAGGTAAGCAAAAATGCAACCATTATCAATCTGGTTGCATTTTTTGTGAAATTTCATTTGGATCTATAATCTGAAATAAATGCAGTTATAACAAATGATGCAATAACAATACCGCCAAGGGCGAGTATTTGGATTACATTCATAGTACCGCTCAGCACATTAAATTGAGCAAAAAAGAAGCGGAGTAAGATGAAGAGTGCGACAAAAACAACGATGAAAATAATTGTATCTATTAAGAAATTGATGATTCTAATAAAGACCACCACCTACATTCTTCGTTGTATCTTTTAAACTAAATTATCTTTTACTCTTTATTCTTTTGTTCTTTTTGATAAGTATTAAAAGATAAACAAGAAGTAACACGACATTAATTGACATGAAAAATAAACGTAGACTTTTCTCAAATAGTTCAATCATAAAAGATACATTGCCACTTGAGAAGAATAAAAACAGTGTTCAACAACATTGCTTTTGTTATGAATTGAATGAACAATTTTGTAAACTACAACTGTTAGAGCAAAGATATTTAAGGTTATAACGAATATGAGCAAGTACTACCTCCTAAGAGCGTATTAGTAGTTTTAAAGCTGCTTTTTCGTATTCATTAATTATAACATAATTGGCTATATTTACTTTTGGTGATTGAACAGCAAATGCTAAAAAAGTTCTGTGATGTGCTGAAGTGTTCACTAATTGGCTGATTTACTGGGAAGATGGGGTTAAGTTATAATTGATGTGAAATTGTATTGCTTTAATCGAGAGGTACTGGGAATAATTGCCTGATTCGACACATGTGAATGGAGCTTGGTGGATAATCGGACCGCTAAACATATCCTGATGCATTCGCAATTTGACGCAAGTTGGCTAGTTTTACGCAAGAAATTGGATGAGAGTGTTACTTCCAGGAGGATTGGAGCTTCACTTCATTCACTAATATAGCAACAACAAGGGAGTCTACAGAATGGATTCGATACTATTTATTGTGACATGGGCCATTATTGGGATTTTTATCGGTGGAGTAATAGTGCTTGTTAAAGCTAAATTCAAGAAGTAAGAGCAATGAGGCTTGTTCGCATGGATTGAGCTTCTTTGTTAATAATGAAGCAATCGCCTTGCTTTTGCATGAATAATCAAGCTGAGGCGCCTCGAGACCGGTTTGTGGATGGATCTCAATGTGTAACGGAACTGAGAAGTCTTATTCGAGCAAAATAGATGACTTTCTAAGCGTAACGGAACTCAGAGACGCTATTGAGGGGATTGCGAGGTAAAATCATCATCTTTAATTCAAATAACGTTTCTCAGTTCCGCTAGATGATTTGAACCCTGTGTTTAAGGGGGAATAAGCTCTCTGAGTTCCGTTAGCGGGCGTAGAGCAAAATTGCTTTTCCAGAATGGATGAGAGCATGGTGGAGAACAGAACTACGCTAATTTATCAGGCTATTAAGTTAAGCCTGCGCCAATAAGTAGTCCTCTTTACAAACCTAATGGACCTCTCTATACTGTAAAATGATTAGTGCGTTGAGAATAATGTGCTATTCAGAATTTACTGAATAAACCGGGGAAACAATTAAGTAGTGGTCATCCCGTTTTACTTGGGGTGAGTGAGGTTGCAGGTTCATATCCTGTTACTCCAACCATACATAATAGCCTGAACTGCTTTCCTGATGCTGATCGGGAGAGCAGTTTTTTCTAGAGGAACATGATGTCCGGATTACCGGGCGAAGGAGGAGACAATCATGGGGCAGCAGGAAGCAGATTATATCGTCATTAAGGCCAAGGATCAGGGAGTCCAGGTCATCGGATTGACTCGTGGCACGGACACACGCTTTCACCATACCGAAAAGCTGGACAAAGGCGAGGTACTAATTGCCCAGTTCACGGATCATACTTCCGCAATAAAGATTAGGGGACGGGCGACAATCATGACCCCTTATGGCACGGTTGAGTCGGGAGAATGATGGAGCAGGCGCAGGCCTGCTTTTTTTTTGCAATTGAGAATTCACGAAATTTCTCCTCATGAGAATTCACGAATGTTGTCCTCATGAAAATTTACAAAAGTTGTCCACTTTGAAGCCTTGCAGCTCATGAAATTGAACCTGTCCCCGTATACTGGCTGTATAGACCGGTAATGTTGTCCGGAAGCAGTCGGAAGAGGGAGGCATGGCCCGTATGAGAGCAGGGGCGTGGGGACGGATGGCCGCGGCAGCGATGGCAGCAATTGCTGCGATTCTGCTGCTGGCGCAGCTGCCTTTTAATGGCGGAGCCGCAAATGGCGAAAACAGAGCGGTGTTCCACACGGAGCTGCCTGAGCCGCTTAACCAAGCGAATTTAGTGGATCAACTGCAGGAGCTCGGCCTGTCGAAGCGTTTGCAGCGGGTAGACTGGAATGGAAGCGTACTTAAGGTGGATCTGAAGCGCGCGAGCGGAAGTTTAGAGGAGGCATTCTGGCGGGAGGATCTGCTGGGGCTAGCCCAGCTCAGTTTCCTTCGCAGCTCAAATGTGACCCGTCTGCTGGCCAGATTGGAAACTTCCGAAGGCAGCCTGATCGCCGCCGCTGACCTGAGGAGTTCAGATCCTTGGATCAAGCCGGAGACGCTGCGCGACTGGAGCGGCATCCAACTGAGTTCAGATCGCCTGTGGCAGTCGCGGCTCAGGCTGGTCTATTTCCGGGCTAAGCCGGAACAAAAGAGTAGTTAGTGCAGCAGCAGGAGCATACTCTGGCAAGGGCTTTCATGCCGTTTGGCTTTTGTGCTTCTATGCCGCGATTGTGCTATAATAGTTTAGATTATGGAACGGTTGTGTCTCGCCGTTAGGTTCGGAGGCTTACCTCATGACAGATTACCGAATACCCGATTTAGCCAACAAGTATACGAAGCATGACATGATTCAGCGCTACGCGGATTTGCCTCCGTTTCCAGACGCACGTATTCGGCTTTTGAGCGCCTTCTTGCAATATGGGTCCGCTGCGGAGCATAGGGAGGTTCAGTCCCTTGCGGTATCACTTGTCCAGCTAGGGCTGGACACTCACGATGAGGTGGATATAGAAGCCGGTGAGCGCGGCATGATGCAGATGCGTCAGAGACAATTGCGCGTACTGGCAGGCGATTATTTCAGCAGCCGATTCTATCAGCTGCTGGCAGGCGTCGGGCAAATCGAGATGATCCAGCACCTCAGCGGCGCTATTTGCGAGGCCAATCGCCTCAAGACGGATTTGTACCAACGGATGAAGAGAGGGCAGCTCCTATCAGAGGATTATCTGGAGCTGCAGAGCGATATCCGAGGTGAACTGCTCCTCAGCTTTTCTGAGCTGATTGAAGAGCGGCTGAAACCTGCTTGGAAGGAGCTTGTACGATCCTTGTCCAGGCTGGAAGTCCTCGTTGAAGAGAGGAATAAGCTGGACCACTCCGGCAGCTTTTATGACAGCTGGGGTTACTGGTTCGTTTTGGAGCATGGCGAGCCTCAGGACAAGCGGATGCTTCAGGAGGAAGCGAAGCGGGGAGCTGGCGTGGCAGCACTTATGATCAAAAAATACGGCCTGGCTTCTTTGCTGGCGGACAAGCTTGGCGAAAGCGCAGCTCAATTTGGGCAGTTTGCGGTTTCCCTGGCTCCGGCCAAGCTGGCGGAGGAGATGGCTCTCATCGGAGAGAATCTGCTTCGCCCGGCCGCGGGAGCGGCTGCTGGAGCGGCAGGTGAAGTGAGGTGACAACAGAGATGAACTCAAGCTCCAAGGAAACACATGTTCATTCCGTTTTTCAGAAGATCGCTCCAAAATATGACATGATGAACGATTTGCTCAGCTTCCGCCAGCACAAAGCTTGGCGGAAATTCACCATGCGCAAGATGAATGTGCGTCCGGGAGAAACAGCAATCGACCTTTGCTGCGGAACATGCGACTGGACGCTTGCAATTGCCAAAGCGAGCGGCAACGGCAAGATTATTGGTCTTGATTTCAGCCAAGCGATGCTGGATGTCGGCCAGAATAAGGTCAACCAGGAGAAGCTTGGCGACCAGATTACGCTCGTTCAGGGCAACGCTATGGAGCTTCCTTATCCGGACAACAGTTTCGACTATGCGACGATTGGTTTCGGCTTGCGCAATGTTCCTGATCTTCATCAGGTGCTTCGCGAGATGAGGCGCGTTGTGAAACCAGGCGGCAAGGTTGTATGCCTGGAGCTGTCCAAGCCGACCTGGCAGCCTTTCAAGGGGATTTATTACTTCTACTTCGAAAAACTGCTGCCCCGCGTCGGTAAGCTGGTGGCCAAGTCTTACGAACAATACAAATGGTTGCCTGATTCTTTAAAGGCATTCCCAGGACGGGATGAACTTGCGGAAATTTTCCGCGAGACCGGACTGAAATCGGTAAGCGCAGATCCCCTGACCGGCGGCATTGCGGCGCTTCATATCGGAACGAAGGGGACAGACGGGAAATGATCCGCAAAGTACGCATTTTTTTAGAAATGATTAAATTTGAACATACCATTTTTGCCCTGCCGTTCGCTTATATCGGTATGCTGCTAGGTGCAGTGACGATGGAAGGGCGGCTTCCTTCTTGGGCGGAGGCCGGCTGGATTACTCTGGCCATGTTCGGCGCTCGCAGCGCCGCTATGGGCCTCAACCGGCTGATCGACAAAGCAATCGATCTCAAAAACCCGCGGACCGAAAAGAGGGCACTGCCTGCCGGCTTGCTGAAAACCGGCGAGGTTGTGCTTTTCGTTGTCCTGAGCTTTGTCCTCTTTTTCTGGGCGGCGTCTAAGCTGGATCCGGTTTGCATCAAGCTTATGCCGATTGCGGTGTTTTTCTTGGTTATCTACTCCTATGCGAAGCGTTTTACGTGGCTCTGCCATATCATTCTCGGCCTGACAATCGGTCTAGCACCACTGGGCGGCTGGGTTGCGGTCACAGGCGAATTCGCGCCTGCGGCCTGGGTGTTCTACGTCGGCATCGTTTTCTGGCTATCTGGCTTCGATACGATTTATGCCCTGCAGGACATCGATTTCGATCGCAACGAGAAAGTGTACTCCATTCCGGCTCGCTTTGGCGTCAAACGTTCTCTAATGCTGGCTAAATGTTTCCATCTCGTAACATCCGTTTGTTTCATCGCGCTCTTCTTTATGACCGACCTTAGCTGGATCTATCTGGCGGGCGCATTGATTTCCATCGGCATCCTGTTCTATGAACATCTAATACTTGGTCCAGATGACATGAGTCGTCTGCAAACAGCCTTTTTTACCATGAACGGTTGGCTCAGTATTACGATGCTTATATTCACGCTGCTTGATCTTACGGTGCTGAGAGCATGGGCATGACGGGGGAGACAAGGCGTCCGCTACGCTGGGCTGTCGGCATTACAGGTGCAAGTGGAGCGATTTATGGCGTTCGTTTGGTGGAAGAGCTATTGAAAGCAGGCTGCGAGGTTGGACTTGTAATCAGCGATGCAGGCTGGAGAGTGCTTAAGGAAGAACTCGGCTGGGATGCTGCGCGAAGACAGGAAGCGATTCGTGGAGCATTCGGACAAGCAGCAGAAGACGGCAGACTCAGAATGTATCCCAGTGGAGACATCGGGGCGAACATCGCCAGCGGCTCCTACCGGATGGAAGGAATGGTCATCGTGCCTTGCTCAATGGGTACGTTGTCTGCAGTGGCGCATGGTTCGTCGGATAATTTGATGACCCGTGCTGCGGATGTGATGATGAAAGAAGGCCGCAGGCTGCTGCTCGTTCCCCGGGAGACTCCACTTCATGCGATTCACCTGGAGAACATGCTCAAGCTGTCGCGGATGGGCGTTTCTATTGTGCCGGCAATGCCGGCTTTCTATTACGGACCTCGGACGATGGAGGACCTCGTTGATTTTCTAGTGGGCAAGCTGCTTGATCTGATGGGACTCGAGCATGACTTGTTCCGTCGGTGGGGAGATGATGGGCGTGGCTAACAACAGACCGATCGGAGTCGGCAGAATTGACTACACGAATGCCTGGCCGCTTTTTCATTATGTGCCGGACGAAACAGAGGATTACCGTATCGTGCGCAGTGTGCCTTCAGGCTTGAACCGCATGCTGCAGCAGGGGGAGCTTGGCGTTTCGGCCGTCTCCTCCTTTATTTACGGAATGGAGCCGCAGCGTTATGTGCTTTTACCGGGGTTATCCGTTGGTACAGTTGGTCCGGTGCGATCCATACTGCTCTTTCTCAAAAAGCCGCTGAAGGAAGTTCTACGCGGTAAAATTGCAATGACGGACACTTCGGCTACATCGGTGAGCCTGCTCAAAATGATCCTGCGTCTGCGTTATGACGGCAATCCGGAATATACCGTAATGAAGCCCGATCTTGGAGCGATGCTGAAGGATAATGACGCGGCTCTGCTTATCGGCGATAGCGCTATTCGGGCGTCATGGGAGTCTCACGGTTTAGAGGTCATGGACCTTGGCCGCGAATGGAAAGAATGGACGGGACTTGGCATGACTTACGCGGTTGTCGCAGCTCGTCGGGAAGCTGTTGAGAACTCACGAAGCGAAGTATTACGCATCCACGAGGACTTGCTTGCAAGCAGACGCAGAAGTACGGCGAACTTGGAGCCGCTCGTTCAGCGGGCGGTCGCTTCGATCGGCGGCACAAAAGCTTATTGGACCGAATATTTTACCGGCCTGCAGTATGACTTCGGACCGGAGCTTCGCGAGGGGCTAGAGCTTTATTATCGCTACGCGCATGAACTTGGGCTCGTTGACGGTAAGGCAGTGCTGGAATTTATGAATCCGCAATTATCCACAGGCAGGTGAACGAATGAAACTGCTAGACCTGTATGCCAAAATGAAAGGCGAGCTAAACGGAATCGAGCGGCAGCTTGAAGCAGCTGTAGCCGAGGATACGAGCTTGCTTGGCGAGTCCTCTTTGCATCTGCTGCAGGCAGGGGGCAAGCGTATCCGCCCTGTGTTCGTGCTGCTCGCCGGCCGCTTCGGCGACTATCGGCTTGAGGAGCTGCAGCGCGTGGCAGTGACGCTGGAGCTGATTCATAGCGCCAGCCTAGTGCATGACGATGTAATCGACAATGCACGGACCCGCCGCGGCCAGCCGACTGTCGGAGCCAAATGGGATAACCGCATAGCGATGTATACCGGAGACTACATTTACGCCAAAGCGCTTATTCTTATGACCGAATCCAAGGACCCTGAACTTCATCGGGTTTTGGCGCGGGCGATGGTGCAGATGTGTATTGGTGAAATGGAGCAAGTACGCGATTTCTTTAATACGGAGCAGTCTGTACGCAATTACTTGCGGCGGATTCGCCGCAAAACAGCCCTGCTGATCGCGATCAGCTGCCAGATGGGTGCTATCGCTTCCGGCGCGGACCGCAGAACAAGCAATCTCCTCTATCAATTCGGCTACAATACGGGCATGGCATTTCAGATCCGCGACGATCTGTTAGATCTGCTCGGCACGGAGAAGCAGATCGGCAAACCGCCAGGCTCTGACATTCGCCAAGGCAATATTACATTGCCCGTGCTGCTGGCGCTTCAGGAGCCGGCGCGCCGTGAGCCGTTATTGGCAGAGATTCGCGCGATCCGCGAAAGTGAAGGGCATGGAGATACACATGCCGCCATTCATTTAATCCGTTCGAGCGGTGGCGTAGCCATTGCCGAGGAGATGGCGGAGCGCTTTACCGCAAAAGCTTTGACCGCGCTGGCAGGACTTCCGAATTTGCCGGCGAAGAAGAATCTGACTGACATCGCCCATTTTATCAATAAACGCAGCTACTGACCGTCCCCCGTGGCGGCAGTTGGGTGTCCAGCGAACCAGGAGGGAACCGCATGGAAAGAACCTTGATTATGGTCAAGCCTGACGGCGTACAAAGAGGTCTCATCGGCGAAATCATGACTCGTTTCGAGAAAAAAGGCCTTCAGCTTGTCGGTGCCAAGTTCATGCTCGTCAGCGAGGAGCTGGCCGAAACCCATTACGCCGAGCATAAGGGCAAGCCGTTTTATGAAAGGCTGATTACATTTATTACGGGCGGGCCCGTGTTCGCTATGATTTGGGAAGCCGATAATGTTATTGCTCTTACGCGGGCGATGATCGGCAAGACGGATGCGGTGGAAGCTGCGCCTGGCACGATTCGCTCCGATTATGCCGTACATACGAATTTGAATCTTATCCATGGATCCGATTCTCCCGAAAACGCCGAAAGGGAGATTTCACTTTGGTTTATGCCGGAGGAGATCGTTAGTTATGAACGAGCCCTTGCACGCTGGATCTGATGCCGTAAGCGGAGCGGATGCGGATTTCAATCTCTTCATCGAGCAGATTCGCACCCAAACCCGGATTGATTTGTCACAGTACAAAGAAAATCAAATGAAGCGGCGTCTCACGACGCTTCGCATGCGGCATGGCTATACGACGTTCGCCGCTTATTGGGAGGCGCTACGCAAATCGCCGGAGTTGATGGATGAATTCCTCGACCGGATGACCATCAACGTATCCGAATTTTGGCGCAACCCAAGCCGCTGGGAAGTACTGCACAGCCGCTTCCTGCCTGATTTGCTGGGGAAAACGACGAAGCTTCGCTGTTGGAGCGCAGCTTGCTCGACCGGTGAAGAGCCGTATACTCTGTCCATTCTTCTAGAGGAGCTAGGTGCTGCTGCGAGATCTGAGATCGACGCGACGGATCTGGATCGAGGAGTGCTGGCCAAAGCACAGGCTGGCGAGTACCACACCCGTTCGATTAAGGATGTACCTCGCCCACTGCTGGACAAATACTTCAGCGCAAGTCACGCAGGTTATACGGTGAAGCCGGAGTTGCGTAAAATCATCCGTTTCAAGCAGCATAATTTGTTGGACGACTCCTTTAATGGGCCTTATGATCTTATTATTTGTCGTAATGTAATGATTTACTTTACGGAAGAAGCGAAAACGCTGCTTTATCGCAAGTTCGCAGACGCCTTGAAGCCTGGCGGGATTCTATTCGTCGGCAGCACGGAGCAGATTTTCTCTCCCGCTGAGTACGGTCTTGAATCTGCCGATACATTTTTTTACCGGCGCAAAGGTTGAGTTAACTTCAGCAAGCCCGGCCCTATGGCCGGGCTTGCTTTCTTGTCAAACCTGGGCAGCTATACTATAATGGGCAAAGAAAGTTGGACGGATGGCCTGATGCTAACAGGACTGGGCACTAACGGCGAGCAGTGAATTTCCGCCGCAAAGCTGAACAGTCCATCTTGACGCAGCATGACGCTTGATCTCTTAAAAGCGTCGCTGTATTAAAGCGCTGGCATCATTTTTGGGCTTTATGATGAGGGGGAAGACGGGTTGCGTGAGCTAACAGTTAATTTGGAGGAGCGGTCTTATCCGATTTATATCGGTGAAGGCTTGTTATCCCGCGCTGGCGATCTGCTGCTGAAGCATGGTCTGAGCACAAAATCTCCATTATTGATCGTCACCGACGATGGGGTGGGGCCGCTCTATCTGAACTTACTTACCTCCACTCTGGAGGCAAGCGGGTTCAATCCGGTATCCTTCGTAGTACCAGCGGGTGAGCAGTCTAAGTCGCTTGACGTATTTCAATCAATTATTACGAAAGCGTTGGAAGCCGGCCTAGATCGCAAGTCGGCGGTCATCGCACTCGGCGGTGGAGTTGTCGGGGATCTGGCAGGTTATGTTGCTGCCGCTTATATGCGCGGCATTCGTTTTGTGCAGATGCCAACAACGATTTTGGCGCATGACAGCAGTGTCGGCGGCAAGGTGGCGGTAAACCACCCCAAGGCCAAAAATATTATCGGGGCGTTTCACCAGCCAGAGCTCGTTCTTTACGACCTGGACACGCTGAAATCCCTGCCTCCGCGCGAGGTTCGCTCTGGACTGGCTGAAGTCATTAAGCATGGTCTCATCTGGGATGAGGAGTTCGTGAAATGGTGTGACGACAACGCAGACCGTTTGCTGGCATTGGACCCGGAGGCTTTAGGTTACGCGCTTTACAAAGGCTGTTCGGTGAAGGCGGCAGTCGTGTCCGAAGACGAGACGGAACAAGGTTTGCGGGCGATTCTTAATCTGGGGCATACGATTGGTCATGCGCTGGAAGCGGTAGCTGGTTATAATGAGCTTCAACACGGTGAAGCGATATCGATCGGTATGATCGGTTCAGCTATGCTTGGCGTACAGCTTGGCGCGCCAATTGAAGTTTATGAGCGGACCCGCCGTGCGCTCGGACTTGTTGGATTGCCAATGACTTTGCCGGAGCATTTGGATACAAATCGGATTATGGAAGCACTCATGCATGACAAGAAATTTGGCGAAGGCAAGCTGGTGTTTGTTGTGCCAACGGCAATTGGAAAAGTCGAGATCAGAAATGACATTCGCAGCGAGTGGATACTTGCTATTGTGGAGAGGCTAAAGCGGGAGGAAAGCTGGACATGAGCGTAAGGGGAATTCGTGGAGCCATTACGGTTGACCACAACGAGGAAAAAGATATTTTGGACGCAACTTCGGAGATGCTGGAGGCGATCGTCGCCGATAATCGGATCGATCCAGAAGATATTTGCAGCGTGATGATCACGGTAACAACAGATCTGGATGCCACCTTCCCAGCGCGCGCCATCAGGGGCTTGCAAGGATGGGATCTCGTACCACTTATGTGTGCGGTAGAGGTGCCGGTCAAAGGTAGTCTGGAGCGTTGTATCCGATTGATGGTTACGGTGAACACGGAGCTTACGCAAAAGGAAGTTAAACATGTTTACTTACGCGGCGCCAGAGTGCTTCGCCCTGATCTGAGCGGTACAAAAGCCCCATAATAAATTGAGCTGCGGAGCAGTCAGCACCGCCTAGCAATAATGCAACTCCGGCTTGACGGCAGCTTGAGCGCTCCTGTATAGTCAGGGTAGCAAGCAAGATCCGGGTGGACTTAACAGACAGTCCCCAATCATGTCCGGCGGCAAGAGGGCCTGGAGTGACGGGGAGTCTGATAGATGAGCAGAGATGAGCTTAGTTGAGCAGGCGAATATGGCAGGGATTATTCTAGTAGGCCGAGTGCATGATTTTGTGCATATCGCGTATTTACACTAGGTTTCCTCCATTTAGCGCTTGAACTTGACCTATTCCATGTCTCCATCAGCTCCCGCCCTGCGGGAGCTTTTTGCTTTGACCCGGGTTTTATCCCTACCCTATGGCATGGAGATGATGACGATGAATCAAGAGTTGGAAACGATAATCCGCCTAGCTGGACGTTACAATCTCATCCCAGTAGCACGCTATTTGCTGGCTGATACCGAAACGCCAATTCGTCTATTTCAGCATTTTGCAGCAGAAAAGAGAGCTTTCCTGCTGGAAAGCGTAGAGGGCGGAGCCAAGTGGGCTCGCCACTCCTTCATCGGCATGGACCCGTTCATGATGCTGCACGGCAAAAACGGCCGTATGGTGCTCGAAAAGCGCGGTGAGCAGATGGAGCTTGGGGGAGAGCGGCCGCTTGAGCTGCTTAAGGCGCAGCTGCGTGCCTATCGCAGCCCTGAGCTGCCCGGCATTCCGTCGTTCAGCGGCGGAGCTGTAGGATTTTTCGGTTACGACCTGCTGCAGTATTATGAGAAGCTGCCGAAGCATCGTCATGATGACTTGATGATGGATGATATGCAGTTCATGTTCTGCGATTCTATGATCGTGTTTGATCACTTTAAACAGCAAATCGGCGTAATCGGCAATGTTCATATTCCAGAAGCGGCGACGGATACCGATATCGAGCGGGCCTACCACGATACGCTGGCGAAAATCGAGGGAACTCTTGAAAAGCTGCGGCAGCCGGTTCCACTCTTGGCGACGGCGGGAGGTCCGCTGCCGGATGACCCGGAGCTTGGTGACATTCGCTCCAACCTGACTAAGGAGCAGTTCCTCTCCAATGTGGAGTCAGCTAAGGAATACATTCGATCCGGGGATATTTTCCAGGTGGTATTGTCCCAACGCTTCCATATCGAAACGGATGTTGATCCGCTGCAGGTGTACCGGATTTTGCGGACGATGAATCCATCTCCATATATGTATTATCTCAAAATGGACGACGAAGTGATCGTCGGAACTTCACCCGAAGCACTTGTCAAAGTGTCGGACGGCAAGGTTGAAACGCGTCCCATCGCCGGCACAAGGCCGCGCGGCCGCAACGAGGAGGAAGATCGCGAGCTTGAGGCGGATCTGCTGGCCGACGAGAAGGAGCGCGCGGAGCATCTGATGCTCGTTGACCTGGGGCGCAACGATATTGGACGCGTAGCGGAGTTCGGCAGCGTGCGCTGCGATTCTTTTATGCAAATAGAGCGTTATTCCCATGTGATGCATATCGTTTCCAATGTGAAGGGGCAGATGAGAGAAGATAAGGATTTCTTCGATGCCTTTATCAGCTGCCTGCCGGCAGGTACGGTCTCCGGCGCTCCAAAGCTGCGGGCGATGGAAATCATCGCAGAGCTTGAGCATGAAGCTAGAGGAGCTTATGCCGGGGCGATCGGTTACTTCGGCTTCAGCGGTCGGAGCATGGATACATGCATTACGATTCGCACGATCATTTTCAAAGGCGGCAAGGCCTATGTGCAAGCTGGGGCGGGCATCGTCTGGGATTCCGTGCCGGAGAAGGAATACGAGGAGACCGTCAACAAGGCGAAGGGCATGCTGAAGGCAATTCGTACGGCCGAGGCGGCGTTCGGGCAGCGACGCAATGAGGAGCAGGCGCTCCCGCAAATCAATAGCGATTATTTTGTAACGGCAGGAAGGGAGGAGCGGTCATGATGGAAGCAGTTCAAGGAATTACGATGCAAGGAGCGCTGAACAAGCTGATCGGGGGCGAACATCTCAGCCGCAGCGATGCTGGTGATGTTATGCGTCAGATTATGGACGGCCAGGCGACATCGGCGCAGATTGCGGGTGTTGTGACGGCGCTGCGAATGAAAGGCGAAACGATTGATGAGATCAGCGGTTTTGCGGAAGCTATGCGCAGCTTCTCCCGGCATGTCGATACGGTGCAGGAAGGGCTGCTGGATACTTGCGGTACCGGCGGCTCCGGCATTCATAAGTTCAATATATCTACAGCTTCTTCGATCATTGCGGCTGCGGCAGGTGTAAGAGTAGCCAAACACGGCAACCGGGCGATGAGCGGTAAGGCAGGCAGTGCGGATGTGCTTGAGGCGCTTGGCGTAAACATCGGCCTGGATGAAAAGCAGGCGGCAGCTTGTTTAGAAGAGATCGGCATCTGCTTCCTATTCGCACAGCTGTATCATCCTTCGCTCCGTCATGCGGCAGGCCCTCGCCGTGAGCTGGGCTTCCGGACGATTTTTAATCTATTGGGGCCGCTGACCAATCCAGCAGGAGCAGATCGACAGCTGCTCGGTCTGTATGATCGCTCGCGCACCGCGACGGTAGCTGAAGTGCTCGGCACTCTTGGGCTGAAAAGAGCGCTCGTTGTTTCCAGCTATGACGGGCTGGACGAGATCAGCATCAGCGCTGCAACTACCGTGTCGGAGCTTGGCGAGGACGGCAAAGTGCGCACCTATGACCTGACGCCGGAGGAAGCGGGAATTAGCCGCTCGCCGTTATCGGCGATTCAAGGCGGATCGCCCCAGGAAAATGCGGCGATTATCCGCCGGATTTTCAATGGTGAGGAGCAAGGTGCATACCTCGACATTGTGCTGATGAATGCGGGAGCGTGCATCTTTACCGGAGGTGCGGCGGGAACGCTGGCCGAAGGCGTACACAAAGCGCGCGCGGTCATCGACAGCGGCTTGGCTGAGGCTAAGCTCCAGCAGCTTATTCAGAAGACAGGAGAGCTGGCCCATGTTTCTTGAGCGAATTGTGCAAACGAAAAAAAATGAGGTGGGGGAGCTTGCAGGAAGCTTCAACCTCAATACTTATGAGCGTGAAATATCCGGCTTGGAGCCGTGTCGCGGTTTCATCCGTTCTGTTACAATAGAGCGTCATCGGGAGACAGGCCTAATCGCCGAGGTGAAAAAGGCATCGCCGTCCAAAGGACTGATCCGCGAGGATTTCCATCCTGTGGAGCTGGCGCGTACGTATGAGCAGGCAGGCGCAGACTGTATTTCGGTGTTGACGGATCGGGATTATTTTCAAGGTGCACCCGAGTACTTGACCTCTATCCGCGGTGCTATATCGCTGCCGCTGCTGCGCAAGGACTTTCTGATCGATTATCGTCAGGTGTATGAAGCGCGGGTTATCGGTGCGGATGCGGTGTTGCTGATCGCCGCGATTTTGAAGCGGTCGGAGCTGAAGGAGCTGCATGAGATTGCCGAGTCAATCGGCATGGATGTGCTTGTAGAAGTTCACGATGAGCGAGAGATGGATCTTGTACTTGACGTCGGAATTGCCAAGCTCGTCGGCATCAACAACCGCAATTTGCATACGTTTGAGACGAGTCTGGAGACGACGGAGCGGCTGATGCGCATGGTGCCGGCAGGTGTTAGCGTCATCAGCGAAAGCTCGATTTCGCGACCAGAGGATATCGAGTATATTGGCCGGTCCGGAGCTTGCGGCGTGCTCGTAGGCGAGCATTTCATGCGTCAGCGTGATCCTGGCGAGGCGGTTGAGCAGCTGCTCGGCCCGGTTACGAAGCGATGAGCGAGTCGGTGGAGGAGCAGGAGGGCTCGCTGAGCGATGGGAACTTGCCGGGCGGCTCACCGCGTGAGAAGAGCTTGCCACAGGGCGGAGCCATGCCAAGTGCTTCATTAGGTGAAGAGAGCTCGCAAAAAGGCGAAGGCTTGTCGCAGGGCGCGAGCTTGCAAGGCTCTTCGCCTCGCCAGCCTATGCAGAACAGCATGCCGCTGCTCAAAATTTGCGGCATCCGCGATGCGGCTGCTGCCCGCCTGCTCGGCGAGCTGCCGGCCGATTATGCCGGCTTCATCCTCGCGCCGAGCAAGCGGCAAATCAGCCGGGCGCAGGCGCGCGAGCTGATCGCCGCTATGCGCGAGGCGGCAAGCGCGGCTGGTCGCCTCGCTCCGCTGGCCGCAGGCGTGTTCGTGAACGCGCCTGTGGATGAGCTGGCGCGTGCGGCTGACGCAGCCGGCCTGGACATCGTCCAGCTGCACGGCGCGGAAAGCCCCGCGGATTGCGCGGCTGCGGCTGCGGCAACAGGGCGCCCCGTATGGAAGGCGCTGCATGCCGGCCAAGTCGGCGGAGCCCAAGGCAGCGGACCGTCACCAGCGGAGCTGGTGCGAGATTACGCAGCGGCAGGAGTTAGCGCACTGCTGCTGGACACGGCCGGAGGAGGAACAGGCCGGACGTTCGACTGGGAGCTGCTCCCGGCCTACCAACATGCGGCGCGTGAAGCGGGATTGCCTCTTTTCGCGGCAGGCGGGCTTCATCCCGGGAATGTGGGCGAGCTAATCGAAGGCTATCGTCCGGACGGCATAGATGTTTCAAGCGGCGTAGAGCAGGACGGACAAAAATCACCGGAGCTAATCCGGGCATTTACGGGAAGGGTGAAGCAACTATGAATCAGGTACCTGATGGGAACGGACGCTTTGGTAAATTCGGTGGACGTTACGTGCCGGAAACGTTGATGAACGCGCTTTTTGAATTAGAGGAAGCCTATAAACATTATTCCAAAGATCCGGAATTCCAGGAAGAGATCCGCTATCTGCTTAACAAGTACTCTGGACGTCCCACCTCGTTGTACTACGCGGAGCGGCTGACACAGCATCTTGGCGGCGCCAAGATTTTGCTGAAGCGTGAGGATCTCAACCACACCGGAGCACATAAAATCAACAATACGATCGGACAAGGCGTGCTGGCCAAGCGCATGGGCAAAAAGAAAATCATCGCTGAAACCGGAGCCGGCCAGCATGGCGTCGCCTCAGCGACTATCGCTGCACTGCTCGGCATGGAATGTAAAGTATTCATGGGCGAGGAGGACACGAAGCGTCAGCAATTGAACGTCTTCCGTATGCAGCTGCTGGGAGCGGAGGTCGTGCCGGTACTGTCCGGAACGCGTACGCTGAAGGATGCTTGCAATGAAACGCTGCGTTATTGGGTCAGCCATGTGGATGATACCTACTACATTCTTGGCTCCGTTACAGGACCGCATCCTTATCCGATGATGGTGCGCGATTTCCAGCGCATTATCGGCGATGAAGCCAGAGAGCAGATTCTACGTGAGGAAGGCCGTCTTCCAGACTATGTTGTAGCCGCTGTTGGCGGAGGCAGCAATGCAATTGGTATTTTTTATCCATTTGTAGGGGACGAGTCCGTGAAGCTGATCGGTGTTGAGGCAGCTGGACGAGGCATTGATACGCTTGAGCATGCAGCAACGATGACGCTCGGCCGCCATGGCGTATTCCAAGGTTCTCTTAGCTATGTGCTTCAGGATGATGCGGGACAGGTTCAACCGGCTCATTCCATTTCGGCAGGACTGGATTACCCGGGTATCGGACCCGAGCATGCCTACCTCAAAGATTCAGGCCGAGCAGAGTATGTTCCGGTAACGGACGCGGAAGCTTTGGAGGCGCTGCAGCTGCTGAGCCGCACTGAGGGCATTATCCCGGCGCTGGAATCGGCGCATGCAATTGCCCAAGTAATGAAGCTGGCTCCAACGTTGCCTCCTGATCAGACGATTGTCGTCTCCCTGTCCGGGCGCGGAGACAAGGACGTGGAAGCGATTATGAGCTATTTGGGAGGACAAAAGCATGAATCGCATTGATGAAGTTTTCCACAAGCTGAAGTCAGAAGGCCGCACGGCGCTCATTCCATTCATAACTACAGGTGATCCCGATCTGAAAACGACAGTGGATATCATCATCGAGCTTGAGCGCAGCGGTGCGGATATGGTGGAGCTTGGTGTTCCTTATTCCGATCCGCTTGCGGACGGGCCGGTCATCCAGCAAGCCTCGGAGCGCGCGCTCCGAGGACCGGTAACGCTGGAGGCATGCGTCGAGGTTGCCGCTCAAGCAGCAGCGGCTGGCGTTAAGATGCCGTTCATCCTGTTTAGCTATTTTAATCCTATTTTGCAATATGGCTTGGAGCGATTCTTCACCCTCATTCATGAAAAAGGGATCAGCGGCCTCATTATTCCCGATCTGCCGATCGAAGAGGACGGCGAGGTGCGCGAGATGGCGGCAGAAGCCGGCATTCATCTCATCCCGCTAGTCGCTCCAACCTCCAAAGCCAGAGTGCAGCGCATCGCTGCCTCGGCGCAAGGTTTTGTCTACTGTGTCAGCTCGCTCGGCGTGACCGGCATGCGCAGTGAGTTCCACAGCGGCATCGAAGAATTCCTACAGTCGGTGCGCGAAGCGACGCCGCTGCCAATTGCAGTCGGCTTCGGTATCAGCAGCCGTGACCAGGTAGAGCGGATGAGCAAACATGCCGACGGTGTTATCGTAGGAAGCGCGATCGTTCGCCAGGTAGAGGAAGCATTGCCACTGTTGTTAAAAGAGGACACATACAGAGACGGCATCTCGCAAATCGGTCGCTTTGTCGCCTCCTTGAGAATCTGACTTGGTGCACCGCTTTAAAGTGCTTTCAACTTCACGTCAATTATGAGACAATAGAAGGCATGACGCGTGAAGCGGAATCCTACTTTTTATGAGGTGAACCATCCATGAAGACCAAACGAAATATCGTCCACTTGCCTGTCTACCAGCCAGGGAAGCCGGTAGAGGATGTTAAACGGGAGCTTGGCCTGACTGAGGTCATCAAGCTTGCCTCCAACGAAAATCCATATGGCAGCTCTCCTAGCGCCAAGCAGGCTATTATAGCGGAGATCGATAACAGCAGCATTTATCCGGATGGAGCAAGCGTGGAGCTGACAGCTGCGATGGCGCAGCATCTCGGCGTTCACCCGAATGGGCTGATCTGGGGCAACGGTGCAGACGAGATTATTCTCATGATCGCGCGCGCTTACCTGGAGCCTGGAGATGAGACGGTAATGGCAGACGAGACTTTCTCGCAATACCGTCATAATGCAGAGGTTGAGAATGCGGTTCTCAAAGAGATTCCACTCATCGACGGACGGCAGGATTTGCCGGCGATGCTGGCAGCGGTGACCGACAAGACGAAGCTTGTCTGGGTTTGCTCTCCGAACAATCCGACGGGTACAATCGTGACCGAAGCGGAGTTGGTCGAGTTCATGGATAAGCTGCCGGGGCATGTTTTATGCGTGCTGGACGAGGCTTACTGCCACTTTGTCGACGATCCGGAATATCCGGACAGCGTCAAGCTGTTGGAGCGTTATCCGAACCTAATTCTACTTCGCACCTTCTCAAAAATATACGGCTTGGCTGCGCTGCGCATTGGTTACGGTATCGCTCAGCCGGATGTTATCCATTCGATTAATCTTGTACGCGAGCCGTTTAACACGGCGCGTGTAGCCCAGGCTGCGGCCAAGGCTGCGCTTGGCGACCAAGAATTCGTCAACAGCTGCCGCGAGAATAACCTGCAGCAGCGTGATTACCTGCAGGGCGAATTTGATCGCTTGGGTCTCTCCTACTACCCAACACAGGCCAATTTCATTATGGTCGACGTTGGTATGCCTTCTCGTGAGGCGTTTGATCGTCTGCTGCGTCGTGGTTTCATTACCCGTGCTGGATGGGCCAAGTCTCCGACTTATTTGCGAGTGTCGATCGGCACAGCCGAAGCGAACCGCAAATTCATTTCCGCGTTGGAGGAAGTCTTGAAGGAAGCGACGGTGCGGCAGTAAGTTGATGACAAAAATAGCGATTATCGGAGCTGGCCTAATCGGCGGCTCTCTTGCCCTTTGTTTTAAAGATCAGCCCGGCCTACGGGTAACAGGGTATTCCTACCGCCAGGAATCGGCGGATAAGTATGTGCGTTTAGGTGTAGTAGATGAAGCGACAACATCGCTCGAAGAAGCGGTTCACGACGCTGATTATATTTTTCTATGTGTACCGGTAGGCATGCTGACGGACTACGCGCAGCGCATAAGTCTCATGCCTCTCAAAAGCGGATGCATCCTAACGGATGTTGGCAGCACTAAGGCCGGCGTGGCAGCCGCTGTTTCAACTATTAATTGGGGAGACGCCGTTTTTATCGGCGGCCATCCAATGGCAGGCTCAGAACGTGCGGGTGTGGAGGCAGCGAGTGCGATTCTGTTCGAGAATGCGTACTACGTGCTTACACCGGACGACAACACTCCCCTCGAGGCAGTGGAACGACTGAGCTATCTGCTACGCCTTACTCGCGCCAAAATCGTGCATATGAACCCAAAAGAGCATGACGAGATTGTCGGAGCGATCAGCCATTTGCCGCATCTCATCGCGGCTGCGCTTGTTAATCAAGTGAGCCGTTATAATGAGGGCAACGGCGGTTATGCGATGCTTGCTGCTGGCGGATTCCGCGATATTACGCGCATCGCTTCCAGCGACCCTATCGTTTGGCGAGATATTCTGCTTGAGAATCGCGTAATCGTGTTGCGCCTGCTAGAAGAGTGGGGCGGAGAGCTCAATCGGCTTGCCGACATTCTTCGTTCAGAGGATGGCGAGGCGATTAGCGAAGCATTCCGCAGCGCAGGAGAGTTCCGTAGCAGCTTGCCGGAGCGTCGTAAGGGTGTGCTGCAATCCATTTACGAATGTTATATGGATGTGCCGGATCATCCCGGTATTATCGGCAAAATCGCCACCGAGCTCGGCAACCGGAATATCAGCCTGAGTAATCTTCAAATTATCGAGACCCGCATGGATGTGCCGGGAGTGCTTAGACTGAGCTTCCGCACACAAGGCGATCTGGATCAGGCAGTTGAAGTGCTTGAGGCGTTTAATTACGTCGTAAGAGTTACTTAGAAGACCAAAAGCCTCGGCGCTGCCGGGGCTTTTTGACGTCCTGAAAATGGAAATTGTTCCTCAAAATTTAAAATGAAAACGCTTATTGACAAATTGTAAACGGATACATATAATAAAAGTACAGTATGGTTTCTCTCCACTCCTATCCTTAATCTGGACGTTCTGGCTTGAACGTCGGCCGCCATCACCATTGGCGGTCTTTTTTTTATTTATATTAGTATATCACGCTACGGTTGCCGTATTTTATTGCGCTTGCGGGGATCTCTCTTTTTTCTCCCCAACGGAATTCTATAATTGCGGGGTTGCCAGGAATAACTTTTTGAATCACGAGGCCGACAGCTTTACGTTTTTCGTCGGGTTCCAGTACGTCGAGGGCTTCAGCGAACAAGTCTATAACGTCGTCATAATCGCCATAATTAGTTTTGGTGGGTAGTGGAATTTTTTCAAGCATGAGGGTCACATCTTTTTGTCGAGCATCATACCGTGACATCAGAGAATTGAATTGGGTTTCATCAAGTTTTTGATGGAGGTAATAGTCGTCATATACCTTTTGCTTTGCCTGCTCTAATACTGTCAGTTCATTCTGAAGCTTTTTAATCGAGGAGATTCCTTGGTCTTTCTGAGTCTGTTCTGATAATTCCGGCAGAACATGTACCGGCTGGTACCTTTCCTTAGCTAATTTTCCAATGAGTCCTATAACTGCCGAATCGAGCGTCTCAGTATCATAATTAGGGCTCGTACACTTACCATATGAATTTTTATTATCACAGATATATCTGCGCTTTGATGTAGCTGTGGTCTTTCGACTACTCATTTTAGATCCGCAATCAGGGCATCTCAATAATGTGGACAACAGCTGTCGGTTATGCATGCCTCTCCAGACATTATCTTTGCTGAAGCGGGTCTTCTGCAGATATTCAAATTCTTCCCAGCTTATCAATGTTTCAGTGTTGGCCAATTTATGAAACTTGCCTTTCCACCTTTGCATGCCGGCATAGGTTACGTTTTTTAACACATACCGTACTCTCCTGGGCGTCCAATGTACGCCTGTTTCGGTAAGGATCCCTTGATTGCGGAGCCATGCAGCAACTAAATATGGGCCTTTGCCTTCAAAAGTCATTCTAAACATGGTCTTCACCGTTATCGCTTTTTCGCCGTCAGCCGTAAAGCCCCCATCACTATTCTTCTTTAGTCCATATGGAGCAGGTCCGCCATTCCATCGACCTTTTTCCGCATTCGTCGCTTTATTATCGTTCATTACATCTGATAAATTGTCAGAGTAGTATTCATTAAAATCGACAAGCATCGAGGTGAGTAATCTTCCAGTTGCGGTACCAAAGTCTAGCTGTTCGCTCGCCGAGCAAATATCAACATCAATGCTGCTGAGCAGGGAATGTATTAAGTGAAAATCCTTTTTTCGTCGAGTTAGCCGAGACAGATTAAAGACCACAAACTTTTTCACTTTAGGATGCTCTCGACAGTACTTGAAAGCCTCCATAATCCCGGGTCGCTTTGTATAGGATATTCGAAAGCCAGAATAATCAATATCTTTGAATACTTCGACCAATTTTATGTTGTTGAAGTCGCAATAGGCTTTGATCTTGGCTCTTTGAGTCTGTTCTGAAATATCTTCTTTGTCTTCTCGCTCGTCAGACTGGCGAACATAACCAACTGCTTCTATCTCTTCCTCTTCAGTTTTTAATTTGAACACTCTGTTTGACCTCCTTGTTAATTAAAGCCTCCTACGCACCTCAACAACTTTCCCTATTATCTGTATACTCGATGCGTGAACGATAATAGGCTGCAATTTAGGGTTGGAAGGCATCAGTAAGCACATTTCACTCATGCACTTAACCCGTTTTATTGTTGCGGTTTCACCTTCCACGGCTACAACTGCAATATCAGTCGGGTTCACTTCTGGTTGCTTGATGCAGATTACAATATCCCCATCTAAAATGTTATCCCCGATCATGCTATCGCCTTTGACCTTTAAGGCAAAAGCCTCTCCGCTGCGGATCACTGATTTATTGACGTACTCAACATCCTCAATCAATTCAATACGATCAATTGGCTGACCAGCAGCAATTGACCCAAGCACCGGCACTTTCGTAATGTTACCTGCGAGATATTCGGATGAGCTTTCCTCAACGATTTGTGCCTGAGCATAAGCGGCGCGCTTTTCTTTGAGCATATTTAATTTTTCAAACTTCTCTTTGATCTCAATCGGTGCTTTTTCAATAAGTGCTGCCGTTAATAGCTTTTCAACATCCCCTCCCGTTACTTCTGCAAGTGCTCTATTAAGCTCAGGGGTTGCAGGGTTATCAGTTTTCGCATTTTGCAGCTGGCTAATGTAACCTTTGCTAATTTGATAACCGTGCTTAATGTTTAACTGATCCGCAACCTCAGCTAGCGTAAGCCCTGACTCCTTAATGTATGACTTGAGTAGCTCGTAGTAATTGATTGACAACTGAGACACTCCCTTCGACATGAGATAAGTCTATTATCGTTACAGTAAAAAGTCAACAGAACATTACAGGTTAAGTGTTAACTGAAACAACTGGATTCATTCATATAAAAAAGAAATCTAAAATTCATCGGGAGCTTCTTCTGTTGTATTAAGTAGAAGTTATTTATCGACGTCAATATGTTTCAGTATTTAGTAAACACTTTGTTATCGTTAAGTATTGACTGAAACAAAGCGTTAGTTTACTATCTACTCAACGACTTGTTCCACCAAATAGTAAACAAGTTCGAGTTAATTCGACAAACGTCCCAGATCGTTTAGAAAGGAGGTCGCTGATATGGGGAAGCAGAGTAGAGGCGGGCTAAGATATTCAAATCTACTTAGTAACGCGATCACGGAAAGTCGTTGGACGTATGCGCAAGTTATTCAAAAGTGTGAGTCAAGAGGGCTTTCGTTCTCAAGATCCTACCTTTGTAAAATCGTGACCGGATCTTTACCTCCGCCTAGTGATGAGATCAATAAAGTTCTTGCGGATGTTTTGTCGCCGGTGTCTACAGTCTCATACCAGGATTTGGCTGTCGCGAAGTACGAGGAAATTATTCCAGCCGAAGTCATTGAGCTTCTGGCAGCTCGTTAGGAGGAGAAATCATGCAGACCTGTAAATCGATTGAGTCGGAGCTTAATGAGCAAGGGATTGATATCGGCGATTTGGACTTTGAAATTGCAAAAATAGAGGCTGAACTAAATATTTACTTAGGGAGTGAGGCGAGCCGAAATGGTTAAACGTCCTTTGGAGCCCTATGAGAGAGAGTTTCTGAAATTAATAGGGAAGGGGATGAGGATCCTTCTGGAGCGGAAGAGGTCCGAACGCAAGAATGAGAAATCCGCCAGTTAAGTCAACCTGAAAAAAGGAAGCATTCAATCTAGAGGAAGCAGGTGTCAAGATGAGTCAACTGGTTTTTATTGAAAGCGGACGAGCAGTCACGGACAGCCTCACGGTGGCAGAGGCATTCGGCAAGGAACATAAGAGAGTCATGCAAGACATCCGGGAGCTTGATTGCAGCGATGAATTTAATGAGCACAATTTCGTGCCCATCTCTTATCAAGACTCTATGAACCGAGAAAAACCGAAGTACCTCATCACCCAAGACGGTTTCTCTTTCCTCGTTATGGGCTACACGGGCAAGGAGGCTGCTCGCTTCAAGGAGCTATATATCGGCGAATTTAACCGGATGCGGGACGAATTGTCGAAGCCAGCAGTCCAGCCATCCTACACGCTGGAAGATCCGATTAAACGGGCGGAGCGCTGGATTGAAGAACAGAAGGAACGGCAGGTTGTTGAAGGCAAGGTGCTGATGCTCGAACAGCAAGTGGCGGAGTACGAGCCTAAAATCAGTTACCTGGATCAGATTTTAAAGTCCAAGAAAACATTGACGCTAACGCAAATCGCCGGGGATTACGACATGACGGCACGAGCCCTGAACAAGCTGCTCCACGAAGAGAGAGTGCAGCGCAAGGTCAACGGTCAATGGATCCTCTACAGCGAGCATCACGGCAAAGGGCTCACAAAATCAGAAACAATTCAGATCACTCGGAGCAACGGGGAAGCTGATGTGACGCTCAACACTCGCTGGACGCAAAAGGGAAGATTGTTTATCCATGAAATACTTGGCAAGCGCGGCATTATCCCGGTAATGGAAAAGGAGTGGATGGCAGTTGGAAAGTAAACTCACGTATTTCGACGGAATCATCGAAGGTCGTTTGATTGAAAATGGATTCCACTCAATCGGCAAATCGTTGTTTTACAACCGGATCGGCGGCGTGGCTTTCGTTGTAAGACATTCCGAAGGCAACAAGTGCGTTTTGGAAGTATACTCCGATCTTCCTTCAACCATCGGTGAAACAGATGCGGTAGTCTACGTCGAAACCCTTCGGGACAATGCCTTTGAAGAGTTGTGCGTATCCGGAGATATCCACGACATTCTCCAAGTGTACAGGATGTACAAGATTTACAGAGAGATTTAAGGGGAGGTGAAACGCTATGACCCGAAAACAACGCATCCGCAGCTGCGGTAACCTACTCCAGCTAATGGAGACGGCCCCATCGGACAAGCTCCGTGAGGTCTACCGCTTGCAATATCAAAGCACGAAAGGAGGTGAAACACACCATGCAAATTACCGGTTGGGTTTGGCAGCAAATGACCAAGCCTGAAAAAAGATTTTTGCTGCTGATCGCCATGAACCGAACGCAGCAACAATGGGCAATGCGAAAAGCCCTGTTAGGTCCCCACCTTAACAGAGCTAAGTAAAAATGTTCCCGTCGTTAGTCTAGCACTCTTCTTCTACTTATATCAAGGAGGATTTCCCGTGATTAAAATAAATCGCCTCGAAATTGAGAACGTCAAGCGCGTCAAAGCTGTCAAAATGGAGCCTGCCGCATCTGGTCTTACCGTGATCGGTGGCAAAAATAAACAGGGTAAATCTAGCGTCCTGGACGCCATCGCCTGGGTACTCGGCGGCAACAAATATCGCCCATCCCAGGCCGAGCGTGAAGGCTCAGCCATTCCGCCTCACTTGCGTCTGACTCTCTCCAACGGCCTGATCGTGGAACGGAAGGGCAAAAACAGCGACCTCAAGGTCATTGACCCGAACGGCCAAAAGGCTGGTCAACAGCTGCTGGACAGCTTCGTTGAGGAGTTGGCGATTGATCTTCCAAAATTCCTCAACTCCACGAGCAAAGAGAAGGCCAATACCTTGCTCCGCATCATCGGCGTGGGCAACAAGCTTGTGGAGCTTGAGACTAAGGAACTGGAAGTGTTCAATCGCCGGCATGCTATCGGGCAGATTGCGGACCAAAAGGCCAAGTTTGCCAAGGAACAACCGTACTTTACGGATGCACCGAAGGAGCTGATATCCGCGTCGGACATGATCCGCCAGCAACAGGACATTCTTGCCCGTAACGGCGAGAATCAGCGGAAGCGACAGCACGCTGCGCAAATTGAGAGCCAACTGGCCCATCAGGCCAAAGAGGTTGAGCGCCTGACGGACCTACTTAATGAAGCCTCCCGAAAATACGATCTGCTCGAATCGGACTTGAAGATTGCCCGAACCGATGCTCTGGATCTGCTGGATGGATCGACCGCAGAACTGGAGACCAATATCCAGCAGATCGACGAGATCAACCGGATGGTACGAGCCAATCTCGACAAGGACAAGGCTGAGACAGATGCCAGCGAATATCGCCAGCAATACGATGCGATGACAACTGAGGTTAACGCAATCCGCCAAGCAAAGACGGACCTCCTTACCAATGCGGATCTGCCGCTACCGGGTCTGTCAGTCGATCAGGGCGAGCTGCTGTACAACGGTCAGCGATGGGACAACATGAGCGGCGCGGAGCAGCTGCGGGTCGCAACGGCCATTGTGCGACGCCTAAAACCAAACTGCGGCTTCATCTTGTTGGACAAGCTCGAACAAATGGACTTGGAGACGCTGCAGGAGTTTGGCGAGTGGTTGGAGCAAGAGGGGCTGCAGGCCATCGCTACCCGAGTCAGCACAGGTGATGAATGTTCGATTCTTATCGAAGACGGCTATGTGGTCGGTGAGTCAGAGCCAGTGGAATCCACGGTGACAACCGCGACGGAACCGAGAACATGGAAAGCAGGTGAGTTCTGATGGAAATCATCAGCGGAAAGGTCCAGAAGGCTAAAAAGGGTGTTATGTATGGTCCCGAAGGTATTGGTAAATCGACTCTCGCCGCGCAGTGTCCGCGACCAATTTTTATAGATACAGAAGGTTCGACGACCGAAATGGATGTTGATCGCCTTCCGAAGCCGTCCAGTTGGGAAATGCTCAAGCAGCAAATTCAATGGGTCAAGCAGCAGGGCCCTTCCCGGTTCGGCACGCTCATTATTGATACTATCGACTGGGCCGAAATGCTTTGCGTGGAAAGCGTCTGTGCGGCGCATGCGAAAAAAGGGGTCGAGGATTTTGGCTACGGAAAAGGCTATATCTTTGTGGCCGAGGAAATGGGCCGCTTCCTCAATCTTCTGAGTGACGTTGTCGAGGCTGGTATTCATGTCATGCTGACGGCCCACTCCCAAATCATCAAATTTGAACAGCCCGACGAAATGGGTGCCTATGACCGCTACCAACTCAAGTTGGGACCGAAGACGGGTTCTAAGACGGCTGCGCTGGTGAAGGAATGGGCCGATATGGTTCTGTTCATCAACTATAAGACTTTCTCGGTCGCTACTGATGACAAGGGCAAAAAGCACAAAGGGCAGGGCGGTACTCGTACCGTGTACGCCACACATCATCCGGCGTGGGATGCGAAAAACCGTCACGGTCTACCGGACGAGTTCCCTCTCGATTACTCCTATATCGCTCATATCTTCCAGCCTAGCCCTGGACAGCAACCGGCAGCAACACAGCCGATGATGCAACAGCAGATGCAGCAACAAGCTCCACAGCAAGTAGCTCCACCAGTTCAGCAGACGCCTGCACCGGCTACAGCTCCACAACAGCAGGCGCCGCAGCAGGCTTCCGCCGAACAGCTTGATCCAGGCATTCCGCAGTCTCTACGCGATCTGATGACGCAGGATCAAGTATCTGAAGGCGAGGTACGGCTCGTGGTCAGCCAAAAAGGCTACTACCCGGCTGATACACCAATTGTCAATTACGATCCCGGATTTATTGCTGGAGTCCTTGTCGGAGCCTGGCCACAAGTTGTTGGACTGATTCAAACCAACCGAAACAACGCACCGTTTTAAACCAAATTTTAGGAGGACTCATCTATGTCTAATTATAACCAACAGCAAGAACGTGAATTTAACTGGGACGATACAATCACAAAGGATGGTACGGATTTCGTCGTGCTGCCGGATGGTGATTACTCGTTCACTGTTACCAAGTTTGACCGCGCCCGGTTTGCTGGCTCTGCTAAGATGCCGGCCTGCAATCAAGCAAAACTGGAATTGACCGTTCATTCCCCGGTACATGGCGATGTAGTCGTTTTCCATAACTTGTTCTTGCACTCCAAAACCGAGGGATTAATCTCCAATTTCTTCTCAGGCATCGGACTCAAGAAGAAAGGCGAGCCGCTGCAAATGAATTGGAATGCTATTATCGGGCGGACAGGCAAGCTGAAGCTTGAGATCAACCGCTTCACCGGCAAGGACGGAGCCGAGAGAACGAATAACCAGGTCAAATCCTTCTACGCTTATGATGACATTGCTCCTCAAGGGCAGCAACAGCAACAGCAACAGCAACAGCAGCAGTACCAGCAACCAGGGCAACAACAGCAACAAGCCCCGTTCCCTGGAGCAGGACAGCAGCAGGGTGGCGGCTGGGCTCCCGGCCAGTTTTAGGGGGTAGCTATGGAACTTAGACCCTATCAGCAGGAGGCCCGGGAGTCCATTCAACTGGAATGGAAAAAGGGAGTCAAGCGAACGCTGCTTGTTCTCCCGACCGGCTGCGGCAAGACGATTGTATTTTCAAAGGTAATAGAGGACCGGGTAAGGCTGGGCGAGCGTTTGCTCGTCCTTGCCCACCGCTCGGAGCTGCTTGATCAGGCATCAGACAAGCTGGAGCGCTCAACCGGGCTTAAAACCGCAACGGAGAAAGCGGAACAGACGTCTCTTGGCAGTTGGTACCGCGTCGTTGTGGGAAGCGTGCAGACACTGCAGCGACCAAAGCGGATGGAACAGTTTTCGCCGGACCATTTTGACACGATCATCATCGACGAGGCACATCACTGTATCTCAGATGGCTATCAGCGCGTGTTGCAGTATTTCGGATCAGCCAACGTACTGGGCGTAACTGCCACTCCGGACCGTGGCGATATGCGCAACCTTGGCAGCTATTTTGAAAGCCTGGCTTACGAGTACACGCTGCCGAAAGCAATTAAGGCCGGATTCCTCAGCCCGATCAAAGCTATGACTATTCCTTTACAGCTTGACCTGACAGCCGTCGGGCATCAGGCCGGAGACTTTAAAACTAGCGATTTGGGAACGGCGCTTGATCCATACCTCGAATCAATCGCAGCTGAAATGTGGAAAGTCGCCAAAGACCGCAAGATCGTCGTATTCCTCCCCCTCGTTAAGACCAGTCAAAAATTCACCGACATCCTCAATCAAATCGGTTTCCGCGCCGCTGAAGTCAACGGCGAATCTCAAGACCGCGCTGAAATATTAGAAGATTTCGACAAAGGGAAATACAACGTGCTTTGCAATAGCATGCTGCTGACGGAGGGCTGGGATTGTCCAAGCGTCGATTGCGTCGTCGTGCTGCGACCGACAAAGGTCCGTAGCTTGTATAGCCAGATGGTCGGGCGTGGTACCCGGCTGCATCCCGGCAAAACGGACTTGCTGCTGCTGGACTTCCTTTGGCACACAGAGCGGCATGAGCTTTGTCATCCTGCCCATTTGATCGCGGAGAGCGAAGAGATTGCCCAGGCGATGACCAAGCAGATTGAAGAGGCAGGCATAGCGCTGGATCTCGAAGCCGTGGAGAAGCAGGCGACCGAGGATGTGGTCGCGCAGCGTGAAGAGGCGCTGGCCAAACAGCTCGGGGAAATGAAACGACGTAAACGGGCATTAGTCGATCCGTTGCAATTTGAGATGAGTATCCAAGCGGAGGACCTGTCCAGCTATACCCCCGCTTTCGGCTGGGAGATGCAGCCGCCGAGCTCACAGCAGGTTCAGTCACTCGAAAAGCTCGGTATCATGCCGGATGAAATCGACAATGCTGGCAAGGCATCGCTGCTGCTGGAACGTTTGGACAAGCGCCAGGCCGAGGGATTGACTACGCCGAAGCAGATCCGCTTCCTGGAACAGCGCGGCTTCGACCATGTCGGAACGTGGACATTTAATGAAGCAAAAAGTTTGATCGACCGGATTGCTGCCAATGGTTGGCGTGTGCCTGCCGGCATTGATCCGAAAACTTATCGCGGAGAGTGAAGCGGCAAAGCTGGCGGCGATTAACTGTTAGCTCAGGTGAGCTGCCACCATCTTGGCAGGGCAGGAAAACAAAAAGAGCCCAAGGCTTGCGCCCCAGACTCTCTTTGACCGATGCTTTCGGATTATGACCAGATTGTACCAATTAAGCTGTGAGGCGTCAATATATTTCAAGTCTTAGCCCCCAAGGGCAGAAAGGAGAGATCCATGCAGCAGCTCCAGCTTTTCGAAATGCCCCCGGACTTTCGGCTACACAAGAAATTCCGCGACGGCATCTTCCGCACAAAGGCAGAGCTGAGAGGAGAACACCAGCGGAATGGTAGGGATCGAATCGTCCACGTCCTCTCCTTCGGCGGCGGTACGCAGTCGGCGCACTTACTGGAGCAGCATTTCAGGGGTGAGGTCGATTACGACTACATTGTCTTTGCTGACACTGGCGCAGAGCCGCAGTTTATCCACGACCAGGTTGCCTGGTGGCAGCAGCGGCAGCGAGACTGCGGCAACACTACTCCATTCCTTGTTACACACCATAGCGGCATGCCAGGCGGCTTGGAGGAGATGCTAATGCGCTACATCCTCACGGACTATCAGCGGTTCCAGATGCCAGTTTACTGCAGCAGCGTCAACCCGGAGACGGGTGAGGTCAAACCAGCCGGAATGCTGCCACGCCAATGCACGGTGGATTTCAAAATAGTTCCGGTGAAGCAGGCTGTTCGGCGGAAAATCATGGATCAGGCTGGCTTGGGATACCGGCAGCGGTTTCCGCAGGACGTAGGCATCATTATCGATATAGGCTTTTCCTACGACGAGATCCGCCGGATCAGCATGTGGCAATCCCCGCAATACGATTACGTTTACCTCTCTTATCCACTGGTTGAAAGCAACGAGTCAACCGCCGACAGTATCGCATTTTTAGTGGAAAACGACTTTCCGACACGCCGATCACGTTGCTACCTCTGCCCCTTCAATTGCGATGGCTCCCGCGACATTGGTATGGACTGGGATGAAATCATCCAAACCGAGCCTATTTCCTTTCTTAAGGCCTGCTGGTTCGATGGGCAGCTTCGGGCAGTGCAGCGAACCGGGACCAAGATCATGAGGAGCATTCCGTACCTGCATTACAGCCGGAGGCCGCTAGCAGAGGTTTACGAGGCCGAGTATCAGCAGCTGGCAGAAAGCCACGGCTGCGGCCTGGAGGCCTGGAGGGTGGATTGGGAGTCGCGGATCATAAGGGATTATGTTCAAGCCATATAGCCCCCAGGGGCACAACACAGGGAGGCTACGGCCAATCCCGATATCAGACAGTCACGATGGCCCGAAAGGGTGGACGGTATCGGTATCGCTACTTGAAGAGATCGAGGCGAGCGTGAGGCGAGCGTGGAGTGGCCCACCAGTATGGAGGTTGTGGAGCAGACGATCTTGGCTCTGTGCAAGCGAGGTTACGCAAGACTGGACGGATAGTTTAGAGACTCCAGTCTCCCAAGGAGGGGAAACAGATGGAACGCCAGTACAAAGTTGAAATTGAAGGAGAAACACGGTGCTTCCGGCACGTTGATGAAGCGATTGACCACATAGAAGACAAAACGGCTTTTGAAGTCGATTCGGTGGCTTTGCGAGTCGATTTGAAAGCCTTGAATAAGGGGCAAAACTTAAGCCTGCGCGACGATTGCACTATTACACGGGTGGCCTAGAGGGGCCTCCCAAGGAGGGATAGCGGATGGAAATGTATTGTGAACGTTGTGACGTGCCAAACGAATTGGACGCTTGGGACGGCGAAAAGAAAGATGAAGGCGTAAAAATCAAATGCCCTAATTGTAAAGCTGAACATTTTCTGTACCGTAGGTTTAACGGTGACTTGTTTGTTTACCTGAACCCTGTGGAGGAGGCCACCCATGACTAAACGTGAGCTGCTAGATGCCATCAAGGACATGCCAGATGACTGCGAGATTGTCCGGAGCGACGGTACCAACTGGCTGACACCAACTGTCGTCGATTGCGACAACGTATGTATCTACTTAGAGGATGAGGAGGTGTGGCGCCGATGAGTAAGCCGAAGAAACAAACACTTGAAGTGCAGGCAATGCTTGCGCTGGAACGTCTGCGGAATGAGCTGGATAAGCCGGAAGGATTCAGCGAGTACGCCCAGTTCTGCGAAGAAGCTTTACAGACACTCATCCCGTGCCTGAATGAAAAGGGGTTGGAATATCTACGGGTTAAAGCACTGACAAATTGCCAACTGCCGGAGGGATCAGACCATGAGTGACGAACAGCCTGCAACTTGCCCCGGATGCGGTTGGCATATGGTTCCGCAGTGTTCTGGCACTCCGGAAGATTCTGGCTGGGACGAGTGCCGTAACCCCGATTGCGACTATGAGGAGGAACAGACTTGAGTAACGAACAGCAGCCCAAGCCCATGACGGCGGAGCAGATGGATGTGATACGGCAGGCGCTGGATGCGGCTACTCAGCAGCCCATCACGGCAGAGCAGATGGCGGAGTATGCCGCGGATGCTATCCAAGGCCAGGAGAGGATCGTTGATGGAGATTTTCACCGCCGTCTGACCCGATCCCTCCTAGCCGAGGTACAGCGGCTTAAAGATGAGTCAGCAGAGCTTGGAGCAGAGTTGATCTACCAGCGGGCGGACAACTATCGCCTACAGGCCGAGAACGATCAGCTCCGTTTTGAAGTCAAAGCTACGGAGGAGCACTGGCAAGGCGAGTATGACCGATGCAAGGCAACTCTAGTTGAAACAATCAGCAAGGTTGACCACCTACAAGCCGAGGTACAGCACTGGAAGGATGAGTCGGAGAAATGGCGCATCGATGCATTTAAACAACATCCAACCCAAGACGCTTACGATGCTGTCTGCAAGGCTCTGAATAAGCACAAGGAACGAACAGATCGCCTAAAACAGGAACGGGATGAGCTACAAAAAGTGTTGGAGTTTTACGGTGACGAGGCTGCATGGGACGGTGACAAAGACGATTTCTTTTCAGTCGGCATTGGATTCACGGACCGAGGTCAACGCGCCCGTTCCATCCTTGAAAAACTGAAAGGAGATAGAACCGAATGAGGGAGTACAAGTATCGTGGACGCCGGATCGACAACGGCGAGTGGGTGTACGGCAGCCTGATCGCACCGGATAAAATCGTTGGTCCTATCGTGGAATGGGACGAGGATTATTTTTGCACCGAGTTTTGGCTCAAGGTCGATCCAGCAACAGTAGGCCAGTATGTTGGCCTCAAGGACAAGGCGGAAATTGAGATTTACGAGGGGGATATATCGGAAGAGCTTGATTTTAAACATGGAGCGTGTTTTCCGGTACAACCCAAAAAGAAAGTCATTGTTCAATATGTTGATTCAAAAGCATCCTTTAATTTGACAGCGGGCATTGATTACACAACTGGACTATATAAAGGCGTGATCATCGGCAACATCCACCAGCACCCCCATCTGCTCAAGGAGGGAGAGGGATGAAGCAAGAAAGAATTGACTTGCTTCACAAACTCTTTCCATCCAAATACCAGTTTGACTCAGAAACGAATGAAATCAGAAGTAATTTTACTGGTAACGTTATGAGAACTCGACGCGATAGAGGATATGAAATCATTAGTTTTAGCTTAAATTCCAAGAAATTCATATACGGAGTTCATGAGATTGTTGCCTACTTTGGCGGCATTAATATTCTGGACACAACTGTAAATCACATTGACGGAAATAAGCAGAACAACAACATTACTAACCTTGAGGCTATGAGTCGAGAGGAAAATGGGAGGCATGCACATCGCATCGGCTTGAAGAAGTACAAACTCAGTAAAGAAGACGTTGTTGATCTCCGCAGGTGGTATGCAACAGGAACGGTGACTCAGCTGCAAATCGGAAAGAGGTACGGACTAACCCCCAGCGTTGTAAGCAGGATAATCCGAAAGGTGGCGTGGGCGCATGTCGATTGATTTGAGAACGATGCCTGCTGGGCCGGAGTTGGACATGGAGTTGGCGAAGGCGATGGGAAGGGAAATTGATCACGAAAACTGGAGACGTCCGATGATGGTCGAAGACGGGGACGGAATCTTTCCGCAGCCTATTCCTGCTTACTCCACCACCTGGGCCGGAGCAGGTCAGGTTATAGAGGAGATGCAGCGTCGAGGATGGGATTACATCCTACAATCTCTGGATGACGGAGGGCATGGAGTACGTTTCGACAAATGGAACGTAACGCAAAATCGATTCACCGCTACAGCTAGGGCAGAGTCCGACTCAGCTCCCCACGCAATAACGGTCGCAGCTATATTGGCGCTTAGATCAGAGGCAGAGCATGGAGGGTAACCCATTCTTCCGGGGGCTTTGCATCGGTCTAGGATGTGCTGTTATCTGCTGGATTGGAATATATGGACTATTGATAGGGTGGTAGACGATGGATCATAAAATGGATCTAATTGCGTTGCTTCATTATATAGACCCGGCTTACCTATCCTATCAGGAATGGGTTAACGTCGGGATGGCCCTTAAATACGAGGGCTACACCGCCAGCGAGTGGGACGAGTGGAGCCGACGCGATTCGGGCCGATACAAGCCCGGCGAGTGCTTCCGGAAGTGGACGTCGTTCGAGGGGACCGGTACGACCGGCGCCACGATTACGCAGATGGCCAAGGACGGCGGTTGGGTGCCGCGCTCTGGCCGCGAGGATCGGGAGCTGGACTGGGACGATGAGATTGACGGCGATTACGTCGTTATTGATCGCAATTGGATCGAAGGTAAGGAGATCCAGCATCCCACGACCTGGAACCCGGTTCAGCAGCTTACCACATATCTACAGACACTGTTCGAGGCTTCCGAAAATGTTGGTTATGTCATGGATGCCTGGGCGAACGATGATGGCAAGTATCTGCCCACAAAGGGCGCTTGGGATCGGACGGCAGGCGAGCTGATTCAAGCGCTCAACCGTTGCGAGGGCGACATTTGCGCTGTTATGGGAGACTACAAGCCAGAAGCCGGCGCGTGGATCCGATTTAACCCGCTCAACGGTGACGGCGTGAAAAATGAGAACGTCACCGAGTACCGGTATGCACTCGTGGAAAGCGACACGATGGAAGTTGAGAAGCAGAATGCCATTATGCGTGAGCTGGAGCTGCCGATCGCTGTCCTGGTATACAGCGGCGGGAAAAGCCTGCACGCCATCGTCCGGGTGGACGCGGCTAACTATGATGAGTACCGCAAACGGGTGGACTATTTATATGAAGTCTGCAAACGGAACGGACTCAACATTGACAAGCAAAATCGTAACCCATCGCGGCTGTCGCGGATGCCGGGCGTCGAGCGGAACGGCAAGAAACAATTCATCGTGGATACCAACATTGGCCGGGCGAGCTGGGCCGAGTGGCATGAATGGATTGAGGGCGTGAACGACGACCTACCGGACCCGGAAGGACTGGCGGACTTTTGGGATAACATGCCGGTGCTGGCGCCTCCTCTCATTCACGGCGTGCTGCGGCAAGGTCACAAAATGCTCATAGCTGGGCCGAGTAAAGCAGGCAAGTCGTTTGCATTAATAGAGCTCTCTATAGCCTTTGCAGAGGGTGCCAATTGGCTCAACTGGGCCTGCGCAAAAGGCAAAGTACTATACGTCAATCTGGAGCTTGACCGGGCCAGTTGCTTGCATCGCTTCAAGGATGTATACATGGCACTCGGGTTGCCACCGCGAAATCTCGGCAATATCGACATCTGGAATCTACGGGGCAAAACAGTCCCGATGGATAAGCTGGCACCGAAGCTAATCCGGCGCGCTGCCAAGAAAAATTACATTGCTGTCATCATTGATCCTATCTATAAAGTGTTGACTGGCGACGAGAATAGCGCCGATCAGATGGCACACTTCACGAACCAATTCGACAAGATCGCAACGGAGCTCGGTGCTGGCGTCATCTACTGTCACCATCACTCGAAGGGTTCCCAAGGCGGTAAAAAGTCGATGGATCGGGCCAGCGGCAGCGGTGTATTCGCTCGAGATCCAGACGCCCTGATCGATTTGGTAGAGCTTGATATAACGGAAGCTTTATTGAAGCAAGAGGAGAACAAAGCCACTTGCGCGGTCTATCAACGGTATTTTGAGCAGCACAATCCGCAGTATCTGGCTCAGTCTGTTTCCCAAGACGATCTGCTCAGCTCCACTCAAATGGAAGATCATGCCCGTCGCGCCATCTATGACACGGAGCAGGCTGCTGCAAAAGCTGAGATCGAGCGCGTACTGAAGGCTGTTCGAATCCGATCGGCCTGGCGCGTGGAAGGCACGCTGCGGGAGTATCCAAAGTTTGCTCCCGTTAACATGTGGTTCCAGTATCCGGTCCACCGTGTTGATCAGTCGGGCAGCCTCAAGGATATTGATCCAGAAGGAGAGGCGCAAGCCCCTTGGCAGAAGGCGACGGGGAAACGTAAGGAGCAGGCGAATAAGGAGCGTCGGAGTAAGGCGGAAGAGTTCGAGGAAGTCGTCAGCAACTGCAATTTCGGGGAGCCGCCTACAACAAAAAATGTCGTGGAATGGTACGCTTCAACCGGAAAAGAGGTTGCTGAGCGAACTGTCCGTGAATGGGTCAAAAAGTTCGGATATATGTTCGACAAGAACAATGGCAACATCATCATCAAAATCGACGGCGACGACCATTAAAACCGCCTCCGCAATAGATATGCCGAACGGCGGCGGCAATCATGTTTATATGATGGATGCCGCATGGTGGAACGTCATTCTTTATGATTGCCGCCGCTCGGTGAAACTACGGCGGATTTACTATACGTCATGGTCACCGCCGCCGAGCAGCGGCAATCACTATATATAAATATATAAGGATAGGGAGTGGCGTGTCGCAAGCGCCACTCCCCCTCCCCTACATTTATCTACGCGGGCGAAAATTAAAAAAAGTAAAAATTTGGGAAGTGATAGAGTGCCGACAGAATTCTTCATGCCAATGAAAAATCCCCCGACTGTCACGCACCAGCAGAAGCAGGTTAGGGTCTTGAACGATAAGCCGGTCTTCTACGAGCCGGACGAACTCAAGGCGGCTCGGGCGAAGCTGATGGCTCACCTTGGGCAGCATGTGCCGGAGCGAGCATACACGAAGCCGGTGCGCCTGTATGTGAAATGGTGCTACCCGGTGAAAGGGAACTATACCGACGGCCAGTACAAGCATACGAAACCGGATTTGGATAACATCCAGAAGCTGCTGCAGGACGTCATGACGGATCTGAATTTTTGGAAAGATGACGCTCAGGTGGTTAGCCTGATCGCTGAAAAGTTCTGGGCGCAGTTGCCGGGCATCTATATCCGCATCGAGGAGCTGGGCTGATGGACTACAACGCATTCTTCGCGGACGTGACTGGCTGGATTCAGTACGCCAATCAGCAAGCCCTTCGGCTCGGTCTCCAAAGCGCAGACTTCTGGGCATGGGTGGCAGATTCGACGGGCGCCATGTGTCGCCATTACCAGGACCACCCGCTCGTCATCAAGCAGATGGTCATGCTGGCCGAGTGGCTGGAAGAAGCCTATGACGCCAGACTTTAGAAAGGCAAGCCGCGCACAGCTATACGTCATTCTTTGCGACGACATGGCTAACTCGGTGGACAAGCACCAGGCGGCAGAGGAGATTTATCGCCGACGGAAGCTGCCTGGTGGTCGGGTGGAATACAAAAAGCAAGTGAGGTACCCAAAATAGATACCCCAGGGAGGGAACGGGATGACTGAACAACAGGCAATAGAGCTATTAACGAGCTACAGAGCCAAGCAGGCCCGCATTAAGGCGTTGGACGCCCATAGCGTTGGTGCAGGCATTACAATCAGCAGACTATGCGAGGACGATCAGCTGCAGCAGCTACATCAGCGGTTGCGAGGGCTACCGAGCTATATGTATCTGACTACGCGGGAGCTACGGCTTGAGGCAACGGCACACGCGTACTTGGAGCGATACCCGGTAGGCACACGTTCGCAGCTGGCAGCGGTGCCAACGGGAGTGGCTGACCCGGAGGATGATCAGTTGCTGCTGGAGCTACGTGGGAAGATCAAACGGGTCATCGAGGCACGCGGGGCAGGAACGCATGACTTGGATGCGCTGCTGGAGCGACTAGCGGAGGCGCAGGACCTGCAAGAGGAATTGCGTCAATGCGACGCAGCCCTCGAAGCTCTCGCGTCGTACAAGCCTGATTATGCGCGTCTGCTGCGGTTGCGGTATGTCGAGGATTCGACTATCGAGAAGGTTGCCGAGAAGCTACAAGTTTCCAGGAGGACATATGAGCGCCTTCGCCCCAGAGCAGTAGCCGAATTTGTAAGGTTATCGGGCTAGTGGCGGAAAGTTGGCGGAACAATGGCGGAACAATGGCGGCAAAAGCCCTGTCAACCCGTGCTAAAATGATATTGTGCCACAAAAGTAATAGGCGGGGTGATGTCTTATGATTTAGACAAAACCCATGTGTAGAGGCAAGCCGTCCACCCCATATGGACGGCTATTTTTATGTCAACGGAGGGATTTTCGATATGAACGAGCAGATTGAAAACAATTTCCGCTACCACGCACCAAAAGAGGGCCAGCCGGCCAAGTACGAAGAACTGAGAAGTAACGCAAAAGAGCTGGCGTATCTGATCGATGGGCTTTGTCCGAACAGCCGAGAAAAGGCGCTGGCCATGACTAACCTGGAGCAAGCGGTCATGTGGGCCAATGCAGCTATAGCACGTAACGAGTAGCGCCTCCGGGCGCTTTTTGCTTTTTTATCGCGAGGAGGAAGGGGACATGAGACTAGGAGACAGCGCCAAGCTGTTTGTAAGCAATCACGCGCATGAGCAGTATCAGATCCGCGTCGGCGAGCAACTGAGTTGGCTACAGCTCAACCGAGTGATAAGGCGCTATCAGCGAGAGGGCCTTACCGGATACATGGACGGCAATTACATCGAGATCAACCGGGTATGGTGGGCATACAGGCCCGTGCGACAGGGGATTCTGCTGGTTACCTGCTACGGCAAAACGACGATGCACCTGCCAGCAGCGCTCAAGTGGGCAGTACGGCACAACGACTTGATTGATCTTAATCACATGGCATATTGAGCAAAACAACTCAAAATTTCGGGGGTGGTGAGCGTGTAGATGACTGAAACGTCTAAAATCGCCGCGCGGGATTATGCCGCCGGCATGAAATATAAAGATATTGCTGCCAAGCACGGCGTATCGCTTAACACGGTCAAGTCTTGGAAGAAGCGCCATGGCTGGGAGCGGAAAAAGGGTGCACCCGTTCAAGAAGAGGTGCACCCAAGAAAACGAGGTGCGCCAAAGGGCAACAAGCACGCTGTCGGCAACAGCGGCGGCGCTCCCGCCCGGAACAAGAACGCCGTCTCGCATGGCTTCTTCCAAAAGTTCCTCCCTCCTGAATCGCTGGAGATCATGGAGGAGCTGCAGACTCGGGCGCCGATCGACATTCTCTGGGACAACATCATGATCCAGTACACCGCCATCATTCGGGCGCAACGGATTATGTATGTTGTTGATCGAGATGACAAGACAATTGAGCGTGTCGAGGAAAAAGGGGGCGTATCCTACGGGGAGAAATGGGAAGTCCAGCATGCTTGGGATAAGCAAGCGACGTTCTTACAGGCTCAGAGCCGAGCCATGGCTACGCTACAGAATCTGATCAAGCAATACGAGGAGATGTGCCGCGTCGGAATGGCCGATGAGGAGCAGCAGCTACGCCTGGATAAACTCAAGGGCGAGGTTGCCGCGATAAACGCGCAGGCTCAGCAAGAGCAAGTCGTATTTGTGGATGATGTCCATGAGTAAGCGGGTGAGCTTGCAGGCGATCATCGGCAAAGGGTATGCGGAGTTCTGGCGCTTCCGGGGTCGGTACCGCGTTGTAAAGGGCGGTCGCGGTAGTAAAAAGAGTGTCACGGCGGCGCTGTCACTCATTCATGGCATGATGAAAATGCCTCTTGCCAATACGCTTGTTGTCCGCAAGACATTCAACACGCACAAGGACAGCACCTGGGCTCAGCTCAAATGGGCGGCAAATCAGCTAGGCGTAGGGAAGCTATGGCAATTCAAGAAAAGCCCGCTGGAGGCAATCTACAAGCCCACAGGACAAAAAATCCTGTTCCGTGGCCTGGACGATCCGATGTCGATTACGTCGATAACGGTTGATACGGGCTATTTGTGCTGGGCATGGTTCGAGGAAGCCTATCAGATCCTCAACGAGGACGACTTTGACAAAGTGGACATGTCGATCCGCGGTGAGCTGCCGGAGGGTTATTACAAGCAGCTGACAATCACGTTTAACCCGTGGAACGAAGCCCATTGGTTGAAGCGCCGCTTCTTCGACGTTAAGGATCCGAATATCTTGGCGATCACGACGAACTACCGGAACAACGAGTTCCTGGGTGACGATGATCGCGCTTTGTTCGCGTGGATGAAGAAACACAAGCCCAAGCGGCACCGCGTCGAAGGCGATGGGGATTGGGGTATCGCGGAAGGTGCCGTGTATGAAAATTGGAGCGAAGAGGAATTTGACTGGACGGCCATCGCCAAGCAGGCCGGATACAAAGCCATCTTCGGGCTAGACTTCGGCTATACGAACGATCCGTCGGGTTTTGTGGCCGCGCTTATCAATGTGGCAGCGAAGAAGTTGTATATCTTCGACGAGCATTACGAGCACGGCATGCGCAACGAGGACATAGCCGAGATGATCAAGAGCAAGGGATATGCGAAGGAGCGCATCGTCGCAGATTCCAGCGAGCCGAAGTCCATCGACGAGATCCGCCGCAAAGGCATCGACCGGATCCGTGGCGCGGAGAAAGGCCCGGACAGCGTGAAGGTGGGCATTCAATTCCTTCAAGGATTCGAGTTCATCGTCCACAAGCACCGCTGCCCGAATACGAGCGTGGAGCTTTCCAGTTACGTATGGGAAAAAAACAAGGCCGGGAAATTTTTAAACCAGCCAATCGACGACTTCAATCACATTTTGGATGCGCTGCGGTATGCAGCGGAGCAGATCCGCCGCGGCGGAAACGCATCCTTCACATAAGCGAGGTGAGACAATGACGGATATGAAAACCATCACGGAGATTATCGAGTCAGCCGCACCGATGACGCTGCAGCAGATCATCGAGCAGGAGATTTCGGACTGGCGCCGCTCCGTGCAACGCAGGGATATGCTGGACGGTCAGCGGTACTACCGCATGAAGCATGACATCCTCCTGCGAAACCGCACTATTATCGGCGAGGGCGGCAGGCAAGTGGCTGCGGCTAACATGGCCGACAACAAGCTCGTTCACGGATATGTCCGCAAGCTCGTTGACCAAAAGGCCAACTATCTTCTGGGCAAGCAGCCCTCGCTGCAGACGGACAACGATGCTTACGCCGAGCAGCTGACGGACGTCATCGGCAAGGAGTTCTGGCGGCTCCTGAAAAACTTGGGTAAAGATGCGGTTATCAACGGTAAAGCTTGGCTGCAGGTTTACTACGATGATACCGGGCGGTTGTCGTTTAAACGGATCCCGGCGCAGGAGGTTATCCCGCTCTGGCGTGACGCCGCGCACACCGAGCTCGACGCGCTCATCCGCGTGTACGAGGTGGACTACTACGAGGGCAGGACTAAACACGTCGTATCCAAAGTGGAGTATTGGGACTCGAAGGGCGTTCAGCATTTCACAATGGATGGCCCTGGGCGCGCCGGGCTCGTACCGGATACCGACGCGCCGAGAGCGCATTTCGCTGTTGTCGACGGAGATGGTGCGGAGAGCGGCCTGAACTGGGAGCGAATCCCGTGGATCTGTTTTAAGTACAACGACGACGAGCTGCCGCTGATCGTCATGATCCGCTCGCTCATTGACGACTACGACCGCAAGCGCTCGGACAACAGCAACGTCATCGAGGACACGCCAAACAGCATCTACGTGCTGGACAACCTTGACGGGCAAGATATGGGAGAGTTCAGGCGTAACCTGTCGACCTACCGTGCAATCAAGCTAGCCGGCTCCAAGGATTATCCGGCATCGGTCACAACGCTGGAGACGAACCTGGACAGCGAAGCTTTTGAAAAGCACATGGATGCGCTCCGCAAGGCTATCTACGAGTTTGGACGTGGCGTAGACACACAATCGGACAAGCTCGGCAGCAGCCCGTCGGGAATTGCACTGCGGTTCCTCTTCGGCGACTTGGATCTCGACGCAAACGATATGGAGAACGAGTTCCAAGCGGCGTTCGAGCAGCTGCTGTGGTTCGTGGATCAGCACCTGGCAAACGTTACGGGAGCAGATTTCAGCGACGCGAACGTCGACCTGATTTTTAATCGCGACATCCCTATCAATGAGACTGAGGCAGTCACCAACGCTAAATCGAGCGCCGGTATCATATCCCAAGAAACCATCATCGCTAATCATCCATGGACAACGGATGTAAAAGACGAGATGCAGCGTCTGGAGGATGAAGCGGGCGCGGGCCTGGGTGCGGATCCATATACGCAACCGCCAACCGGGGGTGAACCGAATGCTCAGTAAGCAAGCAGCACGCCGGATTAACGGGCTGATCGAATCGATGTGCTCTCGGGTGGAAGCAAACGCTGGAATTATCACGGCTGATCAGGTGGAGCCGATTGCCCGCCTTGTCGATGCACTCGGCTTGGAGGAAGGCAGATTAACAGATGTGATTGGCTTCATAGCACCGGCAGAGGGGCCGGATGAAGAATGAAGCCGGCCAGCTATTGGGAGCATCGATCCGCCGAGGTATCCGAAGCGGCGTTTAAGAAAGCCGATGCCTATGAAAACGTCATGCTCCGCGAATACACACATGCGCTGGACCGCATCAAGGAACGGCTTGCCGCCTTTTATGGCCGCTATGCCACGAACGATGGAATCAGCCTAGCTGACGCCCGCAAGCAGCTAACCGGCAAAGAGCTAACCGCGCATCGGATGACGCTTGAGGAGTTTACGGCCAAGGCAAAAGCCAACACGGACGGGAAATGGACGCAGGAACTTAACCGCGCCTCGTTCAAAGCCCGCGTTTCCCGCTTGGAGGCGCTGGAGCTGCAAGTGCGGCAAGAAGTCGAGGTACTGGCTGGTAGCCGCCAGGCTGGCACAGGCAAGTTGCTGGGCGACATCTACGAGGATACGTATTACAAAACCGGATATGAGCTGCAGCGCGGGCTCGGCATCGGGATCAGCTTCGCCCGGATCAACAAGCCGGGACTTGAGACGGTACTCGGGACGGAGTTTGCTGGATCCAACTGGAGCAAGCGCATATGGGGCGATCGGGATAAGCTGATGCAGGAGCTACGGACTAAGATGTCGCAGGCATTCATCCGCGGGGAGCCGCTGGAGCGCCTGTCATCTGACGTTGCCAAACGCATGGACGTGTCGCTCTCCAATGCACGCCGACTCGTCCAAACGGAGAGCGCCTTTTTCGCGGGGCAGGCTACCATGGATGGCTACAAGAAAAGCAAAGTGATCAAAGCATACAAGATTGTGGCCACACTCGACCGTAGTACAAGTGACATCTGCCAGGACATGGACGGTCAGGTGTTCAACCTGGAGGATATGCGAGTTGGAGAAACGTATCCGCCGTTCCACTCCCACTGCCGCACGACGACGGTAGCGGAGTTCGATAACACCGGTATTACTGATCTGGGCAAGCGTCTTGCTCGTGACGATGACGGCAGCGTGTATAAGGTGCCGAGCACAATGAAGTATCCCGAGTGGGCCAAACGCCAAGGCATCGACATGGAGCCGACCGCCGGATCTACAGGCGTCGCCGTGCCGCCCATCGAATCAGGCCGAATTCAAAGTCGACTACCAACGATAGAGGACTTCGAGTCCGCCGGAGCGGTGGAGGAACCGGGCAGCGGCGTCAACCGCCGTTTCAACCCAAGGGCCACCTACTACGCCTATCTGCCTGATGTCGGCGAGGACGTTCTGGAGGAGCTTGCTGAGATCAACCGAGAGATTGCACGGACAGGCTATAAAGAGGCGCGTGAGACGCTTGTTGTCGTGGACCGGGAGTCGGGTAGTGAAATCTCTCGCCTCTCGGGCTCGGTTAACGCGGTCAAGTTCACCGCCGAGATGGACGCCGTGCTTAGAGCGGCACCACCACGGTCCGTCATCCTTACCCACAACCATCCAGGCGGAACGCGCGTTAACGTCATGGACTCCATCAATATGGGCGATTACCCGGCAATTAAAGTTGTCATGGCGGTTGGGCACAATGGAGGCGTCAGCTTTATCTCTGCTGGATCGTCAGCGGTTGACGGAGTCGCATTAAGGAGCCGATTACGGCAAATCTTCCTTGATGTAGAGGACCGCTTACGGAAAGATAAAAAGTATGCTACAATGTCAAAAACAGCGCAGCTCGAATACTTTGACTATCAGGTACTCTTGAGCCTTGCCGATGAAATGGGGTGGACTTATGGCGAAGACTTCTCGGCCACAAAATACGATCCGCGAATATAAGGACGTGCCGCTCAGCCCGGACTTTTCGTTGACTGGCGATGACTTTGTCGAGCATCTGATGAAGCAGTTACCACCAATTCCTGATCACCTGAAAACCAACGAACCGAATAAAAACGACTAGGCACTCCCGCTTAAACCGCGAGGGTGCTTTTTGTTTGCCCATAAACGGGCTGCGGCTGAGACTGCCGGAGCCCTATTCGCCGTTGCCTGCGGCGTAAAATAAGAGGCCATCACCGGACGCGACCGGGTAAACAAGCGAAGATGAAACGGAGGAACCGAACATGAACAAAGAGCAATTTATCGCATTGGGCCTTACCGATGATCTGGCGACGAAAGCCGCTGCGGCATCCGCTGACGAGCTGAAAAGCTTTGTTCCGAAGGCTCGGTTCGATGAGGTCAATGAAAGTAAAAAGCAGGCCGAGAAGGATCGGGATAAGATTTCGGGGCAGCTGGAAGACGTGAAGAAGTCCGCCGGCGACAACGAGGCACTTAAAAAGCAGATCGAAACACTCCAGGGCGAGAACAAAACCGCCAAGGAAGAATACGAGACGCAGGTCAAGGACATGCAGTTGGCGACAGCGATCAAGTTAGCTGTAACCGGACAAGCCCATGACCCGGACATTGTCGCAGGGTTGCTGGACAAATCGAAAATCCAACTGGACGATGCGGGCGGCGTGAAAGGCGGCCTGGACGATCAGCTGAAAGCCCTGCGCGAGAGCAAGGGCTTTTTGTTTGCGGATGCCAAGCCCGATATGCCGAAGTTCAGGGGAACCAAGCCTCCAGAAGGCGGAAATCCGAACAGTGGAGGCGGCGGAGATGTAAGTGCTGGCGCCAGCTTTGCGAAAGCGGCAAATGAAAGTGGCAAGGCCCCCGCTGCTGCGAATAACCCTTGGGCCTAAGAGAGGAGACGTGACAGCATGTACGTAAAAAGTGAATCGGTGAAGCAAGTAAACTTTCTGGCGAGTTCCAAGTTCACGAGTTTCACCTACCAGGTGAGCGACACGGCCGTGACGCCGGATGCCAAAGGTCGCAAGATCTTCCCGGCGGGAACCGTGTACCCGGCCAATGACGCGACGGCGATCGGCATTTTACTGAACGACATCGACGTGACAACCGGTCCACAGCCGGGGGCCGTTCTCGTCGATGCGTGGATTCTTGAAGCACGCTTACCGGTGGCTCCGGCCGCTGCGGCAAAGACGGCACTCGCCGGTAAGATCAAATTCAAAACGGTCGTATAAGACCCAGGGAGGAACGATAACATATGCCATCTGTTCTTGAACTATTTAATCAAAGTGAAGTCCTCAACTACTTGCAGAACCGAACCTATCCCGCTCATCTTGGTGAAACGCTGTTCCCCGAAGTGAAGCGTGAGTCACTGAAGTTTGATCAAATCAAGGGCGCGGGCCGAGTACCAGTCATCGCCTCGGTGCATGCCTTCGATACGGAGTCCGAGATCGGGTCGAGGGAAGCGAGCAAGCAGGCACTCGCGCTGGCGCTGATTAAGCGTAAGTTGCCCTTGAGAGAAGAAGACATCATTGCGCTAGAGAATCCACGCACGCCTGCTGAGCAGCAGTATCTCATGCGAGAGGTCTTTAACGATATTGATGTCCTGGGCGCAGGGGTTCGCGCTCGCGTGGAAGCCATGCGGATGGAAGCTCTGGCCAGCGGAGTGGTTACGCTGGACGAGAATAACCTTAGCGCGACCGTGAAGTACGGTGTACCGACAAACCATAAGGCGGTTCTTGCGGGCACAGACCTGTGGACTAACCCTGCCAGTGATCCTATTACTCATCTCCTGGATTGGTATTCGACACTCGGGACGAAGCCGAAGCGCGCCTTGACATCCAGTACTGTTTTGATGGCTCTCCTACGACATCCGAAAGTCATTGGAGCTTTGTTCGGTAATAACGCGGCGCGCGTGGCGACCCGTACGGATCTCAATGCCCTCCTGACTCAGTTGGAGCTGCCGACGCTTGCTGCCTATGACGATGTCTACCGCAAGCAGAAAGCCGATGGTTCCTATGAGCAGCTTCGTTACTTCCCTAGTAACAAAATTGTACTTATGCCTGACGGGCCGCTGGGTGAAACAATTTATGGGCCAACGGCTGAAGAGGTTCGTCTTTCAAGGGATCCGCAAATCGATGTTACCAAGGTCGGAAATGTGCTCGCCATGGTTTACGAGGACGGCAAAGATCCAGTAGCTACGTACACCAAAGCTGTCGCTACGGCGCTGCCAAGCTTCCCGGCTGCAGATGAAGTATTCCAGGCACAGGTCATTTAAGGAGGCGAACCCGGCATGAAAGTAAAAGTCAATGATATTCCGATCCAGTACAACGGCAAACGGTACATTGCCGGAGATGAGTTCGAGCTGACCGCTACGGAGCATGAGGGCATCGCCCCTCATGTCACCGTGCTCGAGGAAGACAAGTCGAAAAAAGCTGCCGACAAGAGCAATGCTTAATCCAGCAGAGATTCGGGAGCTGGCGAAAAAGCGGCTAGGTTTGGTGGATAGCACGCACGATGGGCTAATCGACCTGTATGTTGCAGAGGTGGCGCAGGGGATCAAAACCTTTTGCAACATCTCCGTGATACCGTTGGAGCTCGCTTATACTTGGGCGGCGATGGTGGGGGCTGCGGTGACAGCTGAGCAGTCCGCGCTGATCTACCCGAAGCCGGAAGCACCGGAAGCTTTTGAGACTACTATCGGGGATACGTCGGTTAAGCCGATCGCCCCGGTTGGCGTCCAGCCTCCGCCGCGACCGAACGTGACGGTGGTCGATTCTGTGCTGTTTGATTACGAGGCGCAGTTGGTGCGCTTCCGGCGTTTGAGGTGGTAGCCGTGATCGACTATTCCAAGCACCGCGAGGCAATCGAGCGGCTATATAACGACAGGGCAACCATCAGTCGAATGGGAGAGACAACCAAATCAAACGGAGCCAAACAGCAGGGGCTGGTCCAGGTTTATGTGGATCAGCCTTGTTTTTTGTCTTCTGGAGCTGCTTCGACGAACGCCCAGACGGATAATCAAAACGATATTCGCGCGAGCATGAAGCTGTTTGTCGCCCCTGAGATTGAGATCCAGCAGGGCGATGAGGTTGCAGTCCGGCGTTTCGGTGTGCCTGACAGGGTTTGGAAGTACAAAGCCGGAGAGCCGCTTCCGCCGTATCCAACGCACCAGGAAGTTGAGCTGCTGCGGGAGGACTACGCATGAGCCGCTTGAAGCCGATCGACTATTCCCAGCTTGACGCAGTCGTTGCTAATCTCGATGAAGCGTTGCGCCGTGGTGAGGTCGAGCAGCTTATGCAGGACTGCCTGCTGGAGATTGCATACCGGATTGAGGCACAGGCCAAGCTGCTTACGCCAGTTGACTCCGGGGAACTGCGGCGCAACTGGCGCGTCGGAGAGATAACTCAAGTCGGCAATGAATATCAGATCGAGATCGTCAACAACACCGAGTACGCCAGCTTTGTGGAGTTCGGACACCGGCACGGCGTCGATCTGACCAAATGGCGTGATGGTAAGTTTATGCTGCGTACAGCAGTAGAAACGGTGGAAGGGCAGCTGCAGGCGATTTTTGATAGACGAGTCGAGGAGCTGCATCGCCGACTATTTGGAGGCTGAGCCATGATAACCGTAAACGATGTAAAGGACGGCGTTGTCCGTGCACTGGTGGCGCGCTGGCCCGACTGGGCGGTCTATGACGAGCCGATCCAGCAGGGGCTGCAGGAGCCCTGCTTCCGCGTCCAACTACTTCCGGTTGGTCAGGCATCAGGCATCGGTCGTCGGCGCGTGCGCTCGCATAGTGTTGCCGTAGCTTACTTTGGCCACTCAGATGAGGACCGGCACTCTGTCGGTGCGGATCTGCTGGAGGCACTAGAGCGCATCGACACAGGTAGCGGGTTGGCGACGGGATCCGGGATGCAATATCAAATTGTTGATGATGTGCTGCAGATGTCGGTGCAATACAGCATCCATCTGATGCGAGCGGATGCCCAGCCGCAGCGCATGCAGAAATTGAAGGAGGAGATCAAGCTTGAAGAAAGTTGAAACGGAACAGATTCAAACCGAATCGCAGGGCGGCTACACCAAAGCACAGCTGCTGGAATCGCAGCGCTTTGCAGCTGACAGAGACGTGCTGACAGCACTCTTAGTCGAGGACCAGGTATATACGCTGGAAGCGGTCCAGCAGGATCTAGCCAGCTTTTATCAACGGGAGGTGCAAGCATAATGGCGGGAGGCACATGGACAACGCAGAATAAAGTGCGGCCAGGCGTCTATATCAATTTCGTATCCGCTCCATCGGTGCTGGGCCGCGCGGGAACGCGAGGTACGGCTGCCGTGGCGTTGGTGCTTGGATGGGGTACGCCGAAGACGCTACTTACTATTGAAGCTGGCGAGGATCCAACGTCCAAGTTAGGTTACGCGCTGACAGCACCGGAACTGCTGCTCGTGCGCGAAGGGCTCAAGCGGGCAAACAAGTTGCTTGTTTACCGGCTTAATGATGGAGTCAAGGCTTCCGCGACGATCGGCTCGCTCACGGCGACAGCCAAGCATTCCGGAATACGAGGCAACGACATCAGCGTGGTTGTCGCGTCCAGCGTGGACGTGCCGGGCTCTTTCGAGGTCAGCACAAGGCTGGCAGGCGTTGAGGTCAACAAACAAATCGTCGTCAACATTGCCGGACTTGTCGCCAATGATTGGGTGGTCTGGAGCGGCACGGGAACGTTGACTGCATCCGCTGGAACGCCGCTGGCCGGCGGAACGAATGGTACGACGACGAATGCCGATCATACCAACTTTATGGCCGCACTGGAGCTGGCCGACTTTAACACGGCAGCTTACTCGGGGACGGATGCAACGCTTAAAGGCGTGTATGCCGCATTCGCCCGCAGGCTCCGGGACGACGAGGGCAAAAAGATCCAAGTGGTGCTGGAAAACTATCCTACGGCAAACCATGAGGGCGTAATCAGCGTTAAAAACGGAGTTGTGCTGGCTGACGGAACGGCGCTGACGGCGGCGCAGGCTACGGTGTGGGTAGCAGCGGCGACCGCGGCGGCGGAAGTCACGGAGTCGCTTACCTACGATGCCTACGATGGCGCCGTTGACGTCAGTCCACGCTATACCAATACGCAGATCATTGCCGCGTTGCAGGCAGGTGAGATTGTGTTCACACCTGGGCCGGGGGTCGCCCGTATCGAGCAGGATATTAACACGCTCACAGGGTTCACGCCGACGAAAGGACGGGCCTTTTCGAAGAACCGTGTTATCCGCGTACTGGATGGTTTCGCCAACGACATTAAGGCAATTTTTGAAGCCTTCTATCTGGGCAAGGTCGGCAATAACGCTGACGGCCGTTCGCTGTTCAAAGGTGAGATCATCGCCTATGTGTCCGCGCAACAGGGCGCAGGAGCGGTCCAGAACTTTGACCCGCAGACGGACGTCACCGTGTCACCAGGCTCTGAGTCAGATAGCGTCTACGTGGAGCTGAATGTTCAGCCGGTTGACTCCGTCGAGAAAATCTACATGAAAGTGACGGTGAACTAAATGGGCTTTTTGAAATCCAATGATACGATCTCAGGCCAGGAAGGGCGGGCCTTTGCAACAATCAACGGTACAGTCGAGGAAATGTTCTATGTTAGATCCCTCGAGGCGACCGCTGAGAAGCAGAAAGCAGAGATTAAGACCCTGGGACGCCGAGGCACGCAGCACAAAGCTACCGGTTGGTCTGGCACGGGTACGATGACGATTTATTATGTCACGTCCCGATTCCGGCAGTTAATGTACGACTACATCAAGAACGGCAAAGACACATACTTCAGCATCCAGGTGACGAACGAGGATCCTTCCTCGTCGATTGGCGCGCAGACGGTTATCCTCCGCGGGGTAAACCTGGACAGCGTCATTATGGCTTCCCTTGATACAGAGGCAGAAGCGCTGGAAGAAGAAGTTTCCTTTACGTTTGATGATGTAGACATGACTGAACAATTTACTGCCCCGACGCTGGGCTAAGGAGGAAATAGTTTTGAATAAGAATATGGCATTTTTCATGAAGGGCAAGGCAAAGCAGGAGTTTATCGAAGAGGAGGTCGTGGTTACAAAGCGCTTCCTCGACGAAAAAGGTGATCCGATTCCGTTCGTTTTGCGGAGTTTGCCGCCGAAGCGGATCGAGGAGATACAGGAGGACTGTACACGCCGGGTCGTCAAGAAGGGCCGAGTCGTCGATGAAATTTTTGATTCAAAGCGCATGGCCGCAAGGGTGGCGATTGAGTCGACTGTCTTCCCGGACTTTAGAGCGCCGGAGCTGTTGGAGTCGTATGGAGTCGTGGATCCGGCGGACGCGGCGCGTGCCGTGTTGTCCGTGGGCGGCGAATATATGGACTGGATCAACGCTGCTAATCGCGTGAACGGTTATGGCGATCAGGACGAGGACCTGATCGAAGAAGCAAAAAACTAATCAAGTCCGGTGATCGGGATGCGGTCATGGCCCACTACGCCCTGCATAAGCTGCATATCTTGCCGCAGGACCTGTGGGCTATGGACGATCTTCACCGGGCTTATATTTACGGCAGTATCGAACAGTGGATTAAGGATAACCAGCCAAAGCCCTCCCGGACAAAAGGGAAATAATGTCGAAAACTTGTTGCGCGTTTGCACCGGGTCATCGTATCCTGTTTCTGGGAGGGATACATAATGACGCGATTTTTAAAGTGGGCCTGGGTGCCTGTTTTGTTGTTTTTGATTATAGTGGCTTGCACTAATAACGAGGCCGAGAAGGAAGGGGATCCAGCGGCGAGCGCTTCGCCGACACCTTCGAGTTCGCCAACGCCGTCTCCAGAGCCAACACCTAGCCCGGAACCAACTGCTCCGGTGCCGGTGGATCGGGAAGGGCCGAGCATGTACAAGTTTGATAAACTTGTTCCGCAGGTTGATGAATTCACCTTTCTTGAACATAAGGAACTTTCCGAACTGAGAGCTCCAGCTTTCCCAAATTACAAGTACTACGCTGCCGGGAGGGTAATGGGGGTTCAGGGTTATTCTCCGTTTTATGTAGTTGAATTCAAAACTCAAGAGGATGCAAAAAAATACCTTGCTTCTTATGAGGAGTTTGAAAAAGATACAAAAATAAAATCAAATTTGCATATTAATGGCCCTATGATTCTTCATTTAATTGAAGAAGATCCAGAAGTCATAGACGGTTTAGCAGATGCATTTCTTTCAATGACTCCGTGAGGGGTCATTTTTATTTGCTCGAAAGGAGGCGAATTGTTTGGCGAAACTCACGACGATGTTTGCGCTGCAAGACCGTATGACTCGCAATCTGCGAAAGATGAAGCGCAACATGGATAAAATGACAGAGGCTGCGGAGCAAACGCGTAAACAGACCCGGGCTTTGGAACGGACGCGAATCAAAATGAAAATCCATGCCCAGGATCTGGCCGGAAAAAAGCTAAAGGATATCCGGAAGGCAGCCGATCAATTGGCGCGGAAGCATCCTAAAGTAGTTGCTCGTGTGAACGATAAATCAACGCGGGTCCTAAAAAGAATCCGCTCGTCCGCTGCCGCTCTGAACAAAATGCGGGTGACCGTGACAGCAACAGTCAAAGACAATGCAACAAAGGTTCTGAACGACATTGAAGCGAAGGCCCAGGCTATGCAAGGGGCCGTCATCGGGGCGGGAGTAGCTACGGGGGCTGCGGGCGCAGGGGCGTTCTACGCTGGGGCAAACTCGTATGAGAATGATGCCAGAGCGGCAGCCATTACCAACTCCCCTGTGAATGATGTTACCCAGCGGGTTAACCGAATTTACTATGACCAAAAGGTCGGCAGCAGCAGAGAAGACGTTACCCGTGCTTACGTGGATTACTCTCAGCAAACCGATTTTGCAGGGGGTGCGTTAGATGAGGCGACACGGATATCCGTCCAATTTGCTCAGCTTTATCAAAAAGATATCCCGGAGGTTACCCGAGGTTTTGCTTCCGCATATAAAAGTCAACTCGGGACCATGAGGGAAATCGGGGATGTATCGGCTGCTGTAATGGAACGGGCCGGTGACCAGTATGACGATTATCTGGATACAATCAATGAGTACGGTAGTTCATTCAAAAACCTGGGTATGAGTATCGGTAATGTGGGTGCTGTCCTGGTAGCCGCCGTAGAGAAAGGAGCACGCAACTTCGATGACCCTGCTGATATGTTTCGAGAATTTAATATTAGACGCAAAGAATTGACTGACGAACAGATCGGGGCATTTAGGGAAGCATTAGGGGAAAAGCGTACCGAAGAGATTTTTAAACGGATGGACGCCGGAACCTTTTCTGGTGCAGGGGCAATGGTCGAATTAGCACAAGGGCTATCCAAGATTCAGAGTATAACCAAGAGAGATCAACTTGCAACCACCATGCTTGGCACAAAATTCGAAGATGTAGTGGAACCGATGATTGCAGCCGCAGCCGCAGCTAACGACACTATTAAAGCTACCGGCCAACTTGATCAGCAATTTAACAAGTTCCGCGACGACAATCCCATGACTCCGATCAATGACGCAATGCGAGAGATGAAACGAATCCTCGTAGATATCGGCAAATCAATGATCACATCAGCCAGCCCGGCCTTTGAGGACTTGGCAGCATGGGCAAAGACGGATGAGGGTAAGAAAAGCATTGCCGATTTTACCAAGAGCGTGTCGGCTTTGGCGGCTACATTTACCGGCGCTTTAAGCAAGGGAATAAAGTGGGCCGTTATGAACTGGGGTACGTTGGAGCCTATTATCCTGACACTGACCGCCGCCTTTGCGGGCTTGTTTGCTGCAGGAAAAGGCGTCAGCATCTATAAAAAGCTGGATCCAGTTTTCAAAGGGCTCTGGAAAGGCGCTACTTGGTTATGGGGCGCATTCGTAAAATTGTGGAAGTGGATTAAGCCGTTTATTCCGTGGCTCGGGAGAGCTGCAGTTGGCGGGGCTAGATTCCTTCCAGTTATCGGCTGGATTGTTACGGCAGTCCTGGGTTTGTACGAAGTCTGGAAAAATTGGGATTCGATCAAACAGAAGCTCAATGATTTCTGGACTATAGCAAAAGGATGGCTGAATGATATCGGCGTTTGGATTGACAGGGCCGCAGCTAAAGTGGAGACATTCCTTGAGGGATGGAGAATGCTGAAGCAACTGAAGTCGGAGCTGGAGCCCGTGTTCCAATTCCTCGCGGGCTGGCTCGAAACGCTGTCTGGTAAAAAAATATCAATTGGTGTTGATGCTCCCGGATTCGACGCGCGGAATATCCCGGGTTTAATTACCGATGGAATTAAGTTCATCAACCCATTAACCCCGCCCTCTCAGAAGGTGCCGACAAACTGGATGAAACTTATTCCTGGCGCCGCAACCGGCATCAGCGACATTCCACGGGATGATATGCTATTCCGGCTCCATAAGGGCGAAACGGTACTGCCGGCCGAAGAAGCCTCTCTGATCCGGAGCATGGCTGGCGGCAGGACTCAACCGGGCCAAGGTGTAGGCGACATCAACGTCTACTTGACTGGTGATAACCACTACAACAACGGTATGGATGCCGAGCGCGTTGGCAAGGAGGCCGTCAAAGCAATTCGCGCCGAGCTGACGTTAGGACTGTTGACCGGAGCGAAGGGGGCTTACAGCGGATGACGGAGCTCTGGCTCAAGTACAACAACAACGCCGAGATGCTTTGGTTGCCGGTTAACCCCGAGACATTGGAGATAGGCAGCCCCAGCGCGAACACGACGGTCAATATTGCGAGGCTCGGAGAAGTATCCGTCATTCAGGATCCTGGGCTGAAAACGTATAGCTTCAGCTCCATCTTACCTGCTAGTTGGGGTCGCTACTGTTCCTACACCAAAGATCCATGGCCGCGCCCGTGGGACATCGTCAAGATGCTCCAGCGGTGGAAGGACTCCGATATGCCGTGCCGCTTTATCGTGACGGGTACGCCAATTAATACTGCCGTTACGATAGAGGACTTCAACGTGACAGAAACGGCCGGTGATCCGGGGACGCTCAGCTATACGTTCAGCCTGCGGGAATACCGATTTATCAAAGCCCGAAAGCTGGGCGAGAAGACGGTTGCCGGCCAGAAACAGGTCACGGTAGCGTCCGGCAGCGCACGACCGAGCAGCAAGGCCGCACCGACGTCCTATACGGTTAAGCCTGGCGACAGCCTCTGGAAAATCGCCCAAGCTCAGATCAAGGACGGCAGCCGATATGAGGAGATCGCCACGTTAAATGGCATCAAGTCTCCGTATTCGTTGAAGACCGGACAAAAACTGAAACTGCCTGCGAGGTGATTGCATGATCAATGTCATCCTGACTCGGTTCGGCGGCGGATCCTATGAGCTGCCCGTGCAATCGGTGGAGTGGAGCGGCCAGAAATACCGAGCACCTCGATCGATTAATGTGACGCTGCTCTCGATAGCTCGCGGCGGACATCAGCCTGTGGAAGTCGATTGCGGAGACGCTATACTCTGCCGCTGGAAAGACGAGGAGCTTTTCCGCGGCACGGTGTTTAGTCTGGATCATAGCTCGGATGGGCAGTTGACTCTGACTGCCTATGACCAGCTCTATTACCTCGTCAACAACTCCGATACGTACACGTTCAAGGGGCTGACAGCAGCAGGCATTCTGCGGAAGCTTTGCAGCGACTTTCAGCTCACTCCAGGCTCCATTGCCGATACGCGGCATGTGGTCAGCCAGATCAGCGAGGACGAAAGCCTGTACGACATGGTTCTGCGGGCGCTGGACTCGACCTATAAGCAGCTTGGAAGCCGACATTCCATCCGGAGTAAAAGTGGGAAAGTGGATCTGCTTCCGCTCAAGGACACGGTCCAGAAATGGATCATCGAGAGTGGCGGCAACCTGATCAGCTACTCAGCTTCTGCGAGCATCGAGGAGACGGCGACGCGGGTAAAGCTGCACAAGGAAGGCAAGGAAGGCAAGGAAGGCAAAGACGGCGAGAAAGGAGCCGGAGCCATAACCGTTGTTGCATCCAGCAAAGCCCTGCAATCTCGGTATGGGGTATTGCAACTGTATGAGTCGATTAGCGAGGAGCTAAACAAGGCGCAACTACAGCAACGGGCGCAGGCTATGTTGAAAGAAAAGGGCCGGGTAAAGCGAACGCTGTCGCTTGAAGCTTGGGGCATCCCGTCTGTTGTGGCCGGATCCGGCGTCCATGTCATTATCCCGGAACTCAACGTTAAGCGGGGTTATTTTGTCGATGAGGACACGCACTCCTTTGAGGGCAATCTGCACACGATGAGCCTCACGCTCACGGAGACGGATGAGCTACCAGAGATCGATCCAGTATTTAACACGGACGGAACGGCCAAGTCTGATACGGACGATAAGTCCGACGCTGAAAAAACGTTCGCGGAGCAGCTGCGTGAAGAGATTCTGGGGGTTGAAGAAAAATGAAAGAGCTGATCCAGCAAATTGCCCTGGACGCGATCGGCACTGGAAAGCCGGTCCGCATCCTAACAGGTACCGTCATTCAGCCGCCGCCAGCGCTAAGGGTGCAGATCGGCGATGATATGAAGCGGGTCTATGACGCCGAATTTTTAGTTGTCGCCGCCCACTTGACTGAGATGGAGGAAACTGTCCTGCTCGATGGTGTGTCTCGAACCATTTCATATCCTGATCAGCTGGCCGCTGGTGACACGGTAATGATTGCAGCCCAACAGGGCGGGCAGTCATTTTTTATTTTGGACAAGGTGGTGACCTATGGGGCCTGATTTGCAAGCTCCCGCGCTGTACCAGCCTGCGGCGCTGCCGAGCAAGACCTACGCGCTGGATCTGATGACGGGCCGAGTGCGCGGCACCGTCGACGGCCTGGAGGCTATCCGGCAGTTTATCACCAAGACGTTGCTGACTACCCGTTACGCTTATCTGATCTATCCAGACGAGTACGGTACCGAGCGGGACGAGATTATCGGCAGCTCATCCAGTGCGCTGATGGAGGCTGAGATCGAGCGTGTCGTTACCGAAGCGCTGATCTATGATGAGCGGATCCTAGCCGTGCGAGATTTCATTTATTCAAAGCAGGATGATCAGCTGACGGTGATATTCACCGTGGATACAGTCGCCGGTACGATCCAGATCCAGGGGGTGGATATGAATGTATGAAGGTCAGACGTTTGATGCGATCCTAGCGCGGATGCTAGACCGGATCCCGGATGATATGGACAAGCGGCCCGGAAGCATTATTTACGATGCCATGGCTCCGGCAGCAGCTGAAATGGCACAGCTGTATGTGCAGCTCGACGTACAGGCTGATCAGCGTTTTGCTGATACTGCGACAGGCGATTATTTAGACCGGGCCATAGCTTGGTCCGGCGTAAAACGTAAAATGGCGACCAAAGCATTGGTACGGGGGCGCTTTTACGCTGCAGGTGAGGCTCCCCTGGATGTGCCAATAGGCAACCGCTTTGCGCTTGGCGGGATTAATTACCGTGCTGTCGCTCGCCTGGCGCTGGGAGACTATCGGCTGGAAGCGGAGACGGCGGGCGCTGCAGCCAACGGAAGCTTTGGGCCGCTGTTGCCGATCGACTTTGTGCCGAATCTTGCTCGTGCGGAGCTGACGGAGCTGCTGATCCCCGGCACGGACCGCGAGAGTGATACGGCTCTTTACGAGCGTTACCAGCAGCAGGTCACCAAGCCCGTCACAAGCGGCAATCGGTATCAATATGAGCAGTGGGCGCGGGAGATCAGCGGCGTTGGCCGGGCGCGAGCGTTCCCGCTGTGGAATGGTACGGGGACGGTCAAGGTGGCCTTGCTCGATGAGAGCATGACAGCACCTGAGCCTGCTTTGGTTACCGCCGTGCAGCAATATATCGACCCGACACAGGATGGACTGGGCGAGGGGGCCGCGCCCATTGGCGCTGTCGTGACCGTTGTCGGAGCAACTGAGATCCCAATTAACGTATCCGTGTCCGTTACATTGGCAGCGGGGGCGACGATCTCCCAGGTGCGAGAGCAGATCCTGACCGGACTCAAAGCATATTTGGCAGAGCTGGCGTTTACGGATACCATCATTCGTTACACTCGCATCCAGGCCATTATCCTGGGCATCCCGCCTGTGATCGACTATAGCAATCTAAAGGTAAACGGTCAGACGGCAAATATCCAGACTGCTCTAGATGAGGTGCCGATCGTCGGGACGGTGACCGTCACATGAGTGATCGGCTAAAAGGGTACCTGCCGGAGCTTTATGATGAAGTTGCAGAGATGAACAAGCTGCTGGAGAGCGAGGGCGATGAGCTCGATCTACTTGCTGCCGGAACGGTCAGCCTACTGGATCAGTCCTATCCAGAGAGTGCTACATGGGCGCTTGATCGGTATGAGCGGGATCTGAACTTGGTCATCGACATGGGCAAGCCTGCGGATCAACGCCGATCCGTTATCATCTCCAAGATGCGCGGCTACGGTAAGGTGTCGGGAACATTGCTCAAAAACGTTGCCCAGGCTTACAGTGGCGGCACGATCGCCGTCTCCGTCCAGGCAGCCCAGCACCGGATCCTGATTACGTTTGTGGACACGCTCGGGCTGCCTCCGAATCTAGATGACCTGAAGGCCGCAATCGAGGAGATCAAGCCGGCGCATTTGGTGCTCGATTACAAGTATCGATACTTGCTAATACAGGAAGTCCAAACCATGACGCTGGATCAGCTGGAGCAAAGGCCGCTGACAGACTTTGCGCCATTTTTAGAGGAGGGCTAACATGCCAAGCCAAACACCAAATTTGTTACTGTACAAAAAGGATTTGCAATCCGACGGCCAAGATACATTTAACATCCAGACCATGCTTAATGATAACTGGGACAAGCTCGATATGGCGGTCGGGGGGAAGGTGGATAAGGTCAATGGTAAAGGGTTATCCACCAATGATTATTCTGCTGCAGATAAATCCAAATTGGACGGAGCAACCAGCGCTGCGACCGTATCCCGACTCGTTATGCGCGATAGCGCAGGCCGGGCTAAAATAGTAGCTCCTTCGGCTGCCGACGATATTGCAAGAAAAGACACAGTGGATAGTGCTGTGTTCGCTCATGCCACGTTAACAAGCGTTCATGGTTCGACTTCGGCCGCGACCGTAAGTACAATAATGCAGCGTGACAGTGCGGGTCGCGCTAAAGTAGTAGCCCCAGCAGCCGCTGACGACATCGCCCGTAAAGATACGGTCGATACTGCCGTATCCACTCATGCCGCATTAACGGCAGCTCATGGGGCGACAAGCGCGGCCACAGCCTCCCGTATCGTTCAACGCGATAGCGCGGGCCGTGCCAAGGTGGCCGAACCATCCGCTGCCGATGACATTGCTCGGAAAGACACGGTAGATCTGGCGGTACAGCCTATCGCAGCTGATTTGGCTGACGCGGCACCGACAGCGCAGGCGCTCGTACCTGGGTTGCAGGCTGTGACGGTTACACGAGATACACCGTTGAGCGTTAAGGGGATTAAGGGGCGGTCGCTGATTAATCTGTTCGGGCGCATGAGCAGGGTAAGAACTTACCAGGTTACGGTTTCAAAAGAGCCTAGTATATCAAGTACAGCAATTAAGATTACGCTGGCAACAGGATTTACCATAGGTGCGGCACCATTTGGACAGGTTACGACAAAAGCAAATACTTGTTACGTACTGATTGGCGACTTGAAAAATGGTAACGCAACAAGGACACGCCTTACCCAAGTGGGCGGTGCTGGCGCAGGCACGAGTTTTGTGACTGATACAACTAAATTTACAACAGTATACACACGGTTTAAGCCGACTGCAGACTCTACTGTAAGTTTTGACATAGCCATAGAAGGCGCAGCGGGCCAATATGTATATGCCGATGCAGTCCGGCTCTACGAAATCACTCAAGCCGAATATGACGCAATGGCATCCCTGACCGCAGAGCAGATCGCGGCAAAGTACCCATACGCCGAGGGCATTTCAAACGTCAACGGTGTTTATGTACGTAACGTAACGCAAAACTTGGCTCCTCCACTATCGCAGTGGACAAACGGACGTATCTATGATGGGGAGCACAAATTTGCCAGCATCCAGACTAGGGGCGGCTATGAAGTGTATGCCGTTAATAACGGTACAGTAAATGGGATGTTATCGGCAAAGGTTAAACTCATGCCGAACACGACCTATATACTTAGCGGAGTGACGGATGTGTATTACATTTACGATGCAGTCACTTTTGCCATGGCAGCTAATGGTCAGAAGGCAGGCACTACATTTAAAACGGGAGCGTCGGACGAGTATTATATCGGCCTTTATAATCGTATAGAGACAGGGCCTAATATTACGTTCAAAAACGTTATATTAACCCAAGGATCAACCGTTGTTCCGTTTGTGCCACAAATTGAGCAGTACGTCTACTGCCCAGATTGCCAGCTTGCCGCTAACGTGGACGGAACCGTTTACGACGAACTGTATACGGATAACACGGGGCAGGCACGGGCGACGAGACGGTTTAAGACGATGGAATTGACGGGGGATTTGGCTTGGGCACTCATGACTGGCCCGGCAACGACTAAAATTGTCAAAACTAAGCTGCCTTTCCCGTTAAAAGATACAGGCCAAGTGGTTGATCACGGAGGCTACGTTTACAAGCGCATCAATCAGGGCGCTATATGGGGAGGTAATGGCGAGGAACAGGTTGTGTCTGATGAGTCGGCCACATCTGACAAGTCCATGCTATCTCTGGCTTTGCCGAATGCTGCAACAGGCTGGGGCACTGACTACACGCCGACTGAAGATGAAATCAAGATTTTCTTCAATGGTTGGATGCTTGGATATGAAAGCGCTGGAGTATTCTACTGGCCCTATAATACTACTGGTGCAAAGCGTTGGAGACCGTTCAACGTCACTACAGGTGTAGGCGTGTCCACAATGCCAGCCACTACAACAATCGTGCCCGACTACACTCCTTATCGTCTTCAATACCAACTCGCGACACCAGTCGACGAGCCTGTACGCTCCGAAGGGGCAATTATGCTTGCCGAGGGAGCCAACACGCTTGAGGTTGGGTATGGGGCTGTGGTAAGGGAGCGAGCTAGAATCGCTTACTCTGCTGGCTTTGGATATGAAGTTAATGACACGTACTGGAGCACTTCTTTAGCGTACAGGACAAAGGACATTTTGAACATTTACAGAGACAGTATTATCGACAAGTCATGGATTAGACAAACTAATGGAACTCCATATGGGCTTGTAAGGGCAACTATTCCTGCGAATTCTCCTATTACATCAGCTGTCTACGAAGTCACCTATCTCGCTCTGGATGCCTACCTGATCGGCATACCGCCAACACAGATCAGCGCCGAGTATCCGACTAACCAGCGTTCCGTAACGGACGAGCTGGTCAAAGAGGCAACACAGCTTGCCGGGCGTATGACGGTGCTGGAAAACGGGACAGCGCAGGAAAAGCAGCCACAATGGATTACGCCAACGTTGCTTAATGGATGGGTGAAATTTGATGAATCTGGAAGATACGACCCCGGTTATAAAAAGGTAGGCAATACGCTTTATATTAAGGGTGTCATATGTGGCGGGTATGACGGGGCTGTTATCTTCAGATTGCCTAGAAGTTATATACCTAAAACGGTTTACCATAGTCCAGTGGTAGGCTGTATTAATGGTGTATATGTCTTGTGTAATTTATGTGTTAATACGGATGGTACTGTCTTCATTACAATTAATGCTGCCTCTAATGCGCAAGATAAGCCTAAAAACTACAACTATATCAACGTCATTATCCCGCTAGACTAAGGAGGCCCATATGAAAGAAGCCATAATCACAGACTTGTACGGCCTGTTTATCGATGTCGAGATCGTAAACGACAGCGAAACGGGCTATTTGCCGTTATTTGCGCCGGATGATCCTTATGATGACAAACCTGCACAGATGACGGGCTACCGTGTCGCGTTGCCCGTCACACCTGGGCTGTATCGTCCTCGCTTTGATCGTACTGCTTACGACCTGCACCAGGCTGCCGAGGTTGCTCATGCGGCCGCAATGGTTGCCTGGCTCACGCTGCCAGAGGAGGAGCGAGGCCCCGAGCCGGTAGACCCTATAGCTCCGGCGTTTTGGGTGGAAGGGCTGACCCCGGAGGAGATCGCCGCGCTGCAGCCAACTCTGCCAGAGCCGACAGCGGAGCAGCTACGCATCAGTCAACTGGAGACGGACAACGCCATGCTGCTGCTCCAGCAAGCAGAGGCAGAGTCGCGACTACAAAAATCTGAGTTGGATCAAGCTGCGCTGCTTCTCCAACTCGTAGAGGGAGGTGTCATCTAACGTGGATTGGTATGCAACGATTAAACGCTACTACGATCTTGGCTGCTATACGAGAGCACAGGTACAACGCTTCGCCGAGCTGGGCAAAATCACACAAAAGCAAGCAACTACAATCATTGGAGCAGAGAGCGCCGCTTAGGCGCTCTTTTCTATTAGGAGGAGCCTATGCCAACAACCCCGGAAATACAGTTGCAAGCCATCGCGTCCCAAGTGGTCAAGCTTGAGACGCTGCAGGAAGTTAATACAAAGGCGCTCACCGAAATGGCTGGTGGCCTCAATCGCTTGGTGGATCGTCTTGAACAGTCGGATGACACAGCAAAGGATGCGGTACAGCGAGCTCGATCTGCTCACCGCCGAATTGACGAGCTGCGGCAAGAGTTGGACAAAATGCGGGCGAGTCAGCGGTATATTGTCACAACGTCATGTACACTTATCGGCTTGGGCGTAGCCGCAATTGGCCTTGCCCTTAGACTTTTACAATAAGAGAGGAATTGGTGATTATTATGGACTGGACTTTTATCAACGCACTTATCAAGCCGGAGCTGGGCGGTGTATTGGCCGTTTGCTGGATCGTTGGGTATATGCTCAAGCGCACACCGCGCGTACCGGACTGGGGCATCGTTTACGCCGTGACAGCGGTCGGTATCCTTATGGCCTGTCTGCTGCTAGGGCTTAGCGTAGAGAGTGTGATTCAAGGTGTCTTGTGTGGCGCTGTGGCTGTCTACGGCTATCAGGTGGTTAAGCAGACATCCAAGGCCGCCAATGGAGAGGAGGGGCAACGATGATCTACAGACAAGATTATATCCCGACTACAACGCCGTGCAAGCGGCGTCCTGGCATGGCGATGCTGGCTGAGACGATTACCATCCACAACACCGGCAATGCGGACAGCACAGCAGCAAATGAGCGGAGTTGGCTGACCAATCCAGGCAACAAGCGTCAGGCCAGCTATCACCTAGTTGTCGATGAGCGCGAGGCCGTCGAGTGCATCCCGTTGACGGAGCATGCCTGGCATGCAGGCGATGGCGGCGGGGCACGGAGCGGTAACCGGACAAGTATTGGCATCGAGATCTGCGAGAGCGGCGATTATGCCAAGACGCTCGATAACGCTACGGAGTTGGTCGCCAAGCTGCTGCGGGAGCGCGGCTGGGGTGTGGATCGGTTACGGCGACATTACGACTGGTCCGGTAAGATTTGTCCGAGGCTTATGTATGACGGTGGCAAATGGACAGGCTGGGTTGCGTTTAAGTCGGCTGTCCAGGTCAAGCTGCAGACGCAGGTCAAATCGGTTGAGGAGATCGTTCCGAAGGTGGTGCGACTGTCGGACGGCAAGCTGCTGGCTGTTGGTAAGATTGAGGATGGAAAGCTCGTTGCGCCGGTGGCCGATGTGCTAAAAGCGTTGGGGCTGTCGGCGCAGTGGGACAATGCGAATAAAAAGATGTATGTATGAGTAGAGCCCGCTGACCTTATTATTGGTCAGTGGGCTATTTTTTGTGAAAATTTCCCTTTATTAATCTTGGATAAGATGGTAAAATTCTGGGCAATAAATATAAGGGGTGTCCTTTTTGTACACTGTCACAATTCCACGGTATTTTAACGAGAAAACGACTGCAGTATTTTATGACGAAATCTACAATCAACTGCAGATTAAAGCTCCTGATAAGATTAAATTTGATTTTAACGGACTTGAATTTATTGATCCCTTTGGAGTTGTGACTCTCTGGAATATGGTGGATCTTTTCGAGCGACACTTCGGAGCAGATATTTACTATTCATTTCCGGACAACTATAGAATGTCACCACGAAAATACCCAGCTATAGATTATCTGGATGATTGTTTGTTTTTTGAGAAGGTCATGGGGAAGAAATTGCACCCCGGTTCCAGCGAAAGATCGACCACAAATGGTTTGGAAAAGTTAAGACCTGGGTCATTCAATCTCCAATATATTGAGAAAACAACTTCTTGGCTCAAAGGCAATGTTCACCTAAGAAGTAAGTCGTTTTCCTTTTTAGATACAACATTTGCAGAATTGTTTAATAATATTAATGACCATTCTGATTCAACTATAGGTGGTTGTTGTTTCGCACAACACTACCCAAGTATGAATGAAATTGTATTATGTGTAGGTGACGCCGGAAGAGGCATCGCTGAGAAGATGAAAGAGAAATTTACACACAATCTTAAAGGCGAAGCTTTAACATCCGACTACATGTATATCGATTTTGCTACTGAACATAAGGTTTCAACTAAGTCGAAACCGGGCAATAGAGGTCTTGGACTTGAGAACTTGTTAGCAATCATAAAGAATAATAAAGGATCTATAAAAATCATTTCCAACGCGGGTGAAGTGAAATATACTTATAAAAAGAATCCTGAAGGTGAGAAACGACTGAGGGTTTCTAAGGGATATTATAACGGGACAATTGTTTTGCTAAAGTTGCGGACTGATACCCTGGATTTTGAGGAAGAGGAGGAATTTGAATGGACTTCGTATTAAAGGATTATGTGACTAGTTGTTACACTAATGAGCAAGGTGACGAGATTTACAATCTCATATCCAAACCATTATTTATGGGACAGAAAGTTACGCTGTCTTTTGAGGGAATGAATTCTGTATCATCTTCGTTTCTTAACTCCTCATTCATTCCGTTACTTGACGATTTAACATTTGACCAGATAAAACAGCTGCTGAAGTTTAAAGACTCAAATCGATTCATTAACTCAATGATTATTAGACGATTTGAACAGGAAGATAATAAATGTGTGAATTAAACACAGACGAAACCCCCGCCAGCCGTAAAAGGCCAGTGGGGGCTATTTTTGTTTCAGTAAAGTAGATAAATCCCCAGCGATCTCTCCAAACTTTATGCTGATTTGCGACCGCATCACATCCCGAGTCATCCCAAATTCCTGATGGTAGCCGTGGTAGAGAAATTTGTAGTTGTAAACGAAAGCCCCGAATTGCGGTTCGGCATCCATTAGCAGTTTAATATCCCGAGAAGCCAGCTCCCGCCGAATCTCCCGTTGTCTGTTCGTTATCCGATCCATGACTTCCTGGCCGGCCATAGCGTATAAATTTCTGAGTATGTCTTCACTGAACCGGAAATCATCCAGACTTCGCTGCAACATCGTTTCCATATGGGTAAGTATGATATAGTCCCTGATCATTTCCCGTTCAAATGACTCAGGAACCCGACGACCTTCCATGACCAAACATTCACACCTCCGAAAACGAACGTATGTGCCTATTATACTCCTAGTGTAGGGGCGGAATGAAATAAAATATTGAATAGGAAAAAATAGCCCATCGACGTTAGGCATCGAGGGGCTATTTTTTGCTTTTAGCTGTTCTCCAGTTTTTTGGATGATCCGGTTGTGCTGGGCTCGGTTGATCGATCAGCAGAACCCAGCCGTTATTAAGCTTGCGGGCTTGTACGATTCCCTGGCGGCAGTACTCCTTAACCTGAGTCGGCTTGAGGCCCCAGCGCTCGCAGGCTTCTGCAACGTCCATGATTTCGTTCAAGGCGCTCATTTGCGGTCACGCTTCCGATTGGCAATGAAGATGGCGACGTTAATCGCGGTACATATTATAGTGATGGCGAAAAAGACATTCGTTGCGATGGTCATAAAATCGCCCCTTATGGTATAGTATGGTTAGGGAGGGAAGCCCGCATTTCTGCGGACAACCCTTAGACGCTTTCTCCGACCGTTCAGCGCTTGCGACGCTGGGCGGTCTTCTTCTTTTTCGGCTTCTTCCGTTTCCGGGCTGCATCGCGCTGTTGCAGGATAACCTGCATCAGTGAGGCGATTGCGGCGACCGCCGAAAGCAGTGCGGTCAGAGCCTTGAGAAGATCGGCTGTGTGGTCCACCGGAGTATCACCTCCCCCTAACCACACTCTTATTATATCACCGACTAATCTGTCGGTCAACAGGTTATTGGAAACTTATTCTATAGAAAAAGCCCGTCGACATTAAGAGTCGGTGGGGCTTTTAGGTTTAACGGCCTATGTTATGGTACGGGTTTAAGAGGCTTGAGTCCTGTTATTTCCAGTAATAAATAGTATTTTATTGCAATAAAGATAAGATTATTTTTCCTGTCGACAGGATTCGACTAACTTCGCAAGAAAGATGGTCGATAATCACAAACAAAGGGAATGGGGGTTCAGATAGAAGATAGATTCCGTTGCACCAATAAAGTACACTCACAGGTGTACTTTATGATCGGGAAGGGCAGTTTAAAACTGCACTACCAGTTGACATCATTACCATTTATAAGTGTAAAAGTCATCCATGCTACACTCTAGGACAATCGCAAGAGCCTTTAACATTAAATGACCCGCAGGCGTGCCTCTGTTATTTTCTAGGTTGGATATGTAGGCCTTGGTTACTTCAATGCCACATTCCTCTTTGAGAGCATCACAGAGTTCGGTTTGGGTGTAGCCTGCTGACTTACGCAACGATCTCAACTGGCACTTCCCGATCTGGAGTGCCATACGAGTATCCCCAATAATTTATTAATTGTAGCAATAATGAGTATATCACATCAGGAGGAACTCTAATGCTAAATGGGATTTTGCAAGCCGTAATCGAAAAAAGAACGTGGGAAGTCGTGATTGAATGTGAGCAGTCTATGAAAGATAAGATAGAGGAGTTTGAATTTACAGTAGAACGGTTGAAGGCTGTAATCCCACCAGAGTATCAGAGTGACCTTGATGTGCTGATGGACCTTTATTTTGAGAAGCATACTGTATCGGTTCGAGAAGCATATAAGGCGGGGGTCCGTGACAAGTTGAAGCTACGAAAAGAGATCATTGAAATGACAAACTAAAACGTCCAGTTTCGGGACAGGAGTCTCCACTCCTATCCTACTTCTGCACTCATCATGAGCGCGGACCGCCCCTCGGGGCGGTTTTTTTTATGTTGAGCTAGGGGAAGTCTCATTTCAGTTAAGCATTATCGATTCTAACGATTGGTGCGTCTTCTTTAACAACTTTAAATGGACCTGTTACAGTAGCATTAGCTACTCCATATTTAAAAAATATTCCTCGGCCTGCCCAGCTCATAGTTATTACAGCCCCTCCCACACGTACTCCATTTGTAGATGTTATGTTGTATATAGCAATAGCTGAAGCATGAGAATTTGTTAATAGCTGAAAGTTATACCTTCCACCTGGCTGGATCGTGTGAGGAGAAGGACCCGGAGGTTCGAAGTCTCCTGTCAGACTAGTTGAGGTCATTAAATAACTTCCTGTACCGTTTTTAACGTCGATTGAAACAGATCCTAATGCCGATATATCGTCATCCACAGGGGGGTCCTCTTGGAAAGGACTGAAAAAGACATTCGATACAATGACCAATAAAATGAACAATACAAGTATGATGCCAAGCGAGCTTTTATAATTGCTGATTGATACATATTGATCGCTTTTATTCATTTGTAATCCTCCTAAAATAAAATCGATGGAGCCCAGTTAAAACATGCCACTTGAAGTATGGCAGCGCTCTTCAGTTTTACGAAAATAAAACTCTTACTATAGTTAATGCAATAGAATTGAAGAATGACTTGATTAATATGCCCGATTATACGTAAAAATTTTTAGATTTGTGAGGGGAGTAGGCTATATATTGCAAAAAGGAAGAACCAGGGCCAAGCAGAGTTAATTCTGCTTGGCCCTGGTTCTTTTTAGTTATGAGGTTGAAAATGAGGCAATACATATTCACCTAGCTCATGAATGACTTCATCAGCTGGGCGCTCGCTATCAAAAAGAGCGAAGAAGAGATGATTAACGCCAATATCTTGATACGCTTTTAACAGCTCAAGTAATTTATTTCTTCCCACTCGAAAACCTAACCGGATCGGAGTGGCCGCTTCATTGGGATCGTTTGCCAAGTCCAGATGCATCGGCATGGAGAAAGGGCGGAAGGCAGCATCGTTTTGATCAACAGCTGATTCTCTCCATGATTTTATCACTTCTGCCTGTCGAATCGGGGCTTGCGGGTAATACATCCATCCGTCACCATTACGTCCAAGCCACTCAAAGTCTTGCTGTGCAAAGCCGGTTATCATGGTCGGAATTTTCTGAGGAAGCTTCGGTACGAGAGTAGCTTGCTGGATTTGACCATAACGGGAATCGATCACGGGATAATGTTCATAAAGGGCTTTTTCTAGATAAGAAAAAGCTTCTCTAAATTGAACTCCGCGGCTAGGGTGATCCACTCCAAGTCCTAGAAAGTCAGCGCGACGATCTCCAGAGGAGACCCCCATGATAAACCTTTCCGGAAAGAGTGCCTCGATTGTAGCGACCTCCTTCGCCATCCGTAACGGATGACGAAGTGGAAGCACGAGCGCAGATGTTCCTAGGGCTATTTTTTTCGTTTGGCCAAGCAAATGTGTACCATAAATCAAAATATCGTAAATTTGACCGACAGCCGGGTCCAAGAAATTGGGATCCTCTAATATGACATCCCTAAGCCATAATGTAGTGAACCCATAGTCTTCAGCAGCCTGCGCCAACTCGATTTGGTTCGCCATAGTTGGAGTTTTCATTTGATAATTTTCAAGCGGTAGATGAAGACCAAGCGTTAGCGCGCCCTCTTTATACATTCGTTGATAAGATTGATGTTGTTCGAACATATAAGTTCCCCCTTGTTTTATTTTCGTTCAAGCTTGGCAGAAATACCGGCAAGAATAATCGCAATGGCAACCATAATTGCCCCGATCCAAGGCGTATGCACAAGGCCAATGGAGTCAATAACAAACCCGCCTACGATCGATCCAATCGCAATTCCAATATTGAATGCCGCAATATTTATGGCTGAGGCAATATCAACCGCAGAAGGGACATATTTTTCAGCAAGCTGAACAACATAAAGCTGAAGGCCCGGTACATTCATGAAGGCAAATACGCCCATCAACACGACACCGATAACGCCGACTACTTTAAATGGAGCAAGGAAGTACAACAACACAAGAGTGGCTGCTTGAATGATAAACATCCAAAACAAGGCGCGTATCGGGTTTTTATTCGCTACTTTACCACCCACGGAGTTACCGAATGCTACAGCGATACCGTAAGCAATCAAAATAATGTTAATGACGCCTTTGCTGAGTCCAGTTACTTCTGCAAGGAGCGGAGTTAAATAAGTGAAAACTACAAACGTTCCTCCATAACCAAATACGGTAATAAGGAAGGCCAGGAGCAAACGGCCATTTGTAATCAAGCGGAACATATCTGAAAATTTAGCCGGTGGAGATTTTTTTAGGTTATTAGGAATAAGCACGGCACTGGCGATGACTGCGATGACACCTAGCAAGGCAACACCCCAAAAAGTCGATCTCCAGCCAAATGCCTGTCCGATAAATGTTCCAAGCGGCACACCGGTAACGATCGCAATCGTAAGTCCAGTGAACATAAGCGCGATGGCGCTGCCCTTTTTCTCTGGCGCTACTAATTGAACGGCAATGGTCGCTCCGATGGAGAAAAAGACACCATGGGCAAACGCTGTAATGAATCGTGCGACAATGAGTATTTCAAAGTTTGGTGATAATGCGGCGATTACGTTCCCTACAATGAAAACAACCATAAGTGTCATAAGCAATGCTTTGCGATTCATGCGGTTGGTTAGCGCTGTTAGCACTGGTGCTCCGACCGCGACTCCGATGGCATATCCGGAAATAAGCAAACCAGCTAGTGTAATACCGATATTTAAATCTTCAGCGATTGCAGCAAGTAAACCAACGGGAACAAATTCTGTTGTTCCAATGCCAAATGCGCTGATTGCAAGTGCAAGCAGAGCCCAAGTTCCTTTTTTGCGATCGGATTTGGGTTGAGAAGCTGAACTAGCAATAGATTGACTCATGATCTCATCTCCTGATGTTAATATATTTATGAAAGTAAATATTCTTTTCGTTGCCGGCATTAGCGTTATTATAACCAGGAATTTAGAAATGATTAAGTACGCACTTTAAAGTCGGGTAGGTACTAAAAAGTACCCATGCTAAATAACGCACCGTCACTGTTCAATTTCACTATCCTGATTTTTAGCTATTGAGAAAACAAAAAAGGCGAGAGCGCGTAATGGCGGCCTCACCTCGTTTTATTGATTTTAACAAGTTAACAAGAGCTTCTAACAATTAACTCGGGTTCTACGAAAATTTGTACCGGAACAGCCAACTCATGGATGAGATCATTTAAAAACAAGGCGGCTAATTTTCCGATTTTTTCTTTGTCTTGTCTGATCGTAGTTAAGGGGGGATTAGAAAACTTTGCAGCTTCAATATCGTCGCAGCCGATGATAGCAATGTCAAAAGGAACCCTTAATTCATTCTCTATAGCTGCTTTCATCGCACCAATAGCCAATGAATCAGCAGCGGCGAAAATACTTTGTGGAATAGTCGGCTGTTTTATAAGCTCCAGCATGGCCTGATATCCGCTAGCTTCAGTAAAATCATTCCCATGCAAAAACCATTGATGGTTAACGTTTAAACCAAAATAGTTCAACGCCTCAATTATATGTTGTTCTCTTAGATCAGATATTTCAGATTTATGATGACTGCCAATGAAGCCAATCTCTTTATATCCTTTTAAATAAAAATGTTCCACAGCCATAATAGCGATTTTTTTGTTATCGGTCATAATAAAACTTGATCGTTCTCCCGTTAAGCTAATGTCAATTCCGACACAAGGGATATCGCTATGATTCAGCAGCTCTGTTACCGTGTCCTTTTGATTGCCGCCAATAATTAAACAACCTTCGGTTTTATAACTTTTGCATCTCGCGATATAATCATTGGCATTTGAGCTATAGGGGAAAAAGATCATATCATAACCTAATGATTCAATTTGAAATTTAAACGAATTTACTACATCACTGAAAAAAACATGATTTAATCCGACATCGTAATTCCCGGCAAAAATAACCGCAATATTTTTAAACTTTTTAGACTTTTTGGTTTTGCTTGCAATGATTTTATTTGTATAGCCCATTTCATCCATTATACTTAATACCTTCTGTTTTGTTTCTTCTCCTACATCATTGTAGTTATGAATGATCTTCGACACGGTGGATGCAGAGACGCCTGATAATCTAGCCACTTCTTTTAAATTATACTTCACTAGAAGATCCTCTTTTCATCAGTTCAAGTTATCCGTTCCGTCCATAGAATCATCTTAAATGACTTATGGATGGGAAGCAATGTACGCGGTTCCTCGAATTTTCTCCATATGATCTATGTACCGTTAGTTAGCGAAAAAGGTATTAGAACCCTATGGGATAGGGTTCTAATACCGTATGGAGTCCGGTTTACTACTTAGGCAACTCGGTGCTCAGCAGAGTGATTAGCCGCTTATCTCTGTCTGAATCCAAATTCCAGAACATCGCTCCGGCTAATCCTTTAGATTTTAAATAATCGGTTTTATATTTAATTGAAATGGGATCGTCATACGTGATGGTCAGTCCGGTCGTTGGATTATACAGCCAAGGAGTTTTTGTGGTGTCGTTCCAATAACGAGTAAAGCCATTTTTACCGGTGTAGTTGCCATTGGCATCTCGCGTCAAATAATTTTTTTCCAAATCCCAGTAGTCCCACCATGCATCCTGGTCTGACCAGGTACCTGTTTCAGCTTTTGCACAGGTCTGATACATGGCATTGTTGGGACTATTGCTTCCGCAATTCCAGCCGCGACCATAAAATGGGATTCCTATAACTAGCTTGTTAGCTGGAACTCCGTTATTCAGATAGCCGTTGACAGCAGCGTCGATATAGAAGTTCTGTGGATCAACTCCATTATCGGCAGGGTCAAAGTACAAGGGGGCATTATGTCCCGACTTGGCATCCCAATCACCGTGAAAGTCATAAGTCATCAGGTTGATCCAGTCGACTGTACTTGCAATAGCAGATAAATCATTGCTGCGGATATAGGATGGGCTTGCTCCTCCAGCAATCGTTACCGTGTATTCTTTACCGTCAGCGAGTTCTGCTGCGTCAAGCTGTCTGCGTAGCTCTTGCAGAAGTAAAACATAATTTTGTCTGTCTTCTGGACGACGGGAGTTGCTCGCAAGTCCTAACTCAACCGGGTATTCCCAGTCGATATCGATTCCATCCAACTGATAGTCCCGTAAAAATTTGACCGAAGAGGTGACAAAAGTATTTCGTGTAACGGGATCTGCAGCCATATCCGAGAAACGGTTGGACCAAGTCCAGCCACCTACGGAAATGATCGATTTTAGACCGGTCTGCTTTTTTAGTTGAACAAGCTGATTGAATGCCCCTTGGAATGGAAGGCTCGGATCATTAGTTGCGTAAGGATATTGTGTATCCGCATAAGGATCTCCAAGCACTAACGTGCCATTTGGAACATTCAGATTATACCCGTTTTTGTCTTTACACGTTGTATAGGTTTTAAAACTTACATCTTCCGATCCGTTACCGTGGTAGTTGTTCCAGCAAATATCTGCAAAAGCATAATTCAGATGAGTCATTTTGGATGCATCGATATTATTGAGGAAATAGTAGCCTTTGGAGTCATAAATCGCCCAAGATTGCCAGTAACCGATGATTTTATTACCGAAGCTTTGAGGAGGCTGTGAGGAGGTTGAAGCAGTTGCAGAATTACTTGCCACAGAGATGTTACCGGCTGCATCTTTGGCTTTCACGGTGAAGGTGTAGGAGGTTGAAGCCGTTAAGCCATTAATTGTAGCTGTTGTACCTGTCACAGTTGCTGCCAGCGAGGAGCCGTTGTAGACATTGTAGCCAGTCACTCCGACGTTATCGGTTGAAGCTCCCCATGAGAGTGAGATGCTTGAAGCTGTCGGCGTACCAAAGACAGTCAGGTTTGCGGGCGCTGCCGGAGATTGTGTATCTGTGTTTCCTCCGCCACCTCCGCTTGTAATTTCAATCGCTGAAACGGTGGCATAGTTTAAGGAGCCCGACGCCATATTGAACGCAATTTGAAGCTGTCCATCACTTACAGTTGTTGTATAGGTTCGATCACATGCTTTCAGCTTTCCGCATTCAGCATAAATATCGAACGCAGATGCAACCACGGCATCCTCCATTTTGATATCGAATTTGCGTTGACCTGCAGCTGTCGCCCACTCATCGACCATTTTTAGCTTCACAGTGTACGTGCCGTTTGGTAGGTCGAACTTATACCCACCCCAAATATTGAAGTTTCGGGCCGTTTGGTATAGTACTTGATCATTCGTATTAGCAATAGGTGCAGTAATCTGAATCGGGTTGTAAGTCGTGTAATGTCCCCAACTGCCAGCAGTGTATGCTTGATCGGCTAACCAAATGATGCCGCTGCTGTCCGTATAATTCGAAGAAGAATTCACATCGACTCGTAATGGAACAGTGGGCGGGGGACTTACAGCGACGGCTTGAGACGGAGCAAAGGGGAGAAGGAGGGACATTATTAAAGCGCTTACAACAAATAGTGACATTTTCCGGCTTCTTCTTTTCACTAGTTTCACTCCTTTTGAGCTTTGGATTAAACTCCTCGAAAAATCATCCGAAAGAGTTCTGATGCCTAAGATTCGCTATGATTCTTCGAAAATCCTCCTGAATATTTAGAAAATTCCTGAAAAAATTTCTTTTAATTCAGAGGAATTTCGCGAAAATTAATTAATTAATTTCAAGTGGATTAAAGAGACATAATTAGCCGAATAGCACTGTTACAATAAGGATAATTCTATGAGATCTACTTCGAAAAACAAATATAGGTTGGACTGATCAACAAGCTATATCTACTGTTAAGGTTCAAAATTAACGAAATCAATTTACGAAAATATTTCATATAACGAAAAATTTCATCGATAGCTACGTTAATGTTTTTTTCTTAGAACTTCCTCATATTCCTTCTGTGATTTCCTGGGAGTGGTACAATATTAAAGGTTTCACGGACTCCAGTATTTGGTTAAAATCTTCTTGTCGAAGCTGGAAGGAAAATGCCAGCCAATGGCGAATTTAAATTCTTCAGAATGAGAAGCATGTTGCCGAAATACACTTTATCGTTGTCTTTCTTTTTCTTCATCTTTTTTTAGCGCTATAGCGCAACTTTCTGCATCCGTTCCGGTACAATATTTATACCGGATACGGAAATCGCTGCAGGTGAGGAGGTCTCAAGCCGCCTGTTATGGATGATTCCGATTTGATCCGGCAAATCAAACAAGGAAATGTTGAGCTCTATTCCGAACTTATGAGGCGTTACCAGCGTAAAATTATGGCCTTTATCCTTCATATGCTGAAGAGCACCAAGCTGGAGATTGTCGCGGAGGATCTATGCTCTGAGACATTCTACAAGGCTTATCGCAGCTTGCATTCGTTCCGTGAAGTGGATGCGCAATTTTCCACTTGGCTGTACACGATTGCCCGCAACACGGTGCTAAGTGAGCTGCGCAAGCAGCGGAGCGTACATATTCCATTTGAAGAGAGCGGTGTAATACCGATCGCTTCTCAGGATTCAGCTCCAGAGTATCGTGTTTTGCAGGGAGAGCGGATGGAACTAGTGCGAGAAGCCATCAATGCTCTGCCTGAGAAGCAACGATCTGCACTCATTCTCCGGGAATATGAAGGTTTGGACTATCAAGAGATTGCTGATATACTGGGTGGGACCGTAAGCTCGGTCAAGTCATTATTGTTCCGTGCCCGGGGCAGCGTCAAATCTCAGCTGGAACCCTATTTTGGAGAAACGGAGAGCGAGAATTTCGAAGGGATGAAGCTGCGATGAAATGCGAAGAAGTGCAGGAAGCGTTGGGCTTTTATTGGGATCTGCCAGATGGCGATTTCGTGAAGCGTTCTGTCGACCTGCATTTAAAGCATTGCACAGCCTGCAGACAGGAATACGAGCTGTGGGAAGAAAGTGAGCGGCTGATTCGGGAATTCGCCTTCGAGCAGGAGATGGAAGCATCCGAGACAGCGGAGGATGTTAACCGCGCTGTTATGGAGAGAATATATGCCGAAGACCAATTGGACTGGAATCTGAGACGCCGATTTTCGCTTTCCAGGCAGCTCGGCTCCAGATTTTCAGCAGCAATCGCAGCTTGCTTAGCGATGTTCACGACCAGCATGCTTTATGTACTGCTAGATCGTGGGAATAGCGGAGCAGAAGCGACAGGGCTGCTGGACACGGCTAATGCTTCAGCTTCTGCGATGTTCAAGGCTAGTTTTTCCTCAGACATTCCTATTGCCAGAGTCAGTGATCCATTTATACTGAGTCTGGTGCCGCGTACACCACAGTATTGGATTATACTATCTATACTTGGTCTGGTGATGACGATGCTGATGATGGGATGGCTGTCAAGAATTCGTAAATAATCGCTTTCCGGCTGCAATTGCGGCCGGTTTTTTTATTGAATCAAGCTCGGAAAGGACGACAATCATTAATGAAACTAGGACTAATCAGACATGGACGGACCGATTGGAACGCGATGGGGCGTATCCAAGGAGTAACCGATATTCCGCTCAATGAGGAAGGGGAGCTCCAAGCCGTACTGCTTGCGAATAGGCTGAATAAGGATGAGCTCCAGTGGGATGCAGTTGTAACGAGCAATTTATCCCGTGCTTTGGAGACGGGGCGCATTATTGCGGACAAGTTAGGCATACCGCTGCTGGAGCCCGAGCCGCTGCTCATGGAACGAAGTTTTGGCTCCATTGAGGGAACCGTAGAGCAAGAAAGGCTGGACACCTGGGGGACGGAATGGCGTACGAATCCAGAAGCCGGCATGGAAAGCGATGAGAGCGTACGTGCTCGGTCAGCAGCTTTTTTAAAGAAATATACGGAAATGATGCCTGATAGCAGGCTTCTGGTAGTCACTCATGGAAGCTACCTCGCTCAGATGCTCGGCGTCATGGTTGAGGGGCTTGATCAGTCCTATCTACATAATATGTGCTACTCTGTTCTGGAGCTTAATCCGGAAGGATGGCAGTCTCTGCTTCATAATTGCACCCTTCATCTTGAGGTAACTCCATAAAGTTTTCTCCTCAGCCCGCCTTCATGGCGGGTTTTTTTGTTGCCTACCACGTCTTAAACCTTTTAAATCTTCCCATAATGGTAGTACGAAAAGCAGATCATACGTTACCAGCCGCCATGAGGAGGAGGGAAGAGAGATGAATTTCGCGGATATGCTTGGCTACGCAGATATAACGCAGCTAAGCCGAATAGCGAATGTGTACGAATGTGATTGCAACGGGAATTCCAAGCATGAGCTAATTCAATCGATACTGTCCAAAGTGGGCTCACGGGAAGTGTTCGAAGCGCGGGTAGGCAGCATGAAAATGGAAGACATGAGGTTTATCAACTCTTTGATTTTTGAAAAGAGGGAGCAGTTCAGCCTTGAGGAGCTAATTGCCAGAGTGCAATCCAGCAAGTTTCAAGATGATCCCGTTACACCGGAGCCTGCGCCTAAAATTTCAGCAAAGGCCAAGGGGACGCGGGGCCGTAAAGGACGCGTTTTACCGGTGCCGGAATCCGGACCGAGAGAAATTATTGCCCGCTTTAAACATCAGGGATGGTTGTTCAACGGCATAGCCGGGCCAGATCGATACTTGTTCCAGGTGCCAAGAGACCTGAAAGCTAGGTTCAGGGAGTCGCTTAAGCGTCGCTTCAGTGACAAGCTCGTACTTGTTGGAGAACCCCCGGTTTATCGCGATGAACAGGAGCTCTTAGCAGGAGATGTTAAAGCACTGTTGTCCTACACCAGGCATCATGAGATTCAGCTTACTCGTGAGGGATATATGCATCGGCGCAGCATGCTGCAAGTGATGGAGAGCTTCGGCGTACGGGAAGAACCGCCGGCCAAGGCGGCTTGGAGATTCGGTTACGGGCGTAGATTCCGGGAATATCCGGAGCGATTTTCCCTTGTCTATGATTTTTGCTTCTATAATAAGTGGCTGCAAGAAACGGAAACAGAGCTGCTTCTGACACCGCTTGGCGAAGAAATATTACTCGGCAAGCGTCATATCGGAACGGAACAGTTGTACCGTTTTTGGCTAAGACTGTACAAAGGTCCCATATCGAATTTGAATTCGATCGTCCATTGGGTCGATGAGTTAGCAGATCGCTGGGTGACGGCAGACTCACTCCGCGAGGTGCTGGTCCCATTCATCAAGCCCTATTATTATGATACGGCGGAAGCGGTAATGGACTCGCGGATTCTGATGATGATGATGCATCTCGGCTTGCTGCGAATTGGGGAGGACGAGAAGAGAGGCACGGTGCTGCGGATGACTCGTCTGGGAAAAGCAGTTGTAGCCGGCGTTAATGTGGAGCATGGAGATGTGCTCAATGTCGAGTCCCCTGGAGGGGTCGGAATCTAGTGGATAAAGCGGGACAAGAGCATATTTCTAGCTGTTGCGGGCGTGTAGCCTCCTCCGGCTGGCAGTGTCTCGAATAGAATGCTAGCAAGCAGCCGCTTGTTGCTATAGCTTTAATGGCTTCTATACCTGGCGGCGATACCGACTAGAATGGAGCAGCAAGAAAAGGTATAGGTGCACGAATGATTTTGATGGAGGTGTATCCTATGGACAAGATGAAGGCGAATTATGAAGTAATGTTGGCACTGGCAGCCGAGATGCTCCTGGATGAAGCTCTTATGAAGTTCCGCACGGAAAAAATATATGCCGCAATCGACGATGCACTCGAATCCCGTGATAAGGAAAGCTTCGATAAGTTATCCGCCCAATGGAACACACTCCGCCGCTGATCCGACAACCTGAAACCAACATCATTGAACCTCCCTTCTCTACGGAATTTCGCAGGGAAGGGTTTTTGTGCTATAGAAAGCATTGGCAAATGAATCCTCTCCATGTAACATAGATGTGGTTATTAATAGAGAGAGAGGTGCAGCTTGTGAAATTTAGTGACATCGAAGCGGATCGCTGGCCAGAGCTCCAACCATTCATGGATACTTGCCTGCTCCCGGTGACGGGGCTGAGCGGCACAGAAAATCCTTGGCAGGCGGTAGCGGCGCTAGAGCGTTTACGAGATGCGATGGATGTAATCGAAATTCCTTATAAAGGCAGAATCGTTGCCTATCCTGCTGTTCAGTATGCAGACGAGCAATCGGTGGCCTCGCTTGGGCATTTAGTTCAGAATTTGCGCAAGGCTGGCTTCCGTTATGTGGTAATCGTATCTGCGGCATTACGGTTGGATGGTCTAAGGGAAGCGGATCTCGTCGTATCGCCTGATAACGACGGGAATATGCCGGATGCGGCAGAGGCGCGGGAGCTTATTCGCCAACTTTGGAACGCTTAAGTTATATCCTGGAAAAGGACTTTGGACCCGCGTATAAGACGAAACGGATTAGGGGAAACCATTTCTCAGGGAATGATTGTTAACTGTGGAAGCCTTTAAGGTGTAAATGTGACAATTTAGCAACAAAGATGAGAGCGATTTTTGAACATTGAACTTCCAAATTCTTGACGCTCCTATACTACTGACGTATGATAGGAATTGCTTGGTTCGACACGGAATGTCTGCCGGACAAGGCATCCGATATGGTTGCAAAGGGGGTTGAACAGATGAGTAATCACGAGTATCAGGAGACCGCACACACTCCCATAAAGCGTAAGGAAATGTCCCGTAGACAATTTCTCGCGTATACCTTAGGAGGGGCCACCGCATTCATGGCTGGCGGCGCTGTACTGCCGATGATCCGGTTCGCCGTTGATCCCCTGCTGGAGAAGCGTGCTGGCGGCAGCTACGTTAAGGTAGTGGAAGAGAGCAAGGTGAAAGTCGGAGAGCCGACAGAGTTCAAGTTCCAAATCCATCAAATTGATGCTTGGTATATAAGCAATCCCGAGCAGGCAGCATGGATTATGAAGGACGAGAACGGCAAAATTTTCGCGCTCTCGCCGATCTGCAAGCACTTGGGCTGCACGATCGGGTGGAATACTTCGAAAAACAATCAATATGTGTGCCCTTGCCACGGCGCGCATTACACGGTTGACGGCAAAAACCTCAACGTAGCACCGGCTCCTCTTGATGAGTACCAAGTCAAAATTGAGAACGGTTTCGTCTACTTGGGAGAGATCATTCCCAACACGCGGGTTTAAAGGGAGGCGTTAGTTCAGATGTTTAAAAGCGTATACAACTGGATCGACGAACGTCTTGACGTGACGCCGCTGTGGCGGGATGTTGCGGATCATGAAGTTCCTGAGCATGTCAATCCGGCGCATCACTTCTCTGCGTTCGTTTACTGTTTCGGGGGTTTGACGTTCTTCATCACTGTAATTCAGATCTTATCCGGGATGTTCCTCACAATGTACTACGTGCCGGATATTATCAATGCTTATGCGAGTGTCGATTATCTTCAGCATAAAGTGCCGTTCGGCTCGATCGTACGCGGCATGCATCACTGGGGAGCGAGTCTCGTTATTGTAATGATGTTCCTACATACGCTTCGTGTCTTCTTTACGGGATCGTATAAGGCTCCCCGCGAGATGAACTGGGTTGTCGGCATGCTGATTTTCTTCATTATGCTCGGACTCGGTTTCACGGGTTACCTGCTTCCTTGGGACAACAAAGCTTACTTTGCAACAAAGGTCGGCATTCAGATCGCGAACTCTGTTCCGTACATCGGGGAGTATATTAAAATCTTCCTGCAGGGAGGCGAGATCGTAGGGGCGACCACACTTACCCGCTTCTTCGCGATTCACGTGTTCTTCCTGCCCGGCGCTCTGCTGGCATTGCTAGCTGCGCATTTCTTGATGATCCGCAAGCAAGGTATCGCGGGTCCTCTATAACCGAGAGGAGGGACATACATGGCGCACGGCAACAAAAACGAAAAAGTCGTCTACGTTGGCGACTCCCGGGTGCGTAAGCCGGGTGGCGCAACGATACCGCCGGATTACACCTCCTTTCCGGGGCGCTCGGAAGCCTTCATCCCGAACTTCCTGCTTAAGGAATGGATGGTCGGCTGCGTAGTACTCGTCGGATTTCTTGTTCTGACGATCGCGCATCCGGCTCCGCTCGGTTATCCGGCGGATCCGACTAACTCTGCTTTTATTCCGATTCCGGACTGGTACTTCCTGTTCCTGTACCAGCTGCTCAAATACCCATGGGTATCCGGTAGTTATGTGGCATGGGGCGTAGTCGGTATCCCAGGTGTAGCGTTCGGCTCACTACTGCTGGCTCCTTTCCTGGACACCGGCAAAGAGCGTCGCTTCTACCGTCGTCCGATTGCTACAGCATTAATGTTGCTCTCGTTGGTATCCTGCTACTACCTCACTAAGGTGAGCTGGGATTTCTATCAACATGAGCTGGAGATTACCGGCACAATTCCTGAGCATATCGTACGTGAGGAAAAAGCACGCGAGGCTCATGCCGCTGGCAAGGAACCGCCTTCGGCGACCAAACCTGCTGAGGCAGTTGAGCTCGTAGACGCAAATAATGCGGAAGTAAAATCCATTATGGAAAAGGCAGGCTGCTTAACCTGTCACGCGACTGATCTGAAAGGTCAGGCCGGAGCTAATATTCCTGCGCTGCGCGGAGTAGGCGATCTGCTTACGAAGGAAGAGCTTGCCGAGATCATCACGAACGGCAAGGACAAGATGCCAGCTTTTGGCGATAAGTTGTCCGCAGAAGAGATCGGCACTCTTGCCGATTGGCTCGCCAAGCAAAAAGCAACCGAATAAACTGCTTCCGGTTAAGATCTGATCGTTTTTATGCGGTCAGGTCTTTTCCATATTCTCCTGCAGAAGGAATGGTGCTCATCATGGATTTGAGACTTGGTAGGCAATTGCTCGTTTACCGGCCGTTTTTGTGGCTACTGTTTATTACAAATGCACTGGGTACTGTTTATGGGTATTACTGGTACGCTTATCAGCTTCAGGAGACTGTTTCAACGGGACATCCGTTATGGCAGCTCCTGTTTGTGCCGGATAGCCCAACAGCCAGTCTTTTTTTCACGTTGTCACTCCTGTATTTGCTCTTCCCTCCATCTTCACCGGGAAGGGTTGCCGTATGGCTGCGAATGATCATTGAAGCGCTTGCTGTCCTTACGTCGATCAAGTACGGCATCTGGGCGGTCGCTATGATTCTCGCAGGAGCTTATCAAGGTGAGCCGCTCGAGCCGACGCATTTTATGCTTATGGCTTCCCACCTAGGGATGGCTGTTGAAGCGTTGCTTTATCTTCCGTTTATGAAGTTTGGCAGGCTGGCTGCCGCGGGAGCGTTCGGGTGGCTGCTGTTGAACGACTATAACGATTACAAATTCGAAATCTTCCCGTATTTGCCACCGCAGTTGTATGATCAGGTACCGGCTGTCCAAGCCTTCACGATCGGCTTATCTATATTCAGTTTTGTGCTGGCCATGTTATGTCTGGCACTCGTGCGTCGTCGGCGGTAACACCCGTCTGAGCCCGCTGCGCGAGCCATCCTTCGCCGGGTTCATTCATATTGCTCAACCTCCTTGCATAAAGTAGGACAGACAGGAGGGGTTGGCATGTCAAGACGATGGTGGACGGTTGCAGTAGCGTGCTTGGCGGCAGCCCTTCTATTGAACGGCGTCGCTTTTGCAGCAGCCATTCGAACGAATCCGGCGAACATGGCGGAGCAAGATGCGCGAATTAAGGACAAGCAGGCCCAATTCCAGGCTGCTGCTGAGCGGCTTTATGATGCGGTGATGAATAGTGAGCGCAGCGAGCTCTTTTATTCGCTGAGGGATGTGCGGCAGCTAGCCGAGGACGGACAGTTGCGACAATCTGGCAGTGAGCTCGGCTGGATCGCCGTGGACAATAGCGTCCGTGAAGCTCAGCACGAGATTGAGGCTGGTGGAAACACGCATCTTTTGCTTAGCGCTGCTTCCAGCATTCGGCTTGCTGCAGACAGCCTGACAGCAGGCAGTGAAGCATTATGGCTGCAGTATGAGCCGGTGATCAAAGAAGATGCCAGACAGCTGATTATTGCTTGGACGACAGCAGGGGGGCAGGGAGGAGCGGCTGCAGGGGCCAGAATGGCCACGCTTAAGGGACATTGGGAACTGATCGAGCCGGCAGCACTCCTAGCACGTGAAAGAGATAAGGCGGAGGGAATGCGAAACAGCATCGTCTACAGCTCCAAGCTACTGGCATCGCTGGATGGAACACGGACCGGTTGGGCCGTCCGGTCCTTCCAGGCAGTGTCGTCGGCAGCCGAAGATCTTTTCCGTACGGATGCGCAGGATGACGCGAATTTGCCTGCTAATGCTATCCCTCAGCCCTTGCAGCCGACAGGCGGTTGGTTACTTTATTCCATTGTCCCGCTCATTTGCGCTTTGCTTGGCTACGTGGGATGGATCAACTATCGTCGCGGACAGCATGGAGTGACAGTAATGCCAGCCCCTGCCGAACGCCCAAGCCGAAACGGTGTTGCACGCAAATAGGCCGATGACGGCCTTACGGGCCGCTGCTTGAACGGGTAACCTGGAGGCACAAGCTTTCCCCGATGTTGATTGCGATGATTTGTAAATGAAACGGGGCAGGCCCAAAATTCATCTTTAGATGATTTTAGGACTGCCCCTAAGTTATTTAGGCCGCCAGTATCGTATAGGCTGATGGCGCTGAATTGTATCACTCCTTAGATGACTTAGGGATGGCCCCTTCTTCATTTTGTCAAATAAAAAGAAACCTTTCCTTTGTGAAATGGAAGTACGACCAACCATTCTAAAAGTACAGGTTTCTTTGTTTATTTGCTAATGCAACTTCATTTCGTGTAGGTTTTAAGAGCTTTTGGGCGGCCCCGTTTGGGCTTTTTTTGCTTCAATGGAGAGCAGAGATGAACTATGCACGTATACTAAAAACTTACGATTAAGCCTCTTCCTTGAACCCTTCGCCAAGCACATCATGTACATCATTGATGACGATGAAGGCACGTGGATCGATGCTTTTGACGATAAGCCGCAGTGTTCGGATCTCGCTTCGGGAGACGACGCAATAAATCATTTTACGCTCCGCCTTGGAGTAGGCGCCTACAGCAGGGATAAGGGTTACACCGCGCTCAAGCTCGATCGTAATCCGCTCGGCAATTTCCTCAGCCTTTTCACTAATAATGGAGAAGGCTTTAGCAGCGTAGGCTCCCTCCTGAATAAAGTCGATGAGCTTGGCTGCGATAAATACTGTGACCAGCGTGTAGAGTACTTTTTCCTTAGGGATATACATCAGGGAAATAGCGATGATGATCACATCGAAACCTAGAATGATCTGGCCCATGCTCCAGCCCTTGGAGCGATTAATAATGCGGGCAGCAATATCTACGCCGCCAGTCGTGCCGCCGAATCGGAAGACGATGCCGAGGCCGCTGCCAAGTGTTACGCCGGCGTACAAGGCGGCAAGAATGAAGTCTTGCTCCGCGTTGAATGGCTCCATCCAGCCAGCGGTGATCGCTTTTTCGAAAACAAACAGGAACAGCGAGAGGCTGAGCGTGCCCACAATCGTCATGATCATTGGCACTCGCCCTAATATTCGTAGACCAATAATGAATAGCGGTATGTTGAGCACAAGCGTCGTAATGGACAGCTTCCAGCCAAGAGCGTAATTAAGCAGAACGGCGATGCCGGTCAATCCGCCCTCCATCAGTTTGTTTGGCAGCAGGAAGTATTGAAGTCCAAATGCGTAGATCGCCGTGCCAAGCATGACTGGAATAATCGTTTTGTAGAGGTAACTGAGTGGAATCCTGGACATGACAATTTCTCCTTGATAAGTCGTTTTTCAATACCTCTCGCTCAGTGATGCGGGAGATGTCAATATATTGTGTTCAAAACTGCTTTAGGATAACATAGGTGGAGATACCTTGCAAAGAAGGAGAACTTTCATGGAAGAAAAATCACTCGCTGAAATCCAGCGTGAGGTCGATCGTTATATAGGCCAGTTCAAGGAAGGTTACTTCAGTCCGCTGTCCCTGGTGGCCAGAATGGCGGAAGAAGTCGGAGAACTAGCTCGAGAAGTTAATCATACTTATGGCGAAAAGCCAAAAAAGGCGGACGAGGCGGATAACTCCATTGAAATGGAGCTTGGCGATATTTTATTTATTTTAAATTGTTTTGCCAACTCGCTTAACATTGATCTGACCGAAGCACATAACGCAGTCATGCATAAGTTCAATACCCGTGACGCTGAACGCTGGACACGTAAAAACAGCGAACCGCTCTAACCATCGAGGCATATGCTGTACCATCATCCTAGTGCAAGGAAGGTGGGAGGATGGACGGGGAAGGCTGCATCAAGAAAGCTTATGAATGCATTTTGAAAGGCGATTTCGATGAGGCCATCCAGTGGTTCCTGCAAGCCATCCATCTGGAGCCGGATAATGCGTCCTTTCATTATAAGTGCTCCGTTTCCTGTACGAGAAGCGGCAAGTGGGAGCTTGCGCTGCATCATGCAGCGGAGGCCTGTGCTTTGAAGCCGGGTAATGAAGAGTACCGTTACCATCTGGATGTAGTGGATGCACGGCGGCTCGTGTCTGATGCGAAGCTGCTGCTGGCCTCTGGTGAAAGCTCACCGGCGCAAGTGATGGAATTCCTGCAGGAAGCAAGAATTCTCGATCCGCTGCAAGCGGAAGCCTGTTATCTGGCTGCCCGTTGCTGTATAGAGCTGGGAAGGCTGCAGGAAGCGAAGCAGCTAGCTGCCGAAGCTTTTCGATTGGAGCCGAGCATGGAAGAGGCAAGGCTTCTTTATCGCCAGATCAAGAGAATGTCGCGGCGGCGGGGAAGGGATTAGGTTTTCCCTGCCGCTTTATTTTTGAACCGAGGTGAAGATCAATGACAACCCCAATTAAAGTTGCTGTTGCCGGAGCTTCCGGGCGTATGGGCCGCGAAGTAGTAAAAATGGTACTGCAAGACGAGCAGCTCCAGCTAACTGGCGCGATGTCTCCATCCGCTGGAGCGGTAGACGCCGGCCGGATGGTCGGGCTTGATGAAGCTGGTATTACGGTTTCGCCCACACTGGAAGCGATGCTGACAGATGCCGATATAGACGTACTTGTTGATTTCACCGTCCCACAGACGGTATATGCCAACACACTCGAAGCGATCACGCGTGGCATCAGGCCGGTCGTTGGTGCGACAGGCTTTACGCCGGAGCAGATCAAGGAGCTGGACGAGCTGTGCAAGCAGCAAAGGATCGGAGGGTTGATTGCTCCTAATTTTTCGATCGGAGCCATCTTGATGATGAAGTTCGCCGCAGAGGCGTCCAAGTATTTCCCTCATCTGGAGATTATCGAGTACCATGGCGATCAGAAGCTGGATGCACCATCTGGTACTTCCATCAAAACGGCCGAACTTATTTCTGCGGCACGTCGCGAAATGAAGCAGGGTAATCCTCGCGAGGAAGAAACGATTGAAGGAGCACGCGGCGGTTACTATGACGGCTTCCGAATTCACAGCGTTCGTTTGCCAGGCGTATTCGCCCAGCAGGAGGTTGTGTTCGGAGCTTTTGGCCAATCGCTGAAAATTCGTCATGATTCCTATGATCGCGCCGGATATATGCCAGGTGTTGCTCATGCCGTCAAAAAGGTCATGACTTATGAAGGGTTGATTTACGGCTTTGAACATATTATGGATTGATTTGCAAGAACGAACAGTGGGCTAAAGCTACCATGGTATTTTCCGCGGGCAGATACTAGCGACTGACAGACAAAGGAGTGGGAGACAGATGCTGCAAATCGCATTTATCGCGCATGATCGCAAAAAAGATGAAATCGTCAACTTTGTGACCGCTTATGAGGATGCTTTTAAGGATGCCAAGCTATACTCGACTGGGACGACAGGCGCCCGCATCATGGAAAGAACATCTCTGCAAATCCACCGCTTCATGAGCGGTCCACTTGGCGGCGATCAGCAGATCGGCGCTCTTGTAGCCCAAGATGAGCTCGATCTCATCATCTTCCTTCGTGATCCGCTGATGGCTCAGCCGCATGAGCCGGATATTATCGCTTTGCTTCGCCTTTGCGACGTGCAAGGTATTCCGGTAGCGACTAATATTGCTACGGCTGAACTGCTCGTCAAGGCGATGATGAGAGGCGATTTTGCTTGGCGAGAACTCGTTCACAAATATAAGCCGGAATAAGCCATGGAACATACAGTAGATATTCTTGTATTCGGCGCTCATGCGGATGACGCTGAGATTGGCATGGGCGGAACGATAGCGGGACATGCCAGCAGAGGAATTAAGGTCGGCATTTGCGATTTGACCCGCAGCGAGATGAGCTCCAACGGTAACGTTGATCTTAGGGAGCAAGAGGCGGAGCAGGCCGCAAAAATTCTTGGTTTATCCTATCGAGGCTGTCTCGGACTACCCGATCGGGGCTTAACCGGTGATGCGGAGCAGCTTGCCGCCGTCACGAGGGAGATTCGGCTGCGCCGACCGCGCATCGTGTTCGCGCCCTACTGGCAAGATCGCCATCCTGACCATAACGCTTGCAGCGCCATCGTCGAGGAAGCTGTGTTCAATGCCAAGCTACGTCGGTATTTGCCTGAATTACCACCTGTTGTGGTGGAGCAGCTAATCTATTATTACATAAATGATCAACGGGATCTTGCCCTTACAGTGGACATTTCGGATATGATTCAGCTCAAGATTGACGCGCTTGGGGCCTACCGCTCACAGTTCGACCCTATCAATGATGGCGACAGAGTGGAAACACCGCTTACTCAAGGTTATGTCCGGCGTGTTGAATACCGGGATTACTTGACAGGACAAGCGGCTGGCTGCGATTATGCAGAAGGTTTTGCGCTGAAACGTCCGCATAAAGTGTCGACTTTTATCCATTCATGATTAATGGGCTCGCTTCCTGAATACAATGGGAACAACGGAAGCGTCAACGCTTCAATTCGGGAGGAAACCATCATGTCCAGAAAATTGAAGATCGGAATTACTTGTTATCCGACGCTGGGCGGCTCTGGTGTCGTGGCAACAGAGCTCGGCAAACTACTGGCGGAAAAGGGGCATGAAATTCATTTCATCACCCATTCCATTCCGTTCCGGCTCGGGCAGTATCACAAAAATATTTTTTATCATGAAGTCGAAGTGAACAATTATTATGTGTTCCGTTATCCGCCTTATGATTTGAGTCTGGCTAGCAAAATGGCTCAAGTGGCAGCAATGCAAAATCTGGACCTGCTCCATGTCCATTATGCTGTGCCGCATGCGGTATGTGCTTATCTGGCCAAGCAGATGGCAGGCAGCGGCCTAAAAACGGTAACAACTCTCCACGGAACAGACATTACCGTACTGGCGCAGGACGAGTCGCTTAAAAGCCTGATCCGCCTTGCCATCGACGAGAGTGACGCGGTTACTGCGGTCTCCAAGGATCTAATCCGCGAGACGCGGGAACTGCTTGATATAACACGGGATATAGATCTGACCTATAACTTTGTTGATAAGAGAATTTATTACCCGAGAGATACGACCAATTTACGTGGAGACTATGCTACTAACGATGAGAAAATATTGATGCATATTTCCAATTTCCGGCCGGTTAAGCGGGTTGGCGATGTCATAGACATTTTCAAGCGGGTCAATGATCATATTCCTACGAAGCTGCTGCTAGTCGGAGAAGGGCCAGAGCTGTCGCGCATTCAATGCCAGATCAGGGAGATGGGTTTGGAGGATCGAGTGCATTTCCTTGGCAAACAAGAGGATGTGGCTCAGGTTATCTCGCTTGCAGATCTGATGCTGCTTCCTTCCGAGAAGGAGAGTTTCGGTCTTGTCGCCCTGGAGGCGATGGGCTGCGGAGTTCCTACGATCGGTTCTACGGCAGGCGGTATTCCTGAACTTGTGTCGCATGGCGTTACAGGTTTTCTATCCGAAGTCGGAGATACGGCGGATATGGCCCGCAATGCAGTGCGGCTGCTGACTAATCAATCTATGTACGAAGAGTTCAGCAAAGCGTGCATATCGCGATCTTGCGAAGAGTTCTGCAACGAAAAAATCACGACCGAATACGAAAAGATTTATTATCGTGTGCTTGGCCTGGAAGCAGAGCTCCCGATGCAGGCTTGTCACGGATGAACGGCCTTTTTCAGTTAGCCCCAGAAATGGAGGCGGCTCTGCCTGTTCTGCTACGGCTGGAACAGGCCGGGCATGAGGCGGTGTTTGTCGGTGGCTGCGTGCGGGATCTTCTGCTCGGCTTATCGCTTAAGGATGTGGACATTGCCTCCCCGGCTCAGCCGGAGGAGGTAATGTCGCTTTTTCCGGGTTGTATCCCGACGGGGCTGCAGCACGGGACTGTTACCGTCCGCAGCGGTGGTCAGCTATATGAGGTGACGACGTACCGCGCGGAAGCCGATTACGAGGACTCTCGAAGACCATCCTCAGTTGCTTTTATACGCAATCTCGAGGAGGATCTGCTGCGGCGTGATTTTACGATCAATGCGATGGCGCTTGATCGGCAGGGCAAGCTGAGGGATCCGTTTAACGGGCGTGAAGACTTGTCGCTGCGGAGGATTAGAGCTGTCGGACATGCCAGGGAGCGGTTCGCGGAGGATGCGCTGCGGCTGCTGCGAGGAATTCGTTTTGCCTCCGTGTATAAGTTGACATTTTCACATGGCACGTGGAAAGGACTGCTGGCAAGCCGCGAGGGCTTGCGCCGGATCGCGATGGAGCGGGTCGGGCTTGAACTCGATCGTATGATTGGGGGAGGCGGCATAGCGCGTGCGGCAGCTTTGCTAGAGGCTTCCGATTTGCCCGCGTACTTCAAGGATGCTCTGCCGGGCTGGCAAGAAGCGAAGATGAGATTTTCCTCCCCGGAGAGTCGAAGCGAGCTGGCTTGGCGCATGGAGTTGGCTAGCCGCCTTGGAGGAGCCGATGACGGATGGGCAGCTCTTTTTCTGCTGCTCGGCCTGGATGAGGCGACGGCTGCGGGATGGTTTGATCGTTTGCGCTACAGCCATGAACGGAGAGACCGCTTAATCGCCATCCTGCGGATGCACAGCAAGCTTGTCGCTGCGGGCTGGGACCATCTCAGCAGCAAGTTATGGACTGAGCTCGTTCTGGACGAAGGACAAGCTTCTGCTGAACATTGGCTGGAATTCATGGAACAGGCAGAAAAGCACGGGCTGCATGCCGGGTTATTAACGCTGCTTGAGCCGTCAAGGCTGTCGGTAGAGGTGGCGGAACGGTATGAGGAGTCAATACCAGCGTTAGAGCTTGCTTATGAACGGCATGGCATTGGCAGCTCAGGTGCTATAGTGGACCCCGCAGAGGCGGCTGCAAAATGCCGGGCTTGGCTACAGGCAATGCCGGTACGGTCACTGAAGGAGCTAGCCGTGGATGGGCGCAAGCTTCAGATAGAGCTAGGTCGTCTCCCTGGACCATGGCTTGGCCCGCTGTTAGGCCGTCTTTTGCGGGAAACTGCGCACGGTAAAGTCGCCAATGACGAAGCGGCGCTGCTGGCTTACGCCCGGCAGCTCACAGACGGAGAGGAGCAGACAACATGAATACGGACCAGCTGCTGAAACTTTTCGAGCAAGCGGGAGAGAGCTTTTTGTCGGGTGAGACGGTTAGCAAGGAGCTCGGTGTAAGCCGCACCGCAGTATGGAAAAGCATCCACAAGCTGCAGGAGCAAGGTTATGAATTCGAAGCGTCGCGCAAGCTCGGCTACCGGCTTGTCGGGCGGCCAGATCCCCTTGATGCCTCCATCTTGGAGGGAATGCTGAAAACACGGGCTTTTGGCCGAAAGCTGGTCGTTTTGCAGAAGGTGGATTCCACACAGAATATTGTACAGCAGCTCGCACAGCAGGGAGCAGAGGAAGGCACGCTCGTGCTCGCTGAGCAGCAGCTGAATGGCCGTGGCCGGATGGGGCGGGGCTGGGTTTCTCCTTATGGCAAAGGATTGTGGATGAGCATGGTGCTCCGCCCGACGTTACCTGTTGGCAGCGCCCCTCAGCTTACGCTGCTGACCGCTGTGGCGCTCTGTCGTTCACTGCGTGCAGAAACAGCGCTCGACATCGGCATCAAATGGCCGAACGATCTGATGATCGGAGGGCGCAAGCTGAGCGGCATTTTGCTGGAATCAACAGCGGAGGATGAGCGTCTTAGCTATGTTATCGCCGGAATCGGCATCAGCGTCAACCTGACAACGGAGGATTATCCGGCGGAGCTGCTGGAAAAGGCGATTTCGCTGCGCTTGGCTGCTGGTCGCGGATTTTCCAGAGCTAGCCTGGCAGCTTCCTTCTTGCTGGAATGGGAGACGTTGTACGACCTTTATTTGACGGAAGGCTTCGCACCGATTCGTTTGCTTTGGGAGGCGTTATCTGTTTCTCTGCATCAGAAGACGATGCTGCGCACGCCGCAAGGCAGCCTGGAGGGGATTCCGGTTGGCCTGCATGAAACGGGCGCGCTGATGGTGGAAATGGAAGACGGAACGGTGCACACTTTATTTTCCGCCGAGATGGGGGAGGTTGTTCCAAAATAATAAATTAGGGCTGTTCCAAGGTGATCATGGCCTCGGGGCAGCTCTTTTTTTCTTGCCATAGGCGGGACTAGATGCGTTTACGGGAATGGGTTGATCTGGTATAATCGATGGTGACCGGGCGGTATCCCTATGATTTTGAACCGCACTGGCACAGCCTGGCAGATGGAAATTCGTCTGCTGTTTTATAAGAAGGAATGGACAATGGAAGTGTGTACCTTTTGCTTGGAGCCGCTCTGCGGACCGGGACGGAAGGAGGCTCACTGCCGGTTAGGACATCCTTTTTCGGGCTGGACTTTTTAGCTAAGGGCTAAAAGGTTTTTTTGTGTTCACACTAAACAATACTCCGAGCACCGGAAAGGGGATTTACAAAATGAAACAAGCTCTCACAATTACGAAGCTGCAGCGAATGAAAAAAGAAGGAGAGCCGATCACGATGCTGACGGCTTACGATTATCCTTCAGCGAAGCTAGCTGAGGAAGCGGGAGTTGACACCATTTTAGTCGGTGACTCACTCGGCAATGTCGTGCTTGGTTACGATACGACAGTACCGGTTACACTGGATGATATGATTTTTCATGCACGCGCGGTCGCGCGCGGCGCGGCGAACACTTTCCGCATCGTTGATATGCCGTTCATGACGGCGCGAATTAGCCGCGAAGATACGCTCCGAGGAGCAGCACGGCTGATGCAGGAAGGCCATGCCCATTCGGTGAAAATCGAAGGCGGTGAAGAGGTGGCGGAGCAAGTTCGCGCTTGCGTTGCTGCAGGCATTCCAGTCATCGGTCATATTGGCCTAACTCCTCAATCGGTTCACCAACTGGGAGGTTACAAGATCCAGGGCAAGCTGGAGGCTGAGGCGGCGCGGCTGGAATCCGATGCACTTGCGCTTCAGCAGGCTGGTGCATATGCAGTCGTTGTGGAACTGGTTACAGGCACGCTCGCCACGCATATTACCCGCAGACTAGATATTCCCACCATCGGAATTGGTGCAGGAGCGGGATGTGACGGCCAAGTACTTGTTTATCATGATGTCATTCAATATGCTTCACCCTATACACCTAAGAAATTCGTCAAAACTTATGCCAATGTGGGCGGAATCATTCGCGATGCGCTCGGCAGCTTCGTTCAGGAAGTTAAGGCAGGTAGCTTCCCAGGCGAGGAGCATACGTTTGGAGCCGCAGCGCAGCAACCGGCCGCATTGTATGGAGGCGAGGGCAAATGAGCAGCACGCTGACACAACCCAGATTGAAAACGCCGCTCGTCGTGCGAACGATTAAGGAGCTCCGTGAGACACTGGCGCACCTCAGAAAAGAGAAAGCCGGCCTAAAAACCGGTTTTGTGCCGACGATGGGATATTTGCATGACGGCCACGGCAGCCTCATCCGCCGCAGCGCCGCTGAGAACGGTCTTACGGTGCTGTCCATTTTCGTAAACCCGCTTCAATTCGGACCGAATGAGGATCTGGATCGTTATCCGCGTGATGAAGAGCGTGATCTGCAGTTAGCGCAGCGTGAAGGGGCGGATATTGTGTTTCTGCCCTCCGTGCAGGAGATGTATCCTCGCAGGCCGCTTACTCGAGTGCTCGTAAGTGAAGTGACGGAATCGCTTTGCGGAGCCTCCCGGCCGGGTCATTTTGACGGAGTAGGCACAGTCGTAAGTAAACTATTCCATATTGTGGAACCGACACGAGCCTATTTCGGCCTCAAGGATGCCCAGCAAGTGGCGGTTGTGCAGCAGATGGTGGATGATTTAAACTTCAATGTGGAGATTGTTGCTTGCCCAACGCTGCGGGAACAAGACGGTTTAGCGCTCAGCTCACGCAATGTGTATTTGTCGCCCCAGCAGCGTGTCGAGGCGCTTGTGCTCTCTCGTACGCTTCTGCAAGCGTCCGAATGGTCCAAGGAAGCCGGTATAACAGCTGGCCAGCTGGAGGAAAGAGTCCGCCTGGCACTGTCCCGCTCACCGCTAGCATCCATTGACTATGCCGAGCTAAGAAGGTATCCTTCACTGGAAGCCATTGAGCCGCAGCAGCAACTGGACGAAGCCTTGCAGCATTCACCGCTCCTCCTTGCACTTGCTGTTCGTTTCGGCAATACGCGACTTATTGACAACGCCATACTTTCCATGAAGGGGGCATGACCCTATGTTCCGTACTATGATGAAGTCCAAGCTGCATCGTGCCACCGTAACGGAGGCCAACCTGAACTATGTGGGCAGCATTACAATAGATGAAGATTTGATGGACAAAGCTGATTTATGGGCCAATGAGAAGGTTCAGATCGTCAACAACAACAATGGAGAACGGTTCGAGACTTATGTCATTTCCGGGCCGAGAGGCAGTGGCGTGATTTGCTTGAATGGAGCGGCTGCAAGACGCGTACAGCCCGGCGACAAGGTCATCATCATTTCTTATGCCACTATGGATGAACAAGAAGCTCGTGAATACAGTCCTAAGGTTGTCGTTCTGGATGAGAACAACAAACCTTTAGGGATGTTGGACAAAGAAATTCACGGGAATATTTTGTAACTTGGTTTGCCTAATGCGCCCGCATTAGGGAACTGTCGCCGCCGGGTATAGGTGGGGCTCATCGGAAGCAGAATGAGGGTACGGCATTAAAGGCTTGGTCCTTTGAATCGCCGCGTACTTATCAACTGAATCCAAGTGAGGACTCATCCCAGAGCCGAAGGCGGGTGTTTAAGCAATGTTTGAGCCGATGTTTGCCGTCATGAATGAGATGCTGGACGACATCATGCTACGTTGTCCCGGCTGCAGTCCGGGGGAACGCGAACAGCTGCTCGGACAGCTGATCCAGCTTCGCGGTATCAGCGACCAATTTATTGAGGAATGGCTTGTTTTCGAGGAAAAGTTGGTTGACTTTCAGGATGCATTCCCTGCGGAGGCAGCGGCTGCCGGCCTTGGCGGAGTAGCCGCTATCCATAAGGGGCTTTCAGAAGCTCAAGCAACCCAGCCAACCGAGCAACCAACCGGACAACAGTCTGGCCGCCTAGCTAAGGCTAAGCTGCCTCTAATGATGGAGCCCCCATCGTTGAAGCGCCCTGCATCTGCGCCAGTGGCTAAATCGTCACAGCAGGATTTCCTTCCAGCAGATAAGGCGGCTGCTCCAAAAGGCGAGATCCCGTTGCCAGTCAATTCAGCAGCCTCAAGTTTTGATGCCGAAGAAGACATGATGCGAAAAATGGCATGCGGACAAGGCTATTTTAAATTATTCATGTTCCCGCAAGCGGTCTTAGAATTCCAAGCTGCGATTGATCTAATGCCGGAATGCAATTTAGCGCGTCTATATCTTGCGATGTCGTTTATGCATACGCAGCAATGGAACGATGCTGAACTTCATTTTAAGTTGCTGGCAACATTGACGGAACATCCGCGCTGGCAAGCAATTAGTTTCAACGCGCTGGGCTGTATTCAAGCGATTCGCCTCAATATGGAACAAGCGGAACGATTGTTCCGCCAAGCAGTCAAGATGGATCCAAGCTTCGAGGATCCCGTAACCAACCTCAAATCATGCCACCAAGCGCCCGGCCCTTTATCCCTTTATTTCGGAAGCGCTGAGCTGATTTGATTGCGAGAGGAAGATCGGCCTTCAATGAATTATGCGGTACTTGATGTAGAAACCACCGGCACGAACAGCGGTGAAGATGATCTTATACAAGTCGGCTTAGTGCTGATGGACGAGGAGTTCAATGTCGTAAAGACACTGAACTCCTTTGTGCGTCCAAGTGTGCCAATACCGCCCTTCATCACGCAATTGACCGGTATTGATGATGCGATGGTGCAAGATGCACCGGAGCCGGATGATCTGATGCTGGAGATGATTCCGCTACTTGATGACGCTGTGCTCATCGGCCATAATGTTTCATTTGATGCCGGTTTCCTTAATATGGCGCTTGATCGGGCAGGTTATTCGCCGTTCACTGGACGCAGGCTGGATACGGTCGAGATGCTGCGCCTGCTTTTCCCTTCCCTCAGCTCTTATCAGCTTGGCGCGGTATCTGAACAGTTCGGCATTCGTCATGATCAGCATCATCGGGCAGACAGCGATGCGATGGCTACAGCCATTTTATTTTCCGAATGTGTCAAAAAGCTGCGCGGACTGCCGCTACTTACTCTGCAGCATTTTGCAGCCATAATTCAAGACACGGATCTCGCCTGGTTCCTTGCAAGTGAACTGGAAGCGCGTCAGCTCAGCACTACATTGGATTTGGACTCCCATCAATACTTCAGGCAGATCGCGCTTAAAGCGGGCGATTGGACAGAAGAAGAACCTCCTCGTGAGGATGGCTCGGACAACCCTCTGCACAATATGAGCTTTGAAGATTATCTTGAGATGGTGAAAACTGGATTCCAGACGATCTTTCCGGACTATGAGGAAAGGGAAGCTCAGGTGACGATGTTCCGCGAGGTGAACGAGTCGTTCGAAAACCATCGCCATTTGCTTATCGAAGCTGGCACCGGAACAGGCAAGTCGCTCGGATATTTGATTCCTTCGTTATATTTTGGAATCAAAAACGAACGCAAAATCGTCTTAAGCACGCATACGATCAATTTGCAGGAGCAACTGCGTCAGAGAGATCTGCCGCTGCTTCGCGATGTGCTGCCTTTCCCGTTCCGCGCCAGCGTGTTTAAGGGCAGAGGGAACTACATCTGCTTGCGCAAGTTTGAGACGAGACTGCAAACGTTGGAACTTTCCGCAGGCGGCGACGAGAGGTTGACCGCCACACAGATGCTTGTTTGGCTCGGGGAGACGGAAACCGGTGACCAAGAGGAAATCAACTTTGGCAATCGCGGCGGCGAATTTTGGAATACTGTTTCCAGTGATGCGGATTCCTGCCTCAACCGGGCCTGTCCTTGGTTCAAACGTTGTTTTTACCATCGGGCTAAACAAGAATCCAACTTGGCTGATGTCGTAATCACGAACCATTCCTTGCTGTTCACAGATATTAGAGCCGATCATCGTCTGCTTCCTGCTTATGAGTATCTCGTTATTGACGAGGGACATCAGCTTGAGGAAGTGGCGGGCAAACATCTTGGTCAGCAATTAAGCTTTTATGGATTTATGAATTTGGCTAACCGTTTGGCCAGGGATTCCCGCAACGGTCTGCTGCCGCAGCTGCGCTCCCATATTCAAGGTGAAGATGGGGATGATATCAGCAAATGGACGGAGCAGCTTGACGAGGTCATTCCGCGCTTTGGGTCTCTGAAGGATACTTGGGAAAAGCTATTCGAGCTGCTTCAGGCGCTTTCTACACCTGCTGCTGGAGCGGCTGAGGCCGGCCAGACGATTGTCAGGCTCAAGCCCGGCGAGCTGCCGAAGGCATGGGAAGCGATCGAGTTTGAGGAATCGCTCTTTTTCAAGGAAATGAATAAGGTGTTCAAGGTGCTGGATAAGATGAGCTCTGAGATGAAGGACAAGTTGGACGGTAATGCCCTTCAGGGCATGGTGACGGATCTGGCGGGAGCGGTTAAGGATGGAGGACGCATCCGCGACGAGCTCAAGGTGTTTGTACGGGCGGATAAGCCGGAGATGGTGTACTGGATCGAGTCGAGCGCGAGCACGCGGACGAAGAGTGTCCAGCTTCATACCGTGCCGGCCGATGTGAGCGGGCAGATTAAGGAATACTTTTTTGACAGTAAAAAAAGTGTTGTTATTACCTCGGCCACGTTAACGGTACAAAAGTCGTTCCAGTACGCCGCCGAGCAAGTTGGCTTGAATCTGGAAAATCCACATTATGCTCGGACAGTACAGCTTCCTTCACCTTTCCATTATCGCTCGCAGGCGCTTGTTATGATTCCAAGGGACTTCCCGAAAGTTAAGGGCGCTGCGGCTGATCCAGCTTACATTAATAAGCTAGTGGAGTCGCTATCGGCTGCTGCGATGGAGACGGGAGGTCGGATGCTGGTGCTGTTCACCAGCTACCGCATGCTCAAGGAAGTGTATGAGCCGCTCAAGGAAGCGCTGCTCGGCTCCGGCATTCAGGTGCTGGGTCAAGGAATTGACAGCAGCAACCGCAGCAAGCTGACGAGACTTTTCCGCCAGCAGCCGGCCTCTGTGCTGCTCGGCACGAGCAGCTTCTGGGAAGGAGTCGACATTCCGGGAGATGCGCTTGTCTGCTTGGCGATTGTAAGGCTGCCGTTCCAGCCGCCGAACCATCCTTTACAGGAAGCCAAAGCCGAGCTGTTGCAGGAAACTGGGCAGAATCCGTTTATGAAGCTTTCCGTCCCACAGGCGGTTATCCGCTTCAAACAAGGATTTGGCCGACTGATTCGGACCTCCAGGGACAAGGGCATCGTACTTATTTATGATACGCGTGTTATCGAGACCTTTTACGGAAAGCACTTCCTTTATTCGCTGCCGGGCCCTAAAATTGAACATATGTATGCCGAGCAGTTCATCCCTCGTATGAGGGAATGGATGCAGAGCGATCAAAAGGAGGCCGCGCAGCCTTGAGCAAACAGGGAAAACCAATATCGGAGGCGGTCGTTCGCCGACTTCCGGTTTATCTGCAAGTGCTGAACGACCTGCACATTCGTGATGTCCAAACCGTTAGCAGCCAGGAGCTCGGCCGCAAGCTAGAGCTGAATCCGGCACAGATCCGCAAGGATCTCGCTTACTTCGGTGAATTCGGGCGTAAAGGCGTCGGTTACGATGTCAATTATCTCATCGAGAAAATCCGCGGCATCCTCAAGCTTGACCAGCCAATGTTAGTCGGGCTTGCGGGCGCAGGTAATCTCGGACATGCACTATGCAATTATAGCTCTTATGTTAAGGATAATATGAAAATAACAGCTGTATTCGATGCCAGCCCTGCGAAGATCGGCAAACGAATCAACTCCCTTGAGGTGCTACCGATCGATCAGCTGCAGGATAAAGTACGCGAGGATGGCATCCAGATCGGCATCATTACGGTGCCGGCGGGAGAAGCGCAAAATGTGGCCGATCGATTCATCGAGGCCGGAGTAAAGGGAATTCTAAACTTTGCTCCTGGCGTGCTGAAAGCTCCGGACCATGTGCGGATTCATTATGCCGATTTTACAACTCAGCTGCTGAGCTTGGCCTACTATATGAATAAGGATGGTACGGTAGACAATGAACAAATGGTGGATTGAAAATGGAACCTTCGTCACGATGGACGAAAGCCAGCCGGTCGTAAAAGGACATATGGTGATCGAGAATGATTGCATCACCTACATAGGCAAAGAGCGTCCGCTGGATGCGGATTCCATCTCGGTTAAAGTCGACGGCAGCAAGCAAGTATTTATGCCCGGTCTGATTAACACTCACGGACATGCTGCAATGTCGCTGCTGCGCGGTTATTCGGATGATGAGGCGCTTCAAACCTGGTTGCAGGACTATATGTGGCCGATGGAAGCCAAATTTACGGATGCGGACGTCAAGTGGGGAACTTCCCTGGCCGTTCTGGAAATGCTGAAAAGCGGTACGACAACGTTCGTTGATATGTATGATCGGATGGACGAAGTGGCCAAAGTTGTGCAGCAGTCCGGAATGCGCGGTGTACTTATGCGCGGTGCAATCGGACTTTGTCCTGAGGATGTACAGAACCAGAAGCTAGCTGACGCCGTACAGTTCGCCAAGAATTGGAACGGAGCCGCAGATGGGCGGATCATGACGATGATGAGTCCTCATGCCCCTTATACCTGTCCACCAGAATTTATCGAGAAGTTCGTGCAAGCTGCACATGATTATGATCTTCCGATGCATACTCATATGTCCGAAACGGTAGCTGAAGTGGAACAAAATGTTCGCGATTACGGTGTGCGTCCGGTAGAACATCTCGATCGTTTGGGCTTCTTCACCCGCCCGAGCTTTGTCGCTCATGCCGTGCATCTGACCGACGAGGAGATCAGCTTGCTGGCCGAGCGCGGCGTAGCGGTATCTCATAACGCAGCCAGTAACCTGAAGCTGGCAAGCGGTGTAGCTCGAGTACCAGAGCTGCTCAAAGCAGGCGTTACGGTGTCGCTTGGCACCGATAGTGCGGCAAGCAACAACAACCTGGATCTGTTTGACGAGATTCGCTTGGCAGCGCTGATTCATAAGGGTGTCTCCGGTGATCCAACCGTCGTTCCGGCAACGCAGGCGCTGCAGCTCGCTACACTGGGCGGCGCGGCGACGATTCGTCAACCGCAACTGGGAGCGCTTCGCGCTGGTATGAAGGCTGACTTCATCGCGCTGGATGCTGACCAACCGCATTTCTATCCGCAAACGGATATGATCTCGCATCTCGTTTATTCTGCATCCGGTCGCGATGTTCGCGATGTATGGGTGAACGGTCAACAAGTTGTGCGGGGCGGAATTTGCCTGCTGCTTGATGAAGAGAAGATTAAGGCAGAGGCGGAAGCTTGCTACCGCAGGCTGGCGGGTAACTGATGGCACGGGGCCGCAGCCCTAGATGGTATTTCAACCGAAGAGGGTGGACCATCTGGGGAATAGTTGCTTTTCTCGCCTTGCTTTTTCTGATGCATGCCGAGCTGCGTAACATCCAGAAGCCGGTCTGGGCCGGGGAAGAGCAAGCTGCAGCACAGGCTAAAGAAAAAGCTGGACTTGTGGAAGTAGAGTCTGCAGAAAAGTACGTTTGGGATGAGCCGTTATGGGTGGTGAGCGGTCGCAATGACAAGGGCAATAGCCTAGTCGTCTGGTTGCTCAAAGATAAACAGCCCCATACGGAGGATGTTGCGCAAAGCGCAAAAGAAGCTACAATTGCCCAAACGCTGCTAACAAGTCGGACTGGTGCGGACATCATCCGCATTCGTCCCGGATGGTATCAGGGGAAGCCCATTTGGGAGGCTCATTACTCGCTTCAGAAAGAGCAAAAGCGCTATTACTATGATTTCTATGAATTTGTCAGCGGCAAGTTTATTGCAACTTATTCCCTCACTGCTAAACGTTCTTCCTGATTTGTACACAATTACATGCCCTCTATCGGCATCGAAGTGATATACTCATCGTATAGCATTTGTGATATACTAGTATGCATCATAAATCACATTGCGGATGAGCAGGCCTTTTCTTTAGGCCACTTCGATTAAGAAGGGGGCTTTTTGCATTGATTAAATGGAAACTTTTTCCCTTTTTTGTGACGATTGCCGTGTCAGCAACTCTACTGTTTGGCGGATGGTATGCTTATCAGCAAACCGCTATCGAGCGTCCTCTCAACAAGGCTGTCCAGTCGCTCCCAGGTGTCGCGTCCGCTGTTCCAGCTATTAGCGATGACGCCGTTACGGTCAAGCTTAAGCTTAATACAGGAGCTGACCTGCGTACGATATATGATCAAATTTCCCGTCAGGGAGCTTCGGTAATCGGTTCCCGCAAGCTGATTTTGCAAATTGACCAAGCTTCCAGCCCTAAACTTGACGCTGTTTGGTCCAGCCAGCTGTTCACGATCGCCGAGGCGATGGAAACTCGTGAATATTCTCGCATCCCCGATGCAATGGCTAAGCTTGAAAAAACGCAACCTGGCTTGAAGGCAAAATCCTTGATGGATGATACAAATGTTTACGTTACGTTGGAATTCGGAACGGATACGAAGTATATTATCCTGCCCCGTGCGGGCGAAGTTATGGGGGTATGGCCAAATGCCTAAATACAGCGCCGAAATTGGCACCGGCTTTTTGACCGCTCTGCTGGCGTTTCTCTTATTTCGAGGATTTAATATTGTTCCGTTGTTACTAGCGCTTTCTCTCGTCGCGGTGCTTTTTTTCGCACTTCGCTCCAAAGGCCAACTGGCTGCTGCTGGTGGCAGACGTGATGCGGTATCCAAGACCAGTACTCCATTCTCGTTTGATGAAATCGGTGGTCAGGAACGCGCAAAAGGTGAGCTTATTGAAGCACTTGATTTTCTAGTTAAACATGAAGAGATCAGCAAGCTTGGCATCCGGCCGCTCAAGGGCATCCTGCTTACGGGACCGCCCGGAACAGGTAAAACGCTAATGGCCAAAGCTGCTGCATACTATACGGATTCAATCTATTTAGCTGCTTCGGGCAGCGAGTTTGTTGAAATGTACGTCGGCGTTGGCGCAGGGCGCATTCGTGATCTGTTCAAAGATGCTCGCCGTAAAGCTCAAAAGGCGGGCAAAAAAAATGCCGTCATTTTTATTGATGAGATTGATGTCATCGGTGGCAAAAGGGATGGCGGACAGCATCGCGAGTACGATCAGACGCTTAATCAGCTGCTTACGGAAATGGACGGTATTCATGCGAACGAATCACCGCGCATTCTGCTTATGGCGGCAACGAATCGTAAAGAGATGCTCGACCCAGCGCTATTGCGTCCCGGAAGGTTCGACCGCCATATCGGCGTTGATCTGCCCGACAAAAAAGCTCGTCTGCATATTTTAAACATTCATGCTAAAAACAAACCGCTTGCCGCCGAGGTCGATTTGATGAAAATCGCGGAGGAATCATTCGGCTTCTCCGGTGCTCAGCTGGAAAGTGTGCTTAATGAAGCCGCCATTTATGCGATGCGCGAGAGCAGTGAGTTTGTCGTTCAGAAACATCTGTCGATGGCAATCGACAAGGTCATGATGGGCGAAAAGACGGACCGCGAATCCACTAAGGAAGAGCGGGAGCGCGTTGCCATTCATGAGCTTGGCCATGCGATTGCGGCCGAGCTGCTGCGTCCCGGCAGCGTGTCGCAGGTTGCGCTGTCACCACGCGGAGCGGCGCTTGGTTATGTGCGCCATAATCCGACGCAGGATCATTATTTGTACACGAAGGACTTTCTGGAGTCTCAGATTATGATTGCTCTTGCCGGAGCCGCTGCGGAGGAGATGTTTTATGGAGGCCGCAGCACAGGCTCCCGCAATGACTTTGAGCAATCGCTGAGCATCGTCCGCACGATGGTAGAATGTGGGTTGACCGAAGTCGGAATCATTGAAGATCGGATGATGACGCCGGATCGCTGGGCTAACATTTCCGGCTCGGTGCTGGATGAACTGATGAGACGCACGAAGGAAATGCTTGCCTCGCGCAGAGAGCTGTTCCAGCATTGCCTAAGTATTCTGATTGATAAAGAAACGCTTGGCGGCGAACAGTTCCGCGTACTGATTCAAGAGGAGCAGACGATTAGCGCCTGAGCTGTGTAATGATAATGGAATTTTAGCGGACGGGCCAGCGGCCCGTCTTTTGTCTGTGATGGGGCAAGGTCATCATTTCATACTTAGGCGTTTGGTAATATGTGTTTATAAGTGACAGCAGCGCGTCGATTTTGACGGCTCTGTGTCTGCTTATGTACCGCGCTAACGCAAAAAATTCCAGCAGCGGCGCGGTTTTCCTGTCGTGAGATTGTCAGAAATACAGCTCGCTAAAAGTTGTGTAACAGGCCTTTGGAAAGGTATAATAAGGGGCAACCTATAGATAAAAAAGGTATACGAATGGAGCGGACTTACTGTGAATTTTAGAAAGATCGGTGTTATTGGCGCCGGTACGATGGGACAGAGCATTGCCGAAATGCTTGCTTACAAAGGAATGGACGTCTTTTTGATGGAGCTTACTCCTGCCAAGCTGGAGCAGGGTATGCGCAACATTGAGATCAGCCTGGACAAGCAGATCGAGAAATGGGCGCTGACTCAGGCCGAGAAAAAGCTTATTCTGAATCGCATTCACGGAGTGACCTCCATGGAGGATTTCTCCCAATGCGAGCTGATCATAGAGACGATTACGGAGGATCTTGAGCGTAAAAAGGCCATTATTGCGGCCGTGGATCGCGCCTGCCCACCGGATGTCATTGTTGCGAGCAATACCTCGACTCTATCGCTGACGGAACTGGCTAGCGCTGCAGAACATCCAGAACGTGTTATCGGCATGCACTTTGTGTATCCGGTATTCAAAGTGGATCTTGTCGAAATCGTACGCGGTCTGCGCACTTCTGATGCGACCTTCAAGCTGACCAAAGGTTTCGTAGAGCAGGTCATCGACAAAAAAGGCGTCATGGTATTTGAGTCACCAGGTTTTATTACGACACGTCTGATCTGCCTCTTCATCAATGAAGCGCTCCATATTTTGGAGGAAGGCGTTGCCTCGGTCGAAGATATCGATAGCGCAATGCGGATCGGCTACTCGTTCCAGCATGGCCCGTTCGAGATGGCGGATCGCTTCGGATTGGATTCTGTTCATGCAGCGCTTGATTCGATGTTCCGCGAGTACGGAGAACTTAAATACCGTCCATCCTTTATTCTCAAAAAAATGGTGCGCGCCGGCCAGCTTGGAGTTAAAAGCGGGGAAGGCTTTTTCCATTATGACAAGGATGGTGACCGGGTATGAAAATTCTAGTCATAAATGCGGGAAGCTCTTCGCTGAAATACCAGCTGTATGACATGACCGACGAATCCGTTCTGGCCAGTGGCCGCGTAGAGCGGATCGGCATGGATTCTTCGATCGTGACGCATGAGCCGGCGGATCGCCCGGAAGTCAGAGTCGTCGACGAAATTCTTGAACACACCAGCGCTATCAAGCGCGTGCTCGACATGCTCACGCATAAGGAGCATGGTGTGCTTTCCTCCGTCAGTGACATCGATGCGGTTGGACACCGTGTCGTACACGGCGGCGAAGTGTTCAAGGAGTCGGCACTCGTAACTCAGGAGACGAAGCTGGAAATTCGTAAATTGTTCGATTTGGCGCCGCTGCACAATCCGGCCCATATGATGGGGATTACAGCCGTTGAGGCGGTATTGCCAGGTGTTCCTCAAGTTGTCGTTTTTGATACGGCCTTCCATCAAACGATGCCGCAGCAATCGTATCTGTACCCGATTCCGATGGTGCTGTACAAGCGCCATGCCATTCGCCGCTACGGCTTCCACGGTACGAGCCACGCCTATGTGAGCGAGCGCGCTGCGGATCTGCTTGGCAAGCCGCTCCAAGAGCTGAAGCTGGTCAGCTGCCATATTGGCAATGGCGCCAGCGCAACGGCTATTTTGAACGGCAAATCTTTTGACACTAGCATGGGTATGACGCCGCTTGAAGGGCTGATGATGGGCACTCGTAGCGGTGATCTCGATCCGGCAATCGTGCCTTACACGATGAACAAGGAAGACTTGACACTCACCGAGGTCAACTCCATGCTCAACAAGCATAGCGGTCTGCTCGCGATTTCCGGCCTTAGCAGCGACATGCGCGAGATTACAGAAGCTATGTTTGACGGTGACAAAAACGCCCGGCTTGCTTTTGAAATGTACACGTACCGGGTCAAAAAATACATCGGAGCTTACGCGGCAGCGATGAATGGCATTGATGTGCTGCTGTTCACGGCAGGTGTTGGAGAAAACTCCGCCGTTCTGCGCGAGCATGTATGCGAAGGGCTTACTTTCCTCGGCATCAAGCTGGACAAGGAGCTTAACGCTCAGCGCAGCAAGGAAGCGCGGATCATCTCTACGCCAGATTCTTCTGTCACAGTCATGATCGTACCGACTAATGAAGAGCTGCTGATCGCCCGCGATACGTTCAAGCTGACGAAACAAGCCTAATAAAAATTATAGGCGTAGAACAGAGAGGGGAAGTCTAGGCATGAGTGACGCATTGGTAACGATTCGGGAAGTATCCGGCCATGTAGGCCGCAGCGTGCGGATTGGCGCGTGGGTTCAACGTAAGCGTTCGAGCGGCAAAATTGCTTTTCTGCAGCTGCGTGACGGCACTGGCTTCATCCAAGGCGTAGTAGCCAAAAACGAAGTGAGCGAGGAAACCTGGGATAATGCAGGTAAGCTGACCCAGGAAAGTTCGCTTTATGTGACCGGTACCGTTAAGGAAGAGCCACGCAGCCCATCCGGCTTCGAGCTCGTCGTTGAAGGCATCGAGATCATCCAGGTGACTCAGGAATATCCGATCACTCCGAAGGAGCATGGCGTTGACTTCCTGATGGATCATCGCCATCTATGGCTGCGCTCGCCTAAACAGCGTGCGGTGCTGACGATTCGCGCCGAGATCAAGCGCGCTGTCAACGAATACTTCGATACGAACGGGTTCACCCAGGTCGATCCGCCGATCCTGACGCCGACCTCGGCAGAAGGCACGACAAATCTGTTCCATACGAAGTATTTTGATGAAGATGCTTATCTGACTCAAAGTGGACAGCTGTACATGGAAGCAGCCGCAATGGCGCTTGGTAAAGTATACAGCTTCGGGCCTACGTTCCGCGCTGAGAAGTCTAAAACGCGCCGTCATCTGATTGAATTCTGGATGATTGAGCCGGAGATGGCGTTTGTCGACCTTGAGCAAAGTTTGCGCATTCAAGAGTCATTCGTTGCGCATGTCGTTGCCAGCGTATTGAAGAACTGCCGTCCAGAGCTCGAAACGCTTGGCCGTGACATCTCTAAGCTGGAGGCGATTCAGGCTCCATTCCCACGCATCACTTATGATGAGGCGATTGATTTCCTGAACAATAACGGCTTTGAAGTGCCTTGGGGCGAAGACTTCGGTGCACCGCATGAAACGGCGATTGCCGAAGCATACGACCGTCCGGTGTTCATTACGCATTACCCGGCATCGATCAAGTCTTTCTACATGAAGCCAGATCCGAATCGTCCAGAAGTCGTTCTGTGCGCGGACATGATCGCACCGGAAGGTTACGGCGAGATCATTGGCGGCTCGCAGCGGATCGACGATCCCGAGCTGATGGCGCAGCGTTTCGAAGAGCATAAGCTGCCGCTTGAAGCGTACCAGTGGTACATGGATCTGCGTACTTACGGCACCGTTCCGCATTCCGGCTTCGGACTTGGTTTGGAGCGTACGGTAGCTTGGATCTGCGGCCTTGAGCATGTACGTGAAACGATCGCCTTCCCGCGTACGCTCTACAGGCTCTATCCTTGATCATGAATCAAGAATTTTCTGCTGCTTATACACGCGCCTTGGCCTCCCTGTTGGGCGACCGGGGCGTGTTCCTGCCTTCGCTGCTGCTACGCTCTTATCGAGAGCTTGGTCTTAGCGACACCGACTTCATGTTAATGCTGCAATTAATGGCGTTCCGGGATTCGGAGCGCAAGGACTTTCCAACTCCCGAGGAGCTGGCGGTTCGTCTCGGTATATCCGGGCGTTCCGTGGAGCAATTGCTCGGCAGGCTCATCAAGGAAGGCTTTTTGACTATTGATGATGCATTGGATAGTGTGAGTGGAATCCGTTACGAGCGTTACAACTGGCAAGGCTGGCTGGAGCGGGCGGCGCAGTGGGCAGCAGCGGAGGAAGTTACCGCCGCTGCCGCTGACAGCCCGAAGACGGAAGCTCACGCCCGTCCTGAGCCGACCAACGAGCAGAATCTGTTCGCGGTATTCGAACAGGAGTTTGGCCGGTTGCTGTCGCCGATGGAGTTCGAGCGCATTAGCAGTTGGCTCGATCAAGATCGCTACAGCGACGAGCTGATCCGTTTTGCGCTGCGTGAGGCGGTATTTGCCGGGAAGCTTCATTTTCCGTACATCGACCGTATTCTGCTTGAATGGAGCCGCAATCGGGTAAGCACGCCGGAGGAGGCTCGCGTCCATAGCCGCAATAAGTTCCGCGGAACTGGCGGAAAGGGCTGATCCCCTCCGTGTTCGGTAAGTCTGGCATGCCTAAGGAGGCTGGCCGTCATGAAGGTTCGCTTCTGCCGCAAGAATTTAAGGCTGATGTCCAAGTCCGCTTATCGAAAGCTGAAGGACGAGCCCGGGCTGGAGCTCAAGAAGTCGGATTGTCTTGGCAGCTGCCGACTTTGCAAAGAGCGATGTTTTGCCGTAATAAAGGGTAGAACGGTATCCGCCACGAAGCCCAAAGGGCTCGCTAAGCGTGTGCTCAAAAAGCAATCATCTTCTTAGGAGGAATTCCAATGAATGATAATTTGGCCAAAGCGTTGAACGATCAGATGAACTTTGAATTTTATTCCGCTCATGTGTACCTCGCGATGGCGGCCCATTGCTCTGGCGAGAGCTTGGACGGCTTCTCTAACTTCTTCCTCGTGCAAGCGGAGGAGGAGCGCTTCCATGCGATGAAGATTTACAAGTTCCTCAATGATCGTGGACGCCGCGCTGTCCTCCAGTCGATGCCAGAGCCGAAAAACGAATACTCCTCGATGTTGGATGTATTTCAGCATGGCTACCACCATGAGCAGCAGAACACGAAGAACTTCTACCATCTGGCTGACCTCGCTCTCGATGAGCGCGAGCATGCGACGATCTACTTCCTCAAATGGTTCATCGACGAGCAGGTTGAGGAAGAGGCTCTGTTCGACAGCGTCATCCAGAAGTTGAGACGGATCGAGTCCGACAGCAACGCTTTCTACATGCTGGACAGCGAGTTTGCAGGTCGGAGCTTTACTCCTCCGGCGGAATAATTTCTATGTAATGACATTATCCCCTTACGGTAGGCAGTGAAAAAAGAGTTCATGATATTATGAATTCAACACTGTTGGCCGGAGGGGATTTTTCATGTGGGCGTTTGGGCCAGTCTATGAGAATCTCAATGTAAAAGGTGATCATTTTGAATGCTGAAAATTTTAATTTTATATATGATGAGATTGTCACTAAAAAGCTTCGAGAGCACGGGTATTTCCCTAAAGGGCACAGCTTATATCTCACTAAAGGAAGTACGGTTGCAGCTTTAATACGGAGTACATTTAGAGGCGAACAGGGATCAGATTTTAATTTTTGTGTCAGACATAGTTTTGTTAGAGATTACTTAAAGTTATCAACTAACAATATATATCTTAAGGAACCGATGAATTATCCATTCAGGTTTTTAATATCCGAATTCACGGAAGAGAGTTTGTTCAGGGTTAACTATAACCCGATCAATTATCTTAGGGGTAATAGAGGGATTCCTTGTGAAGGTATTTATTACGGTGATTCTGACGTTGGAGATGCTGAACATATTAAGGCACAGCTTGAAAACATGACGACTAAAATTATTGAATATGGCCCTAAAATAATGAATATTCTTAGTCCCAAAAAAGCATTTGACTACATCGCACAAAATAATACTGGTGCTTGGATAGAGAAGGTATGGTTAGAGGATTATGAAAATTACTTGAAGGAACGAATTTGAACAGTGCTGTCAGGATTAAGGGTCAATTTAATGGCAGTAAAATATTAATATAGGATTGTGATGAGGATATGGTTAAAGCAGTGGATTTAACCTCCTAAAACGAAAGAGCAATCATTTTAGGAGGTTATATTAAATGAAATTCAATCCGATTGTCATGGATAACTGGAATAGAAAACCTTATTTTGAGCATTATTTAAATAACGTCAGATGCACCTACAGCATGACTGCCAACATTGACATTTCCCTGCTATTGAAAGAACTTAAGAGTCGGGGGATAAAGCTGTATCCAGCACTGATTCACATGATAACTACGGTGGTAAACAGCCACAATGAATTTCGCACATGTTTTAATGATGAGACATTAGGGTATTGGAATAGCTTGTCTCCTAGTTTTACCGTATTCCATGATGATGACAAAACTTTTTCAAGCATATGGACTTTGTACGGTGAAGATTTTAACGATTTCTACAGTCGTTATATTGATGATATGCAAAAATACGGAAGTGTTAAACATTTCGTCGCTAAAACTAACCAACCACCTAACACTTTCAATATTTCTAGCATTCCTTGGGTTAGCTTCACTGGCTTTAACCTGAACATCTACAACGAGGGAAACTATTTACTACCCATCTTTACAATGGGGAAATACTTTCAGCATGATGAAAAAATTCTGCTGCCGTTATCAGGACAATTCCATCATGCCGTTTGTGATGGTTACCATGCCGGGATGCTGTATAATGAGCTACAATTACGTGCAGTTAATTGCGCGGAGTGGTTAAGCGAGGAACGATAGTTCAAAATAGCACAAAGGGGCTGTCCCGAAAGTCATCTAATAAGTGACTATTAGGACGGCCCCGTTTATATTTTCTAGCTTACGACCGCCTCAGCCCCATACCGATCCATAAGAACAGACTCGGAACAATGAAAAACCAAATCGTCAACTTGGGCTCAGGAGAAAACGGAACAAAATCAGCAAGCAAAAAAGCGTACAGATTGTAAAAGAGAAAGATCATCCAATTAAACCCCATCAGGCTTGGGAAATTCCAGCAATACACTCCGATTAGTAAGCCGATTAGACTCGCTAACGAAACGGAAACGAAGTTATGGAGGCTGGACCGCATCGGACGCATGTACAAATATCCAAAGAGTGCATATCCGATAAAAGAGAGAAGGACAACGAAATAAATCCACAGGGGCTGTCGGCCTGCCATGCTACTAAGCAGGCCGCTGAAGATAAGTACAATTGCATGCGCTGCTAGTGATAACAGATTATTGCGAAGCATGACGTTCCTCCGTCTCTTTCTAACACCAACCCCTACAAGCAGAGCCTCCCGGAGTGCAATTCCCCTACAATGGCTTACTCTCGTCGCTTACGGCGCAGCAGAACTAGTAGTAAAAAAATGATGATCCATGGAGAAATGTAATCGGTCATCCATTCAAAAGTCTCTCTGGTGCTTATAGAAGAATCGGTAAAGTAGCCATATCCGGCCACGAGCACAACGAATAAAGGCAAAATCCAAATTCCCCATTGCTGCCAATAAGAGCGCTTCAAGATTCAGGAGGCCTCCTTGGAAAAGGGTTGATCGGAACGGATGATCAAAGCGGGATGATCTAGCGTATGTTCAAAATCACAATCTAACGCATATTCATCCCAGCAGAGCTTCGACTGTGCGAGCATACTCCGAAGGCGGCATGCCGGTGGCTCGTTTGAAGTCCCTTGAAAAATAATGCAAGCTGGAATAACCAAGCTTTGCTGAAATTTCCGTCATGCTATAACTGCGCTCGCGGATCATCGACTTTGCTTCCTCCAGCTTCATCTGGCGGAACAACTCCATCGGCCCCATGCCGCTATGCAGCTGCACCAGCTCTTTGAGTCGGGTGCGCCCGAGATGGGCCGCCTGGCATAGATCCTCTAGCGTTAACGTCTCCCCGAGCTTCTCTCCCATAAAAGCTTTCAGCTTATCGATAGTATCTTGTCCCGCCGCGCGCATGGCCGGAGTGGCTGCCCGCCTGTTGTCTCGTCCCCCAGCAGCATCAGCGCTGCGAATCTGACTGATTAGCAGTAGCTCAAGACAGAGCCGGAACATTTGCTCCGAAGTAGGCGGAGCATTAGGATTGCGCCGAATCTGGTGAGTTTGCGGGTCATGGAAGGGCGGCAGGAAACTCGCAAAGCCCTCTTGCAGCAGAATCGACAGCCAACCGACCTCTCTTTCTTGAAGAACGTCCACCCGGTCGTGAAGCTTCTCCATGAGCGGGCTGGAGCAGGTGAAGGCGATGACGATCAGGTTAGGCGGTCGATGTTTGCTGTCCACTCGGACCGTATGGAACTCCCCTGGTTTATGGAAAACGATGGTGCCTTGCTGCAGAACGAGCAGCCTGTCGTCAGCACGCACCTCTACCTCGCCTTTATCCACATATAACAGCTCCCAAAAATCATGCGACTCGCCCTCAAACAAAAAGCCCTTTGGGTATTCAAAATAATGCAAGGAAATTAATTCGTCGACTTGTAAGTCCTGTTTAAGGTGTAATGGAATATAATTCATGTTTGGTTCTCCTCCATCAGGACGTTATGCCACTATCGTACCACGAAAATGCAAAAACAGCGGCCAAAATGATAAATTCAAAACGCTTTCTTCAGTCTATAATCCAAGGTATAAACGTTAGGAAATAGAAGAGGAGGCTGCATTTTATGAAAAAAGGAATTAACGCATGGTCCTTCCCGGCTGGTACTACGGTTGAGCAAAGCATCACCATCGCCAAGGACGCTGGATTCGACGGTATTGAGCTTGCTCTGGAGGAAACCGGTCAGCTTAGCCTGGAAAGCAGCGAAAAGGAAGTTCTCGGTTATTTGCAGCTTGCACGCGATACGGGCCTGGAGCTGTCCAGCCTGGCGAGCGGTTTGTACTGGTCCTATCCGCCAACGAGCGATAGCGAGGCTACCCGCACGAAGGCGAAGGATATCATCCGCAAACAGCTCGAATTTGCAGCCCTTCTTGAAGTGGATACGATTCTGGTTGTGCCGGGTGCAGTCGGTGTTGATTTCATCCCTGATGCTCCGGTAGTCGCCTATGATAAAGCTTATGAACGCGCCTTGGAGACGTTCCAGGAGCTGGCATCCGAAGCAGAGGAGCTCAAGGTCAGCATCGGTGTTGAAAATGTGTGGAACAAATTCCTGCTGTCCCCGCTAGAGATGAGAGGTTTCATCGATGCGGTCGGTTCCGATTATGTCGGCTCCTACTTCGATGTAGGCAACGTCGTTTACTCCGGTTATCCGGAGCATTGGATTCAAATTCTCGGCTCCCGCATCAAAAAAGTGCACTTTAAAGATTACCGCCGCGCGGCTGGCGGACTTCATGGCTTTGTTGATCTGCTTGCCGGTGATGTGGACTATCCGGCCGTCGTTCGTGAACTGGAAGCAATCGGCTATGACAGCTTTGTCACGGCTGAGATGATCCCGCCTTATACGCATCATAGCGTTCAAATCGTATACAACACTTCGGCAGCAATGGATGCCATTCTCGGAAGGAGCAAACGATAATGATTCGAATTGGTATGATTGGACTTGGCTTCATGGGACGGGCCCATTTGGAAAACTATTTGCGGCTGGAGCAGGAGGGTGTGCAGGTTAAGGTTGTCGCAATCTGCGACGCCGACCCGGTCAAGCTGCAGGGCGGCGGAGGCGGAGGCAATCTCGACGCAGGCAGTACGGTCGTGGATTTGACAGCTTTTGCCCAATATACTTCCATTGCCGAGATGCTCGAAAAAGAGGATCTGGACGCGGTAGATATTACTTTGCCAACCTTCCTGCACCGCCAGGTGACAGTTCAATGCCTGGAAGCAGGCGTGCATGTATTATGCGAGAAGCCGATGGCGATGGATACAGATGAGTGTGACGCGATGATTCAGGCAGCTGAGCAAGCTGGTAAATCGCTGCTGATCGGCCAATGCCTGCGCTTCTGGCCAGCCTACGTTGAGCTGAAAAAGCTAATCGACGAAGGTTCACTCGGAAAAGTAACCTATGCTTATTTCTACCGCGGCGGCGGGACACCGACTTGGGGCCCTTGGGTGCTCGAAAAGGATAAAGGCGGCGGTGCTCTTCTGGACATGCATGTGCATGATACCGATGTTGTTAACTGGCTGTTCGGCAAGCCGGAAGCTGTTTCCACGAATGCAGTTAATGTCATCCCAGGCAGCGGATATGACATCGTGTCGACGAATTATCGTTACCCGCAAGAAGCGGTCATCCACACTCAGGTGGACTGGACGCTGAACGGCGATTTCGGCTTTGAGATGGGCTTCCGGGTCACTTTCCAAAATGGTAATCTGCAGTTCGTCAACAATCAGCTGCGCGTGAATCCCAATGATGCTCCGGGTTATGTCGCAGAGCTGTCGGATAACCAGGGGTACTATTACGAAATCAAGTATTTCGTAGAATCTCTGCTGAACGGCACGCCGATTGAAGAAGCGGACGGTCAAAGCACGAAGGACACTATCGCCATTGTACGCGCCGAAATCGCCTCCGCTGATCAGCGCGGAGAATGGGTAACGGTCGGCTAAGAAGCTAGCGCCAATGAATTTGTTCTAACAGGAGCTCGTCCGCATCTGCGGCGGGCTCCTGCTTGCGTTCTGACTACGCTCCGCCTACGTTCCGCACAAAAATCCAACTACTCGGCAATGCAGTTCTAGTCCGTTAGGCGATAGGTTATTAAGATAGAACTATCAGATGAATATGCTCATCGGAGCTGGTTTCGGTGCTGCAACCTAAGTCATCTTTTATAGATTCATCGCTATCGAGAAACGGTAATTTTACACTATGAGTAAAGGCGGTTTTTAATATGGCTATTATGAATCCGATCGGCGTTATTGTGGACAGCTTCCAGGTAGGCGTTCGTGAAGGGCTGCGCAAGGCGAAAGAAGTCGGCGCAGACGGCGTACAAATCTATGCTGTAGATGGTGAAATGGACCCGGACCGTCTCGATGCGGCCAACCGCAGGGAGCTCCGCGAATACATCGAATCTCTCGGCCTTACCATTTCCGCGCTCGTAGGTGATTTGGCAGGACATGGCTTCCAGGATAAAAAAGAGAACGTCTGGAAGGTCGAGAAATCCAAGCGTATTCTAGATCTGGCGCTTGATTTGGGATGTAACATTGTCACTACTCATATCGGTATCGTGCCAGATGATGAAAACAGTGAAATCTATCAAACGATGCTGCAAGCTTGCGATGAGATCAGCCGTTATGCAAGCAGCAAAAACGCCTACTTCGCGATTGAGACAGGTCCAGAGCGTGCAGCGCATCTGAAAGAATTCCTCGACAAGCTAAGCACAAACGGGCTGTCCGTCAACTTTGATCCGGCCAATATGGTCATGGTGACAGGCGACGACCCGGTGCAAGGCGTATACACATTGGGCAGTTATATTGTCCACACCCATGCCAAGGACGGTATTAAGCTCAAGGAAAATGTGGACCCTCGCAAAGTTTATGGCATGCTCGGCTTCGAGCATGAAGCGATGAGCCATGAGAAGCTTGCGGTTGAAGCTCAGGAAGGCGATGATTTCCGCGAGGTGCCGCTTGGCGAGGGCAAGGTAGACTGGCCGAACTATCTGAGAGCGCTGCAGGATATCGGATACACCGGTTACCTGACGATTGAGCGCGAGGTCGGCTCACAGCCGGAGAAGGATATTGCCGCAGCCGTACAGTTTTTGAAAGGCTTTCGCTCGTAACGGGAAGCCTATACGGGATTGAGAAATGTCTTTTAAGCGGGCAGGAGCGGAATATGTCGGCGGTGTTGATCCGGCAGGTCTTGACCGGCAGGTCGACCGCAGTCTTGAGGCGATGTTTGAGCTTAGCGCTGAGTTCAATGCTGGAATCGATCTGCATCTGCATGATCCTGGGCATCTGGGCCTTTACACGATCAGCCGTTTGGCTGATTTGACGGCTGAAGCCGATAAAGGTGGACGCTCCACAGTGAGCCATGCCTATTGCTTAGGTCAAGTGACGGAATCGGAATCACTTGAGCTTACTCAGCAGCTGCGGGCCGCTGATGTTTCGATTATAACTAGCGTTCCGATCGACCGTCCGATGCCGCGCGTTGACCAACTCATTGCCGAAGGTGTACGCGTGCATGTAGGCTGTGATGATATTCTCGATTCATGGAGTCCTTTTGGCAATGGAGATCTGCTCGCAAGAGGATCTAGACTGGCTGAGAAGCACGGCTGGATTACGGATGAAGAACTACTACAAACCTATCTGCATATTTCACAGGGCAGCTTAATGCCAAAGGAAGGGGAGCTGGCGAACTTCATGCTCGTTGAAGCGATGAATGCACAGCATGCGATCGCTTCTGCTCCGAAGCGTGAAGCGGTGTTCTCCTAAGGCAAGCTTGTAGGAGGACGATGGCACCAGCCATAAGCGAATGCCTGTGCTGCATTGCATACTGCGGATCCGCCTGCTGACAACCGTCAGCAGGCTTTTATCGTTAAATGAAATCGTCGAATATCCATCCAAAAAAAGAAGATCCAAAAGGGCATGTATATGCACATTTGGATCTTTTAATTTGGAAGAAATTCAATGTTGGAGGATGGAGAAGATGGAGCCATCATCGATAAGTATTGAACTCATGCTGCCCAGTGAAAATGTTGATGAAAGCGTCGCTTTCTACAGGGCGATCGGTTTTGAAATTGTCGCGACGAGACATTTCCGTACCGGTTCTCAGAAGTCCGAGACGGAGATCATTGGCTCTTGACCTCAAGCTACGCCCACCGATGAAATTCTGAACCAGGTCTGGTTTCTGCGCGATATTTACGCCAATGATCGAGCTGCGGCCAAAACGCTCGATAAAGACTTAAAAGAGGCGAAGGACGAATCCGGCATCGGGCATGCAAGACTGCTCGCTGCACGAGCCGAAATCGCCGTCGCTTTTGGGGAAATGGATCTTGCCTCCATATTGGAGGAGATGCTTTCTAACATGAAGCTGCAAAATTCGGAGCTCCAAACATTCGAAGCGGAACTGAATGCATCTCAACAGCTTCGTATCTGGGCCGGAATCTAAGCCGCTTTTTTGGAAGGGACAGGTTTATTAATAGTTGCCTTTATTTCCTTCAGCTTCGGAGCTACGATGCCTGCCAGCACCAGTAAGCTTCCGCCAACGGAGACAATAGTTATTTGCTCTTGGAATATAATTGCGCCAAGACTGAGAGCAATTATAGGCGATACATAGAGCCAAGTGGAAGGGAAAAAAGCGTTAGTTGCTTTAATCAACCAGGCATAGAGGCTATGGCCAAGCATGGATCCGACCACAATTAGATACAACAACGAGCCTGCTGCGGGCAGGGGATCGATCGATGCGGAGGACGGATTTTCTGCGAAAAGAGAGATCAGGAGCAGTCCGGTTCCTCCGGCGATCATTTGCGCTGAGTTTAAAACAACGGGGGACAGTTCCGGTTCTCGCAGAAGCATTCGGCGCGTCAAAAGACTTCCGGCTCCATAACCGAGTTGTGCGAGCAGAACAAGCACACAGGCAATCAACCATAAGGTGTCGCTGCCTCCTGTCAGTTTTGGCAGCATGAGCACTATTACACCTATGAAGCCTAAAGCGCAGCCTATTTTGTCCAATCGAGTGGTAGACTGTTTCATGGCTAAGGATTGCATGAGCATAATGACAATTGGACCGGTAGCAGACAGCACGGCGGCCATGCCGGATTCAATATGCTGCTCCGCCCAGTACAAGGCTGAGAACGTCGTAAACGTACTGCCCGCTGCAATCAGCAGCACTTCTTTGCGCCATAACAGCGAGAGGGATGTTTTGCCCCTTAAACATAGCCATGCAAAAAGGATGCCCCCCGCCGCAACAAACCGAATGCCTGCCGACAGAAAAGGCGGCAGCCCCGCTTCCACGCCCATCTTAATGGCTAGGAATGTGGTGCCGAATACAGCGCACATAAGAACATAATTGAACCAAACCATATTGCAGCCTCCCTTTCTTATAACCCGCATCATATCAGTTGACAGATAGAACAGATTGTTTATGATTAGACCAGATGGCGGCTGGATGGATTGTCAGGAGAGAAGGTGGGCTTTGGAACCGATTGAACAGCATGAAGCCGATGAAGAGCGTGAACAACGTGAACAACATGGAAGTAAAATCGAGAAAGGACATCTTAACCAATCGGAGTCGAGTTCTATGAGGCTTAAGGTTGAGCAGGCAGTTCTGGAAGGAGTAAGAACTGGAGAATGGAAGGAAGGGGAGCGCGTTCCTTCGGTTCGCGTTATGGCGGAACGGCTAGGCGTGCATCGATTAACGGTGCTGAAGGCGTACAACCGGCTAGAACAAGCGGGATTGCTGGAAGCCAAGTACCGATCCGGTTATTTTGTGAGAAGCCGTGACTCAGGCAAGGGAGACTCTGAACTAGGGCATGAAGAGCACTGGGCATATGCCGCTAGACCAGGGTATCGCAATCGCAGCCGATTATCTGATATCCACCGCATGCCTGTGAAATATCGCATGTCCGAGGCTCTGCTTGATCCCGCGCTTCTTCCGAACCGTTTTCTTGCCAGCCACGCCAAAGAGGTGCTGGATCAGCACCCGATGGTGCTGAGCACATACTCGACCGTAATGGGTGATCTCTCCTTAAGGGAGGCGATGGCAGAATATTTCCAGGATCGATATGGGATTGAGGTCAATGCGGATGAAATTATGGTTACTTCCGGTTCTTCACAAGCGATCGATCTCGTATCCCGAGCTTTGATGAAACCAGGGGATAAAGTGATGGTCGAGCGGCCAACGTACAGTCCAGCGATTGATATTTTTCAGCAGCAAGGAATTCGCATGCTTCCAGTGGAGCTTACCCCTGAAGGGTTTGATATGGAGCGGGTGGAGGTGCTGATGCGGCTTGAAAAACCCCGGATGTTTTATCTGAATCCGACTTTCCATAACCCTACCGGTTATACGGTTCCGATCCATCAGCGAAAAGCGCTGATCGAGCTGGCGGAGCGTTATTCCTGCATTTTGATCGAAGATGATGTGTATTATGATCTCTATTTCGATAACCCTCCGCCACCGCCAATGTTCTATTACGACACGGAAGGTTTTGTCGTATATATTCGCAGCTACAGCAAATATATCGCCCCTGGCCTCCGCATTTCTTTTCTTCTTGCACGTCCTTCCGTCATGGAGGCAATCTTCCCGCTCAAAGCGCTGTCCGATGCCGGAACTCCGCTGCTCGGGCAGAAAATATTCCACTCCTTCTTTTTCTCAGCCCGGATGCAGGAGCATATCGTGAAGCTGCGGCTTGCTGTGCGGTTGCGCAAAGAGGCGATGGAACGCGTTTTGGCACGGTCTGGCTGGCAGTGGGAAAGTCCGGACGGGGGATTGAATTTGTGGGTGCGGCTGCCTGAAGGCGTATCGGCCGAGCTATTGTTAGCTCGCGGCCTGGATCAGTCCGTTGCCTTTGTACCCGGCAGCATCTGTGATCCAAACGGAGAGATGGATAATTGGATTCGCCTCAGCTACTCGCTGCTCGGGGAAAAAAGCCTGGAAGAGGGAGTGGAAAGGCTAATCAGCGCAGCAGACTATGTGTAGTTGTAGAGGAGTTGTATGGGGCGAAGAAGCAGACAAGAAGAGGAATGAAGGAGTAAATAAAACAAGCCGTCACTAGCGAAGTTATCTTCGCCAGGACGGCTTGTTTTCGATTAAGTGCGTCCGTTCGGTAGGGATATTTAAGCGCGGCCTTTGTTCAGCAGCTCCCAGCGGTACACGTATTCAAACAGGAATTCAAACGATTCCAGGTGACGCTTTGCCTCAAAGGCATCTGCTCCCCAAGCATAAATGCCGTGTTTGCGCAGCAGCACGCCTGGCAGGCGAGGGTTCAGCACATCGGTAATTTCGGGTACGATGCGCGGAATATCGGCAAAGTTAGGCACGATGGGAATCTCGATATGAGCTTCTTCCTCCCAAATGCCGAGTCCTTTGATCAGCTCAACGCCAGTGACGGGCACGGAGCGGCGCTCCCAGAACCATTCCGAGATGACATTGCTGAAGATGGAATGAATATGGAAAATAGCTCCTGCTCCAGTCAAACGATAAATTTCGCAATGGATCAACGTTTCGGCAGAGGGCTTCAGTGCGGTGGACTCGCAAGGCTTGCCATTCTGGTCGACGAGCAGGTAGTCCTCAGGCGTATGCTTGGACTTATCCTTGCCACTCGCTGTAATGGCGAACTGGAAGCTGCCCGGGTTGTAGTCCCCAACGCGCACGGATAAATTACCGCTTGTCCCGGCGAACCAGCCGCGAGAGGCGAATAGCTCTTTCACCTCGGCCAGCTCGGCATATGCGCGCTGTTTTTCCTCAAGCTTCGGTTGGAATTCCTGAAATGACATGTTAAATCCCTTCTTTCTTGGAGTGCTGGCGCTCCTTCAGGCTGGCCACTACATCATGGAAGGTAGCGAATTCATGGTGTGGAAGGTTGAGCTCACGGCATTTGGTCGTAAGATGGGAGCGGGAGTACACTTGATCGGCCAGCTTCGCGCCTTCGAAGTCGGTGATGCTGTCGCCGATTAGAATCCGTTCATAGGACTCGGCCGGATAACGGCGTATGACCGCTGTTTTGCACATGCCGCAGCCGCCATTTGGACAATGCTCATCGCAGGAATGGGGCCACAGAATCTCGATTCTCTCACCGGTAAAATCTGCACGGTTGCAATAGATATGATCTTGAGGAATACCGAATGGCTGCAGCAGCGGATATACAAAAAAGTCAATGCCACCGCTCGTCACGAAAAATTCGATCTCTTCCTCATGGCAATAGTCCAGCAGCTCTTGGAACCCAGCGCGAATAACGGCATTGCTGATAGAGAAACGGATGACCTCTTCCTTCATGGAAGTGGGGAGCAGGCGGAACAATTCGCCCACTCCTTGTTGGATAGACATTCTCTGTTCAATCGTATCTTTCACAAGCGTTTCCCAACCCTCGGGGTTGAAATGCTTAATAATTGCGATGATATTATCATTTTCGGTTATCGTTCCGTCGAAGTCGCAGAAGATAACGCGTTTTTTGGCCGCAGAGGAAACCTCCGTATGTACAGCTGCTCCTCCGTGGACTGATTCATGATTCATGCCTTTATGCCTTCTTTCGTAAATGCATTTGCTTAAGCTTCGCGAACGCCCCAAGCTTCCACAGCTGCACGCAGTGCTTCATTGCCTGGCTCGGCTGCAGCTTGCTGAAGCGGAACTCCGCTCATCGCCGCTGTTATAGCTTGGCGGAATGCCTGTCCGCCGGCGGCTGCGCCTCCGGGATGGCCATGTACGCCGCCGCCGGCATTAACGACGGAATCCAGACCGAAATCGCGCACAATCAGCGGCACGAGTCCAGGATGGATGCCAGCGGAAGGAACAGGGAAACTGGTCCGCAACGGTCTAGTTTCATCGAGCAATGCCTCGCGGATGGCCAAGTTTTCTTCCTTTGGCATAACGACGGAGCCGTATGGCGATGGGAACAGCACAAGATCCGCGCCAGCGAGTCGCATCAGCTTGCCGAGCAAGAGCGGGGCGGCGATGCCGTAATGCGGCGATGGATAAAACGCGCCAGCCAGCGCTGGATGCGCTGCGATCGGCACATTAATCGTGGAGTCGGCGCTCAGCTCATGCAGAGCATCGTAACCATAGGCGAGCACATTGAACAGCAGTGCGTTTGCGCCCTCCGCGATAGCGCGGCGAGCTTGATCGGCAAGTTTGCTCGTAGGGCCAGTCAGATTGACGGCGTAGAGCAGCTTTTGTCCCGTCTGCTCCGACGCTCTGCGGGCCGCTTCCATACAGACGGATACACGCCGATCGATGCCCGTTTCGGCATTTTCGAACAGAATCTCGTCATCTTTAATTAGGTCAACTCCGCCTAGGGCCTGCTGGTAGAATTGCTCTTCCAGCCCTTTAAGATCATGGCCGATAACAGATTTGAAAATGCTCATCAGCAGCGGGCGATCATGGACGCCGAGCAGGCCGCGCACACCCTGGATGCCGAACTTCGGACCGGGGAATGCGCTTTGGAAGCCTTCTGATACGTCAAGATCGATCAGCTTAACGCGGCCGTCCATCGAGAGTTTGCCGAATACCGTTACGAGCAGCGCCGGAATATCCCGGCTGAAGTTGATGTCCGGGTAGGCAATGCGAATATCGGCGTGGCGGCCCCCGGGAGAGCCGTCGCCTGCATGCTCCTGTACTGACAGCACTCGGCCGAGATGTTTTTCCATCTCTGCTTTGCGCAGTTCAGGAAGATCGGTCCAGCTGCCGACTGTTAGGCCAACTGCGATGGACAGAGCTTTTTTGGCAAAATCAGCCCCATCATCATGCACGCGATATGTCGCGACGCACATGCCGGTTAATCCGTTAAGATTCGTGTTGGTCACCAAGAACACTCCTTTCCAGTTCGCGTCCAATGTCGGCCGCCCGCTCTGCAGAACGCTTCATGCCGCTGCGGAAATGCAGTCCGACCTCATGCTCCTCCATGAGCGCAATTGCGGCTTGGGTTGTACCGCCAGGACTCGTCACCTGACGGCGCAGCTCAGCAGGCTCCTCGCCCGTTACACGCATCATCTCGGCGGCGCCAAGCATCGTTTGCACGGTAAGCTCGCGAGATAACGCGCTGTCCAGTCCAAGCTCAACACCGGCCTTAATCATGGATTCCATGATGTAGTACAAATAGGCGGGGCCACTGCCGGAAACACCGGTAACAGCCTCCAGAAGATTTTCCTCGACCGTCACAGTGAGGCCGACCGAACGAAATAGCTGCTCACCGATCATGCGCTGCTCTACACTGACATCCGGCGAGAAGCTGATGCCAGTGGCACCAAGACCGATGGAACAGGAAGTGTTCGGCATCGTGCGGACGACCGGTAGCTGCTTGCCGATCAAAGCCTGAATCGTGCGGATAGACAGGCCTGCAATCATGGAGACGATTAACTGGCCTTCTCGCAGAATGCTGCTTACAGAGCGAAGGGCTTCCTCAGCGTCCTTCGGCTTCATGCTCAGAATGATGACGTCGGCTTCGCTAAGCATACTTTTTTTGTCCTCGGGCGTTTCTGCGGTTGTGAGGCCGTAACGAGAGCGAAGCTCAGCCAGACGGGGACCGCCGCTGCGATTGAACATGCCGATTTGCTCGGGCGGACATAACTTACGCTCGGTCATTCCTCGTGCAACGGCTTCCGCCATTGAGCCTGCACCGTAGAAGCAGAAGCGCAGCTGCTGCAGCTGGGAGTTTTGAGAAGCTGAAGCCGCAGCGGAGTCTGCGGCAGTATGCATAGTCATGAATAGGGTGCCTCCTTGTGTCTGATATGCGGTAAGCCGCTTAGGGCTGAATAGCGTTGGAAAAAGTGATCCGGGACGGGACGAATTCGCCGACTCAATAGAGCGGTTAACCCCGGATCTGGCCGTTGCCTTGGATACGGTACTTGGTCGAAGTGAGTGCAGGCAAGCCCATTGGGCCGCGAGCATGCAGCTTCTGCGTGCTGATGCCGATTTCCGCGCCGTAGCCGAACTCAAAACCATCCGTGAAACGGGTTGAAGCATTATGGTAAACGGCGGCGGCATCTACGCGATCGAGGAACGCCGAAGCGGCTTCGCCGCTGGCTGTAACGATGCATTCCGAGTGACGGGTACCGAACCGCTCGATATGTTCCAGCGCTTCCTCCAGGCTGCTCACCACGCGAATATTCAGTATATAATCGTTGTATTCTGTTGCAAAGTCTTGTTCGGTCGCCAGTTGAAATTGTGCTGCATCTCCGGCAAGCTTAACCGTTTCCGCGCAGCCCTTCAGCTCAACGCCAGCTTCCTTCATCGCGCCAGCTATATGGGGGAGATGTGCGGCAGCAAAATCACGGTGGAGCAGCAACGTCTCCATTGAATTGCAAACCGATGGCCGCTGCACCTTGGCATTGAGCGCGATAGGGAGAGCCATCTCAACATCCGCATCTCCATGGACATAAGTATGGCAGATTCCAGCACCGGTCTCAATGACAGGCACGGTTGCGTTCTCGATCACGTTGCGAATGAGAGCCGCGCCGCCGCGCGGAATGATGACGTCCAGCAAGCCATTCAGCTTTAGCATGGCATCAGCGGAAGCGCGGCTTGGGTCCTCGATGAGCTGTAGCGCTTCAGGTGGCAGGGCTGAGCCTGCCAGTGCGCCGCGCAACACTTCGACCAGCTTGAGATTCGTTTGCAGTGCGGCGCTGCCGCCGCGGAGCACAACGGCGTTGCCGGTTTTCAAGCAAAGCGATGCTGCGTCAACGGTAACATTAGGCCGTGCTTCATAAATCATACCGATAACGCCGAGAGGCACTGTCACCTGAGTAATCTGGAGGCCGTTCGGACGCTCGATGCTTTGCAAGGTATTGCCAACAGGGTCGGGCAAAGCAATGACCTGACGCACGCCCTCGGCGATGCCAACGATGCGATCCGGCGTGAGCTTCAGCCGATCCAGTAGGGAAGCGGGAGTACCGCCCTCACGGCCGCGCTGCAAATCGATTTCATTAGCTGCAAGCAACTCCGGCGTGCGCTGAACGAGAGCGGCTGCAATGAGCTCAAGAGCTTCGTTTTTCTGCTCCGTTGTGAGAACAGCAAGGATCGCCGCTGCTTTTCTGGCTTTTGCCGCTTTGTCTTCCGCTTCAGCTTTTGGCGATGCATACGTAGAATTGATGTTCATCTATCGTTCCTCCTCATTAATCATGGTGCTCGTCGTGTGTTCATGGGGTTCATTATGTTCATCAGGCGATCGATTTTAATCGAGTTCAAAATGCCGCGTCAAGCCAGCGTAATCCATTCATCGCGGTGGATGACTTCAATCCGATTGACCTCGATCCGTCTGCGGACCTCCTCGGAGCTAAGGCCGGCCGCTGCACGCAGCTGCCAGGCGGCATAGTTAACGATGCCGCGGCCGATCAGCTTGCCCGCTGTATCCGTTACCTCGACGACATCGCCGGGATGGAATTCACCGCTAATTTCAGTTACGCCTGCAGGCAGCAGACTTTTGCCCCCGTTTACTAGCGCTTTCTCCGCGCCTTCATCAACCGCAACTTGGCCGCTTGGTGTGGAGTGGAAGCCGAGCCATTGTTTTTTGACTGGAAGATGATTTTTCTGCGAATCAAAATAGGTGCCTTTGCCGCGTCCGTCAGCGGCCAGCTGCAACTCGCCCGGCTCCAGCACACGGCCAATGAAAGCCGGTACGCCGCCGCGCATGGCGATGCGGGCTGCTTCGATTTTGGAGCGCATGCCTCCGGTACCAACGCTAGTGCCAGCGCCGCCGGCATGACTCATCAGCTCACCGGTAATTTCCTCAACGCGCTCGATTTTGCGGGCATTGGGATCGTACCTCGGATCGGCGGTATACAGCCCGTCGGTATCTGTAATAATAATGAGCTGCCCAGCCCCGACCAAATTGGCGACCAGCGCCGAGAGCATATCGTTGTCGCCAAATTTAAGCTCATCCGTCGAAACAGTATCATTTTCGTTGATAATCGGGATGACGCCTTGGCGCAGCAGCTCTTCAATCGTCATCATCGCATTGCGGCCGCGGCCCCGTGTCGTAAAATCCGGTCGCGTTAGCAACAGCTGCGCACAGCGGATGCCTTCTGAGGCAAGCGCCTCCTGATAAGCCTGCATCAGCAGCGCCTGGCCGACTGCGGCGGCTGCTTGCTTTTCATGCAGCAACTTTGGCCTGGATTCGTAACCAATCACTTTAAAGCCTGCCGCAACTGCGCCGGAAGTGACAAGCAGCACCTCATGGCCTTGCCGATGCAGTGATGCCAATTCAGCGGCATAAAACGCCAGTTGTTTTTTGTTCAGTCCGCCTTCGGGACTCGTAAGCGAGCTGCTCCCGATTTTGACGATGCGTCTTTGTCCGTTCATGTTAACTGTCAACTCCTGATTCACTTTTTCCACCGAGCAATGGGTCAGCATACAAAAAAAGCTTTCGTCCTCTAAAGGACGAAAGCTTCAGCTTCCGCGGTACCACCTTAAACTTGGACGGCAAATGCCGTCCCTCTCGGGGCCCTTGTAACAGAGGGCGCTGTCCGGCTCCTCGCCGGGCGCTCCGGGACGGGTGCAGACGGCTAGCACTACAGTCTCTCCCAGCCAATGGAGACTGCTCTCTGATGCGCCGCTGATGTCTGGCATTTCCCTTCATAGCGTCTTGCGTTTTACGATTGCAACCAGCATACCATGACGCCCGATCACTGTAAAGCCGTAAAGGAACCCGGATGCAGCCTGAGGCTTTGGGGCACTCAAGCTACTGAGAACAGCCTCATCCTATTGAGCCAAACAACCCGAGCTTCCCGATTCGCGCAATCGCCTCGCGCAGTCGATCTTCATCGGTAAGCAGGCCGAGCCGTACATAACCTTCTCCGTGGGTGCCGAAACCAATACCTGGCGCGACGACAACGTCGGCTTTTTCCAGCAAGAGGTCAGCGAACTCTGCGGATGTATAACCTTCCGGCACTGGCAGCCAGCAGAAGAAGGAGCCGCCCGGGCGCTCGGCTTTCCAGCCGATGCGATCCAGCTCTTGGAACAGGGCATTCAGTCGGGACTCATATTTAGCGCCCAGCTCCCGTACCGATTGCTGCGAACCGTTCAGCGCGGCAGCTGCGGCTTCCTGAATGCCGCCGAATAGGCTGCAAAAATAATGGTCTTGAATCAGGTTGATCAGCTCAATAATCTTCGCATTACCGAGCGCAAAACCAACTCGCCAGCCGGCCATATTATACGTTTTGGAAAGAGTGTAAAATTCAACACCAACCTCTTTGGCTCCCGGAGTTTCCAGGAAACTGATGGGGCGTTGCCCATTGAAGCCGAGCGCGCCGTAGGCGAAGTCGCTTGCCGCGACGATTCCGTTCGTTGCAGCGAATTCTACCGTCTCACGGTAGAATTCCGCTGTAGCTACAGCGCCAGTAGGATTGTTCGGATAGTTGAAAAACATCAGTTTAGCATCACGGCGGTCAGCATCGCTGATCGCTCCGTAATCCGGCAGGAAACTATTTTCCTCGCGCAGCGGCATGAAGGACATCCGCCCTCCAGAGAGGGACACGCCGGACCAGTAGTCGGGATAACCGGGATCCGGCACGAGGCATAGATCCCCTGGATTCAGCAAACACTGACTGATCTCGATCAGCCCTGTTTTTCCCCCGAACAGAATAGCCACCTCAGTTTCCGGATCAAGGTCAACGTTGTAGTCCTCCTTGTAGCGCTTAGCCACAGCTTCCTTTAAAAAAGGATAACCGCGAAAAGGGGGATAACGGTGATATTTCGGGTCCGCGGACGCTTGCTGCATCACCTCTACGATATGCGCAGGCGTCGGGGTATCAGGGTTGCCTTGGCCAAGGTTGATTACATCCCGGCCGCGTGCAGCCTGTGCGTTGGCTTTACCGACCAGTTTGGCGAAAAACTGCTCCGGCAGCCCCTGCATCCGGTTAGCGGGTACAATGTCGGGCACCGTTCCGCTGAAGCGGCTATAACTCATCTTGTCATCACTCCATTGCTCATCCTTGCAGAAGTCCGCAGCTCATGCGATAGGCCTTCCAGCATTCTGCACCCATGGTATCAGAGGAAGGTCAAGCTGTCGAGAGGCCGGGATGAGAGCGGTAATTCAAGGCTGGATACCGGTTTTATTGAAGAAGGGAGTCAGGTCCGGATTGGCCGTCAGTAGATAAGGCTTCTTCTTTTTATCGAATACGAGCAGCTCTGGTTCACGCTCCTTACAATAAAAAAGGAACACATCCTCGACTTGAAAGGTAAGGGTGCCTTTGCGCAACTCATACGGTTGTTGGAGTGGTATGCGGAAGACATATCCGCATTTTTCATCCGGAGACAGATTCGCGGAAAGGCCTTCGGCAGAATCGAGCCAGCTTTTAGCCATCTGTTGGTACTCCGCTGAATTGTCGAGTGTACGCACGACTTTACCCACGCGGATATCAAAAATCTGCACCGGACGGTGCGCAGCTTGGGGAGCGGAAGAGGCCGCAAAAGCTTCGGCCATGTTCGCCGGAAGAAAAACAGGCGGTAGGTCAGTGTTTTCGCCTGCTACTGGACTTGAAGAACTTGAACTAATTGCAGCGGGCGCAAGAGTGGAGACACTCGATGCGGCGCCAGCTTCCGGTAAATCAGCGAACACAAAGGTCAAAGCAAGGGAAAAGGCAGCAAAACTGGCTGCACGGTTTAAGCGTTTGGGCATGGGGAGTGCTCCTTTCGTGCTGCTCAGGGCAGCCGGGACTCTACCCTTAACCTGTCCATCTTGACATCGCACTATGAGACGTTAAGATTAGATCAATTAAATGTTACACGGTTATTTTGCCGGGGAAAGGTGCTGTAATAGATGAATAAACAAAACGGAGGGCTCCGCGTGGCGGCGCTGCAAATCCATATAAATGCTGGAGAGCCGGAGCTCAATTTTCAAAGGGTGCAGAGCCGATTGCAAGAGGCTGCATCAGCGGATAGTAAGCCTGACGTCATTATTTTGCCAGAAATGTGGAATACGGGTTACGCACTCAATCGCATTGGAGAACTGGCGGACCCTGAAGGGGAACGCACTCGCACGATGCTTGCGGAATTCAGTCGGGAGACTGGCATTCATGCCATCGGCGGCTCCATTGCAGAGAAAAAACAGGATAAAGTGTTCAACACGATGTACGCTTTCGACCGGGAAGGGCGTTTAGCTGGGGAATATTCTAAAATTCATCTTTTCCGGCTTATGGAGGAAGAGAAACATCTGGCAGCAGGTGTGCAGCCCGGACTGTTCACGCTGGAGGAATCCCAAGCTGGCATGATGATTTGTTATGATATCCGTTTCCCTGAGCTGGCTCGAACGCTGGCGCTGGCGGGTGCCAAAGTGCTGTTCGTGCCTGCGGAGTGGCCAAAACCTCGTCTGCATCATTGGCGGTCGCTGCTTATCGCAAGGGCGATTGAAAATCAGATGTACGTCGTGGCCTGCAACCGGACTGGAATAAGCGGTGAGACTGAATTTTTTGGACATTCGATGATTATTGATCCATGGGGTGAAGTGCTGGCCGAAGGCGGCGAGGAGGAAGAGATTCTGACCGCGGAGATTGATCTGGCATTGGTGGATGAGGTGCGCGGCCGTATCCCCGTATTCGAAGATCGCCGGCCGCAGCTGTATCGTCTTTAGTTGGTGTTTTGCCCGTAATGTTTGCTAACGGCGGCTTTCATCGTCTCGATAAAAACTTCTGCCGCTTTGGACAGGTAACGTCCCTTGCGGCTGGCGATGACGAGAGTGCGGGATGGCTTGCCCACAAGGGAGCAAAAATGCGGCGTGAACTCGCTGCGTCTGCCATGCGCAATCATATGAGGGATGAACGCCACACCCATGCCGGCAGCTACGAGCGATTGCACCGTTTCAATATTGCTGCTCTCAAAAACGATCCGCGGCTGAAACCCAGCCCCGGCGCATAGGTCGATGGCGATTTGTCGGAAGCCTTGGCCTTTTTTGAGTACGATGAACGGCTCGTCCTGCAAGGACTCAAGCGCCACAGGCTCCGTGCGACCGGCAAGCGGATGATTAGGAGGGACTGCAAGCGTGATCTCCTCTCGAATCAACGGCTGATAGATCAGCGTAGAGTCAATGAGCGGCAGCGATAGGAGACTGATGTCCGTTTGGCCGCTGGCGGCCAGCTGCTCCAGATGTGCGGTTGTGTCCTCTACGAGTACCAGCTCAATATCGGGATAGCGGAGACCGAATTCAGGCAGCACGATTGGCAGGATGTGGGAACCGGTAATCGGCAGGCTGCCGATTACGAGGCGGCCGCGCCGCATTTGCGCCATATCCTCCATCTCTGTTTTGAGTTGCTCGATACTGTCGAGAATGGACTGAGCTTTATCTACAAAAACCTCTCCTGCATGTGTAAGTTCCACGGAGTTGGTCGTGCGGCGCACGAGCAGGACACCGATTTCTTTTTCTAGCTTGGACAGCTGTTGGCTGAGCGAAGGTTGAGCGATATGAAGCTTCTCCGCAGCGCGTGAGAAGTTAAGTTCTTTGGCGATGTGAATGACATATTGCAATTGGCGCAGTTCCATAGTTGGCTCCTTTACATAAGCTTTATAGCATAAGGCTATAACCATTATAGATATTATATCTTGGAACAATCAACATATAACGTGTATTCTAGTATCAGATTAATAAACCGTCTCTTCACAAATGGTTCACTATTTGTTCACAATTTCGGATTTTAAGACAGACAACACAATGAACACAATGTTTATGAACTGAACTGAACTGAACTGAACTGAACTGAACTGAACTGAACTGAACTGAACTGAACTGAACTGAACTGAACTGAACTGAACTGAACTGAACTGAACTGAACTGAACTGAACTGAACTGAACTGAACTGAACTGAACTGAACTGAACTGAACTGAACTGAACTGAACTGAACTGAACTGAACTGAACTGAACTGAACTGAACTGAACTGATACTCATACGAGGTGATACACATGAAAAAGCGTACTATGTTCGAGAAGATCTGGGACAATCACGTTATTCAAGCAGAAGAAGGCAAGCCAAGCATCATCTATATTGACCTGCATCTGGTCCATGAGGTTACTTCGCCGCAGGCGTTCGAGGGACTTCGCCTTTCTGGCCGTGGGATTCGCCGCCCGGACCGTACTTTCGCGACGATGGACCACAATGTACCGACCAAGGATCGCTTCAACATCAAGGATCCAATCTCCAAACAGCAGGTCGACACACTGACTAAAAACTGTGAAGACTTTGGAGTTAAGCTGTTCGATCTTCATAACATCGATCAAGGCGTTGTACACGTTATGGGTCCTGAGATCGGCCTCACTTGGCCGGGCAAAACGATCGTTTGTGGCGATAGCCATACGAGTACGCATGGTGCTTTCGGCGCGCTGGCTTTCGGTATTGGCACGAGCGAAGTTGAGCATGTAATGGCGACTCAATGCCTGCAGCAGTCAAGGGCAAAAACGATGGAGATTCGCTTCAACGGTTCCCGCAAACCGGGCGTTACGGCGAAAGACATGATTCTTGGTCTGATTGCCAAGTATGGCACGGATTTTGCGACCGGTTATGTACTTGAGTACACTGGCGAGTCGATTCGTTCCCTGACGATGGAAGAGCGTATGACCGTCTGCAATATGAGCATCGAGGGCGGCGCTCGCGCAGGCCTTATCGCTCCGGACAGCACTACATTCGAATACTTGCGCGGCCGCGAATACGCTCCTCAGGGAGCTGACTTCGACACGGCAGTCCTCGCTTGGAGCGAGCTGGCTTCCGACGAAGGCGCCGAGTATGACACTGTACTTGAATTCGATGTCGACAGCCTGATTCCGCAAGTTACCTGGGGCACAAGCCCGGGCATGGGCACAGATATTACGTCTGTCGTTCCGACTCCGGCCGATCTGCCAACAGAAAATGAGCGTAAAGCAGCCGAGAAGGCGCTGGAATATATGGATCTGAAGCCCGGTACGCCGATGGCACAGATTCCTATCGATTATGTATTCATCGGCTCTTGTACGAACGGCCGCATCGAAGATCTGCGTGCCGCAGCCGAGATCGCTAGAGGCTACAAAGTCAGCAACCGTGTAACAGCAATCGTTGTTCCAGGATCTGGACGCGTCAAGCTGCAAGCGGAAAAAGAAGGCCTGGATCACATCTTTACGGAAGCGGGCTTTGAATGGCGTGAGGCTGGCTGCTCTATGTGCTTGGCGATGAACCCAGACGTTCTGGAGCCTGGACAGCGCTGTGCATCAACGTCGAACCGTAACTTCGAGGGCCGTCAAGGCCGCGGTGGGCGTACCCATCTCGTATCCCCAGCTATGGCGGCTGCTGCAGCTATCAAGGGACATTTCACGGATGTGCGTGATTGGGAAATCAAACAAAAAGTAGCCAACTAATCTGCGGTTTATCGCAGCTTCATACAGAAGGGAGCACTACCGATTATGGAACCATTTGTTAAACATACGGGCATCGTAGCCCCTGTCGATCGGGTCAATGTGGATACCGACGCAATCATTCCTAAGCAATTCCTCAAGCGCATCGAACGCAGCGGCTTCGGCCAGTTCCTGTTCTTCGAGTGGCGTTTTGACGAAGAGGGCAATGTGAACCCGAACTTCGAGCCCAACAAACCGCGTTATCAGGGCGCTTCCGTCCTGATCTCCCGTGCCAACTTCGGCTGCGGCTCCTCCCGTGAACATGCACCTTGGGCCATTTTGGACTACGGCTACAAAGTCGTCATCGCTCCGTCTTATGCGGACATTTTCTACAACAACTGCTTCAAGAACGGCATCCTGCCGATCAAGCTGAGCGAAGAGCAAGTTGAAGATTTGTTCCAGCGCACAGCGACTCATGAAGGCTACCAACTGACCGTTGATCTGGAAAATAACCTGCTGACCGATGATCATGGCCTACGCATCGAGATCGAGCTCGACGAGCATCGCCGCCAGTTCCTGCTGCAAGGGCTGGACGACATCGGCCTCACGCTCAAACATGCCGATGCTATCACCGCTTATGAAGAGCGCCGCCAAGGCGCGTTTGCTTAAATAGTATTGCTGAAGCCCGCCTACGGAACCTATCCGCGGCGGGCTTTTTGTTGTGGAATTGTTTAATTTTCGGAGTCCAGTACTTTATTATTTATGGACAATTGCTCTTGCTTTCCTCAGTCATGGCGGTGAAAGAAATGTTAATCCTTTGAAACATTTGCATATATTTAACTTCTATACAGTCACAGTGCCTAAAATTGTAAAAAGGGGGTTTTGTATGAGAGGTGTTAACTTGAAAAAAATCTTTAAAATTATTTTAACGCTTGTACTGCTTGCTCCTGTTTTAACAGTTGTGTCCATTCCATTTATAAACAATTATATTGCTTATTCCGTTAAAAAAGATGTAATGAGTTTACCTTTGCCAGCCAAAACTAAGAGGGGAGATGCAGTATCATCAGCCGGGAAATTTGTGGGGAAGGGAAATGGAATGCAGTTTTTCGGTGCTATCTTAATTAAATCCGATAAGTGATCTTGACTTACGAGGACATTAACGCTTTACATGTGCTGGGCCGAAGAAAGAAGATGGAATTCTAATGAATCTAACGCTCACCAGATCGACCATTCATACACGAGAGAAACTCGCATCGCCGGAGCCCAAACTTTCATTTACTGGCTAACATGACTGAGAGAGCTTATTCCCTCTCAAACACAGATTGTGAATCATCTAACGGAAATGAGAAGCGTTATTTGGGTCAAAAATCATGATAATGCTGGAAAATTCCCTCAATAGCGTCTCTCAGTTCCGTTACGCTTCGAAAACCCTCCATTTTGCTGAAATAAGGCTTCTCAGTTTGGTTACGCATGGAGATCTTAGTTTCTGTTTCTGCACAAGAACCTCTGTAGTAGCCCATAGCCCAACTACTTATAATCAATCATCTTAACCTTTTGCTCTATAATCTGAGCTATAAAATAAACAATTTCGGATATAAATAAAGTTCCATCGACAATAATGTCAGAATTCGGTTTTATCGTTTTTAACATCTCAAGATAACCCCGTCTTTCGTGTGAAATATAGTTATTCATATTCATTATGATATTTTCAACAGGACTATTGTTAAACTCTCTTGTAACACGACGTGCCATTGCAATATCCAATGGAGTATCGATAAAGACAGTACAATTAATGAAATTGCTCATTTTAGAGTGCTTATAGGCAAACGGAAAGTCCAGCACTATGTAATCTAAAGGTTCGGTAAGCAACGTTTCTAAATCTTTTATAAGTGGGGATAAATCCCATTCGTCGTAATTAGCCCCAGTATCAACCCAATCTATAATGTCATCAGGACCATCAAAATCGTAATCGTCAAAAAACAGTGTTTTAGAGTTGGCTAATTGGTCATTGAGATGTGTCGAGATTGTTGTTTTTCCTCCACCAGACACCGCAGCTATGGCAATAACAAATGGTAACTTGCTTTTTTTCATAGTCGCTTCTCCTATTTTAAACGTTATTTTCTCTAAAACTGCCCGATCATCATTAAAAAAGTTATACGTCGAAGGTTGCTGTCCATCACAGTGAACGGTTTCTCGACGGACTTGAAACGATTATTAAGCAATAATAAAGAAGATAATTAAATGCTATAACATAATGAGGGCTGCAAAAGCTTATCAGTATAGTGGAGTAGAGGCGGGTGTGGATACAAAAGCTCCTCGTTTGCGATACTCTCGCGGAGTTAATCCCATGTGACGGGTGAAAATACGCGTGAAAAATCCCCTGTCCGAGTAACCGCATTTTTCGGCGGTCAGCTGCACGCTATCGCCGTTTCGCAGAAGCCTGCAGGCAAGCTCGATACGGCTGTCCTGCACATAATTTCCCAGCGTTTTTCCCGTCGCTTCCTTGAATTTGCGGTGAAAATGACGCACGCTCCAGCCGATCTCGGATGCGAGCTTTTCTGCATGCGCCGCTTCAGCCGGGTCCTGCTTCAGTCGCTTCAACAGCTTCTCCAGCTTGTTTTCCCCGTGCTGCGCGGTTGCAAGGAATTCGGGCTCGCCGTCAGAGCGTTCCGCCTCCACCAAACCCCGGTCAATTTCCGCCAGTAGCTGCACAAACAACGCGTGAAGCATCGGCTCTGCGTATTCGTCTTGCCTGTGCTGCAACTCGTAGCACATCTCGAACAGTCCCCGGTAAGCTCCTCTAGTGTCCTTAAGCTTAGCCCAGTTGGGTTCACAGTCGGATGGCAGCATATTCAGCCCTCTGCTGGCACGCTCCAGCCGCTGTATACCGGGAAATCCAGCGAGGGCCGCCGCGGCCAGCTCCGGCAAAAAGATGAAGTTGCTAATAACAAGCGGCTCAGCGCCCTTTATGGATCTTGGGCGGAACACATGCTCCGTGCCGATCGGCAGCAAAAATAAATCCCCTGGTGATACATCAATGGAGCAATTGCCGATATAATGCGTCCCTTTTCCCTCCATAACTAGGCTGATTTCCGCGAATTCATGGCGGTGTAGATGCAGATGGAACGACTCCGACACCCGGTTGATATGATAGGGAAGCTCAGGATGGAAAAAAAGTGAAGCCGGTGTTACATCTACTACCGTGCGAACCATACACTCTCCTCCTTTATGTCAGGATAGCCATCATTTTTGGCAGAATCAACACCTTTTTTAAACATTGTTGAGCGTACAATGAGGTGGAATAAGGCAGAGAGGATGATCATCATGAATTCTGGCCGGACATGGTCAGCCAAATGGATATGGGGCGGAGAGGAAGATCGTCCCCGCAACGAGTGGCGTTGTTTCCGAAGGAGCTTTGATTGCCCGGAGGACGGACTGGATGAAGCCGCGCTGCACATAAGTGCAGATTCGCGTTACGTGCTGTATGTGAACGGCACGCTCCTCGGCCGCGGCCCGGTCCGTTCCTGGCCCGAGGAACAATCCTATGACAGCTATGACATCGGTCATTTGCTGCTTCCCGGACGCCCCAATACGATTGCCGTGCTCGTGCTGCATTTTGGCATGACCAACTTTTATTATTTATTAGGACAAGGGGCTCTCCTTGTTGAACTGGATAGCTCATCCGGCGTAGTGTTGGCTACGGACGATTCCTGGTGGACAAGCCGTCTTCCGGGACAACAGTCCTCAGCTCCCCGCATGTCCTGTCAGCAGGCTTTCGGCGAAGTTATTGATGCACGCGGGCTGCCGGAACGCTGGATGGTTGATGAGGACGTGACTGGTTTCGAAGCTCCAGGCATGTTCTGGCAGGCTGCAAGGGAAGTTGCGGGCATCGGCGAAGGTCCTTGGAAAAAGCTCGTCCCCCGTGACATTCCTTACCTGACGGAGGAAAAGGTGTATCCGTCGGCTGTCGTATCCCTGCACGAGGTTCGCCCACCTGCTTATGCGGCTGCATTAGATTTGAAAACCATCATGTTGCCTGACAGCATATGGAGCGCCAATCCGGTCGCTTATAAAGGTTTTATCGCCGTTCAAGTGAAGGTGGAGGAGTCCTGTTCCGTAACGGTCGGTTTTCCATCGGGAACGGACGGCGTTGTCCTGCTTGACGGCAATAAGGCGGCGCGCAGCTACGGCGTGCAGCCAGAGCGCTACGATGTATTTGAAGTGGTAGCGGGATCGTATCTGCTGCTCATTGAGAATGAGTGCGGGTACGATCATGGAAGCAGTTGGCATCTCGGTATCGACGCCGATGCTCCGTTTACGTTAAGTCGTCCCCTTTGGGCTACGGAGGCAATTGACGCTACTGTCGCAAAGACGAATAATCTCCGGGACGAATCAAAGCAAAATGAAGTTCCGTTCGTCCTAATCGGCCCTTTTGAATCAGCCGAGGTGACACAGCATTGGCTGCATAATCCTCCGCTCGGCGATCATCCGCTTTACACCCGGCTGCGCGACGGTGAAATGCCGGGCAGCCTGCCCGGGCTTGATTCTTGGGTACGGGGGTTGGATGCGAAACTGTTTACCGATCAGGACGTATTCGGAAGCAGTGTGTGGCAGACTGCGAGAAGGCCTCTGGCAGTTCCGGCGCAGCTGCAGCAAATGGTCGTTCCCGCTCCCGAACCGGCGGTTCTGCCTGTATTGGGCGCTGATTGCGAATTTGTCGTTGATCTCGGAGAGCAACGCTCGGGTTATATCGGCTTTGAGCTGGAAGCAGCAGCCGGCACGATTTTAGACGTATATGGGATTGAGCATATTGAAGGAGACTACCGGCAGCATACGTATGGACTCGATAATACCGTTCGTTATATCTGTAGGGATGGCAGGCAGTCCTACCTCTCGCCAGTGCGTCGGGGCTGCCGTTATCTGATCGTAACCGCGCGCCAAGCAAGCGCTCCCGTCAAGCTCTACGAAATCTATATGAACCAAAGCTCGTATCCGTTGCCGCAAAGAGGGGAGTTCCGCTGTTCCGATTCGCTTCTGAATGAAATTTGGCAAATTAGCCGACGCACGACCAAGCTCTGCATGGAGGATACCTTTGTCGACTGCCCAGCCTACGAGCAGACTTTCTGGGTCGGCGACGCCCGGAATGAAGCTTTAGTTAACTATTATGTGTTCGGCGCGACCGATATCGTTAAACGCTGTCTGAATCTCGTTCCCGGCTCAGGGAGTCGTAATCCGCTTTATTTGGATCAGGTGCCGAGCGGCTGGAACAGCGTCATTCCGAACTGGACCTTTTTCTGGATGATCGCTTGCCAGGAGTTCGTGGAGCATACGGACGACAGTGACTACGCCAAAACGATCTGGCCATTGGTGCAAAGCGCATTGGAAGCGTATTACGAGCACATTGACGATAAAGGTCTGCTGAATATCCGCAGCTGGAATCTACTGGACTGGGCGCCGATTGATCAGCCGAACAGCGGTGTGGTGACACATCAGAATCTGTTCTTTATGAAGGCAATGAGGCTATCTGCAGTACTTGCGCAAAGAGCGGGGCAGCCGGAACAAGTCTCCCTGTGGCAGGAGCGGAGCGAAGTGCTGCGGACCGCAATCAACCTTCATCTGTGGGATAAAGAGCGTCAAGCTTATCTAGACTGCATCCATGAGGACGGCAGGCGCTCGGAACGATTCAGCGTGCAGACTCAGGTAATTGCTTGTCTTTGCGCCGTTGCAGACGGCGAGCGAAAAGCCGTGCTCGAGAGACATGTGCTTCAGCCGCCTGTAGAGTGGACGCAGATCGGCAGCCCGTTTATGAGCTTTTTCTATTACGAGGTGCTGGCTGACCTTGGCCGATCCGATCTGCTCGTAAAAGACATCCGGCTGCAATATGGACGTATGATCGATCATGGGGCGACGACCTGTTGGGAGATGTATCCAAGCTTTGAAGAGAACCGAGCGAACTCCGATATGTTGACGCGAAGCCACTGCCACGCCTGGTCGGCGGCTCCTGGATATTTTCTGGGGCGGGAAATTCTCGGTGTTCGGCCGTTGGATGCGGGTTGGCACAAGGTGGAAATTGCACCGGAACCGGCCGGACTTAGATGGGCCAGCGGCGCTGTTCCTCTCCCTGGGCAAGGCGAGATTAAAGTGGCGTGGAGCTTGAATGAGGATATCATGAGTCTGACCGTAACGGCGCCGGAAGGAATCGAACTCCAGTTCAAATGGCCGGAAGGCGTTAAGGGAAGTGCCGAGATTAAGCGGGTTTTCTTGCTTTAACCTTGATGGAAAAGTAGTAGTTCCCCTGATGGAAAAAATCCTTCAGGGGATTTTTGTGCTATTTATCCAGCTTTGAGGAAGTTGCACTAATCTAGTTGTCGAACGAGCGGAGCGAGCCATCGTCCTGGAGAAACGGCAGTGGTCGCATTTGCAGGCGAATTTTAACCGGACTATGTCCAAGGAAATCAGGAAATTCGACTGCAAGAGCGGATCGGAAGGATGATGGCACGCGGAGCGAAGTTGCGACAAGGGTAGAAGGTTGTATAGTGCCACATTTGCTAGATAGACAAATTTGTCAGGGCAACCTCGTCTATACGCAAAAAAAGTTGCCAAGGTTCCCTTTTTTTCGCAACTATTCGAGCTTACTCGCGTCTAAATATTTGCCTGACTTTGCCATAGTGGATGCCGCCGGCATGGTGAAGCGGGTGAATTCGGTTTTTAGAGGTGAATGATGAAGAAAGTAGTTTTAATGCTGTTGTTTGTGGTTGTGACTTTATCCATGTTCGCTACGGTCTCATCCGCGGCGAGCAAAGCTCCCAAGCTGTTCCTGAATGGCCTGGAGCTTCAGTCGGCATCGGCGCCGAGAATCGAGAAGAGTACTACTTTTATTCCGATTCGTACGGTTGCCGAAGGGATGGGCTTTGATGTCACATGGGACAAGGCGGCAAAAAAGGCAGTCATACATAATGGAGACAGCCTGATCGAGCTCGTTGTCGGCAGCAAGTCGGCCCAGGTCAACGGATCGAAGGTCGGTCTGGCAACCCCAGCGAGGATTGTCGGCAATGGATCTGCCAGCACAACGATGGTTCCGCTGCGTTTCGTCAGCGAGAACATGGGACTGCAGGTGTATTATGATGCTCCGGCGAAATCAGTCTATCTGTTCCAGCCTACTGTAGAGGAGCCGACTAATCCTGGCTCGGACGGCGGCAACGGCACAGAACCTGGCGGCACATTGCCTGGTGAGGGCAACCCGCCCCCTGATAACGGCAACACTACGCCGGGTGGCGGCAACACCAATCCTGGCGGCGGTTCAAACGGTAACACTGGAAACGGCGGAAACACCGGCGGCAATACCGGTACAGGTACGGTTCCTCCAGACGCACAGGCACTGATTACATCAATTGATTATGACGGAATCGGCACGACGAACATTGCTTATGAAGGTATTGCCTCAGTAGGCGAGCCTCAGATTTTGACCAATCCGGATCGGCTTGTGCTGGACATTCCGGCAGCAGCGTTTAAAGAGACATTCTCTCCTGGTTTTACGGCCACGACGGCCAAGATGGGAGAGCTAGTGACGGAAGGCCCGCTGTTGACGAAGGTGCGCTATTCTTATTACTCGGACAAGCCTTCCACGGTAAGGATTGTATGGGATTTGCAGGGGGCCGCGCAGTATACGGTCACCAAGACGGAAGGCTTGATTCAGCTCAGCATTACAAATGCACTTGAGCAGATTCCACCGAACCCGACGACGCCATCCGGCGACAAAATTTTCAAAGTTGTAATCGATGCGGGCCATGGGCAACAAGATCCAGGAACGTCAGGCGCAACGGGCAAGACGGAGAAATCCTTCAACCTGGCCATTGCACTGAAGGTTAATGAGCTGCTCAAGAAGGAGCCTCGTATCCAGCCGATCTTAACCCGCTCAGATGATACTTTTGTTACTTTGGACGAGCGAGCGGCGATGGCCAATAGGCTGAATGCTGATTTATTCTTATCCATTCACGCCAATGCGCTTAAGGGTTCCTCCGCTTCCGGCACGGAAACGTACTATAATCGTTCGGACAGCAAAACGTTTGCCGACATTATCCATAAGCATCTCCTTGGAGCCACCGATCTTCCTGACCGCAAGGTCAAGACTGCAGGGTTCGTTGTTATCAAAAAAACGAAAATGCCTGCTGTACTGACGGAATCAGGGTTTTTGACCAATGCCAAGGACGAAGCAGTGCTTTTCAATGAGACCAAGCAAAATGAAATCGCTCAGGCGCTTGTGAATGGCATTAAGGAATATCTCAACCTGTAGGAGGCGACAGTTAGCCATGAAGCAGCCTAGAACTAAGCTGGCGGCGCTGCTGGCCGCTGCCGCTGTGACAATCGCCCTTGCCGGCTGTGGAGCGAAGGAGTCGCTTGATAGCGGCTCCGGAGGGGCGAGTCCTTCACCTTCACCCACCGCTGTTGCTTCCACCTCTCCTTCGCCTTCACCTTCACCACAGGTAGGGGAGGGGGCTGGAGAAGGGACGACTGTTGGAAACGGATCCCAGACGGACAAGACGAAGCTGGAAATCATCATCTACCAGACGGATTCCGAGCTGACAGCTCTCAAAGAGCTGAAGACGGAGATCAGCTTCACTAACGAGCAGGATAAGCTGCGCGCAGCTCTCCAAGCTCTCGCAGGCGGGGACCGCGAAGGCAACCAGTCCTTATGGCAGGGAGTAACGTTCAACTCGGTCAAGGTGCTAGATGGAGCTGCGACTGTTGATATGACGATTCCGGACGAGTCCCGTCTCGGCGGCCCTGGCGAAGAACTGGCGCTCGAAGCGATGGCAAAAACGGCATTCCAGTTCAAAGAGATTCAATCACTGGATCTGCTTGTGGACGGCAAGGCCGTAGATAGCTTGATGGGCCATGTTGAGCTGGATCACCCGATCCTGCGCAGCGCCTACGAAGCTACAAAATGAACGTACATTAATCCAATCATAGGGGAGAGCCGAAAAGATGCCACTGTCCACCAGAGCCTATAGAATCGCCACGGGTATGATCGCCCTCTCCCTCCTGGCTGGAGGACCGGCCGCTGCAGATGCAGCGGCTTCTTCCTCGTCAGGGGGACCGGTTGGTACTGCAGCAGCCGGATCGTTTTTTGCCGATGTCAAAACTGGCCACTGGGCTGAGCGCAGCATTATGAAGCTGGCACTGCAAGGAATTATTGTCGGTGACAAGGGGAATTTCCGTCCGGCTGCGTCAGTGAGCCGTCAGGAAGCCGTTGTCATGGCACTGCGTTTCATGGGCAAGGAAAAAGAGATTGACGCTGAGCAGGCCGTCGTGTTTCCGCAAACGTTTAAAGTAAATACATATTACATACCTTACGTTGTTCTAGCCTTCAAGCTAGGTTTGCTGAATCAAGCGGAGGAGTTCAAAACGGCAGAGGCGCAGTCCAAGCAGGAGTGGGGCGGCACCACGGCTTCTCGCGAGTGGATCGCCAAGCTGATCGTCAAAGCCGCTGGAAAAAACGATGTAGCCCTTGAGCTGGCAACGAAGGGCTCTTCTTTCCAGGATGCAAAATCGATTAGCAGCGGTTATGTCGGATATATTAATGCGGGTGTATCGCTCGGACTCGTAAAAGGTGTCACTGCACAGAAGTTCGACCCGCTAGCGGCAGTCAATCGCGCCTCGGCGGCGATAATGTTCAGCCGCGCTCAAGCGCTGGCTCCGGTTTCTTATCCCGGTGAAACAGGGGGCGTGCTCACTTCGGTGAATGGCACGACGATTACGATTTTCACGGATGACGGAATGCGCTCGTTCAACTTAGCTGCGGATGCCCGTTTCTACAAGTTTGATAGCGAAGCCGCCCTCAAATCGTCCTCCGAGCTCCAGCTGTACACGCATGTGCAAGTGCTGGGCGGGGGAACGGATGCCCTTTTTGTGGAGCAGACCGATTCTGAGCCACAGGTGAAATCGACGGAAGGAAGCATCTCGCGCGTAGCCCCAGCCCAGAATACGATTTGGCTGTGGGACGGTGAGCGGATGATCGATATTTCGTATGACTCCACTCTTAACATCAAAACGCAGGAAGGCGCCAAGCTGGCGCTTACCGATCTGAAGCCGGACAGTCAGGTCATCGTCAAGACCGATACTTTCCGCGAGAAACCATCCGCTCTTGAGGTAATCGTCAAATCGGCTCCGGTGAGCAAGGAAGGCACTGGTACTGTGTCCGCAGCGGCGAGCGGATTGCTGACAGTTAAAACTGCAGCTGGAACGGAAGAAACATGGCCGGTCGGTGCAGCTGTAGTGGTGCTCGGCTGGGATGGCCGGGCGCTGACTGATGGTCTGGCCGGGTTGAAGGCGGGCGACAGCGTGAGCTACGTTGTCAAGGACAGTCAAGTTGTATCTGTGAAAGTAACCGATACGAATGTCCGTGCTGCCAGCGGTACGTTTAGCGCGTATGCCGGGGATATTTTGACCTATGTGTCAGGAGGCAAGTTGCAGTCCAGTTATCTGGCCGACAATGTGGTGCTTGTCATCCCAGGCATTGATGGGCCGGTACTTAGTGATCTGTACAAGGATGATCAGCTGGAGCTGACGCTAGATGCTGCCGGCAAAGTGACCCAAATCAACGTTAAAAATCGCTCGCTTAGCACGCTTACGGGCGCTGAGATCCTCAGTTATAGCGCGGAGCAGAAAGCTCTCACTGTCAAGGGAACTAACGGCAAGCTGGTTGCTCTTCAGGTGACGGACAAAACGAAGGTTGAGCTGAACGGACAGCAGGTTCCGATTGCTACGGCTGCTTCGCTGCTGCGTCAAGGTCAACGCGTCTCGGTCGGTTATTCCGGCAGCGATGCTGTGCTTATCCGTTTTGTTTACCAGTATTCGGGGACGATCGGATTGCTCAATACGGCGACAAAAACGCTGGCTCTCTCACTTGAGGATGGAACTTCGGTTACGTTGCCTTTTGATGCGCTCGCCGTTGACTGGTATGGTAAAACTGGCGCTGTGCTTGCCGATGTTAAGGTTGGTATGAAGGTGACGGCTGCTCTCGACAGCAATCAGACGAAGGCCGTCAGCCTGAAAGTGCATCAGAATGTGCAGTTCAAAATCTCAACGATTGACGCTGCAAACAAACTAGTTGGACTGCAGCCCCCTTCCGGAACCGGCATTGCCTTGAACACAGGCAACCTCTCGCTGAAAGGCGAGGACGGGGCGACAATTCCGTTCACTTCACTTGCCGTTGGACAGACGGTCAATGTTACGTATGCGGGACAAACTCCTGCAGCTCTAACGCAAGTAGGGGTTCGCTTCGGTAAGGTTACGGCTGTTGCTGCTGACTCCGTTACGATCCAAGAATATGGCGGCTCAAGTCGCACGGTAGCGCTTGGCACCGGCTTCTCCATCATCAAGAACGGCACAACTAGCAGCGTGGCTACCGCTATTGCTGTTGGGGATCGCGTCGAGGTGCGGAAAAATGCCGATGGTGCCGTAGTCATTGAGGACAACAGCGGCATGAAGCGCAGCTTCTGGAAGCTCGAAAATGGCCAGCTGCTCGTCAAACGCAGCTCGCTTAACGACAGCAACTACCGCTTCGCCGTTAGCGAAACGGCGGTGATCACGGCAGCGGGCGCGCCGATCGCGCTCAGCGCACTTGTAGATGGAGACGCGATTACGTTGTACGTATTCGGCGGCAAAGTTTTGGAAGTCGCGAAGGGCTAACATTCCACTAGCGCCATCGGGATTGAAGTTCATGATGCTCCAGCCTTCGGGCTGGGGCTTTTTTTACATTCAAACAGGTTGAGCGGGAAAAAGAATTTTAATTGGGGGTCGAAACTTATCAAAATTTTGGTTGGCTCCGCTCTGCTTAGTAGTAGTTTTATTTTCACAAGTACTTTTGCACATGCAGCAGCCCCTTCTGTCTTCGTAAACGGGAAGCAACAGGGTAACGCGATTACAGTAAATGAAAGAACCTTGGTCAAGTTACGGGCGCTGACTGATCCGGAATGGATCGTTTTTGCCTATGATCCGAAGACGAGAATCGTCATGTTTCACACGAAAGATAATCGTATTAAGGTAGAATTACGCGAGGGAGAAAAAACAGCTACCGTCAACGGCAAAAAAGTTCCCATTGATGCAGCAGTTGTAAACAAAGGTGGCTTGACCTATATCCCGATTCGTTTTATAAGCGAGACGCTTGGCGCATATGTGAAGTATTTTGCGGAAGACAATCGTGTCATCGTCCGTACACCTAGATATGAGACGCTTATGCAAGGAGACCTTACGAAGGCGCGGCTAGTTGCGATGGGACTGCCCAAAATTCAAGGTGATGCCCCAGCGCCTGAATCCGGTGAAGGCTACCATTCCAGAGGTTATATTTTTCCGGAAGGCGAGGCTCTCCGTTTTATTTTTAACGATGCGGGATACAGTTACGGATATTATGAAGTGAATGAACAAGGCATGGCGATCCTTAAATGGCAGTATGATGATGTGGCGGAGCGGGAATGGGGGACAAAGCCGGCCTTTAAACGATCTGTTTATTTCGATGATTTTTTTATGAGCGGATTGTTTAATTACGGCACAATGGACGCTGAAGGCAAGCGTAAGGAGCTAGGGAGCTTTAAACCTGAGCAAAGTTATAGCAATATTGCGATGCCGATTGAAGGGGAGGAACGAACGGATGCGAGACCCGAACCGGAAGCTCCTCAAGGGAAAATAAAGAAGTAATCATGAACTTTTCATTACAGGAGCCCCGAAACGGGCTTCTTTTTTTAGCGATAAGTGCTTTTTCGGTTGCACCGGGCGAGTAGATTCGTTAAACTTTGAACGATAGTGCAACTAGGGAGAGATCGTTTCGATGAAGGCTTCGGATAAAATCCGGTTCATTCTGGATACGATGGCGGAGATGTTTCCAGACGCTCACTGCGAGCTGAACCATTCAAATCCGTTCGAGCTGACGATCGCGGTGCTGTTGTCTGCTCAATGCACGGATGAGACAGTCAATCGGGTCACAGCAGATCTGTTTCGCAAATACCGCTCGCCCGAGGATTATCTCAAGGTGGAGCTGTCCGAGCTGGAGCAGGACATTCGCCGTATCGGTCTGTTTCGCACTAAGGCAGCCAACATTCAGAAGTTATGCCGGATTGTGATGGAACAATATGATGGAGTGATTCCTTCTACGCATGAAGAACTGACGGGGCTTCCCGGTGTTGGCCGTAAAACAGCCAATGTAGTTGTCAGCAATGCTTTCGGCGTGCCAGCAATCGCGGTGGATACTCATGTAGATCGGGTATCGAAGCGGCTTGGTCTAGCGAAGCCCGATGATTCGGTGCTTGAAGTCGAGAAAAAGCTGATGCGGCGGGTGCCACGCGATGAATGGACGCTGACGCATCACCGATTCATCTTTTTTGGGCGGTATCATTGCAAGGCACAGCAGCCCAAGTGTGAGGTATGTCCGCTGATCGAGTTATGCAAAGAAGGACAGCGACGTATGAAAGTGGCTTCCGAGCCTAAACCTAAACAAAAAAAGGGAGCTCCTGCCAAACGGGCCGCTTCCAACCTTTAAGCGAAGGATGATGACAATGAAATGTATCAGCGTATTCACCAATGATTTTGCGTTGTTTTCGGATATTTACGAGCAGGTAATGACATCCCCTCCAGGTGAAAATGAAGACCTCGTCATCGAAGGCGTAACGGTCAGCGGCTCCGGCGATCTGCCAGCCCAGTACCTTGAGCGCATGCGCATCAAGCCTGAAGTTGTCGTTATGCGCGAGAAGAAACGCAACGTTATGATTCTGCAACATGGCAATGTGTTCGAAATCTGCATTCCGACGGACGAGGATGAAGAAGAAGCGCCAGCAATTTAGTTTAATGGCGTGCCCGCTACATGCGGGCCTTGTCTGAGCTCACGGCCAACAGCCGTCCCTGTCGCCGGGGACGGCTGTTTTTCATTATATATAATTTAAAACGGGAGCCATCCAAGAAGGGACGGAAGGCTTGAGCGCCAGCCGACGTGATTAAGGGCAAGGGTAAAAAGAGCTGAAGCAGGAGCAAGTGTGAGAGCAGAAGCTAAAGTAAGGGCAGAAGTTGGGCCCGGCAGCGGCCGAAATAGTGTTCGTGTAGTGACTGCTTGGGCAAAGCTGTGTTGTTTGCGGGACTCCGCATGGTGGACGGGAGAAGAGAAAAAGAGGTGTTTCAGTTGAAACAGGCAACTATGCAAAAAGAATCATTTCTTGGTCTTCAGGGGGCGGCTCGCGGCCTCGCTGGTTTGCTAGTAGAGGAAAAAGCGGAGGAGCTCGCCGGGCGCTCGCAGCAGCTGGAGGAAAAGCTTGAAGCGGGGCTGCTGACGGTTGCTTTCTGTGGGCATTTCTCGGCAGGAAAGTCAACGCTGGTCAATGCGCTATGCGGTGCCACATTGCTGCCCTCCAGTCCGATTCCGACTAGCGCTAATGTGGTATCGATCCGCAGCGGAGAACCGGCAAAAGCAGTCATTCAAGCGATCGTGGACGGTAAGGAGACGACACTTGAAGCAGATCCGCTGCGGCTGGAGGACTATTGCAAAAACGGCGAAGTGTTCCGTAGCGTCGATATTACCTATCCGGCTGCCGGACTAGGGGGGCATACGCTGCTGCTGGATACGCCGGGCATCGATTCAACAGATGACGCTCATCGCATGGCAACGGAATCGGCCTTGCATTTGGCCGACGTCGTGTTTTATGTGATGGATTACAACCATGTGCAATCGGAGATTAACTTCGAGTTCGCCAAAGGGCTGAAGGATTGGGGAAAACCGCTGTACCTGATCGTTAATCAAATCGATAAACACCGTGAGGAAGAGCTTCCCTTTGCCGAGTATAGACAAAGCGTGGAAGAAGCTTTCCGCAGCTGGCATTTGGAGCCTGCTGGTATTCTGTATTTGTCGCTGCGGGAGCCGAATCATCCCTATAGCGAATTCGAGGAGCTGAAGCGGCTGCTCGCCGAGCTGGAAGGGCAGCGACTGGAGCTGGCGCAATGGAGCGTTGACGCCTCACTGCGGCATCTGACGCGCAGCTTCCTGCGTCTTAAGCTTGAGGAAGAGGAAATGGAGCGGGAGCAACTGCAGGAGCAGGCTGGTCCGCAGGAACAGCGAGCGGAGCTCCAGCAGTCGATGGCTGAGCTGCAAGCGACGGTTGCTGGTGCAGAGTCGGGACCGAGACAGCTTGAAGATGCGTTGAAGGCGGATATATCCAAAACGCTCGACAACGCCAACCTTATGCCGGCGGCGATTCGCGATATAGCGGCGGCGTTTTTGGAAAGCCGCAAGCCTGGTTTTAAGGCGGGGCTGTTGTTCGCCGCCGCGAAAACGGCTGCGGAGCAGGAACGTCGCGCCGCAGCTATAGTGGAGGCGCTGGGAAGGCAGGTGCAGGCCGAGGCAGCCTGGCATCTGACCGAATTGCTGCGCAAAGCGGCAGATCGCGAAGGTTTGCAGGGCGAGCAGCGCCAGCAGTGGGAGCGGCAGCTTGAAGATGGGCTCGCCTGGCTGCCGGATGCGGCCTGGCTGGCGGCCCGCGTGAGCAGCGGAGCGGTATTCGGCGGCGAGTACACGCTTGTGTATTGCCGCGAGGCTGCCGCGGAGATTAAGGCGCAGCTGAGGCGCGGCGCGTTCCAGGCCGCAGCTTTGCTCGCGGCTGCGGCGGCGCCGCGCTATGCGGCCGCGGCGGAAGCGGCGCGCGGCGAGCTGGCCGCGCTCGGCGGCCAAGCCGCAGCGCTGGCGCGGCTTGGCGCGCTGGAGGCGGCCGCCGCCGAGCGCGAAGCGCGCGCGGGCGCGCTGCTGCCGGCAGCGGCGCAGCGGCCGGCACTGCCGGCGCCGCAGCGCGCAGCGCGAGCCGGCGCAGCCGCGCAGGCGCAGGCGAGCGCAGCCGCAGCGCCAGCCGCAGGCGTGGCCGCGGCACGCGGCGGCGCTGCGCCTGCGGCGGCGCATGGCGCCAGCGGCGCGCGCGCAGGCGCCGCTAGCGCAGGCGCGCTTGCGCCGCAGCGCGCGGCTGCCGCGCGGCTGCGCGCCGCGGCGGAGCTGCTCGCGCCGCAGCCGGCGCTAGCCGCGGCCGCGAGCGCGATGCTCGCCCGCGCCGAGCGCCTTGGCGCGAGCAACTTCACGATCGCGCTGTTCGGAGCATTCAGCGCGGGCAAATCCTCGTTCGCCAATGCTCTCATCGGCGAGCGGGCACTGCCCGTATCGCCGAATCCGACAACGGCGGCGATCAACCGCATACTTGCGCCGACGGCGGAACAACCGCATGGCACGGCGCGCGTCAGCATGAAAAGCCGAGAAGCGCTGCTGGACGATTTGCGCTACTCACTTTCTTTGCTTGGCGAGGATGCTTCAACCGTCGAAGAAGCTGTACTTTTGCGTCGCATCGCCGCACTTCGTCCAGAAGGCATCCATGCCGCTGGGAGGCCGCATTACAGTTTCCTCAAAGCAGCTGAATCCGGCTGGACTGAGCTGGCTCCTCTGCTTGGGCAAGAGCTGAGTGTGGGAGAAGAGGAGTATCGCCGCTTTGTGGCTGAGGAAAGCCGTTCCTGCTTCGTTCGCGAGATCGAACTGTATTACAGCTCGCCGCTAACGGATCAGGGGATCGTACTCGTCGATACGCCGGGGGCGGATTCCGTCAATGCCCGCCATACGGGAGTGGCCTTTAACTACATCAAGAACGCCGATGCGATTCTTTTTGTCACTTATTACAATCATGCTTTCTCCCAGGCGGATCGGCAGTTCCTTATGCAACTGGGCCGGGTGAAGGATCAATTCGAATTGGATAAAATGTTCTTCCTCGTCAACGCGGCCGATTTGGCCGCATCCGATGATGAGCTGAACGATGTTTTGAAGCATGTGGGAAGCAATCTGCTGCAACATGGCATCCGCTTCCCGAGGTTATTCCCGGTCTCCAGCCTGCTCGGCCTGAAGGGCAAGCAGACCGGAGATGAGGAGGTTCTTTCACAATCCGGCATCCCGGCGTTTGAGGACAGCTTCCTAAGCTTCACTCGAAACGAACTCGGCCGATTGGCCGTGCAAGCTGCAGACGGTGAGCTGGATCGCGCCGCAAGGACGATTGGAGGCTGGATCGAGGCCACTGAGGGCGATGCCGATACGCGGGAGCGTCAAAGAGCCAAGCTGGAAGAGATGCGGGAGCAGGGGCTGCGCATCCGAGCCGAAATCGTCGATGCTCCACCGAATACAGAGCTGGAGAAGGAGATGCGGGAGCTGTTCCACTACATCCAGCAGCGTATCTGGTTTGGCTTTGGTGACTTTTACAACTTTGCTTTCAACCCTTCGAGCCTACAGGATGACGGGCGCGATCTGCGTCATTCCGTCTGGACGTCCTGGTTAGAATTGCAACGTATGCTGCAGATGGAGCTTTCGCAGGAATTGCTGGCGACGACGCTGCGTCTAGAAACGGCCTCAGGCAACCTAATTCGTACACGCAGCGAGGCTGCCGCTGAGCGCTTGTCCTCAATGCTGCCTGGTTTCCAGCATGCGCCGTGGGAAGCATCAGCTTTTGGGGCGCCGCCGGAGCTTACTGCGTGGCAAACTTCGTCCGTGGACGGAAAGCGGCTGTACAGCTTGTTCCGCAATCCGCGAAGCTTTTTCGAGGGCGATGGCAAAAAGAAGCTCCGCGAAGAGCTCGAGCAGCTGCTTGCTCCGGACATCCGTCGCTGGATGGAGGAAGCTTCCGCAGCTTGGCTGGCTCATTACACAACTTGCTTGAATAGTGGCTTAAAGGATGCAGCTGATACGCTGCTCGGAGCATTCGCTCGTGATTTAGATGGGCGCATCGCCTCTATGCAGGAGGGCGGTAATCTCGTGGCTCTTCGTGAACTGAGCTTTAGATTGGCTGAGTTGCAGCAAGAGGCGGGCTAAGCGTTACTTGCTTCGCTCCAAGAGAGCAAGAGGCGCTTCGTTCAAGTAACAAAAGTTACTTGCTTCGCTCCAAGCGAGCATCGGCGCATTGTTCAAGTAAGAAAAGTTACTTGCTTCGCTCCAAGAGAGCAAGAGGCGCGTCGTTCAAGTAAGAAAAGTTACTTGCTTCGCTCCAAGTGAGCATGGGGCGCGTCGTTCAAGTAAGAAAAGTTACTTGCTTCGCTCCAAGAGAGCATCGGCGCGTCGCTCAAGTAACAAAAGTTACTTGCTTCGCTCCAAGTGAGAATCGGCGCGTCGTTCAAGTAACAAAAGTTACTTGCTTCGCTCCAAGCGAGAATCGGCGTGTCGTTCAAGTAACAAAAGTTACTTGCTTCGCTCCAAGAGAGCATCGGCGGCGCATTGTTCAAGTAAGAAAAGTTACTTGCTTCATTCCAAGAGAGCATGGGGCGCGTCGTTCAAGTAAGAAAAGTTACTTGCTTCGCTCCAAGCGAGAATCGGCGCATTGTTCAAGTAAGAAAAGTTACTTGCTTCACTCCAAGAGAGCATGGGGCGCGTCGACCAAGTAACAAAAGCTACTTGCTTTGCTCCAAGCGAGAATCGGCGTGTCGTTCAAGTAAGAAAAGTTACTTGCTTCACTCCAAGTGAGCATGGGGCGCGTCGATCAAGTAACAAAAGTTACTTGCTTCGCTCCAAGCGAGAATCGGCGCGTCGTTCAAGTAACAAAAGTTACTTGCTTCGCTCCAAGCGAGAATCGGCGTGTCGTTCAAGTAACAAAAGTTACTTGCTTCACTCCAAGTGAGCAGGGGGCGCGTCGATCAAGTAACAAAAGTTACTTGCTTCGCTCCAAGAGAGCATCGGCGGCGCATTGTTCAAGTAAGAAAAGTTACTTGCTTCATTCCAAGAGAGCATGGGGCGCGTCGTTCAAGTAAGAAAAGTTACTTGCTTCGCTCCAAGCGAGAATCGGCGCATTGTTCAAGTAAGAAAAGTTACTTGCTTCACTCCAAGAGAGCATGGGGCGCGTCGACCAAGTAACAAAAGCTACTTGCTTTGCTCCAAGCGAGAATCGGCGTGTCGTTCAAGTAAGAAAAGTTACTTGCTTCACTCCAAGTGAGCATGGGGCGCGTCGATCAAGTAACAAAAGTTACTTGCTTCGCTCCAAGCGAGAATCGGCGCGTCGTTCAAGTAACAAAAGTTACTTGCTTCGCTCCAAGTGAGCATGGGGCGCGTCGACCAAGTAACAAAAGCTACTTGCTTTGCTCCAAGCGAGAATCGGCGTGTCGTTCAAGTAAGAAAAGTTACTTGCTTCACTCCAAGTGAGCATGGGGCGCGTCGATCAAGTAACAAAAGTTACTTGCTTCGCTCCAAGAGAGCATGGGGCGCGTCGACCAAGTAACAAAAGCTACTTGCTTCACTTCAAATGAGATACAACCCGCCGCACTATCCGCTTTGCAGCGGCAAAACCGCTAACCTGGCTCCCGGGGCAACCCGCCATCCCGGCGACAAGCCGCCGCATCACCCGTCATACCGGCCCCAAGCCGCCGCACTACCCGCCTTACAGCGGCAAAGCCGCTGATTGCGGCTCCTGGGGCTACCCGCCATCCCGGCGACAAGCCGCCGCATCACCCGTCATACCGGCCCCAAGCCGCCGCATTACCCGCCATACAGCGGCAAAGCCGCTGACCCTGGCTCCCGGGGCTAGCCGCCATACCGGCGTCAACCGCCGCACGACCCGCCATACCGGCCCCAAGCCGCCGCACTACCCGCCTTACAGCGGCAAAGCCGCTGATCCCGGCTCCCGGGGCTAGCCGCCATACCGGCGACAAGCCGCCGCACTACCCGCCTTACAGCGGCAAAGCCGCTGATCCCGGCTCCCGGGGCTAGCCGCCATACCGGCGTCAACCGCCGCACGACCCGCCATACCGGCCCCAAGCCGCCGCACTACCCGCCTTACAGCGGCAAAGCCGCTAACCTGGCTTCCGGGGCTAGCCGCCATACCGGCCCCAAGCCGCCGCACTACCCGCCATACCGGCGAAAAGCCGCCGCATCACCCGCTACTATCTCTACCAAAAACCAAGCCCATCCCCCGGATGGGCTTGGTTTTTTCCCCTTTCAAAAAAAATAAAATTTAAACTTTCCGCGTTATATCCGGCAAAATGACTGAATGTGACGTATCCGTGACGATTTGGCGTTGAATGAGAGATTAGTCCCTCTCAAGCTTTCCCCAGTCGCGCTGAAGCGCAGAAAACTGGAAATACGGCCTTTAAAGACGTTTGCCGCCCCCGCAGGATGCTGATAACATACGTCCATGTTCACCAGAAATCGCCAGACAAACCAACCTAACTAACGGGGGAGAGAGCTCAATTGGAGGTTTTCAGGCAACTTAAGCCATTTTACTGGGTGGAGCGGAAGTTTATCTTCGCGTCTATCCTGTGTCTGGCTAGCGCAACCGCGCTGGGACTGGTCTATCCGAACCTGCTGCGGTATCTTATCGACAATGTTGTTAAACCGGAAAACTGGGGTCCCGTGCCGGTCTTGTCGCTGATCGTCGTTTGTGTCGTTTCGCTCAAAGGCTTCATGAACTTCCTGAGCGGCTATTTTGGCGGCAGGCTTGGCAATCGGGTCGCCTATCGGCTGCGCAATGCCAGTTATGGCAAGCTGCAAGAGCTGAGCTATACTTACTACGACACGGCCAAAACCGGCGACCTCATGAGCCGTCTGACAGCGGATTTGGAGGCAATCCGTCAATTTATCGGTTTCGGCTTTGCACAGATTCTCAACATGTTCCTCATGGTTCTGTTCGGCGGTATCATGATGATGAGCATGGACTGGCAGCTTACACTCATTACGCTGGCGGCAATGCCGCTGCTGATTTTCACCGCCCTCCGTTTCGAAAAGAATATCCACCCTGCATTCCGCGAGATGCGTCAAGCGCTCAGCCATATGACAACAGCGGTGCAGGAAAACGTCAGCGGTGTACGCACCGTAAAATCATTCGCTCGCGAAGCGCATGAAGTGGAGAAATTTTCCGTGCGCAGCACGGCTTACCAGACGAACCAGGTCGGGGCAGCTACAATTTGGGCGCGTTACTTTCCGGTTATGGAGCTGCTTGCCAACCTTAGCGTAGTCATCCTGCTTATTGCCGGAGGTTTCCGAGTTATAGATAATGCGCTCACACTCGGCGAACTGGTCGCATTTTTCAGCTTAATCTGGTACATTATCGGACCGATGTGGGGCATTGGCTTCCATATCAACAACTACACTCAATTCAAAGCATCCGGCGAACGCGTACTGGAGCTGCTCAATCAATACGTGCATGTCAAGAGTGTGCCAGACGCTGTTGTATTGGATAAAAAATATTTCAAAGGCCATGTCCGCTTCGAAAACGTCACGTTTAACTATGCGGACAAGGAACCAGCGCTGACCGATATTAGCTTTAATGCAGCCCCCGGCTCTGTCATCGGCCTGCTTGGCGGCACCGGCTCAGGCAAAAGCACGATCATCCAACTGCTCATGCACACCTACAACGTCAAACACGGCAAAATTACCGTCGATGGCCTGGACATCCGCAACGTGGACGTACAGAGCTTACGCAGCCAGATCGCTACGGTATTCCAGGAAACATTCCTTTTCTCCGCCTCGATTCGCGACAACATCGCTTATGCTAACAAGGACGCATCAACGGAGGAAATAGAACGTGCAGCCAAACTGGCCAAAGCTCATGATTTCATCATGGAGTTGCCGCTTGGGTACGAGACGCTGGTAGGCGAGCGCGGCATGGGCCTCTCCGGAGGTCAGAAGCAGCGGATCGCCATCGCGAGAGCGCTAATTCGCAACCCTCATATCCTCATACTGGACGATGCGACAAGCGCTGTTGATATGGAGACGGAGCATGAGATTCAAGCCGGCTTCAAAGAGCTGATGAAAGGCCGTACAACGTTCATCATCGCTCACCGCATCAGCTCGCTTAAGAACGCTGACGAGATTCTTGTACTCGATAAAGGTAAAATCGTGCAGCGCGGCAAACATAATCAACTTATCCGTCAAAAAGGTCCTTACCAGGAAGTTTATAACATTCAGTATGCCGACCGCCCGCAGCATGATGATGGCGAGTCGCTGACGAGGGGAGGCACGGCCTGATGAGCAGCCGCAGCAATGGGAAGTCGGACGGGGCAGACTCAGCACAGAGCGCTTCCATGAACGAAGCGGCTGAGGCCCAGCGTCAGCGTTTTAAGTACCAGGATGACGATATTATCGAAAAACCTTTCAACTGGAAACAGGTCATTCGACTGCTGTCCTATATGAAGCCTTATCAGAAACAGCTCATTCCGATGATCGGGATGATGCTGCTTGGAACGATGACCCGTTTGGCCGCGCCAGCCGTTATTATTCTGGCCATCGATGACGCCATTGACAACGGTGGCAATAAGGGCAAACTGTTAATGTTCGGAGGCATCTTGCTCGTCCTTTACATCATTCAGTGGGCGGCTAATGCGATTCGCATCAAGTATACGAACATTATCGGGCAGAAGGTTATTTACGACCTGCGCCAGCAACTTTTTGAGCATATCCAGAAGCTTAGCTTCCGCTTTTTTGACAAAAGACCTGCAGGCTCCGTGCTTGTACGCGTCACCAACGACGTCAACTCGCTTCAGGATCTATTCACCAACGGCGTAGTCAACTTGCTTATGGACTGCGTTCAGCTTATCGGTATCGCCCTTATTTTGCTCATCTGGAATTTCCAGCTCGGCATTGCGGTCATGATCACTGTACCTCTCATGTTTATCGTCTCCGGCGCGCTGCGCAAGCGGATTCGTTTTGCCTGGCAGGATGTACGCATCAAGCAATCTCGCATTAACTCCCATCTGAATGAGGCCATTCAGGGTATTAAGGTGACCCAAGCGTACGTTCAAGAGAAAGAGAACTACAAGTTTTTCGACCATATGAACACGATTAACAAAAAGAGCTGGGACCGCGCTTCAGCGCTTAACCAGACGTTCGGACCGATCATTGAGGTGACGGCGGCGATCGGAACGCTCATCCTGTTCTGGTACGGCTCCCATCTGATCCAGACAGGCGTCATCACCATTGGCCTGCTCGTCGGCTTTGCCAACTACATCGGCAACTTCTGGGACCCGATCAACCGGCTCGGCCAGATGTATAACCAGTTGCTCGTCGCGATGGCTTCTTCCGAGCGAATCTTTGAATTCATCGACGAAAAAACCGACGGTGGAGGAGAGCGGCCGCGCCCGTATGCTGACCGGCATCAAGGGCGACGTGAACTTTGACAACATTGTGTTTGAGTATGAAAAGGGACGTCCGGCGCTCAAGGGCATTTCGCTGGATGTAAAAGCGGGACAGTCGATCGCACTGGTCGGCCATACCGGTTCCGGCAAAAGTACGATGATCAACCTGTTATGCCGGTTTTATGATCCAGTTGAGGGCAGTGTTCGCATCGACGGACAAGACATCCGCGATGTGACGATTGAGAGCCTGCGCTCGCAGGTCGGCATCGTGCTGCAGGACACGTTTATTTTCTCGGGTACAATCCGCGATAATATCCGCTTCGGTCGACTGAACGCGACGGATGAAGAGGTCGAAATGGCGGCGCGGGCCGTGCATGCGCATGACTTCATCATGACGCTTCCGGACGGTTATGACACGGAGGTTCAGGAGCGGGGGAATGTGTTGTCGATGGGCCAGCGGCAGTTGCTCAGCTTTGCGCGGGCGCTGCTTGCAGATCCGGCCATTCTCATTCTCGACGAGGCGACAGCCAGCATCGATACCGAGACTGAGCTGAAGATTCAAGAAGCGCTCAAAACACTGCTCGCAGGCCGCACCTCATTCATCATCGCGCATCGTCTGTCGACGATCCGTCACGCCGACAATATCGTCGTTATGGACCATGGTCATATCGTGGAGCAGGGGAATCACGACGAGCTGATGCGACATGGCGGCACCTATTATGGGCTTATTGAAGCTCAATATCGCTTTTTGTCCGCTTAGGCCGGATCGATTCGGTTGCAAAAGGGGCGGTCCCAAAAGCTCCTCCAACACAAATGAATACAAGCGGGTTAGCAAAACAGGAGGAGACTGAGCCAAGCTCAGCCTCCTCCTGTTCTCGATTATCTGCTATTGCGGCCTTCTTTAGCAAATTGTGGACTAAGCAAAACCACCGACTTCGAGGCTTGCTTTCGGGGAGAGCTGATGGCTTTTTTCGCATCTCAGTCGTCCCCGCATTGTTTCCTGTTGTCGCTACAATAGGTCTGATGGAGCTAAATAGTTTTGATCATAGGCGCTCTAAGCTTCATTTTTTCATGAATTCATGCAGCTCCATGCGTAACGGAACTGAGAAGCCTTATTCCGGTAAAATCGAAGGATTTTGAGGAGTAACGGAACTGACAGACGTTATTTCGGTATTATCTTGGGAATATCATCATCCCTGACCCAAATAACGCTTCTCAGATCCGTTAGCTGGCTTGAACCTGTGTTTGACGGGAAATAAGCCCTCTGAGTTCCGTTAGGGCATGAATGATCGAGTTTTGTGATGCCGACTTCCTGTGTACAAGCTGACGGCATAACACTGCACTTTCGCTGACGGCATAACGCATAAGCCCTTGCAAACGGCCGACGAGCCGTGTCTTCCCTTCATTTTGCCTGCCTGCGTCTCACTTCTCGTCCTGCAGACGGCTAAGATAATCATCTAGCCGATCCATACGCTGCTCCCAATCGCGGCGGAAAGAAGAGGCCCAAGCCTCCAGCTCCTGAAAAGAGCCCGCCGAAAGTCGGTAGATGCGACGATTGGCAGCCGCTTCCATCTGAAGCAAGCCGGCTTCGCTTAGAACTTTCAAATGTTTTGATGTTTGCGGCTGACTCATGGACAGCCGTTCGGCGATCTCGCCGACCCCAAGTGGGCCGGTTCGGAGCAGCTCGACGATCTGTAGCCGGTTTGGCTCGGCTAGCGCCTGGAAAATCGTTTTCATGCCTAAAATATATCTGTCAGGGAATATACGTGTCAAGGAAACCTATTCGTATTACTTGATTTTTCGATAGACACCGTCCAAAATGAGGAGAATTCTATTATTTGGAATGCTGGGTTAGGTTCGGATATGAACCTAATCTGGCAAAAAGAGATTCCGCTATGAAGAACAGGGGGTACTATAATGTCGTATGGATCGCCGCTTTCCTCCGGAGCACGCAAAATGCTGCTGCTAGGATCCGGAGAGCTCGGCAAGGAAGTCATAATCGAGGCGCAGAGGCTCGGAGTGGAGACAGTTGCCGTAGATCGCTACGCCGATGCTCCAGCCATGCAAGTCGCACATCGTTCCTATGTCATCGATATGCTTAATCCGGAGCAGCTGCGTGAGCTGATCCTGCGGGGAAAAGCCTGATTTGATCGTACCGGAAATCGAAGCAATCGCCACGAACACACTCGTTGAGCTTGAGCAGGAGGGCTTCAAAGTCGTGCCAACAGCGCGTGCTGCCCGTCTGACGATGGACCGCGAAGGCATTCGCCGACTCGCTGCTGAAACGTTGCGGCTGCCTACCGCTTCATATCGGTTTGCGGATTCGCTTGAGGAAATGAGGGATGCCGTTATGGAGCTTGGCATGCCTTGCGTCATCAAGCCGATAATGAGCTCCTCCGGCAAGGGCCAAAGTGTGTGCGGCTCTGAGGCTGAGATTGCAAGCTGCTGGAGCTATGCGATGGAAGGCGGCCGCGCCAAAAAGAAACGGGTCATCGTGGAAGGGTTTGTCCAATTTCATTCCGAAATTACATTGTTGACCGTCCGTTCGGTATCTGGCACGGTGTTCTGCGAACCGATCGGCCATGTCCAAAAAGATGGCGACTACATAGAGTCCTGGCAGCCGCATCCCATGAGCGAGCAGCAGCGGCGTCAAGCGGAAGAGATCGCGCTGGCAATTACGGACGCGCTAGGGAGGCTACGGCCTTTACGGCGTTGAGTTGTTTCTGACTGAGCGAGGCGTCTTGTTTAGTGAAGTATCGCCTCGTCCGCATGATACAGGGATGGTGACGATGGTCACCCAGGATCTGTCCGAGTTCGCCCTGCATGTGCGGGCCATTCTCGGCTTGCCGATCCCAGGCGTGCGTCTGCTGTCGCCTGGTGCTAGCCATACGCTCAAGGCTACCCGTGACCACAAGGATTTCCGCATCACTGGGCTCCAGCAAGCGCTGGCTGTTCCCGCTACCCAAGTGCGAGTTTTCGGTAAGCCGGAGACGCGCAAAGGCAGGCGCATGGCTGTAGCGTTAAGCACAGCTTCAGACACAGAAAGTGCAAGAGCTGCCGCGAGAGAGGCAGCAGAGTCCTTATCCATCCAATACAATTAAAGAGGTTGTTCAAAAAGGCCACCATTGATCACGATGTAAAGCAGGTAGAGAACTCGACATCGAATCTTGTATTCACCTTCGAAGTCCGGTGCTCATGTAGGTTTGCCTACTTTCCGCTCCTCCTTCTTCCCGTTCATACAACCTTCTCGATGCTGAAAGGCGACCTTTTTGAACATGCAATTAAAGCAAGACTGGAAGCGGACATTATGTCTGCTTCTTTTTTTGTTGTTATTTGCAAAATGATGTCGCAAGGCTTATTTTTAAAAGAATGATGCCTATACTAAAGTTTAACAATTTACTGGCAAGGGGAGCCGAAGAGAGATGATACCATCCGGCAAATTATGGCGTGTCCTGGGTACGACTGCGCTGGCATCAACGTTATTACTGGCCGGGGGCTTTGCTTATGCGATGCATGATCTGCTTGTAGTGACACCTGCGGCACAGCAGACTGAGCAAGCACCTGTGAAGTCAGTGGAGTCAGGAGGGAATTTCCAGCAGGCGGAGGAAATTCGTGTCACCGCACTGGGGGACTCCTTAACTAAAGGGACTGGAGACAACAGCGGACGCGGTTATGTAAAAACGGTGTTGGAGCGGCTTGGCGAAGAGACTGGAAAGCCGGTGCAGCAGATCAACAATTTGGCTGTAAACGGATTGACGGCAGCTGAGCTTGACGAAATGCTGCGTAATGACAAAGGACTGGAATACCCGATCCGGGAAGCAAATCTTATTTTGCTGACGATCGGCGGCAATGATCTGTTCCGGCCTGTGCTGGAAGCGAGAGAAGATGGAGGCTCCGGTGATATCGACATCGAGGAGATTGAAGCAACTATTCCATCGGCCGCGGATTCCCTGCGCAGCGTTATTACGAAGATCCGTCAGATCAATCCCCGATGCCACTTTGGGTCTACACTGGACTTTATAATCCGTTTTACGACATTCCCGAGCTGCGGGGAGGCAGCGCGGCTGTGCAACAATGGAATGATGAAGCATATGAAATTCTTGGCACGGATGAACGAGCGGTGCTCGTGCCGATCATGGATCTTTTTCAGCAACGCTCCGCGGATTATATAGCTTCTGACCAATTCCACCCTAACCAACAGGGATATCAACGGATTGCCCAGCGGATCATTCAGGCTCTGAACCTGATTATTAACTTTTTAGAGGGATTGCCGATATGGATGAGGAGAGCAAAGGAGAGTAGCAACATGACGATAGATTATCCCGTGCGCGAACGTGCAAAAATAACCCCTGCTGCCTTCTCTGAAGCTATGCAAGGCCGTGTGGATAAAACGACGGGGCAGCCTGTACTGGATGTTCGGGGTTTAAAAAAGAAGATTGGCCGCAAATGGATTATTCATGAGGTCGGCTTTCAGGTGTATCCAGGCGAAATATTCGGCTTCCTAGGGCCAAACGGTTCCGGTAAAACGACAACGATTCGTATGCTGGTTGATCTGATCAAACCGACGGAAGGCGAAATTTTGATCGGCGGACATAGCGTAACCCGGCATCCGGAGAAGGCGCTGGCCGAGGTCGGCTGCATCGTGGAAAACCCGGAGATGTATACTTATTGACCGGTTGGGAGAACCTTGAGCAGTTTGCCCGGATGCTGAGAGGCGTGGATAAAGCCCGGATTGCCGAAGTTGTCTCTATTGTGAGACTGGATGAGCGCATCCATGAAAAGGTCGGCACCTATTCGCTCGGCATGCGACAACGTCTCGGTATCGCTCAAGCGCTGCTAGGTCGTCCGAAGCTGCTCATTTTGGACGAGCCGACCAACGGGCTCGATCCTAAGGGGATCAAGGAGCTACGCGAGTTCATCCGTATGCTGTCGAGACGGGCCTAAGCCTGTTCATCTCGAGCCATTTGCTCAGTGAAATTCAACTGATGTGTGACCGTGTTGCCATCATCAGTGGAGGCCGGGTGTTATCGGTCGGACGGGTCGATGAGCTGGTGGACCAGGCGGGTTCCTACGTGCTTTGGCAGACGGATAACCAAGAGGGGACACGCCGGATTCTAGCCGCGCAACCTGAAGTAAAGCTGTATGAGGAAGGTCAGTACCGGATGGATGACAGCGCGCTTGCGTATTTGCCCGGCGCTGTTGTGAGCACAGTCCGTGAAGACCTCATCCCAGAGCTTATTGAGAAGCTCGTCGCCGGAGGGATCTCGATCACTGCTGTGCAGCGTGTCGCTCCGACACTGGAAGAGCTGTTCCTGCAGCTGACGGAGGATGGACAAGTATGATGGATATATTGCCGCTCATTCAGAACGAGACGTTAAAAATTTGGAAAAAGAAGCGATTCTATGTTATTCTTCTTATCCTGTTAGTGTTAATTCCGCTCTTTACCTACGCTCAGATGCGGATGTCGCAGACAAATGCCGATAATTTCAAAGATTGGCGCAACCAGATTCAGCAGCAGATCACTGATTTGCAGAATACGCTGGCAAGCGACCGGATGCCGGAGGAATGGAAGAAGTACGACCGCATCAAGGTACAGCAGCTGCAATATTACCTCGATCATGACGTCAATCCGAACAGTCCGGATGCGGCAACTTTTACTCGGCAATTTATGGCAAGCTCCGTATCCTTGTTCTTCCCGCTGCTTATTCTGGCTCTTGCTTCCGATCTCGTTTCCGGAGAGCGCACAAGTGGAACAATCAAAATGCTGTTAACCCGGCCCGTCAAGCGTTGGAAAATTCTATTTAGCAAACTAATCGCGCTGACACTATATGTTTCCTTGGCTATTATTACAACGGGTGCGGTATGTTATCTCATATCGGGATTAGTATTCGGTTATGGCGGCTGGACCATGCCGGTATTCACTGGCTTCGTCATCAACAGCGGTTCTATCGATGCCAGCGGTGTGCATCCGGTACCGCAGTGGCAGTTTGTCATCATGCAGAGCGGCCTGATTTTGGGTATCCTGTATGACAATTGCGATTTTGGCGCTTATGGTGTCGGTGCTTGTGCGCAGCACGGCGGCAAGCATCGTGACGATGATGGCGGCTGTCATCTCAGGCAGCATTTTGGCAGGCATGGCTTCCTCCTGGGAGACGGCCAAATATATTTTCTCCGTCAATATCGATTTGACCGATTATTTGGAGGGAACACCTCCGCCGATTGCAGGCATGGACATCGTTTTCTCGCTTTCTGTGCTTGGGATTTGGATGCTCGGCGCGCTCATCGTGTCGTTCGGTGTCTTTACGAAACAGGATATATTGAATTAAAATAGCGTGAGTTGTTCCCGGAGGGAGTCGCACGACACACCGTGCTGCCCCTCAGTCGGAATTAGGGCAATGAGAAAAGGGGGACGCGTATGGCCGAACATCTGGACCTTTACGCAACCGAATCGGCAAATACAGCGAAGGGCCCTTCCTATGATGCGGATGACATCCAGATTCTAGAAGGACTTACCGCAGTACGCAAGCGCCCGGGTATGTACATTGGTAGTACAACGAACTCGGGCCTGCATCACCTGGTATGGGAAATTGTAGATAACGCGGTCGATGAGCATCTGGCCAAGTTCTGTACAGAAATCAGTGTGACGCTGCACAAAAACGGATCGGTGACTGTACATGATAATGGCCGAGGCATTCCAACCGGAATGCATAAAAGCGGCATCCCGACACCGCAGGTCGTATTTACGATTCTGCATGCTGGCGGCAAGTTTGGCGGCGGCGGATACAAGAAATCCGGCGGTTTGCACGGGGTTGGTGCGTCTGTAACCAACGCTCTGTCGGAATGGCTCGAGGTGGAAATCTACCGCGATGGCAAAATACATAAACAACGCTTTGAGTACTGGGTTGATAAAAAAGGCAAAGAGCATGTAGGTGAGCCTGTCACCGGACTTGTCGTTACGGGTACGACGCGCCAGACGGGCACAAAGGTAACCTTTAAGCCGGACAGCCGCGTGTTTCACGGTAATATTGCGCTGAACTTCGACACGCTTGGCGACCGGCTGCAGGAGATCGCGTTCCTGAACTCCGGACTCAAAGTAATCCTTAAGGATGAGCGGAGCGGACATGAGAACGTCTACTTCTACGAGGGAGGCGCCAAACAGTTCGTTGAGTTCCTCAACGAGGAGAAGTCGGTTCTTCATGAGGCGGTTCATTTTAGCGCGGAGAAGGACGAGATCGAGGTTGAGGTGGCCCTGCAATACAATGACGGCTACACCGAGACGATTGTCAGCTTCGTCAACTCGATTCCAACACGCGGCGGAGGTACGCATGAGACCGGCTTCAAGACGGCCTACACACGTATCCTCAACGATTACGCTCGGCGTGCGGCGATGCTCAAGGAGAAGGACAAAAACCTCGAAGGCGGCGACTTGCGCGAAGGCATGATGTGCGTCATCAACATCAAGATGTCTGAAGTGGAGTTCGTCGGTCAGACGAAGGATCAGCTGGGCAGCTCCAGTGCCCGCAGCGCCGTGGATGCGGTTGTAGCGGACAAAATGGCTGTTTTCATGGAGGAGAATCCGCAAGTCGGCCAGATGCTGCTCAAAAAAGCGATTCAAGCGTCGAAGGCGCGTGAGGCGGCTCGCAAAGCACGTGAGGAAATTCGCAGCGGCAAAAAGCGCAGCGAATCGTCCAATCTCGGCGGCAAGCTGACGCCAGCGCAATCCAAAGACTCTACGCGCAATGAACTGTTCATCGTCGAAGGCGACTCTGCTGGCGGCTCCGCT